>DASXCQ010000016.1:0-26375 GCA_036491115.1 Pseudonocardiaceae bacterium
ACCGAGGGCGGCTTCTCCACCGAGGGCAACGTCCCCAACACCTCGGGCGTGACCCACGGTTTCAGCTACGTGGCCACCAGAACCTCACCCACACCGATCACCTGCACCAACACCGGCTACTGGACGACGCCCTCCGGCTCGGAGGGTCCGACGGCGCAGAATCCCACCGGTAGGCCGGACACCGCGCCCGCACTGACCGGTGCCAGCGAGGCCGACACCGGCACGAACGACGCGCTACTGCAGTTCGACCAGGAGATGCTGGCGACCGCCCAGGGCACGCCGGACGCCAGCCGGTTCTCGATCACAGTGGACGGTGTGGCGTGCACCGCCATCGGGGTGGCGATCGACGACGACTCGCCACCGCTACACGCCATCGTCGACATCACGTTCGACGGCGCACCGCTGACCACCGGCCAGACGGTCGCAGTCCTCTATCGACAGCCGCTCACCAGCGGCACCCCGGCCCTGCAGGATATGGACAGCCTGCCGACGGCCAGTTTCGGTCCCGTGTCGGTACCGGTGTTCTGACCCACCACCGGGTGCCCGCGATTGCCGGGCGCCCAGTGCACCGGTCAGCGGAGCGCGAGGCGAGGGCCGGTCCGGTCGGCAACCGTACTCGGGCGACTCGCCTGGTACGCCGGCAACTGACCCAACCATCCCAGGAGGCGCTCGGCCGCAGAGCTGTGTCAACCAGGGAGGGGTTTCGCGCAGCGAATCCATGGACCATGATGTCGCTAGAAAGCGGTGGGGCTGACCGCAGAGGATGGATGAGGTGCTGGAGTCGGTCCCCAAGCGTGGTAAGTCGTGGGCTGCGGAGACGGCGGCCGACGCCGACGTCACGGCCGCGATCGGGCAGGCGCAGCTCGGCGATGAGCAGGCATTCAGCGTTCTGTACCGGTCGGTACAGCCTAAGTTGTACCGATATCTGCAGGTCATGGTGGGGCAGGACGCCGAGGACGTGGCCTCTGACGCCTGGTTGCAGATCGCGCGGGACCTGCGGTCCTTCCGCGGCGACGAGGACGGCTTCCATGCCTGGGCCGCGACCATCGCACGACGCCGGGCACTGGATCACCTGCGCCACCAGCGCCGTCGGCCGGTCACCACGATGCCAGCCGACTGGCTGCCGGAGCTGCCCGTTGGCCAGGACGCCGCGGAGGCAGCGATCGAGGTGATGAGCACCGACGCTGCGCTGACGCTGATCGCGTCACTGCCACCGAACCAGGCCGAGGCGGTGGTGCTGTCCGTCGTGGTCGGACTGGACGCCAAGTCCGCCGCCGTGGTGTTGGGGAAACGACCGGGGGCCGTGCGTACCGCCGTCTACCGGGGACTACGCACGCTGGCCCAGCGTGTCGACAAGCCGGTGTGACACTTTCGGCCCCACCGGCGCTGAGGTACATGTGCTGAGCAGGAACCAGGCGCCCCGGATCAGTCGGCGTACCGCGGCACGCATGCTGCGCGGTGCACCGGTGACCGTCCCGGACGCGCTGGCCGGCCTGTTCGCCGCCGCGGTCGCCCCACCGCGCGACGGTGAGCTGGCGGGCGAGCGGGCGGCGGCCGAGGCCTTTCTGGCGGCGGGTCATCGCAGCACGGTTCCACGGGCTCGCAGCCGCTCCATGCACCGCAGGCTGGGGAGACCCGTGGCCCTGAAGGTCGCGGTGGCTGTGGCCGCGATCTTCACGGTCGGCGGGGTCGCGGCCGCCGCCGCGACCGGTCACCTGGCACGACCGGCCAGTGGCTCCTCGGCGTCGACGTCAGCTCACCCGGCCCCGAGCGCGTCAACGGACCTCCCGGCCACCTCGCCGCCGCACGGGTCCTCGGCCGCACACCATCCGTCGCCGTCGCTGGTCGGCCAATGCCGTGCTTACACAGCAAGGACCACCAACCACACCGTCCCTCCGGATGATCCGGCAGCCGCCGCCCTGATCACAGCCGCAGGCGGCAAGACCAACGTCGGCACCTACTGCGCGGCGCTACTCAAGGCGTTCTCCGCCTCGGCGGGCACTGGTTCGTCCACTGGGAACAGTGCACCGGGCCGCTCGGCGGCAGGTCACGAGGCCGGCGCACACCACCCGACAGGACCACCGGTCACCCACCCGGCCGGTGCACCGGTCACCCACCCGGCCGGTACACCGGCCACGCACTCGACTGGTCCGCCCAGGACGCACCCGAATGGTGCGGCGCCAGCACGCGGCAAGCATTGATCCACCCGGCCAGGACCTGCGTCGCGCCTCCCCCGGGGGCGACGCTGTCCGGACGGGCGGCGGTCACGCCGCCGCCGCCCGTCCCCTCCGGCCGGGACTGTCGCGAGGGTCAGCTGTCAGGGCGATACGCCAACCGAGAGCAGCTGGTTTGCCAGCACCAGTCAACAATGCGATTGCGAGAAACAGCATGAAGCTCAGAGAAACTGGCCATGCTCGCCGTCATGGCCGTCGTCGGTACCAGCCTGACGCTGATCTCCGCGGGTACGGCGTCGGCGTCTGGCAACGGTTCGCTCCAGGTGACCGGTCCGTGCGGTGACCTCCTCAACCTGCGGGAGAGGGTCACCGGCACGATCATCGTCACGATCACCATCCCGAGCAGCGACCCGAGCGAGGTCTGGTCGCTCACCGCACAACAGCAGGAGTACGGACCGGTGACCGGTGGCCGGGAGGGCAACCCGATCGACCTGGTGCCCAATCCCCTGCCGCCGCTTGCTTTCAGCACGGCCGAGGGCGGCTTCACCACCACGGCCAACTTCACCGACACCCCCGGATTCACCCACGGCTGGAGCTACACGGCCACCCGGACCTCCCCCACCCCGCTGACCTGCACCAACCAGGGCTTCTGGACCAACCCGGGCAACGGTGTGGCCGGTCCGGTCGCGGCCAACCCGGTCGGCAGGCCGGATACACCGCCGGCCCTGACCGGAGCCACCGAGGCCGACACGGGCGCCAATGACGTGCTGCTGCAGTTCGACCAGGAAATGCTGGACACCGCGCAGGGCGTTCCGGCGACCAACCGGTTCGCCGTCCTGGTCGACGGCGTGGCCCGTACCGTCACCGGCGTACAGGTGATCGACGACTCACCACCTGCCGACGCGCTCGCCGACGTCACATTCGACGGCGCGGCACTGACGTCCGGTCAAACGGTGTCAGTGACCTACCGCAAGCAGCTCACGGCGGGCCTGCCGCAACTGCAGGACCTGGACGGTCTGCAGACCGCCAGTTTCGGTCCGATCTCGGTACCCGCGTTCTGACCCTCCACCGATGGCCGGCCCCTCCTCGCCGGTCGAAGCCCGTGTCGCCACCGCTGCCAACGATGAGGACACGGGCTTCCGTGGTGTCCGGGTCGACGAACGGACGCTGTCCGGCAGCAGCCTTCGAGGATCACCGTCGACGGATTTGCGCCGATCGCCTTGACGGTGGAACTGGTGTCGGGCATGGCCGGGCGCGAGGCCGGTGCCACGCCCGAGCTGGGCAAGACGGCGCAACCCGGCTCACTACCGCGATCGCGGTCTCAGTGTGGGACGGCCATGCCGGCGAGCGCGAGCGCCGATCCGGCCGCAGCGGCAGCCAGCAGAGTGAGCACGACGCCGCGCCGCGCCAGCAGGAGCAGGACAGCAGCCCCGCCCAACACCGCGAACTGCCACGGCTGGCTCAGGGTGAGCGCCAGGGGGATGGCCGCGCCGAAGATCGCTCCGACCGCGGCCGGACTCGCGCCGTCCAAAAACGACCTCACCTTCGGGTTGCCACGCAGCCGGTCGAAATGCCGGGCACCCAACAGCACGAATGCGAACGACGGGGTGAACGCGATCAACGCGGCGAACACACCCCCGAGCAGGCCGGCAGCGGCATAGCCGACCACGGCCACGGTCAGTACCACCGGGCCCGGCGTGATCTGGCCCAACGCGACCGCGTCCAGGAACTGTCCACCGCTCATCCAGTGGTAGCGGTCCACCGCGTCGGCCCGCATCAGCGGGATGATCACGAACCCGCCGCCATAGGACAGCGCACCCACCTTGATCGCCACCCACGCCACCGACAGCAGCGCGCCGGCCCCCGCCACGCCCAACGCAGCGCCGGCCAGGGACTTACCGGGAGCCACCGCCAGAGCCATGCCAGAACGCCGACCCGCGCTCCGGACGGAGCCGTCAGCGGGCTGGTGGGCGCGGTAGACGGCTAGTTCGATGCAGCCGCAGCCCAGCAGTACGAGCACCAGCCACGGTCCCAACAGCGCCGCCGCGGCGATCCCGGCCACCAGGTACCCGATCCACCGCAGGCGGCTGGTGCTGGCCGCGCGGCGCCAACTGGCTGGTACCAGGCCGGTCCCGGCGTGTAGGGCGACCGCTGCCACGGCAGCGCCCGCGCCGGCGCCGGCACCGCGCACCCAGACCGGTGCGACGCCGGTCAGGAACAGAGCGGCCAGCGCGAGGATGACGATCAGGCCGGGCACGATGAACGCAGCCCCACCGACCAGCGCGCCGACCCGGCCACGAACACGCCAGGCGCAGAAGACCGCCAACTGGGTGGAGGCCGGGCCGGGCAGCAGGTTGCACGTGACGATCGCATCCTCGAACTCCCGCTCGGTCAGCCAGCGCCGGCGCTGGACGCACAACGCGCGCAGCAGGGCGATATGAGTGGGAGGGCCGCCGAATCCGACGCAGCCGATCCGGCCCCACTCCCGCAGCACTGTGCCCAGGCCCGGCCGCGGCATCAGGTCTGTCGGCGCGTCAGCGCGGGCCGCTCGGCCTGTGTCGTGCGCGGATGGACCGTCCGGTGCCGCGGCGCGGTTATCGTCCGCGTTTTCGGCAGCGTGGGTCACGGCCGGGTCCTGCTCGCGATCGGGCGGGTCACGGACCGGCCGGTCGGAACAACACGACCGCGTTGCCGGCGGGATCGCCGAACACGATCGGTCGGCACCAGTGACGACGCCGCGCAACCGCACCCCGGCAGCGGCCGGCCGCCATCTCCGCGCGGGTCGCGTCGGCGAACGCCGGGGACGCACTGGATGGTCATGGTCGGATCACCTCGTTCTCACGCGGTGGGCGCGGTGAGGCTGGACAGCAGGTAGTGAATCCGGCTGTCCAACTCCACAGCGGTGGAACGGAATTCAGCCAGGGCGCCGCCCTTACCGGCCGGATCCGGAATGCTCCAGTGGATCAGCCGGGGGTGGGCGGGAAACTCCGGGCACACTTCCCGGACCCGGTCGCACAGGCTGACCACCAGGTGAAACCGCCGTCGCCGCAGGGAGCCCACCTGGGTGGGCTGCTGGTCGAGGGTGATGCCGTACTCCGCCATCGCGCGCACCGCGTCGGGGTGCAGCGGTCTGGGATGACTGCCCGCGCTCGCGACCTGCACCGCCTCGCCGGCACGGTGCCGCAGCAACGCCTCGGCCATCGGCGAGCGGCCGCTGTTGCCGGTACACAGGAACAGCACCCGCCACCGGGTCGTGGGAAGACGGGCCGGTACGGGGTGCAGCCGCAGACCGGGATGTAGTGCCACCCCGGTGGCCGCGAGGATGTTCGCGCAGCGTGCCAGGTCGAGGTGATAGTAGGTGTCCCGCCCATCGAAGCTGCTGCGCCGTGCCACTACCAAGCCGGCGGCGCGCAGCCGGCCCAGGTGGTAGGAAACCAGGTTCTGCGGCTGGCCGACTGCCTCGACCAGCTCCCGCACGCGCCGATCGCTGTCCGCCAGTTCGCGGAGCAACCGCCAGCGCAGCGGGTCACCGGCCAACCGCACGAACGGCGGCGGCTCACGCACCTCGGCGGCTGCCACCATCCGAATATACATCAATCTAGTTTGATGTGTAGTGCGCGGTCGTTCCTCATTCGCCCGGAGACGCCGCGTGGGCGCGTGAGTTGGGCATGCCGGCCACCACCTGAAGCTGCTGGAGCCGGCCGAGCGGTTCCGGTGCCGAGGTGATCACGAGGACGTATCTCTGCCTGCGGTCCGAGTCGCGTCCGGTCTGGTGCCGGGTGGTCCGCGGACGCGCCGCGAGTGGTGCTGCTGGGGTACCAGGCTGGCTCAACCTTCCCGGGCGATTCCTCGACGAATCGTCCGGGAAGGACAAACAGACCGGCCGGCGGTCACAACGACCCGAATGCCGCGCCTTCCTGTTCCTAGTAGCCGGGGATGCCGCCGCCACTGTCGCTGCTGGTCGAGCCGGGAGCAACGGCGGTGCCAGACGCCACAGCGGCGTGCCAGGTGAACGAGGTGCCGTTGAAGTCGTCGTGTGCACCGTTGCCGTTGACCTGTCCGGCCATACTGTCCATCTTGAACTCGTAGAGCGGCTTCCCCTGGTAGGCGAACTGCTTCTGGCCGTTGTCGGCTCGTTTGAGCACGCTGAGGCCGGTAATGGACCCTCTGGGCACCGACGCGCCGGACGCCGTGGCAGGAATCCAGAAGCCGAGGCAGTCACCGGTGCAGTGCATGGTGCCGTTGGCATCCTGGTCACTGAAGTACAGCGTCTTGCCGGCCGAGTCCACGAGCACGGTGCCGACCCCCGCGACCGAGCTGGTGCCGACGGCGGCGTTCGACGCCGCCGATGCGCTACCGGCGCCGGTAGCGGTGGGGTTGGTGCCACACGCGGCGAGCACTACGCCGGCCGCGGCCAACCCGGCGACCGCGGCCAGTCGCTCATATCCGTTCATCCACGCCTCCTTGCGGTAGCTACTCAGAGGTACGTCGACAACCCGGACACAGATTGCGCGGTGACCCAACGAACCCATCTACCCTGGAACAGCAAAAGCTTAATCCGGTCCATCACGAACAAGCCGGACGAGCGGGCGGCGATGTCGCCGAACGTCGGTGGCAGGGCGACCGACCGGTGCACGCCCGGTGCCACCCGCACCTCGTCGAGGCGCCACGCTGCCCCGGCCACCGGTCATACCGGGAATCTGCCCGGGTGAGTGGCGCCAATTCGCCAGCCGGGTGATCGTCCGGAACACCAGGTTCGTTGATATTGGAAATGAAATTCAGTCGGTCGTCAACGATACAACTCCGTTGATGAACACGTCAAGATTCGACATGCCAGCTAGCCCTGTGTTGGCGGATTCGTATGCAACTGTGAACGAACGAACTGATCCGACGCCGCCATTATGCCGGGCAGGCGGACGCTCTCAGCCACCGGTCAGGTGCCGGGCGGGGAGGCAACGCGAATAATCGAGTAGTTGGCAACCCGGGAGCAGTCCTCCCCGACCTACCGCAGAGTAGTGTGGAGCCGTTCGGTAGCTCCCGGTAGGGCAGGGACCAGTTATGTTCATCGGCCCGCTACGACACGTCCGCCGGCACACATTCGCCTCGCTGTCCTCGCCGAACTACCGGCTCTTTTTCGGTGGGGTAGTCATCTCCACCTCGGGCACCTGGATCCAGCTGATCGCCGAGAACTGGTTGATCATCAAGCTCGACGGTTCGGGCCTCGCGCTGGGGGTGAACACGGCGCTGCACCTCGTCCCGACCCTGCTGCTGGGTCCGTACGCCGGTGTGATGCTGGACCGGTGGGACACGCGCCGCGTGGTGCTGGTCGCGCAGATCGTGGCGGGTGGTCTGGCAACGGCATTAGGACTGCTCACCCTCACCGGTGTGGTCCAGACCTGGATGGTCTGGATTGCCGGACTGCTGGTGGGATGCGTGAACGCCTTCCACAGCCCCGCCCGCGAGGCGTTCAGCGCGGAGTTGGTCGGCGCCGACCTGGTCGCCAACGCCGTTGCTCTCACCACGGCTGTGGTCGTGTGCGCTCGTGCCGTCGGACCGGCCGTCGGCGGCCTGCTCGTCGCCGGAGTCGGTATCGCCGCGTGTTTTCTGTTCAACGCGGCCTCCTACGCGGTGGGAGCCGCGGCACTGCTGGCGATGAACCCGCTGCGGCTGACGGTCCAGCCACGTCAACAGCGCGCCGACGGCCAGATCGTGGCGGTCCTGCGGCACGTGTGGCGGCATCCGGCGCTGCGCGCGGTGCTGGTGATGGTCACCGTCACCGGTGTCCTCGGGTCGAACGTCCAGTTGCTGCTCACCCTGCTGGCCAACACCGACGGACGCGGTCCAACCCTGTACGGGGTGATGATGTCCTGCCTGGGCAGCGGAATGGTGGTCGGGTCACTGGTCTCCGCCGGATGGCACCGGCCCACGATCCGGGGTGTCGGGCTGCTCGCCACCGCCATGGGCGGTGCTTTCCTGCTCACCGCGTTCACCCCCGGTCTCGTACCGGCGCTGGTGGTCATCGCGGCGCTGGGGGTGGCCAGTGGGATGTTCTTCGCCTCATCGAGTGGATCATTGCAACTCACCGCCGGGCCGGGGATGCGCGGCCGCGTCATGGCGCTGTACGTCGTCGCCTCCCTCGGCCCGGCCGCCCTGGGCAGCCCACTCATCGGATGGATCGCCGCGACCTGGAACATCCATGCCGCACTCGTGATCACCGGCGTGTCCTGCCTGACAGCGTGTCTTGCCGGCATTCGGCGGCGGCGCGGCACGGGTACCGCGCAACCCGTCGCGGACCGTCCCGGAGGAACACCGGCGCACGACGGCGACCGGCGTGGGTCGAGGCGGCGTCAACAGCATCGAAGCGATCAATAGCATTATTTGTCAGCGCCCGCCCTGCCCACCTCGCGACATATCGAGATTTCGTTTTGTCGAGAATGATCATGATTCGTGGGCATTGACACAGCCGGGCGACCGCCGTAGGCTCAATGGATCTTCGGACAGCCGTGAATTCCTGCCATCCGGTGGCGAGGAAAATGAATCGAATCGCTGTGCACGAGCTTGCCGTCAACGGTGGAAAACCCGTCCGTACGACGCCGTTACCCTCGTGGCCGCGCTATGACGACACCGAGCGACTGGGGTTACTGCGTGCTTTGGACAGTGGCATGTGGGGTGGCCGCCACAAACCTTCGCCGGGTGAGGTAACCGCTTTCGAGACCGAGTTCGCCGAATTTCATGAGGCGCCCGCGGCCCTGGCGGTCACCAACGGAACCCACGCTGTCCAACTCGCGCTCGACCTCGCGGGTGTCCGGCCCGGTGATCACGTGCTGGTGCCGGCGCTCACGCCGATTCCGACATCCAACGCGGTACGGCAGCGCGGTGCCGTACCGATCCCGGTGGACGTCGATCCACGAACCTTCTGTGTCGACCCCGGCCGGCTGGCGGAGGCTCGTACCGACCGGGTGACGGCAGTGGTCGCGGTCCATCTCAGTGGCCACGTCGCCGACATGGACACCATTCTGCGGTGGGCCGGGCACGCGGGTGTGGCCGTCGTCCAGGATGCCGCGCATGCCCACGGCGCCCGGTGGCAGGGACGCGGGATCGGCGCTCTGGGCACGATCGCCGCCTTCAGTTTCATGCAGAGCAAGGTGATGACCGCCGGTGAGGGGGGTGCCCTGCTGCTTCCGGACGGCGACCGCTACCGGGAGGCGTTCTCCAGGCACTGCGCCGGCCGGGCACACGACGGCGGACCGAATTTCGTGACCGCATCGTCGAACTACCGGATGAGCGAGTTCTCCGCGGCCGTGTTGCGTGCCCAGCTGGGACGGCTGGCCGAACAGAACAGGCGGCGCGAGCAGCGCTGGCGGGAACTGGTCGAACTGGTGGCACCGATTCCCGGTGTCACACCGCAGGGTCGGGACCCACGGTGCACCTTGCATCCGCACTACATGGCGACCATGGAACTGGACGGCGAGCCGCGCGAGGGCGTGTCCAGGGACATGATCGTCTCGGCGTTGCGGGCGGAGGGGATCACGGTGGGCCCGATGAACCCGCCCATCTACCGGCAGCCGGCGTTCTGGGACGGTCCCGTCCATCCGCCGGCGGCGGACGTGCGCCGGTTGGCCGAGGCGTGTCCGCACTCCGACCGCCTTGGCGCCTGGGCCGTCAACTTTCCGCACTGGACACTGCTGGGCGACCACCGAGACGTCCAGGACATCGCGGACGCCCTGACGAAGGTGCTCGGCGCACTCATGTCGTGACCCACAAGGAGACAACGGCGATGGAGCCAACACCCAGCACCCGGGGACCCGTGCCAGGCGGCTGGTACGGATCGGACCTGGCGACGCACCCGGAGCTGTGGCGGGTACCGCTGTCCGCCGAGGTCAACGACGACCTGCTGCGTGCCGCGGACGCTCTCGCGCCCGGCGAGTGGGGCATCCTCGGCGCGGACCCGTCCCAGCCGCGGCCGACGGTGTCGGCGCGCACCTGGTCGCTGGTCGGCGACCTGCGGCGCAGGCTGACCGGTGAGCCCGGTCTGGTCGTGCTCACCGGTTTCCCGGTGCGCGAGGACCACAAGCTGACCGAAGCCGCCTACGTGGTCCTGATGATGCTGATCGGCCAGCCCGTGCCGCAGCGCCTGGACGAGGAACTGATCGTCCGCGTGGAGGCGCTACCCGGCGCCGGGGCTCCGGGTGCGGGGCGGATCGGGATCACCGGGGCGCTGCCGCCCCACGTGGACCGAGCCACCGACCTGGTCGGGCTGCTGTGCCTCCGGCCTTCGAAGGCCGGTGGCCTGAGCTTCGCGGTGTCGTCGAAAACGGTGTACAACGTCATGCTGGAGCGCCACCCCGAACTGCTCGCCGCCCTGTGCCGGCCGGTGCCCATCCACGTGCCACGGCAACAGGGTCCGCACGGTTGGGTCGAGGCCGGGTGGTGCGAGCTGCCCATGTTCAGCCGGATCGGAGACCACTTCGCGTCCTACTACCACCGGATCCACATCGAGCAGACACAGCAGTTCGCCGACGCGCCGAGGATCACCGCGCGGCAGGCCGCGGCTCTCGACGCGGTCGACGAGGTGGGCCGAATTCCCGAGCTGCGGCTGGAGATGCCGCTAGGACCCGGCGACCTCCAGTTGATCAACAACCTGTCGATCGCGCACGCGCGGACGGCCTACAGTGCTGATGGCCCGGGGAAGGGCAGGCTGCTGCTGCGGATGCACGCGGCCTTCGGGGGTAGCCCCGAACTGCCGCCCGGGTACGCCGCGATCTTCGGCAGTTCGACGGCGGGCACCTACCGGGGCGGGTTGTGGCGGACCCCAGAGGTGCGGGAGTGGTTCGGCACGCCGCTGGCTCAGTAGTAGCCGTAGGGGCGCAACCCGAGGCCGAGGTCCTCGTCCAGCGCACGGTTCGAATCGCCCAGCAGGTCCATGACCAGGCGGCGGGTCCGGTCGTCGATGAGCTGGCCCTTCGTGTGGGCGTGGCGATCGACCACGTTCGTGAGTACGTGCCTGAGCGGCCGGGGCGGTAGGAACCTCGGGAGGCTGCCGGCGCCACGCCGGTTGACCCGCACGAACCTGTTCAGTACCAGGGCGATCCGGCTGGACAGCAGCGAATAGCCTTCGTGGACGGGCTGGGCGGTGTCCGGGTAGTACGGTTCGGTACCGATGAAGCCGCACAGTGTCTCGAAGTAACCTCGGGGGTCCTGGACCATTCGCTCCAGCGGCAGCACCAGGACGTTCTCGTCGCCGAAGAGCGCCGCGTAGTTGCGGACGTACCCGTGGAAGTCGAGTGTTCTGGGGTTGATACTGGGAAAGTACGTGTGGTTCTGGCCCAGCTCCAGGAATCGCCCGTCCACCAGGTTGAGGAAGCAGTCCACGGTGGGGTATCCGTAGCCACGCAGGATCTGCCGGTACAGCGATTCGAGCAGCGTGTCCTGCCTGCGTATGGTGAGGATGATCCGGGCGGCGGGGAAGAGGTGCCTGAGCGTCTGGGAGTTGATCTGGTTGTTGGAGAATCCGTGCCACATGGAGCCGAACCATCGTTCCATGCTGATCAGGATGGTCCGCTGGTCGACCCGCGCCAGGCAGCGCTCCAGTACGGCCTGCTCCGCGTCGAGGTCGAGGAACAGCGGGTTCGCCCCGGCCAGGCGCGCCAGCCGGTCGGTGAACGAGCCGGTGTCCGAGGCCGAGTAGTTCTCCCGGCAGACGAGGTGGACGTCGGTCAGGAACGGGTAGCAGCGTGTCTGCAGGAAGGTCGTTCCGGTCCGGTGAATGCCGACGTGGAAGACGATGTCTCGCATGGTTGATCAGCCGGCCGGAGAGGCCGCCGACTGGCGTTCCCGCTCGCGTACCCTGGGCAGCACCTCCGCGGCGAAGAACCGCATCTGTTCCAGATCGGGGAAACCGGTGAACAGGAACTCGGTGACGCCGACGTCGCGGTATTCGAAGATCGCCCGCACGATGTCGTCGGCCGAGCCGACCAGTGAGATGGCCGGTGCGCCGAGGTAGGGCACCGCACCGGTCCACAGATAGCGGGTCACCCAGGCCGAGTCGTTGTCCGCCATCTGGTACATCGATGTGAAGCCGACCGAGTCCGTCCCTCCCCGGACGTTGCGGTGTACCTCCCGCGAGGCGTCGCCGGCCGTCGCGATCAGCTCGGCGGCAGCGGCGACCGCATCGTCGCGGGTCGGCTTCGCGATCATCGAGACCAGCAGGCCGACGTTGGTGCCGGACTCGAGCACCGGACGGATCCGCTCGGCCAACGTTTCCGGGGCATCGGGGAAGGTGAGCAGGCAGTCCGCGTGCCGGATCGCCAGCCGCACGGCCTGTTCGGAGTTGCCGCCGAGATAGATCCGGGGCCGGTCGCGCTCGGCGGACAGGAACGGCGTGTTGATCCGGGCACCTTCGACCCGGTAGTGCCGTCCGGTGAAGTCCACGGGACCGTCGCCACGCCACAGCGCGTGGCAGATCCGCCAGAACTCGTCGGTCCGCTCGTAGCGTTCGTCATGGGAGAGGAAGTCGCCGTAGTACTGATGCTCTCCGGGTGCCCGGCCGGCCACGATGTTGATGTACACCCGTCCCCCGGTGATGACGGACAGGGTGTTGACCTGCTGGACGAACAGGGTCGGTGAGCAGACACCGGACCGGATCGCGGTCAGGAAGTTGATTTTCTCGGTGCTGGCGCCGAGGGCGGCGGACCAGGTGAACGGGTCGGGCCGGGTGAACCCGAAGGCCATGAGCAGTGATTCGATCCCGCATCGTTCGGCCTCACGGCAGAACGATGCGTGTGTGCCCAGGTCGAAGGCACCGCTCATCGCCGTCTGGGCTCTCCCGCGACGCGACGCGTCACCGACCGCGGAAAGACTCCAGTGGAACCGCAACCGCCGCGCGTCAGCCATGGCCACCGTCCTTGCCCGCACTCGACGCCGTTGGGGTTTCGGCCCGGGCCTGGTCGTTCTCCCGTCGCCGGATCCGGGGCAGAATCTCCTCGCCGAAGAAGATCAGCGTGTCGAGATCGGGCCGGCCCTGGAAGAGGAACTGGCTGACCCCGACCGCCTGGTACTCGAAGATCGCGTCGACGATCTCGTCCGGCCCGCCGACCATGGCGACGGTCGGCGGGCCCATGTAGGGCACCAGACCGCTCCACAGATAGGGGGTCGCCCACAAGGACTCTCGCTCGCTGAGTTCGTAGGCCCGAAGGAAGCCTTCCGATTCGACCTTGTCCCGCCGGAAGTGCTGCTGTGTTCCGTTGCTCCGCTCGGCGGCGACCGTGGCGAGGTCGTAGGCGTGCCGGACCGCTTCGTCACGAGTGGGACGGGACAGTTGGGTGCACACGATGGCGACCTCGGCGCCGCCGTCGAGCGCGGGCCCGACGCGTTTCGCCAGTTCGTCGGGTGGTTCGGCGATGCAGAGCAGGCTGTCGCCGTGGGCTAGGGTGATCCGCGTCGCCTGATCGGAACTGCCGCTGAAATAGACCTCCGGGCGGCTCCGCTCCGGGGCCACGAACTGGTTGTTGATCGTGGCACCCTCCACCCTGAGGTACTCGCCGGCGAAGTCGACGGGATACTCCCGCCGCCAGAGCGCGTCGCAGATGGTCCAGAACTCGTCGGTGCGCCGGTAGCGCTCATCGTGATCGAGGAAATCGCCGTAGTAGCGCAGTTCCGCCGAGGAATGGCCGAGCACCGCGTTCACCGAGACACGGCCGTTGGTCACCGCGGAGACCGTGTTGATCTGCTGGACGAAGTAGGTCGGGGACACCACACCGCTGCGGGCGGCGACCATGAACCGCACGTTCTTGGTGGCCGCGCCGAAGACACCGGCCAGGGTGACCGGATCCGGTCGCTGATAGCCGATCGGTAGGAGTATCGAGTCGATTCCGAGCTCGTCCGCCCGCCGGCAGAACTCCAACTGCCCGGCGAGATCGGCGGTGGGGTCGGGCGCTGAACCGGAAATCACGCCACGAAGTCGATTCGCGGTGGCAGTGGGAAGACTCCAATGGAAGCGCATCCGCGCCAATGTTGTCGCCATACGAGGCAACCTCCTGATCCGTGTCCGATAGCGACGGATCAACAATACAAGGCTCCTGTCAACCTACCGCCAAAATTGTCTTCCGTCAACGGCCGGCGAGCCTTCAAAGACGACCTGAATTTACCTAGACTTGTGTGGATCGGAGGGACGAGCATGAGCGAGCGGAACGGGACGGGTGTCCGGTACTTCGTCCGCATCGCCGTGCCACCGGGTGTATTCCCCCAGGGGGGCCCGTTCGGGATGGAAGGAGTTGATCGGTGCGGACTCGTCGACGTAGCCGACGCACAGTGTGCACACGATGATCCGGTCCGGACCGATGCCGAGCGTGCCGCGCAGGACGTCCGCGTAACGCGCGGCACTGTACTGCGGACAGCTACCGAGCCCGGACGCCACCAGCCCGAGCATGACGTTCTGCAGGAAGAACCCCATTTCCAGGAAAGTACCCGGAACGGCCGCGGCGGGCAGGTGAAAGACCATCACCACCGGGGCGCCGTAAAAGCAGAGGTTCCGGCGTTCCACCTCGCGCCGGCCGGCCTTGTCGTCCCTGGCGATACCCAACGCGCCGTAGTATCCGGCGCCCCAGGTGAACGCGCGACGCTCGGGCAGCGCACCCATGGGCACCGGCCGGTTGGCATAGTCGTGTGCGTAGTGATCGGTGGACTCCGCCGCGCACAGCAGCCGCCGGGACAACTCCGTTCTGGCCTCACCCACCACCACAGCGGCCTGCCAGAACTGCGTGTTGCGCGGCGATGGGGCATGGCCCGCCACGGTGAGCACGCGTTCGAGGATCGCGCGCGGCACCGGCCGGTCGAGGAACGCCCGCTTGCAGTGCCGGCCGGAGATGACCGAAAGGAACGTCTCGTCCATGCTGACCGAACTCCTACGGATGCCGAGGTGATGACGTGACCGACGATGGTGTCGACACGATGTCGATGCTGGACCTCAAACCCGAGAGCAGAGAACTGATCGGCAAGGCCGGTGAGGTGGCTGGCGCGTGCGCGCCGCGGGCCGACGACTACGACCGCACCGCACGGTTTCCGACCGAGGACTTCGCCGATCTGTTCACCGCCGGCCTGCTCGCGCCGACGGTGCCACGGCAGTACGGCGGACTCGGCGTCGGACCGCTGTGCGGTGACGCGCTGACCCTGTGGCTGATGACCAAGGAACTGGCCAAGGCCGACCTGTCGCTGGGCCGGTGCTGGGAAGGACACGCCAACTCCCTCATGCTGATCGACGCGATGGGCACCGAGGAGCAGAAGCGCAGGTGGTTCGACGGTGTGGTCGCCGGAGGAGAGAAGTGGGTGGCCTGGAGCGGTGAGCCGCAGGCTCGCAAACCCGGCCAGCAGCAGAGCTTCGGGACCACTGTGGAACGCGCCGACGGCGGCTGGGTGCTCAACGGCAGCAAGGTCTTCGCCACCAGTGCGACCGGAGCGCAGCGGGCGATCCTGCTGGTCAACACCGCCGGGCCGGGTGCCGCCCGGCACGCCGAGGGTGCGGACACGCTGCTCATGGTGGCCTGCGAACTGACCCAGCCGTCGGTCGTGGTGGACGAGTCGTGGTGGGATCCGATCGGCATGCGTGCCACGGTCAGTCACCTGGTCAGGTTCACCGACACGTTCCTGCCGGACGCCGACGTGATCGGCCCGCCCGGTGCGTACCTGCGGGACGGTTGGCAGACCGCGTTCATCCCGCACTACGCGGCCAGTTTCCTCGGGGCGGCGGAGTCCGCCTACGAGTATGCCCTCGAGTATGTCGTCCGGCAGGGCAAGGTCACCGATCCCTATGTACAGCAGCGGGTCGGCAGCATGGCGGTGAACGTGGAGTCGGCCTACCTGTGGTTGCGTCATGTCGCCCGGTTGTGGGACACCGGGCACCGGGACGAGGCACGGCTGGCCGGCAGCAGGGCCAGGCACGTGGTCGAGCATCTGGCACTGGAGACGGTCGATCACTGTGTGCGCGCCTGTGGAGCACGCAGCCTGGTCCGCCCGAGCCGGGTGGAGCGGATCCTGCGGGACCTGACGTTCTATGTGCGCCATGACAATGACGACCACGTTCTCGCGACGATCGGGCGGGCGCTGCTCGGCCAGACCCACGATGCGTCGTTCTACAAGCCTTGACGGGATGCCCTGTGTGTGCCGGGTGTGGTCGGCACACACAGGGCTGGCCTGGCCGGCGGTCACCACGTGACCGGGAGTTCGCGCACTCCCCCGATGAAACTGTCCTGCCGGAACTCGATCCGCTCCACCGGCACGGCCAGCCGCAAGGTGGGGATCCCGGTGGCCACCGCGCTGATCGCGGTCTGGATCTCCGCCCGTGCCAGCCACTGCCCGAGGCACCGGTGCACGCCGTGACCGAACGCCAGGTGACGCCGTGCCGCATCCCTGCCCAGCTCCAACTCGTCCGGCCGGTCGAAAACGCGCTCGTCCCGGTTGGCGGAGGCCACGCACACGAGCAGTCCGTCGCCTGCGCGGACCCGTGTGCCCCCGACGACGACGTCCTCGACGGCGACGCGGGGCAGTCCGTCGGTCATCGGGGTGTGGAACCGCAGCACCTCCTCCACGGCGTCCGGCACCGACTCCGGCTGGTCGCGCAGGGCCTGGCGCCACTCCGGATCCACCAGCAGGGTGAGCACGCCGACGGTGATGGTGACCGCGGTGGTGTCGTGACCACCGGACACCAGTTGCACCGTGGTGTGGTACGCCTCCTCCGGGTGCAGCCGCCCGTCCCGCAGTGGGCCCACCACGCACCGGCTGATGATGTCGTCGCCCGGTTCGGCCAGCTTGTGGTCCACCAACCGCCGGCAGCAGGCGTACAACTCCCGGTCAGCCATTGACTTCTCCGCCGCCGTGGTGGTGCGGTCGGTCAGGATCGCCAGGCACTGACGGAATGTCCGCCGGGCGTCCGGTGGGGCACCGAGCAGTGAGCCGACGGTCGCCGCGGGTATGCCCATGGCGAACGCGGTATGAAAGTCGACGGGCGGGGTAGCCGATACCAGTCGTTCGAGTCCCACCGCGACGGTCCGCTCGATGCTCGGTCGCAACGCCTCGATCCGTCCGGCCAGGAACTCGTCGGTGAACAGGCGCCTGACTTCCCGATGCCTCGGTTCGTCCGTGCGACCCAGCGCCCCCGGAGTCCTGTCCCGACCCGGGCTGAGCTCGGGCAGGCCCCTGTCCCGCACCACGCTGAAACGGGGATCCCGCAGGACACGACGGGCGTCCTCGTAGCGGGTGACATACCACACCTGCCGGCCGTCCCACATCGTCACCCTGGGCAGGTGGTCCTGCTCGCGCATCTCCCGCAGCACTGCCGGTTGCGCGAAGGGAGACCGGCGCGGCGGCAGGATCTGTCGCACTGTCATGAGCACCTCCTTCCGTGGCGGTTCAGCGGCCGAAGCACTCCCGGACGAAGTAGTCCGAACGACCGCTGTCGTCGGTGAAGGTGGTGAACACACAGACGACGAGGCAGCCCCGGTTGATCCGGGCTTGCAGATGCACCCGCATGTACCCGTGGTCGAAGGTGGCCAGGAAGCCGGGCGCGTTGTCCAGGTAGTGGGCGTCGGCGTACAGCTCCGCGCGGGTCGTGCCCCAATCGACCGGCCCGTCGGCTCCCACGCCGCACGCCCGCACGAGGACCTCGGCGCCGTCGGGTGCGATCTCCAGCAACGCGATGCCCTTGGTGACGGTCGGGGCCAGGGCCGACCACGTGCCGACCAGCGCACCCGGCTCGTTGGCACCGGTCCGCAGCAGCGGATGGATGTCGGTGCCACCAGGTTCGACCGGTCGCCGGCCGCCGGCGGCCGCGATGTAGAACTCACGGGTGAAGTAGTCGCGCCGACCCGATGCCCGGGCGAAGTGGTGGAAGGCGTGGCCGGTCGCCAGGCCCAGCGCCAGGTAGGACTCCAACCGGGTCCGCACCTGTCCACAGTCGAAGGTGGCGGTGAACGCGGCGCATACCTGGCCGGGGCCGGGCCGCACGGTGTTCGCGAACGCCTGCGCCGGCACCTCGCCCCAGTCACCGCCGCGCGTGTCGCCGTAGCCGCTGGCGCCGATCAGTAGGGAACCGTCGTGCCGGCGGGCACCGAACCGGGACACGCCACCGGCGAGCCCGGTGGTGCTGACCCACTCCCCCACCACAGGGGAGAGATCCAGCGGCCCGCGCACCGGCGTCGGCTCGCCGTCGCCGATCCGGTCGGCCTCACGTGCCCGCGTCGCGATCGTCATCCTGTCGTCCCTTCCGGTCCGGTGTGGTCCTTGCCGATGACGAGGCAGTGGAATCGTTCCGGCGGCAACGGATCAAGGACACTGCCCGTGGGAAAGAGCTGCCGCAGGTACGCCGGCGTGGCGAAGGTGAGGTAGAAGCGGTTCGGTTTGCCGGCGAAGATGCCGTCGTCGTCCGGGTCGAAGACCAGTTCGTCGTCGTTGACCAGAGTGGTCCAGGTCAGCTCGGCCTGTTCGGCCCGCGCGAGCAACCCGGCCACGTCCATGTCGGGCCGGGTAGCCCGGCGGGCCTCCAGCCGCCACCGAAGGTTGGACATGCCCGGCGACTCGTTCTCCCGGGCCCACCCCGGTGGCGGGGTGAACGTCGGGTCCAGGAAGGAGAAGGCAGCCTGTCCGTCATCGGTCAGGACATTGACGAGTTGGTCGGTGAACTCGAGTGTCTCGGCCTTGCTCACGTGGGTGAAGATCGACCAGCCGACGACGAAGTCGAACCGCACGCCCAGATCGGGGATCGGCAGCCCGGGAGTCCCGGTCGGGTTGTACTCGAAGTTGTACCGGTCGTAGAAGACGAAGTTCGCCCTCGGGTGTCGCCGTCCGCCTTCGGCGATGGAGTCCCGGGAGACATCGATCGACCAGTACTTGTCGTGTTCGATCTCGCAGTTCGGGTCGAGCAGGATGTTTCCCACGTTCCCGCCGAAGTCGAGCACGCGCTTGCCCGCCCAGCCAGGGTGCCCCAGCTGACGGTCGAAATACGCGAACTGGCCGGTGCGCGACGAGATCCAGGTGGTCAACGCGAATCTTCCTCCCTAACCGTACCGACGAGATCGCCGGCGGTCGCCTTGTCGTCCTCGATGCCGCGCATACCCAGGGCGGCGCTGACCTCGGCGACGGGCATGCCGCGGCCGGTCATCAACCGGAACTGCCGGGACAACTCGGCCAGCAGCATCTCCTTGCCGTCGACCGTCACGTATCCGGCCGCCTGCGCCGCCGCGATCAGCGGGGTCTCGGCGGCCCGGTAGTTCAGGTCGAAGATCACCGTTGCCGGGTCGAGCCCTTCCAGCGGGAACAGGATGGCGTCGCTGGCGGACGTCGCGTGGACCAGGACGGAGAAGGGTCGCGGATCGAAGTCGGCCAGCGGTACTAACGGCAGGCCGAGCAACTCGGCGGCGAACTCCCCACGCTCCAGGCCGCGGTTGACCAGTGTGACCCTCGCACCCGCACGGGTCAGCCCGACGGCGGCAGCCCGCCCGGCACCACCGCAGCCGATCACCGCGACGGTCCGGCCGGCCAGCGTGATCCGCCGTGCCGTCAGCGCACCGACCACGCCCTCCGCCTCGCTGTCCGCCCACCAGCCGGTGGCTGTCCGGATCAGCAGGTTGGCCGAGCCGGACCGGCGGGCGGTCGGGGTGGCCTCCGTGGCCATGGCGATGCCGGCCTCCTTGTGTGGCCTGATGACGGTCGCTCCGAGCAGGGGAATGCCGAGCTCGTCGAGTCCGGCCCGCAGGTCCGCCAGGGAGTGGGTGAGCTCGTCGGTGTTGAACGGCAGGAACAACGCCGGCATGCCGAGCGAGCGATACGAGGTGTGATGGACCAGCGGGGACAGGCTCATGCTGGTCGACCCGCCGATGATCCCGTACAGCCGCTCGGCGCGCGACAGTGCACCGAGCGGGTAGTCGGCGAGCAGCCGGTGCAGTGGGATCTCACCGTCGACCGGTGGATCGCCGCGCCGCGACGGACCGTCCAGCCAGCCGAACACGACGGGGGCGCCATACCTCGCGGTCAGCACCCGGGTGAAGGTCCCGGCCGGTCCGCGGGCGGTCGCCACCACGTCGCCTCGGCCGACCGATGTGAGCAGCAGCAGGGGCACCAGCGCCTGCGCCACCGTGTCGGCCACCGGTGCCAGCCGGTAGAGGTGGGCGTCGAGGGAGGTGAGCATGTCGAGCCTGCGGCGCAGCCCGGCGAGATCGGTGGCCGGCCCCTGCCAGGAGACGATGCGGCGCTGCGGCGGGACGCGTTCCAGCACTGCCGACCGCAGGTCGCGCTCGGCCTCGAGGTCGACGTAGTCGTAGCGGTCGGCCGCCGCGATGAGCCGCCGCTCGCGGACGTCAGGGCCGTCGGCACAGCCACCGCCCTCGGCCGTGCTGCGCAGGGTGTAGATCAGGCCGCCGGGGAACCGGTCCCGCGGCCAGGATGGGTCGACATCACCGATCAGGTCGGCCCGCACCTCAACGCACCGCACCTCCGGCGCCAGTGCCGCCAGCGCCTCGCCCATGACGTCCGGCCGGTAGGCGAGCGTGGCCACGACCGTCGCCGGCCCGGCTGTGTCGGGTCCACCGTTCAGGCCCGATCCCTCGGCGGGCCTCACCTGACGACGGTCAGGTAAAGACCGAACACCGCGATGGCAACGCAGCCCAAGAAGGCGATGCCCGCGCCTACGGCGCTGAGTGTCCCGCCGTTGCCCTGAGTACGGCCCCGCGCGTAGCGGGACATGCCGAGCGCCGCCAGTCCGATGAGGACGGCTACGACGACGATCGTACCGAGTGAGGCTGCGGCAACCGACCCAATGGCGTTCCAGGCTATGTGCATCATGTCTCCATCAGGCCGATGCGGCTTCCGGCGTCGCCGCCGGCCGCACTGAGGGCGCGTCGTTGACGTTCCTGGCGTGGACGGGGTTACGCCGGGACAGCAGGTAGATCGCCACGGCGACCACGACACCGACGGCGGCGACCCCGACGGTGCCTGCCGTGCCGCCGTCGGAGGCGACCACGACCGCGACACCACTCACCGCCGCGGCGGCCGGCGGCGTCAACACCCAGGTCAGCAGGATCCGACCCGCGACGCCCCACCGGACCTCCGCATCCCGCCTGCCCAGGCCGGACCCGATCACCGCGCCACCACAGACATGGGTGGTGGACAGCGCGAGACCGAGGTGGGCCGAAGCGAGCACGACCGCCGCCGAGCTGGCCTCCGCGACGAAGCCCTGCGGGCTCATGATGTCGGTGAGCCGCTTGCCGACGGTCCGGATGATCCGCCAGCCACCGAAGAACGTGCCCAACCCGATCCCGACACCTGCCGAGACGATGACCCACACCGGCGGGTGGGCATTGTGCGGCAACAGGCCTCCTGTCACCAGCGCCAGTGTGATCACGCCCATGGTCTTCTGGCCGTCGTTGGTGCCGTGTGCCATCGCCATCATCGACGCAGACACCACCTGCCCGGACCGGTACACCCTGGTGGTGACCCGTTGATTGGCTTTCCGGACCATCCGGTAGGAGATCAGCGTGCCGACCAGTGCCGCGATACCCGCGATCAGCGGAGCCGCGACGGCGGGAATCAGGAAGCTGCTGGTGACCTTGCCGAAGTGCACGGCATTGCCGCCGACCGCCACGAAGGTGGCTCCGATCAGTCCGCCGTAAAGCGCGTGCGTCGAACTGGACGGCATGCCGATCACCCAGGTGATCAGATTCCACATGATCGCGCCGAACAAGCCGGCGAAAACGACCGTCGGGGTGATCCTGGTGTCGTCGACAATGCCGTTGGAGATCGTCAGCGCGATCTTGATGGACAGGAACGCACCGACCAGGTTCCCTACGGCGCCAACAGTGACCGCGATGCGCGGTTTCAATGCGCCGGTGGCCACCGACGTGGCCACCGCGTCCGAAGCTTCGTGAAAACCACAGGTGAAATCGAAGATGAGCGCGGTGACGATCACGGCCACCACAATCAGCGGTATGTGCAACGTGACCTCCCAGGTTTGATCGACAATGCGATCACACCGGCGTCGCGGGCTTCATTGCCAGGGACAACACCCGACAGTGGCAGGGAAAATGCCGGGACCTGGGCCCGTAGTCCAGGTTGCCACGGTATGCGACCCGGTCCAGTGGCTGTCAAGCAAAATGAAAAGTTAGTGCCAACCCGATTATTTTCCGCTGGTCAGGCAATCGGTCCGAACCATCCATTCAGGACAGGTTACACAAAGCACTTGCCGGACGGCATCTAGCCACCCGCGATGCCAGCGCATCGGGGGCGGCTCGACGCCCGGTTCCTTTCCTGTTGTGGCGGGCGGCTCCTTTCCGGACTGTCGGTTACTGGTTGCCGTGCAGGATGATCGTGCCCGGCGAGGCCGTGCGGGACAGCGCGACGGCGATGACCATGACGACGATCTCGGCCGCGGCGAGCTGGACGATCATCGGCTGCGGCCCGGTGTAGGGCGGCGGGGTGCTGCTGAACGTCGGCGTCGAGTCCCGCCCGGTGGATTCGCCCAGTGGATCGTGGGATCCGTGGTGAACAGCGGAGGCAGGAACCTGCCGGTCGTGTCGGTCATCTGGTTCATCCAGGTGACCCGAGTCTGCTTGTTCGCGGTGTTCTCGATGGTGAAGCTCGGCGAGTGGAACGTGGAGCCGGTGTGGGGGTTTCCGTAGCCGTTGACGACGGACGTCGGCATACCGGCCGGCAGGACCTGCGCGGCGAACCGCCGCTCCGCCACCTGGTATTCGAGGTGATCGGACAACACCGCGGTCGGCGGCATGGCCGGGAGGACGAACAGGGGGTCACGTACTTGGGGATGGTGGTGGGGTCCAGTGTCGCGGCCTCGGCCGTACGGCCGGTCAGGAGGAGATAAGGACCTCCGACCGCCACCGCGGCGCCGGCGACCACGCCCGCCTGCATGAATTGGCGTCTGGTTGGCATGACTGAATTCCGTTCCTGCTGTCTCGACGAAGGGCACGGCGAATCGCGGGCAGGTGCCGCCCGCGACGGGTCGCGAGGAGACCGGCCGTGCTGTCGTATTTGTGGACAGGCTTCGATGGGTACACCCGTTCCACCGCTGGGACCTCACGATTCAGCGGCAACGGTCGTACCCGGCAGTCGCGATCGGACAGTCGATGCGCCCGGTGTGGCCCCTCAGCTGCACCGTGACGGATACCTGTCCGGTCGGCAGTCACGCCACACGGCTGCCGATCGCTGCCGCGGCCCGACACCACAACGAGCCGGCCCGCGGCCGAATGTAGTCAGTTTCGCAACGACACCCCCACATTTTGGGTATTGTGCTGCACATCCCGGCCGTCGAGTTCGCTGCCCGACCAGGCGTTATCATGAAAGGGTGCAGGATACGGCCGCCACCGTAACCTTGGCGCTGAACAGAAAACCTAAAGTTCGCCAGCTCCAGAAGTAGGCAGATAATCTGTCCGTAATGACGCTACAACTCGGTTATTGGGCCAGTCAAGAACCATCAAGGGCCCTAGCCGTTAGCACATTTCCACGCAACTGTCAGGACAGTCCTACCAGGGCTGTTGCGACCCGGACAGCCATCTATCTGGGTACATGTGGCGCGGGTGGCGGCGCCGGTCCGGCCCGACCGCGCCGGAGCGCCGAAATCCGGACAGCGGATGTTCGTGCACACGCGAACAACACGCGATCTGGCTGAGGTCGCGTGGCGGTCGTCGAACATGATTCTGCGTACCACGCCGAGCAGCAGCGCGCCTCATGCCGAAGCCCGCACAATTTCTGTGCGGTGCTTCGACATGCGGCAGCACCGGTCGCCTCGGGCGCGGCAGCTCAATCCCACGCCCGGCGAACCGCATTGTGTCGGGAGGTCGCGTATGCAGTTGTCGGATGAGATGCGGCTGGGATTCCTTTCGTCGGCCGAGGGCGGGACTCAGTAGCCGGGGATGCCGCCCGCGGGCGCCGAGGTGGGCGCCGCGGGCGCTGTCGCACCGGCGGGAACGGCGCTGTGCCAGCTGAAACTGGTGCCGCTGAAGTTGTCCTTGAAGCCGTTGCCGTGGGACTGGCCGGGGCCACCGTCCAGGGAGAACGTGTACAGCGGCTTCCCGTTGAGAGTGACCTGGTCCTTGCCGCCTGTCATGGCGACCGTGGCGACGGTGCCGCCAACGCCGGGTCCCGCGCTGACCTTCTGGCCGGCGGCGATGGTCAGCGGTACCCAGATACTCGTGCAGTCACTGGTCACGCACTTGGGATTTCCGCTGGTGTCCTGGTCGTTGGTGTACAGGGCGGCGCCGGACGAGTCGACCAGCACCTTGCCGCCGTTGATCGTCTGCACCGCGACCGTTGAGGCGCTCGCGGTGCCTTGGCCCTGGTTGGCGGGTGGTGCGCTGCCGGTGGCGGCGCCGCCACCGCAGGCCGCGGCCAACCCGAGAACCCCGAGCCCGGCGGCGATCGAGAGGCCGTTGCGGATTGTGGTGCGATTCATGGTTGACTGCCCTTCTGTGGAACCGGTTGGTGGGCCGGAGCTGGCACGATGACCAGCCGCTGGCCTGATGTGCCGGCGACGTCGAACTCGTGGATCTGCCGCGCAGGCCACGACACCGTCCAGATCGGATACCCGCAGGCATTCTGAGCAACCGGCCAGGCAATCCACAGGGAGATCTGCGGCGTCCGTGCTGCCGGCCCGCGAGAGCCAGCAGCGGCCGGCATGACCGGCATGCAGGCCACGCGACAGCCGCTCGTCCTCGGTCCGACTACGGCACACACCCATTACTACGCAGCCGACACCGCGAGTGTTCAACGGCGGCGACAACCGCGGTGGATGCCGGCACGGTGGCACCAAACGTTCGCGCAACGGCTGAACGTTTTCCGGTCCGGATCCGTAGTACTGGGTATGCGCGGCATCCGGACCGACGACGAGCGGCTCCTGCGTGCCCTGTACGCGAGCCACGCCCGGCCGCTGCTGACGTACGTGCAACGGCTGGCCGGCGGTGACCGCCAGTTGGCGGAGGACATCGTGCAGGAGACGCTCCTGCGGGCCTGGCAGCACGCCGGCGACCTCACCGTCGAATTGGCCCGGCCGTGGCTGTTCACCGTGGGCAGGCGCCTGCTCATCGACGCGGTACGGAGCAGGCGGACCCGGTCGCCCCGGCCGGACCTCCAGCCGGACGAGCGGTCCGCGACACAGGACGACGAACTGGACGCCGCGCTGGACGCCTACCTGATCGCTGACGCCCTCGGCGCGCTCACCCCTGCCCACCGCGAGGTGATCGTCGAGGGCTTCTACCGAGGCCGGTCGACCCGCGAGATCGCTGCCCGGCTCAACATCCCGGAGGGCACCGTGCGGTCCCGGATGTTCTACGCGCTGCGGGCGTTACGACTGGCGCTGGCCGAACGCGGGGTGAACTCGCCATGACCTGTCCACACACCGTCGACATCGCCGCGTACGTGCTCGACGCACTGGAACCGGCAGTGGCCGAGCGGCTACGCGGCCACTTGACCGACTGCGGGGACTGCCGGCCGGCCTACGATGAGCTGCGCGACCTGCCCGCGCTGTTGCACCGGCTGACCACCGCGGACGCCGAGGACGTCCTCAAGCCTGTCGAGCCGCCCGCCCGGCTGTGCGACGAACTGCTGGCCAGGGCGGCCGCCCGGCAGGGCAGGCGCAGCAGGCGACGGGTGTTCGGCCTGGCGGCCGCGGCCGCCGCGGTGCTGGCCGGCGCCGCGACCGGGGTGGTAGTACCCAGTTTTCACCCCACGTCCACCACCGTGGCCGCGACCGACCCGCACACCTGGGTGCACGCCAGCATCACGCTCACCGCGCAGACCTGGGGCACCCAGATCCGGCTGCGGCTCAGCCGCGTCAAGTGGGCCCAGCAATGCATGCTCGTGGTCACCGCGGACGACGGCCGGCGCGACGTCGCCGCCAGTTGGATCGCCACCTACCAGGGCTCGTTCGACGTAGCCGGCACCACGGCCATTCCCGTCACGCGGATCAAGCATCTCGACGTCATCACCACCGCCGGACGTCGACTGGTCGGTCTCCCGCCACCCAGTTCGGCAGAAAGGCACTGAGCCATGCTCTGCACCCGTGTCCGCATCGCCGCCGGGATCGCCGCCGGACTCGGCGTCCTTGGGCTGGCAGCGGCCTGTGGCGACAGTGCGCCCGCAGCGGGCAGCGCTCAGCAGTACGTACCGCAGAGCGGTGGCGTTGACGCCGGCAGTCAGGGCGGCGGCAAC
>DASXCQ010000017.1:0-12696 GCA_036491115.1 Pseudonocardiaceae bacterium
ACGTCGGTCATCACGTCGCCGACGAGCACCGAGCGGTCGCCGAGGCCCTCGGTGGCCAGGTGCCGCATCGCCAGCTCGGTCGGTGCGAGCAGCAGGTCGGCGGCGTGGTCGGTGAGCACCCGGTTGTGCTCCTCGGGCATCCGGCGGTTGAACGAGCGCAGCCCGGCCTCCAGGTGCGCGACCGGCACGTGCAGCTTCACCGCGGCGACGGCGGCGGCCAGCGTCGAGTTGGTGTCGCCGTAGACCAGCACCCAGTCCGGCGTGACGTCCTCGATGACCTTCTCCAGGCCGGCCAGCATGGCGCCGGTCTGCTCGCCGTGCCTGCCCGAGCCGACGCCGAGGTTGACGTCCGGACGCGGGATGCCCAGGTCCTCGAAGAAGGCGTCGCTCATGTTGTGGTCGTAGTGCTGGCCGGTGTGTGCGATCACGTGCTCGACGACGCCGTCGGCCGCCCTGGCGATCGGGGCGAGCTTGACGAACTGCGGACGTGCGCCGACGACACTCAGGACTCGCATGGCGAAGGAGTGTAGTTACACCGACGCGGCGACGAGTGGAGCCAGGTAGCGACGTGCGGTGGCGCGGGCTTCCTCGTCGGTGCGCAACGGCAGGCAGCTGTCCGGGGTGAGCACCAGCGAGATGAACAGCCGCGTCAGGATTTCCGCGACTTCCTCGGGCTTGCGTTCGCGCTGCTCGTCGTGCGCCTCGACGCAGCCCAGATACTGCTGGAGCAGGAACTCCCGCAGCACGGCCATCGCCGGTCCGCCCTGGGTGGTGAGGAACGGGATGGACGACTCCGGCTCGTTGGCCAGGATCTGTTGCAGCAACGGCTGCCGGCGGGCGTTGCGCAGGCCCACCACGAAGCCCTCGACCATCCGATCGGCCACGTTGGGCAGTTGCTGGGTGGCGGCCGCGATGTCGGCGAAGAACCGGCGCGTCTCGCGCACCAGTACGGCCTGCACGATCTCGTCCCGTGCGGCGAAGCGCCGGTAGATGGTGGCCCTGCCCAGCCCGGCGCGCCGGGCGACGTCGTCCACGCTGGTCCGGCGGAAACCGTGCGCCAGGTACTCGGCCAGTGCCGCGTCGAGAATGCGGACACCGACCTCGTCGGTGTCCGGCTCATCCAGGATGGTGCTCAGCAGACTCGCCGTGCTGGCCTGGTCCGTGGTCATCGTCATGGCACAGCCAGGTTAGCAAGTTCGGCCGACCGAACGGCCCGCCTCGAGACCGAATCCGGACGGTTCCCGGTCAGCCGAACAGGGTGCCGTGCACCTGCGTGATGATGGCGACCTGCGTGGTGCACAGCAGCAGGTGCACCTGGTCCCTGGTGAGTGTCCGGCTGACCAGCCACTCCCTGGTCGCGGCCTTCGCCATGCCGGAGAACGACCGGATCATCGCGCGCAGCTCCTCGCGTCCCGCCGTGGTGCCTGCCAGGCCGACGGTCTCCAGTATCCGGTCGGCCGCGATCTCGTCCGCCTCGTGCATGATGCGCTCGACGTCGGGGTCCCGGCCGTAGCCGCCGGTGCCGATGGCGGCCAGCCACATGGCGCTGTTGCGCTCGATGACCGCCAGGAAGCGGTCCATGCTGGCCGCGACCCGCTCCTCCAGCGTGCCCCGGGGGAGCCGTTCCACCGCGTACTCCGGGATGAACATCAGGTCCCGCACGACTGCCAGGTACAGCTCGCGCTTGGTGCCGAAGTAGTGGTTGATCAGACCGCGCGCCACACCGCTCTGCCTGGCCAGTTCGGTGGTGGACACCGCCTCGTAGTGCCGTTCGCCGAACAGCCGGCGCGCGCACGCCAGGATCTGCGCTCGCCGCTCGTCCGGTTCGAGCCGCCGCCAGCGCGGTGCGGGCTCACTGGTCATCGGTCCGTCCCTCCAGCCACGGAAGGTAGCCGGGCAGGTCGGTGCTCACCCGACCGGGGAAGTTCGGCGGTTCCTTGCGCAGGAACGACGTCACACCCTCGATCACGTCCGGGTTGCCGGTCGCGTCGGCGATCAGCCGGGAATCCAGGTCCCTGGCCGGGAACGGCGAGTCCAGTGGGGACATGCGGAACAGCAACTGCCGGGTGACGGCCACCGCGACCGGTGACGTGGTGGCGACCAGTTCGGCCGCAAGCGTTTGCGCGGCGGGCAACACGTCGTCCGGCTCGTACAGCCGGGTGACCAGACCGGCGGCCAGCGCCTCGGCGGCGTCGAACACCCGGCCGCTGACCATCCAGTCCAGCGCCCTGCCCAGCCCGACCAGACGCGGCAGGAACCAGGTGGACGCCGCCTCCGGCACCAGGCCGCGCCGGGTGAACACGTAGCCGAACCGGCAGTCCGTGGCGGCCAGCCGGAAGTCGGCCGGCAGGATGATCGTCGACCCGGCGCCGACCGCGATGCCGCGCA
Source organism: Pseudonocardiaceae bacterium (assembly GCA_036491115.1). Classification (GTDB taxonomy): domain Bacteria; phylum Actinomycetota; class Actinomycetes; order Mycobacteriales; family Pseudonocardiaceae; genus DATEPR01. Next base: position 2,389 of record DASXCQ010000017.1, read on the forward strand.
GCGCCGCGATGACCGGCTTGTTCATCGCGTAGATCGCCAGCGACGCCCGCCCGGCCGGCTCGTGGTAGTCGGTCATGTCCTCGTCGGCGACGGCCAGTTCGCCGCCGGACAGGTCGGCGCCGACGCAGAAGTCGTCGCCGTGCCCGGTGAGGACGACCACGCGCACGTCGTCGTCGGCGTCCGCCCGGCCGAACGCGGCCCGCAGCTCGTCGCCCATCCGGGTGGTGTAGCCGTTGCGCCTGCCCGGTCGGTGCAGTGCCACGGTCGCGACAAGGTCGGCGACCTCGTACGTGATGTCCTGGTAGTCGGCCACCGCCACCTCGCCCTCCGTGATCCTCGTCATGCTAGGTCGCCCCGCGCCCTATTGACAACCTGCCAACAGGCGGGAGAATACTGGTGGGTACGTTGACGTACACGCGGGAGGCACGCGCCATGACCGACGACGCATTCATCTACGAGGCGATCCGGACCCCGCGCGGCCGGGGCAAGCAGACGGGCTCGCTGCACGGCACCAAACCGATCTCCCTGGTGGCCGGCCTGATCGACGAGATCCGCCGCCGCCACCCCGGGCTGGACCCGAACACCATCGACGACATCGTGCTCGGCGTCGTGTCGCCGGTGGGCGAGCAGGGCGCCGACATCGCGCGCACCGCCGCGCTGGTCGCCGGTCTGCCGGAGACGGTGGCCGGTGTGCAGTTGAACCGGTTCTGCGCCTCCGGCCTGGAGGCCGTCAACACGGCGGCGGTCAAGGTGCGGTCCGGCTGGGACCACCTGGTGCTGGCCGGTGGCGTCGAGTCGATGTCGCGGGTGCCCATGGGTTCGGACGGTGGCGCCTGGATGTCCGACCCGGAGACCGGTTACTCGACCTACTTCGTGCCGCAGGGCATCGGCGCCGACCTGATCGCCACCATCGAGGGCTTCTCCCGCACCGACGTCGACGCCTACGCGGTGCAGTCCCAGGAGCGCGCGGCCAAGGCGTGGTCTGGCGGCCACTTCGCCAAGTCCGTCGTGCCGGTGCGCGACCGCAACGGACTGCCGCTGCTGGACCACGACGAGCACATGCGCCCGGAGTCCACTGTAGACGGGTTGGGCAAGCTGAAGCCGTCGTTCGCGGCCATCGGCGAGATGGGCGGCTTCGACGCCGTCGCGCTGCAGAAATACCACTGGGTGGAGAAGATCGACCACGTGCACCACGCGGGCAACTCGTCCGGCATCGTGGACGGCGCCGCGCTGGTGCTGGTCGGCAGCGAGAGCGCCGGCCAGGCCGCCGGCTTGGCGCCCAAGGCCAGGATCGTGGCCACCGCGACCACCGGCTCCGACCCGACGATCATGCTCACCGGCCCGGTGCCGGCCACCCGCAAGGTGCTCGCCACCGCCGGCCTGACCACGGACGACATCGACATCTACGAGATCAACGAGGCGTTCGCCTCCGTGGTGCTCAAGTACGTCAGGGACCTGGAACTGGACCCGGAAAGGGTCAACGTCAACGGCGGCGCCATCGCCATGGGCCACCCGCTCGGCGCCACCGGCGCGATGCTGGTCGGCACGGTCGTGGACGAACTGGAGCGCAAGGACGCGCGCCGGGCGCTGGTCACCCTGTGCATCGGCGGCGGCATGGGCGTGGCGACGATCATCGAGAGGGTCTGAACGTGACCGAGAACATGTTCGGCTGGGCGGCCGACGACGACGGCATCGTGGTGCTGACGATGGACGACCCCGACCAGTCGGCCAACACCATGAACGAGACGTTCGGCCGCTCGCTGGTCGCCACCATCGACCGGCTGGAGGCCGAGCAGGACTCCATCACCGGCGTGGTGATCACGTCCGCCAAGAAGACGTTCTTCGCCGGTGGCGACCTGAACCTGCTGATCGCCGGCCAACCCGAGGACGCGCCCCGCCTCACCGAGACGCTGGACGCGGTCAAGGCGCAGTTCCGCCGCCTGGAGACGCTGGGCAGGCCGGTGGTCGCCGCGATCAACGGTGCCGCGCTGGGCGGCGGGTACGAGATCGCCCTGGCCTGCCACCACCGGATCGCACTGGACGCCAAGGGCAGCCAGCTCGGCCTGCCCGAGGTCACCCTGGGCCTGCTGCCCGGCGCCGGTGGCGTGACCAGGACGGTCCGCCTGTTCGGCATCCAGAACGCGCTGCTCAACGTCCTGCTGCAGGGCCAGCGGCGCAAGCCGGCCGAGGCGCTGGAACTGGGCATGGTGGACGAGGTCGTGGCCACGCCGGAGGAGATGCTGGCGCGGGCGAAGGAATGGATCCGGGCCAACCCCGAGGCCGCGCAGCCGTGGGACAAGCCCGGCTACAAGCTGCCCGGCGGCTCGCCCACCAACCCGTCGTTCGCCGCCAACCTGCCCGCGTTCCCGGCCAACCTGCGCAAGCAGCTCAAGGGCGCGCCGATGCCCGCCCCGCGCAACATCCTCGCGGCCGCCGTGGAGGGCGCCCAGGTCGACATCGACACCGCCACCCGCGTCGAGACCCAGTACCTGGTCGAGCTGATCGTCGGCCAGACGTCGAAGAACATGATCAAGGCGTTCTTCTTCGACCTCCAGCACATCAACTCCGGCGGCTCCCGCCCGGACGGCTACGACAAGCACACCGCGCACCGCGTCGCGGTCCTGGGCGCCGGCATGATGGGCGCCGCCATCGCCTACGTCTGCGCGCTGTCCGGCCTGGAGGTCGTGCTCAAGGACGTGTCGCGGGAGGCGGCCACCAAGGGCAAGGGCTACGCGGAGCAGCTGCTCGCCAAGTCGGTGTCCCGCGGCCGCAAGACGCAGGCCGCCGCCGACGAGGTGCTGGCCAGGATCACGCCCACCGCGGAACCGGCCGACGTGGCCGGTGTCGACCTGGTCATCGAGGCCGTGTTCGAGAGCACAGAGCTGAAGAAGAAGGTGTTCGCCGAGATCGAGCAGTACGTGGCACCGGACGCCGTGCTCGCGTCCAACACGTCCACCCTGCCGATCACCGGTCTCGCCGAGGGCGTCAGCCGGCCCGCCGACTTCATCGGCCTGCACTTCTTCTCCCCGGTGGACAAGATGCCGCTGCTGGAGATCGTGGTCGGCGAGCAGACCAGCGACGCCACGATCGCCAGGGCACTGGACATCGCCCAGCAGATCCGCAAGACCCCGATCGTGGTCAACGACAGCCGGGGCTTCTTCACCAGCCGGGTGATCGGCACGTTTCTCAACGAGGCCGTGGCGATGGTCGGCGAGGGCGTCCCACCGGCCTCCATCGAGCAGGCCGGCAGCCAGGCCGGCTACCCGGCGCCGCCGCTGCGGCTGATGGACGAGCTCACCCTGACGCTGCCGCGCAAGATCCGCGAGGAGACCAGGGCCGGCGTCGAGGCGGCGGGCGGCACCTGGCGGGCGCACCCGGCCGACGCGGTGATCGACGCGATGGTGGTCGAGTTCGACCGCAAGGGCCGCTCCACCGGCTCCGGCTTCTACTCCTACGACGAGAACGGCAAGCGGACCGGCCTGTGGTCGGGCCTGGCGGAGCGGTTCGGCGGCCACCACCGGGACGTGCCGTTCGCCGACCTCCAGGAGCGGATGCTGTTCGTCGAGGCGCTCGAGACGGTGAAGTGCTTCGACGAGGGCGTGCTGCGCTCGGTGCCGGACGCCAACATCGGGTCGATCTTCGGCATCGGGTTCCCCGCGTGGACCGGTGGCGTGTCCCAGTACGTCGACCAGTACACCGGTGGCGTTGCCGGCTTCGTGGCCAGGGCCAACGAACTGGCCGACCGCTACGGCGAACGGTTCCGGCCGCCGCAGTCCCTGGTGGACAAGGCACACGCATGAGTGGCTCGCTCAACGGCCGCACCATGATCATGTCCGGCGGTAGCCGGGGGATCGGGCTGGCCATCGCGGTCCGGGCGGCGGCGGACGGCGCCAACGTCACGCTGATCGCCAAGACCGACCAGCCCGACCCCCGCCTGCCCGGCACGATCCACACGGCGGCCGCCGAGATCGAGCGGGCGGGCGGCAAGGTGCTGCCGTTCGTCGGCGACATCCGCGACGACGACCGGGTCGCCGAAGCCGTCGCCGCCACGGTCGAGACGTTCGGCGGGATCGACATCGTGGTGAACAACGCGTCCGCGATCAACCTGGCCGCCGTCGGCGACCTGCCGCCCAAGCGCTACGACCTGATGCTGGACATCAACGCCAGGGGCACGTTCCTGCTCACCTCGCTGGCGCTGCCGCACCTGTTGAACTCACCCAACCCGCACGTGCTCACGCTGTCCCCGCCGCTGGACCCGGACCGGCGCTGGCTGCGCGACCACGCCCCCTACACGGTCAGCAAGTACGCCATGACGATGCTGACCATCGGCGTTGCCGAGCACTACCGCGAGCAGGGCGTCGCCGCGAACTGCCTGTGGCCCCGGACCACCATCGCCACGGCCGCGATCCAGAACATCGTCGGCGGCGAGGCCGCCATGGCGGTGTCCCGCCGGCCCGAGATCATGGCCGACGCCGCTTACGAGGTGCTGATCCAGCCGGCGTCCGCGTACACCGGTCAGACCCTGATCGACGACGACGTGCTGCGCGCCGCCGGTGTCACCGACTTCGCCCGCTATCGGTACGAGGGAGCCACCGAGGAACAGCTCCAATCGGACATATTTCTGGCCTGATCCGCACCTGTGGGAAATCCAGGAACGTTCCACAGGACGAACACGGTGGTTGGCAAGGAAACTCTCAGGAAGCAGGAGTGTTCTGGAGGTCAGCAACCTCCAGGCACACGTCCACTCCGGGAGCAGGGACATGAGTGACTTCGATCCGCGGTGGTCCGCAGGCGGTCGGGACGAGCCCGGCCGCCAGCAGGGGGAACCGGGACACCAGGGCGAGTCCGGTGCGCGGGCGGGTGACCCGTACCAGCCGTATCCCGGCTACTACGGCCACCAGGACTACCGGTCCGGCTCCGGCCTCGGCGACCCGTCCCGGGGCGACAACCGGTCCGGCTACACCTATCCGGGTGCCTACCAGGGCGCCGGCCAGCAGGGTGATTATCGTCACACCACACGGTTCGACCAGCAGGGCTGGTCGCAGCAGGGTGGCCAGTGGCAGTACCCCCAGTACCCGCCGCCCTACCAGCGGCGGCGCGGTCGCCCGTTCCGGTCCGCGCTCATCGCGATCGGCGCGATCGGCCTGTCCGTGCTGATCGGGCTGGGCATCGGACGGCTGGCGTGGCCGTCGAACTCGGCGGACGCGCTACCCAACGGTGGCAACCAGAACTTCGGCACCACCGAGCCGCCTGCCACCCAGGGCAACGGTTCCGGCACGACGTCCATCGACCCGACGGCCATCGCCAAGAAGGTCGACCCGGGCCTGGTGGACATCAACACCGTGCTGGGCTACCAGAACGCCGAGGCCGCCGGCACCGGCATCGTCCTCACGTCGAACGGCGAGATCCTCACCAACAACCACGTCGTCGAGGGCGCGACCAGCATCAAGGTCACCGACATCGGCAACGGCCACACCTACGACGCGTCCGTGGTCGGCTTCGACCGCACCGAGGACATCGCGGTCGTCCAGCTGGTCGGCGCGTCCGGCCTCAAGACCGAGTCGCTCGGTGACTCGTCCAAGGTGACGGTCGGCGACGCCGTCGTCGGCATCGGCAACGCGGGCGGCGCCGGTGGCACGCCCAGTGCGGCGGCCGGCCGGGTGACCGCGTTGAACCAGTCGATCACCGCAAGCGACGACTCCAGCGGTGCCTCCGAGCAGCTCACCGGCCTGCTCCAGACCGACGCCAACATCCAGTCCGGAGACTCCGGCGGTTCGCTGGTGAACGGTACGGGCCAGGTCATCGGCATGGACACCGCGGCGTCCAGCGGGTTCCAGTTCGGCGGTGACGGCGACTTCGGCCAGGGCGGTTTCGGTGGCCAGGGCGGTGGCCAGGGCGGTCAGGGTCAGCAGGCCGGCCACCAGGGCTTCGCCATCCCGATCAACCACGCCATCACCATCGCTCACCAGATCGTCGCCGAGAAGGCGTCCAATACCGTCCACATCGGACAGACGGCGTTCCTCGGCGTCACCGTCAGCGACGCGGGCCGGGACAACGGCGGCCTCGGGAACGGGAACGGGAACTCCAGTTCGGGCAACGGTGCCGAGATCCAGGACACCGTGCCCAGCGGCCCCGCCGAGCAGGCGGGCATCCAGGAAGGCGACGTGATCACAGGGCTGGAGGGCCAGCAGATCGACTCGGCGACCACGTTGACCAACCTGATGGACCGTCACCACCCCGGCGACAAGCTGAGCGTGACGTTCGTCGACGCGACAGGACAGCAGCACACGACCTCCGTGGTCCCGGTCGCCGGCCCCGTCGGCTGACCGGTACCACCCGCCGGAGCAGGCCCCTGCCGAACACGGCAGGGGCTTACTCGTGCGCCCGCAACACCGCGCCCGGCGGCCGGACCGTGAGCACCAGGTTGTCCACCGTCATCACCAGCGGCCCGTCGACCAGCGATGTCCGGCCGCAGAAGAACATCGTCGCCGCCGTGCCCGGTACCAGCTTCGCCACCGTGCGCAGCACACAACCCGGTCGCACCGGCCGGTGGAACGTCACCCCGCGCACGCCGGCGACCTGCGGCGAGTCGGCCCGGTCGGACGTGCACGCCCACAGCAGGCCCGCGCTCTGCGTGAACGACTCCAGCAGCAGTGGCTCCGGATAGGTGTAGCCGGGCGACTCCAGCGGTAACCGGAGGAAGCACGGTTCCTGCCCGCTGATCGCCTTGCGGGTCTCGATCACCAGACCCGGTTCGCAGCGCACCACCCGGTCCACGAGCAGGTCGGCGCGCCCGATGGCCAGCAGGGCGACGATGTCGGGCAACCCCAGCTCCATCACGCGTCCCGGTGACACGCGATCCGCGCGGTCACGGTCGCCACCAGTTCGCCGGCGCACGTGCACCGCGCCGACGCCGCCACCTCGTCACCCGCCACCGCCTCGCAGGTGACGTCCGTGGTCAGCACGTCACCCGGATCGGGCTCGCGGAACAGCCGCAACACCGACACCGTGCGCACGGTGACCGACCAGCCCGGCCCGCGCTGCCGCCGCAGGAGTTCCGCGACCGCCGAGCGGACCGCCGCGAGCGGCAGCATCGCCGGGCCGCCGCGGACCTCCGTGTACGCCACCACTTCCGTAGCCGACCGCACCCGAACCACCATCGCCCAACCCTCACTCCCCCTTCGGTAGGAGGGGCGAACGCGGGTCCTGGATACCGGATTCCCTCGGACGGCCTAGACCCTGCGCAGCACGTGCAGGAGGTATTCCTTGCGGTTGAGCGGATTGTGGTCCTGCCGGAGCCGGATCGGCGGGGCGCCGCGCACCGGCCGATAGTGGTCGAACGCGCACTCCGGCACGGCTTCGCCCCGGGTCAGCGACGGCAGCTGCCGCTGCAACCCGTGCACCGCGACGGCCGGAATCTCGCCGACCAGCACGCAGGATCCGCCGGTCGTGGTCGACGTCCGCACCGAGCCGCCCAGCCGGGCCACGGCGGGTAGGACGGTGCCGACGGTGTCGGCGGGGACGTCGATGGTGAAGCGGTGCATCGGTTCGAAGACGGCGGTACCGGCTCTTTTCAGCGCGGTCAACAGCACCAGCGGGGTCACGTAGCGGAAGTCCCAGCCGGTGCTCGACATGCTCTTGTCGAAACGGCCGTGGGCGTGGCTCTGGCGCGGGCAGTAGCCGGAGTGGGTCATGGTGACGACGCAGTCCGGGACCTGCCAGCCGTAGATGCCCTGCTGGAGCGTCGCGGCGACCGTGTCCTCGACGGCCTTGAAGAACGCGTACGGCATCGACCCGAGCTCCACGCCGAGCTGGAAGCCGACGCCCGCGCCGGGCTCACCCGGTTCGACGCGCAGGCCGACGGTGGCGAGGAACGGGTTGCCGTCCTTGCCGATCGCCTCCACGGCTTCACCGGTGCCGACCGGCCGCTCGATGTGGATCGTGGTGGTCTCGCGGAAGGTGACGGCGAGATCGAACGAGTCGCCCAGCGTGGCCTCGATGACCTCCTTCTGGACCTCGCCGTAGAGCGAGAGAGCGATCTCCTGGTCTTGTTCGCGGAGGCTGATGAGGGGGTCCTGCTCGGCGAGTTCGGTGAGGGCGGCGTGCAGGGCGCCCCGGTCGGTTGGCCGCTCGGGCAGAACGACCGTCTCCAGGGTCGGCGGAGCGAAGTGGTGGTCCTTGTTCCGCTCCGTGGCGCCGATGAAGTCGCCAACGCGCATGCCGGTCAGACCCCAGACCTGCCCGATCCGGCCAGCCGGGAGCTCCGGTCGGCGGACGGTGGTGCCGCTGTCGAACATGGCGATCCCGGTGACCCGGTCGTCCTTGAGCCGATCCCGCATGGTGAGTTGACCAGAGAACATCCGCACGTAGGCGACCTTCTCGCCGGCCGGCCCCCGAGCGACCTTGAACACGGTCCCGGTAGCCGGACCGTCAACGTTCTCGCAGGCAGTAGGCAGCAATGTCGCGATCCCGTCGGTCAGCTGGGCGACACCGTCCCCGGTAACGGCCGACCCGAAGAACACGGGATGCACGATCCCTCGCCCGGTCAACCGGCGCAAGGCCGCCCGAAGCGAGTCATCACGCACCCGACCAGCGGCGACGAACTCGGCCAGGATGCCGTCATCATGCCGAGAAAGCAGATCGACCCACGATGCGGCGGCCTGATCCATGGGGACAACGTCAGGCGAAAGAACACTCTGAATATGCCGCAACGTCCGGCCGCGGTCGGCCCCTATCCGATCGACCTTGTTGACGAAGATCAGGGTAGGAATCCCCAGCCGCCGAAGAACCCGCATCAATACCCGAGTCTGAGCCTGCACGCCCTCAACGGCGGACACGACAAGAACGGCACCGTCCAGCAAGCTGAGGACCCGCTCCACCTCGGCAATGAAATCCGGATGCCCAGGGGTGTCCACGAGGTTGACGACAAGCTCGCCGATGTGAAAGGAAACGACAGCGGCCTTGATCGTGATCCCACGCTGCCGCTCCAGACTGAGCGAGTCAGTCTGAGTGGTCCCGTCGTCGACGCTGCCAGGCGCGGCAATAACCCCGCACTCAAACAACAACCGCTCGGTCAGAGTGGTCTTACCGGCGTCAACATGAGCCAAAATCCCAAGGTTCACTACACCCATCAAGCGCCATGTCCCTAAGTAGAAGTAACCCAACCAAGGAAGACACAGACGCTCGCCCCATCAAAACTCCTCAAGTAGCCGACAAGAACCCGGGCAGTACACCAAGCCCGCGCCGGTCGGGCAACCGATTAACCAGGGCGTACCAGACCGTGACCGGCCGTCACCAGGCTGGTCAGCGCCGAGGCTTACGGCCAATTCCTCAGCCAGCCCGGACGGTCGCGTCTCGACCGACTTGATGACTCGACCATCTTCAGCGATCTCGTGCAGGCGATAGTCGATGGCGGCCAGCCGACCGGTGACGTCCTCGGCCGACCTGACGAACGGCTCGCCCAGCTCGGGCGGGGTCCGTCCCTCGAGCACGGCGGTGAGGTGACCGGGATGCCAATTAAGTGCACGAGATATCGCTTCCAGCGTGCGTGGACTTCTCCGCGGTTGTATCGTGTTGTACTGAATTTCGCCGACAGCTTGCCTCGCAAGGCCAGACCGCCGCACGACTTCACTTTGTTTGCGATCGAGTTCCACCATGCGCCGATTGATCGCCACAGCGACCGCGACCCACGAAATCATCCAAGATCGGCCTCGAATATTAGCCACTTTGCCAATCCGGAATTGGGTTGGGGTGGCCTTCGGCCAAGGACAATCCGGTCGGCGGCACGTCCGATCGGCTGTGCGGCTGAAGGGTGCCGGCCCATGAGTCGAGCGGGCCCAGGTTCGCACCACAAGGCATGCCACGCAGGCCCGCCTGGCGATCTTGACCACAGCATTCGCCCAGGTCAGGATGGGCGCCCCCGGCAGGAATCGAACCTGCGACCTGCGGTTTAGGAATGCGTGCTTCTGGCCGGCACGAGCCTTCTACCAGCGCAGATGTTGCCGATATTGCTCGCACCACGACCGACATCGCCACGATTCCCGGCAGTTCGCACCACGAGCCGCACCACGCGCCACGAGACCGGCAGCAGTGGGTCGTATGTCCTGCCAGCCGCGCCGCAGGGAGCTGCGACGAGCGCCGGTAGCATCCGAGCCACACCCAACCGGAAGGACTGTCATGGTTGACTCGGACCTCGGCGTAGAGCGGACCCTCGTGCTGCTGAAGCCCGACGCCATAGCCCGTGGCCTGGCTGGCCGCATCCTCACCCGCTTCGAGGACGCGGCGCTCAAGATCGTAGGCGTCAAGATG
>DASXCQ010000018.1:0-1791 GCA_036491115.1 Pseudonocardiaceae bacterium
CTCCGAGCACACCGAGACCAGCTTGCGGCTCGCGTTCGCCTCGGTCCCGACTCCGACCACCCACTTGCCGAACTCCCGCAGCCGCTGCACCAGCGGCGAGTAGTCGCCGTCGCCGCTGACCAGGATGAACACGCTGACCTCCGGATGCACGATCAGCGTCTCCATGGCGTCGACCGCCATCCGGATGTCGGCGGCGTTCTTATTCTGGATGCCGACGCGCGCTACCTGGATCAGGTCCACGCCATTCATCGCCAGGTCCTCCTGGTGCCCGCCGAACAGCGGATTGGCCCAGTCCGCGTAGGCGCGGCGCACCGAGGCGTTGCCGTAGCCACGGCACAGCCGGGTCAGCGCCTCGTACGGCGCCGGGTTCGCCTGGCCGGGCAGTTCTTTGACCGCGCCGAGGACGAGGTTCTCGAAATCCACGAACACGGCGACCTGCGCGGATCCGTCAGGCTCCATCGTCCATCTCCCTCAGCCGATCTGGCGATGCGTCGATTTGGCGATCTGGCGATGAAACGCTATCTCAACGCCGCGGGCAACGTCGGCCGACCCGCGGCAACCGCTATGCGGGCGCGCAGGAAGCACTCTGGCACCACACGCACCAGACCGTCCACTGCCGGACGTACTGGAACCGGGCTTTCACTGCGTCAGCACGCACTGGAACCGGGGTTTCATGACGTTCCGGCCGTCCGGCGCACACAGACCGTGATGCTAATGCTGCCGGTGTGACCTGAGTCTGGTTTCCGGGAAACGAGGCGCCCGGCCGCGGCCTATTGCGGCGTACCGAGCCTAGTAGTGCACGTGCTGCCGCCAGTCCGCCGGCACCCGCCCCTTGGGGCCGGGTACGCCCTGGTCGACCGGGTGGTGCTGCGGCGGCGCGAGCTCCGGTCCGTCGTAGGTCTCCTTGGTCTCGTAGCTGTAGAACCAGTCCTCACCCGGCTCGAAGCTCTGGATGAACGGGTGTCCCGTAGCCGAAGCGTGCGCGCTCGCGTGCTGCATGGGCGAGGTGTCGCAGCAGCCGATGTGCCCGCACTGCGCGCACCGGCGCAGGTGCACCCACCAGCCGGCCGCGGCCTCGCACTCGACACAGCCTTCCCCGCTCGGCGGCACCGAAGGGTCGATCCCGGCGATCTCGCTCATGTCAGTTTTCCTCCGCATCCTGCCAGGCGACCGGCAGCCGAACCCGGAACCGCGTGTCGCCGGGCGACGACTCCAGCGAAATGTCCCCGTGGTGCTTCTTCACCACGATGCGCCACGAGATGTCCAGCCCGAGGCCCGTCCCCTCGCCCACCGGCTTGGTGGTGAAGAACGGTTCGAATATACGGCCCTTGATCTCCGGCGGAACCCCGGGCCCGGTGTCGCCGAACTCCACGAACACCTCGTCCTCGTCCTCCCGGACCTTCCCGGTACGGACCGTCAGGGTTCCTGACCCGTTCATCGCGGACACCGCGTTGTCGATCAGGTTTGTCCAGACCTGGTTCAGCTCGGCCGCGTACGCCGGGATCTGCGGCAACGACCGGTCGTACTCCTTCACCACAGTGATCCCGGGCGGGATCTTCCCGGACAGCATCATCAGCGTGCTGTCCAGCAGCTCGTGCACGTCAACGACCTGGTACGGCGCCCGGTCTAGCTGCGAGTACTGCTTGGCCGCTCCGACCAGGGTGGAGACCCGGGTCGTTGAGTCCTCGATCTCGTTCATCAGCAGTTCGGTGTCGACGGTGTAGTTCAGCCACCGCAGCGCGGCTTCCAGCGTGGACGGGTCAACCGACGCCTCGACGTGGTCGAGCCAGT
>DASXCQ010000019.1:0-70856 GCA_036491115.1 Pseudonocardiaceae bacterium
CGGCGTCGCGTACAGCAGCAGCATGATGGTGCCGTGCATGGTGAACAGCTGGTTGTACTGCTCCTGCGACAGGAACTGCAGTCCCGGCCGGGCCAGCTCGGTCCGCATCAGCAGCGCCATCACGCCGCCGACCAGGAAGAACCCGAACGACGTCGCCAGGTACATGATGCCGATCTGCTTCGGATCGGTCACCCGGGTCAACTCGAGCAGGACGCCGCCCTTGGGCCTTCGTCCGAGCGGGCCGGACCGGGTCCGTGGCGGCGCCACCGTGGTCGCCATGACCACCGCATACCCACCGTCCGGCCAGCGAAACGTCGCCGCCGCCCGCTGACCACATCGGTCACCGTGAGCCCGTGTCACCGGTGGACCGGTTTGCGAGATACGGGCCAGAGTCGTAACTTCCAAAGCGAGCGTGGCGCTCGCCGGGTGCCGCTCTCGCTCAGGCCGGAACCGCAGGCGGCGGTCGTGGTGATGCGCTTCTACGAGGATCTGACGCAGACGGAGGGGCGGCTCGAAGTCGAAACGACGGACGCGCGTGTCACTGTCCCGGTTGTCCTGGTCCACCGAGGACGGTGGGCAGTCGATCGCCGGCAACGGCACCGCTGTCGGGGATGGCGGCCAGTGCGAGCAGACCGTCGCGCACATCGTGGGCGCCGGCATATCGCCGAGCGCTCGACTCCAGTTCCCGCAGGCCCCGTTGATCGTGTGCGAACTCGCGAACCAGGTCGGTCAGCTCACCGGGCTTCGCGCAGACCCGGACGAGTCCGGCCTCGGCCAGCAGTGCGGCGTTGGCGCGGCCATGCCCCGCGATCGGGTTGTGCAAACACCACCGCGCGGCCGCACATCAACGCCTCCAGGACCGTGGCGCCGCCCGCGTTGGTCACCACGAGATCCGCGGCGGTCATCAGTTCCGCCATGTCCTCGACCCAGCCCAGCACGCGAACCCGCCGCTCGCCCCCGAACCGAACAGTCAACCCGTCGTATTGCTGATCATTTCGCCCACTGATGACCACCACGTGCCACCGATGATGACCAGCCAGCAGTTCCTCAACCGTGTCGCCGACCGCGCCGAACCCCAGTGATCCACACGACACGACAGCGCACAGCTCCGCATCGGGCAGAAACAACCGATCCCGTGCGACGCTCCGCGGACCCGGTCGAAACCACGGCGACACCGGTGGCGCGGACACCGTCACCGTGGCACCCGGCACCGCGGCCAGCGCCGGCCGCACGGCCACGTCATGCAGGACCAGGTTGAGATCCACTCCGGCGTGCACCCACGACGGGTGCGGCGCGAAGTCACAGATCCACGCCCCGACACGCACGGGCAGATCACGATGGCGCCGCAACCACTCCAGGCCGGTACTGCCCATCGGGAAGGTCGACAGCAACAGGTCGGGCCGGCGCCGTGCCAGCACCGGCCCGAGGCGCCGCCCGGCCCACATGCCGATGAACAGCTTCGCGGCACGCGCGAACCAGCGCCACCCCCACAGCGTGCCGTAGAACCACTCGTAGACCCATGGCCAGTGCTCGACACTGCCCGCGTAGATCCGGCGAAACAGCGCACCCGTGCCACCGCCCATGGCGTCCAGCACGTCGACCCAGTCCACGACGACGCCCGGCCACAGCCCCTCGACGGTGGCAGCCAGCGCGCGACCCGCCGCGTCGTGTCCGTCTCCCATCCCGGCCGACACGATCAGCACCCGGTCCGGTCGCGGCACGGCAGCGCCGTTCGGTGTGCTCATGGCCCATGAGCTACCCGATCTCCCGGCGATCAACACTGTGACGACTCCGTCCTGCGCACCGGGCCGGCGTCATGTTTGAGATCGAGCCGAATCGGGACACTTCCGGTTGTGCGGGCAGGTTGTCCGCCCCGCCGACAGCGGCGAAAGGAGTGCGGGTAAACGTGATCGTTCTCGGTGTCATCCTGCTCATCATCGGCTTCATAGTCGGCATACCGGTGCTGTGGACCATCGGCATCATCCTCGCGCTGGTCGGCGTGGCGTTCGCGGTACTCGGGGCCACCGGGCGCGCCATCGGCGGGCGGGCCCACTGGTTCTGAGCCGTCCACGCCCAACGGCGGAGGAAGGCGAGTGATCGCCATGACGATCCGGATCGGCACGTCCGGCTGGAACTGTCCGGAGTGGAGCGGCTTCTACCACCCGCCCGAGCCGGCTCATCGCCGCGAGCTGGAGCATCTCGCGGGTCGAATGCCGACCGTGGAGCTGAACGGTTCGTTCTACCAGTGGCGCAGGCCGGCCGGCTATCGCGCGTGGTGTGAGCGGACGCCGGAGTCGGTTCGCCAATTCCGGCTCGGGTAACAGACTCGCCGGGCTGCTCGGCGTACCCGCGAACGGCGGCACCGGCCGCCACGGGGTCCGGCCTGGCGCCGAGTGAGCTCGGTATCCCGTGTGCGCTCGGCAGCGCTGAGTCGCCACCGACCCTTCGGGGCCCTCGGATCCGGCACCGCGGCCGAGTGTGGCAGGTGCCCGTGCGTCACCCGACCAACCGGTACGCCTGGCGTGTGGGGGCAGCACTGGCCGTGCTGATGGTCGTGGGTGTGTAGGCCGGCGGGACCATGGGTAGTTCGAGCCCATGACCACCTCGCCGCCGGGCGTTGACAGGGTGTCCAGGGCTGCCACGATCCTGGACCCGTGTCCGCCCAAGCCCTTCGCGCGACCGCGAACGTCGGCCGCCGTCGCGGATGCGCTGCGGGAACTGGCCGCCGCCGGACGTCTGACCCTGCCGTTGCCCGGCGACGGGCGGACGCCCGCACGGTGGAATGCCCTGGCGTCGTTCGGTCGGCGGGACCTGGCGCTGGCCCGGCTGGCCGAAGGACACGTGGACGCGGTGGCCATCCTGGCCGAAGCGGGCCGTCCGGCCGACCCCGAGTCGCTGTACGGCGTGTGGGCCGCGCGCTCGGGCGGGACCGGTGCCGCACTGTTCCGCGACGGCACTCGGCTGCGGTTGACCGGCACCGTCCGCTTCTGCTCCGGGGCCGGCACGCTGGATCGCGCGCTGGTCGCGGCGGCGGGCCCGGACGGCGGTTCGGACAGCTGGCTCGTGGGGGTCGATCTGACCGACGCCGGGGTACACCGCCATCCGGACACCTGGCAGGCGATCGGCATGGACGCTTCGGACAGCCCGGATGTGCGGTTCGACGATGTGCCCGTGTCGCCGGACATGGTCGTCGGTGAGCCTGGCTGGTACGTCCACCGGCGCGGTTTCGTGCTGGGCAGCGGAGGTGTGGCGGCCGTGTGGCTGGGTGGCGCTGCCGGCGTGCTGGACGACGTGCGGGCCATGCTCATCGACGCCCCACACGTTGACGACCACCAGTTCGCACACCTGGGCGCGTTGTGCACCGCGATGCGGGCCGCCGACGCCCTGCTGACGGACACGGCGCGACTGGTGGACGACGCCGCCGTCATGGAGCCGAGCGTCGCGGTGCGGACCGCCAAGTCCGCTGTGGAGCGTGCCGCGTGGGACATCCGCGATCGGGTACCGCGCATCACCGGCCCGACGCCACTGTGCCGTGACCGGGCGTTCGCGCAGCGACTGGCCGACCTGGAGGTCTACGTCCGCCAACACCACGCCGAACGTGACCTCGCGGCGCTGGGCAGGGCCGTGCTGGGGGAGACGATGCGGTGAACGGCACCGACGAAGACCGTTGGCGAGCCTGGCTGGCACCGGCCGACCTGCGGAGCTTTCCGGTCGAGCCGGGCCAGCGGGTGGCCGTGGTGGCCGCCCATCCCGACGACGAGACACTGGGTGTGAGCGGCCTGCTGCAACAACTGCACCAGCAGGGCAGCACCATCGACCTGATCGTGGCCACCGACGGCGAAGCGGCGTTCCCCGCTCTGTCCACGGCGGACCGTCGAGAACTGGGCCGAACCCGACGTGCCGAACTACGCGAGTCACTTCGGGCGCAGGGGCTGACGGACGTGTCCGTCCAGTGGCTCGGCCTGCCCGATTCCGGTCTGGCCGACCGACGGGACGAGTTGACCGACCGGTTGCGGCCATTGCTCGCCGGCACGGACGTGTGCCTGCTGCCCTGGCCCGGCGACCCGCATCCGGACCACGCGGCAGCCGGTGACGCCGTGCTGGCCGCGGCACCGCTGACCGCGCACCGCTGGTCGTATCCGATCTGGATGTGGCACTGGATGACACCGGACGATCCCGCGATTCCCCGCGCCACCGCCTTCGAACACCGGCTGGACCGCGCTCAGCGCGACGGCAAGGCGGCCGGCCTGGCCGCGTTCGTGTCCCAGCTCAAACCAGGACCGAACGGTGAGCCGCCCATCCTGGAGCCCGACATGCTGGAGCACTTCGACCGGGACGTCGAGGTGGTCTTCCGGCAGCCGCCCGACCAGAGCGCGCCGGTCAGCCGTTTCACCGAACTGTATGCCGCGGATGCCGATCCGTGGCAGGTGACCGACCGGTGGTACGAGCGGCGCAAGCGTGCGCTTGCCATCGCCAGCCTGCCGAGGGAACGCTACGGCACGGCGGTGGAACCCGCGTGTGGCACGGGAATGCTGACGGCCCTGCTGGCACAGCGATGCGACATGGTACTGGCGTTCGATCCGGTCCGCTCCGCCGTCGCGGCCGCGCGATCGCGAACCGTGGAACTGGACGTCGTGGTCGCCGAGGGCCGGCTGCCCGGTGACTTTCCGACTGGACCGGTGGATCTGGTGGTGTTCAGCGAGATTCTGTACTACCTGGACGACGACGCGTTCGCCGCATCGGTGGCCGCGGCCGTGGCCGCACTGCGGCCCGGTGGCCACCTGCTGGCGGTGGATTGGCTGCCGTGGGCCGCTGAGGCACCACGTGACGGGCTGGCCGTTCATCGGTTCCTGACCAGGTCTCCCGCGCTGGAACCACTGGTGGCGCACGTCGACGAACGGTTCGTGCTGCACGTACTGGCCAGGCGATGATCACCGCGGTGGGGGTTGTCGTGCCGGCGCGGGACGAGAGCCGCACCATCCTGGCCTGTGTCCGCGCCGTGCTCGCCGCACTGGCTCGACTGCCGATCGGCGTCCAGACCGCCATGTGCGTTGTCGCCGACCGGTGCACGGACCGCACGGCCGAGCTGGTCGAGCGGTTGGGCTCCCCGCTGGTCGCGGTGGTGCCCAACAGCGTCGCGCCGACCGTCGGGGAGGTTCGCGCGGCCGGCGTCAGCCAGGTCCGCTCGATGCTGCGGGGCCGGCGCTCCAGTCGCACCTGGTTGCTGTCGACCGACGCGGACACCGTCGTCCCGCCCGACTGGGCGGTGCGTCATGTGCGACTGGCCGAGTCCGGCGCGGTCGCCGTGGCCGGCGAGGTACGGCTGGCCGGAGACCCTGGACTGTCCGCCGGTGTGGCACGGCGGTACTCGGCGGTGCTGGCGGGTGCGCGCAGCGGTGAGGGCCACGGCAGCGTCTACGGGGCCAATCTGGGTGTCCGGGCGGATGCCTACGCGGGCGTGGGCGGGTTCGGTCCGGTGGCCAGCGGCGAGGACCACGACCTGTGGCAACGGTTGTGCGCCGCCGGATACCGGTGCGAGTACGCCGACGGGCTCACCGTCACGACCAGCGCCCGCCGACAGGGCAGGGCACCGGGCGGACTGTCGGCCCTGCTCGCCGCCCTCGACCATGAGCAGTCGGACAGCGGCCTGGCCTGAGCGGTTACTCGGTGCTGTTTACACCGTGCCGGAACGGCTACTCAGCGACCATGAGACAGATCGACCCCATGGGCCGGATAGCGGCGGCCACCTGGCTGGACCGCGCCGCGGGCGCCGTGCGCACCGCCACCGCCAAGACGCTGCGGCCGGGACGGTTCAAGGACGCCCTGCACGGCGTCTGGCTCGGGCATCCGCTGCACCCCGCGCTGGCCCAGTTTCCCCTCGGCTGTTTCACCGGTGCCGCCGTCCTGGACCTGACCGACGCCTCGGGTGGCGCGGCCGACCGACTGATCCGGTGGGGCCTGCTGGGCAGCGCGCCGGCCGCGATCGCGGGCCTGGCCGACTACGCCGACGGCCACGAGGAGCAGCAGCGGATCGGTGTGGTGCACGCGGCCGCCAATGTCTCGGCCATCGCGTGCTACCTCGGTTCGTTGCGCCTGCGGTCGGTCGGCAGCCGTCAGGGTGGTGTCGCGTTGGGACTGTTGGCCTACGGCCTGGCGGCCGGAGCGGCGGCTCTCGGGGGCGATCTGGCGTTCCGGTGGGCCGCCGGTCCCAACCACGCGGCCGAGGTGCCGCACGCGGGACCGGCCGACTGGACCGATCTCGGTGCCGTGACCGAGTTCGCCGAGAGGAAGCCGCAGCGCAGGATGGCGGGCCTGATACCGGTCATGGTGGTCGCCCGGTCCGACGGGTTCGTCGTGCTGCACGACCGGTGCGGCCACATGGCCGCGCCGCTGTATCAGGGCGAGCTCACCAGCCGTGCCGGCGTCGACTGCGTGGTCTGTCCGTGGCACCGCAGTGTCTTCCGGCTCGCCGACGGCGCCGTGGTCAACGGTCCGGCCACCGCACCCCAACCGGTCCTGGACACCCGGGTCCTGGACGGCCGGCTGCAGGCGAAGGTCCGGGAGATCCCGGGCGTGGCCGCGAGCTGACGAGCCCCCCGGCCGTGGGTCAGGACCCGGCCAGGAGTTGCGCCACCATCCGCAGGTCGTCGGTGAACTCCTGCCGGGCCCGGTGGCGATCCGGTGCCCGAAGCACCGCGGCGGGATGCACCGTGGCGAGCAGGGACCAGTCGCCGGGCAGATCCTCACCGACGGACTCCGGGCGGGGCAGGATCGCACCGCGATGACGGGTCAGCCGAAAGCCGGATCCAGCCACCGCCGTGGCCGCGATCGCCCCGAGACAGACCACCAACTCCGGTTGGACCGCCGCCAGTTCACCCGCGAACCACGGACGGCATGCGCTGATCTCACTGGCGCGTGGTCGCTGGTGGATTCGTCGCTTGCCCCGCTCCGCGGGCCGGAAGGAGAAGTGCTTCACCACGTTCGTCAGGTAGATCGCGGTGGTATCGACGTCGATCTCGTCGAGCACGGCGCGCAGCAGACGTCCCGCCGGACCGACGAAAGGCTCACCGTCGACATCCTCGCGATCGCCGGGCTGTTCACCCACCAGCATGACCCGTGCCGCTGCCCGGCCCTTGCCGAACACCGTCTGCGTGGCGTCGCGGTAGAGGCCGCAGCCCTGGCAGGACGCGGCTGCCGTGCGCAACGCCCGCAGACTGCGTTTGTCCGGAAGATATGTGGCCGCCGACCCTGTCACAGCGCCTCCTTCTTCGGTCTCGTGGTCATCCCTTCCAGTCCGCCCGGCAGCGCCGGCACCGTGTCTCGGCCTCGTCCCGGCGCGAACTGGTCACGGCATCGCGATCACGCGACCTTGTGACCGGCGACGTATGTGGCGCGTACAGCACGTTCGTCGCCGAGGACGGCAAGGCCGAACAGCAGGTCGGTGAGTGACTCGGCTCGGTCGGTGCAGCGCGCCAGCGGGGGAGTGGCGGCCGGGTCGAGTACCACGAGGTCCGCCTCGTGCCCGGGGGCCAGTGAGCCGACATGCTCGGCCAGCGCAAGGGCGCGCGCGCCGCCGAGGGTGGCCAGGTAGAAGCCGCGCAGCGGATCCAGCGACCAGCCGCGCAGGCGGGCGACCTGGTGGGCCGCGCCGAGCGTGGCCAACATGGAGAAGGTGGTGCCCGCACCGACGTCCGTACCCAGACCGAGTGTGACCGGTTGCCTCGGGTCGAGCGCCATCCGCAGGTCGAACAGGCCGCTGCCGAGGAACAGGTTCGACGTCGGACAGTGCACCAGGCCAGTGCCCGTGTCCTTGCAGCGGGCCAGTTCCGCAGGTGTGATATGGACGGCATGAGCCAGCACCGTGCCGGGACCGGTCAACCCGTAGTGCTCATACACGTCCAGGTAGCCGTCCCGGTCCGGGAACAGGTGCTCGACCTGCGCCACCTCGTCCGCGGTTTCGGCGATGTGCGAGTGCACCAGCACGCCGGGGTGTTCGCGACGCACTGTGGCGGCCACCTCGAGTTGCGTGGGAGAGCACCCGGGGGCGAACCTCGGGATGACCGCGTAGCCGGTGCGGCCGTGGCCGTGCCAGCGGTGCGCCAACGCCGAGGACACCACGTAGCCGTGATCGGCGCCGTCCAGCAGCGGCTGAGGAGCGTTGCGATCCATCAGGACCTTGCCGGCGACCATCCGCATGCCACGCGTCGATGTCTCGGTGAGCAGGGCGTCCACCGACTCCGGGTGTGCGGTGCAGAAGGCCAGCGCGGTCGTGGTCCCGTTGGACAGCAGTTCATCGCAGAACACTCGGGCGGTCGAACGCGCGTGTTCCGGGTCGCTGAACCGTTCCTCCTCCGGATACGCGTGCCGCGCCAGCCAGTCGGTCAGACCGCCCGCGTGACGTCCGATGATCCCCGTCTGCGGATAGTGCACGTGCGCATCGACGAAGCCGGCGGTGATCAGGTGGTTCGGGTAGTGGTGCACGGGCATGTCGACCTGGTCGCGCAGCGCGGGCCACGGCCCCGTGGCCAGCACCTGACCGTCGCGGCACAGCACCACGCCGTCGGACTCGTACACGACCGCCGCCGCGCCATCCGCATGCGACGGATCGCCACGGAACCAGAACAGCGGTCCACGCACCGCCACGTCCCCGTTCGGTGCCCGCCGGCCCCGCTGACCCACCGGCACCTCCTGATCACCCGGCTGTGGAC
Organism: Pseudonocardiaceae bacterium; assembly: GCA_036491115.1. GTDB lineage: Bacteria > Actinomycetota > Actinomycetes > Mycobacteriales > Pseudonocardiaceae > DATEPR01. The sequence continues at coordinate 8,709 of DASXCQ010000019.1, forward strand.
TGTCGTACCCAAATCCATCGGCCGTCACACGACGCACGGGCGCTTCGGTCACCTTCGGAGCCTTGTCCGACTCGGCGGCCAGGCGCTCGACCTCCTTGGGTAGCTTGGCGTTCTCCCGCTCTTGCGAGTCGGCTGCGGGGCGGACGGCGAGGGCTACGGAGACTTGCGACGGTCAAGGCACGTGGTGACCGTTCCGCTGTGCTGACGGGCAGGCCGGGCGGTCATCCGTTGTCTGGCAGTGTGTGGCGGCGGCTGAGTGCCGCCGCCAGGCCGAGTCCGAGGGCGGCGCTCACGAGTAGGAAGGCAGGCCCTCCCCCGTCGCGGTCCGCGACCGGACCGGCGAGGACGGAGCCGATCGCGTTGCCGATCTGGCCGACCGTGGTCAGCCAGCCGTACAACTCGGCGCTACGGTGCCGACCGACCATGGACGTCAGCCGGTCGCCGACCGCGAGCCACGGTGCCAGCGCGAGCCCGAACAGCACCAGCGCAGGCGCCATCAACGCGACCGTCCGTGGCAGCACCAGCGCCAGCGAGGTCACGGCCAACACCGCCAGCAGGGCGAGATAGCTGTCGCGGTGCGATCGGCGCGGTGGGCGTCTGGCCAGCGCCAACCCGCCGATCAGGCTCCCCGCCGACCACACCGCCACCAGCAGTCCGCTTTGTCCTGGCCGACCGGCGTGCGCGGCGAACGCAGGCACCAGCACCCACATCGCACCCATGCAGATCCAGTACGCGAGATACGTGCCGCCGAGCGTGCACACCGCCGCGACCGACCACGACCCACCACGGACCCGCGCGGCCGGCTCCCGACCGGCCGGTACCAGGGCGACAGTCACCACCAGCCCGACCACGCCGGCCAGGGTGCTCGCGAACAACGCGACGGCGGCGCCGGCCAGTGCCATCCAACCGGCCACCCACAGCGGGCCGACCACGTAGATGATCTCCAGCAGCACCGAGTTCACCGCGTACGCCCTGGTCAGCCCCTCCTCGGAGGTCAGCTGTGGCAGCGCGCCACGGACACAACCGGCGACCGGCGGCGTACACAGGCCCGACACGGCAGCGACACTGACGAACGCAGGTGGTCCGTGACAGGTCACCAGCGCGACCTGCGCACCCGCGAAGAGCAGGCCCGACACGGCCAGGACGCGCCCTTCGCCGAACCGGAACAGCGCCCGTGACCAACCCGGCGAGGTCACCGCCATACCCACCGCGGCCGCGCCACCGGCCAGCCCGGCCACCGCGAAAGCCCCGGTTTGCTGCGCACCCAACAGCGTGATCAGCAGCGGCCGCATGGCGATCGGCAATTGAGCCAGGTTGCCGCTCGCGGCAAGGCCGACCCAGCGTACATTCATAACTTATGAATGACTCGGACCAGGCTGCGGCAAACCTGCTCGGCGCGCTGGGCCTGCTGGTCGCTGGATCGGTCCGCTCGGCCGTGACCGAGACAGTGGGTGCCGGCGGCGCGCTCGGCGAGGCCCTGATCGCGATCAAGGACCAGCCCGACCGGACCGCGGACTGGCTGGCCCAGGTGCTGCACGTCTCCCAGCCCGGCGCGGCCCACCTGGTCCACCGCCTGACCGACCTGGACTGGGTGCACCGCGCCAGCCACGGCCGGACGCGGCCACTGCGGCTCACCGCGGCCGGCGAACAAGCGGCGGCGACAGCACTGGCGGCCCGGCAAGCCGCGCTGGACCAACTGGTCGACCGGCTGTCCACCCACCAACGCGAACAACTGGCGGCGATCGCGGGACGGTTGCTCGAACCCGAGGCACGCGACGAACTGCTGCTGGCCGAACTGTGTCGACTGTGCGATCGCGCCAGCTGCTCACGATGCCCGGTCGAGGCCGGCTGGCGACGTACCCAGCACACGTCGTGACCAGGCACGCACCCCAGATGGCCGGCGTCCGCGATCAAGCACCCGACTGCCCTGGCCTGGCCTGGGCGGCCGTCGACCGGCAGAGCTGTTCTCGGCCAACCAGGCGATCGTCGGCCCGGTCGGGCTACCCTGCTGCGGTCTCTGGATCAGGCACTATGATCGGTATGGATCGCGACCCCAGACCCCGGCGCGACTGAAGGGCCTCAACTGTGGTGAGTCCTGAACACAGCCCCACTCCCGAGCGGCGCGTGCCTGAACACCGCCTCGCCGGAGGGCAACCCCGGCCCGGCCTGGCGTCGGTGACGGCCTACCGCAGCGGTGAGGCTGAGGTGCTGGCCCTGGGCGGGGACATCGACATGGCAACCAGCCCACAGGTGGCGGCCGGGGTCCATCACTGTCTGGCGGATCGGCCCGCGGTGCTGGTGGTGGATCTGACAGCGGTGACCTTCCTCGGTTCGGCCGGGCTCGCCGCGCTCGTGCAGGCCCATGACGCCGCCGGCGAGCAGGTCAGCGTGCGGGTGGTCGCGGCCAACCGCGTGGTATGGCACCCGATCGAACTGACCGGTCTGGGCAAGAAACTCGCGGTGTACGGATCACTGGAGCAGGCATTGGCCGGCAGCGGCCGGCTCGGCCAGCCCTGACCGTGACGGGCCTGCGGCCGGGTCGACGTCATCGGCGCGATCCACATTGGACGGCAGGCCGGCGCGGGGACCGTCTCATGGGGGGGTGCGGCCCCGGATCGGGTTGCGGCTCCGGTGGGATCGGCATCGGGTCGGCACCGGCGGGATCGGGTCGGGTCCGCCCGGTCCGGGTTCGCGCGGGTCGGGTCCGGGCGGTATCGGCGGGGCGGTCAGCGTCGGATCCGTCATCGTCGGGTAGACGGACGCGGCCACCCCGGTGCCGACCAGCCAGCCACCGTCGCGCCTGCTGCCAGGACGCGGATCGCGGTCGGCCCAGCCGAACCGTTCCGCCCCGGTGCGCAGCCACGCGACCAGAATGCGGCTGGAGAACGGCAGGCCTGAGTCCGGGTCGACGTCCGGCTCGTTGTGGACCCGCAGCTCGATCGGGTCAATGATGCCCAGCAGCGTGGCCAGTTCGTCCATGGCCACCTCCTGCCCGAACATGCCGGGGCACTCGCCGGGCGCCCGCATCCACGACGGCACGGGCACGTCGAGCGGCGCGAGCCGGTGGGTGGTACGCCGATGCGGCGCGGCGTACATCATCCTGGCGGGCATCGCGGTCTGCTCCGCGAACTCCTTGATCCGCGAGGTCTGTTCGACGACGTCCATGCCCACGGCGGTGAGCGTGCCGGACCGGTCGGCGGCCAGGCTGACCTGCTGGATCGTCGGCGTCCGGTAGCCGGCCGGGGAGAACATCTGCTGGCGGGTGAGGGCTAGCTTCACCGGCCTGCCTGGCACGGCCCTCGCGGCCAGCGCGGCCAGGACCACGTGCGCGTGCGCGGCGCCCTTCGAGCCGAACCGCCGCCGACAAAGGGACAGATCACCCGCACGTCGGCCTCGTCGAGGCGGAACGCGGCACACACCGCGGTCCGTCGTGGCATGCGGTTCGAGCGGATTGTTGTGCAGTATCGGCGTCGTGTACGTCCGCGCGACCGTCACGTCCGACACGGCCATCGCGTGGTCCAGGCCGGTTCCTGTGGATCGGGTACGGCTGCACCGACAGTTTCGCCGGTGGTATCGGCGAACTGGACACGTCGGCCGCGACGCCGGTGATCACTCTGGGCAACCAGGGGTCGACCACGTTCGACGGCGCGCCGCTGGTGGCAGCCGGATCGGACAGCGGGCCGGTGGTAGCCGCGCAGCCGAACCTCGGCCTGTCCACTGTGGTCGCCTACCCAGTGGACGCCGGAGCGCTGAAGCCGGGCAGACCGGGTACGGTCGCGGCCAGCGACGTCCTCGACCTCGCCGTGACACCGGACGGCGGCACGTTCCTCACCGCCGCCGGCTCGGACGACCACGTGGCCGGGTTCGCCACCGCCGACCTGTCCGGGCGCGGCTCGTATCCGACGGGCCGCTTCCCGAACGCGGTGTCCGTCTCGGCGGACGGCGGTTTCGTCGCGACCGGCGCGTTCACGTCCGCGCACGACGTGTTGGTCTTCGCCAGCGGCGGCTCGTCGCCGGTGCGCACGATCGGCCTGGGCAGCCGGGTCACCCGCGGACCGCGGCCTGGCATGGTCGTCCGACGGCGACGAGCTGTTCGTCGTCACCCAACCGGTGGCCGGCGGCAGCCCGGACCTGACCGTGATCGACCATCCGGACAAGCCCTGCACGATCCTGTGCCTACCGTGACGGACGTACCGCAAAGGGCGTCACAGTAGCGAACTGTCCCCGGAGCGTCTGGTCCGCAGGCGGCGCGGTTGCGGCCGGGGCGACGACCATGTGGGGTGCGCGACATCTGGGGCGGCGTGGTGCCGGCCTGTACGCGATCGGCGACCGCGCCGCGTCCGTGAGCGCCGTCTGCGGCCCGGGTGGCAGATCGGACGGGCTGTGCGGACGAACCGATGGCTCGTCCTGTGCATCCGCTGAGCCCGACCTCATTGATTCTGACCAGGGCATTCGCGCTGAGCCCGCACGACCTCCCCAGGTCGGCCGCCGGGTCTTCGATGGTGAACCGGTCGGCTGGTTGTCTCGCCCGGTTACCGGAAAGTCTTTTGGCCTACGAGCTGTCAATTCTACGAACAATCGTCGGATGTGCGTTTGGCCACAACGCAGAGTAGATGCATGCCCCGGAATACATTTTCACCCGTTTGGGGGCCGCACAAAGCGGGACCGCGGGCCAAAATGGCTCGGGCACAGCTATGGACAGAAAGGGTTTCGCATGGGGGTCGGTGGGGCGTCAGGCCCTAACATTTAACAGACCACCTGCGAGGAAGAACCACATGCCCAGTCCGCTGGAGCGATACCGCCTGTTCGAGACGACGGACCTTGACTGTGCCCGCAACGCGGTCGGCCGGATCTTCACCGATCATCAACTCGAGTTGCTTGGGCCGCAATCCCACCTCAGGGCGCAAATGAACTCGCGACGGCTCAAGGACACGGCGCTCAACTTTCTCAGCTACGGTGCACGCACCCGTATCAGACCGGATCGACTGGACACGTTCTATCTGGTGCAGATTCCATTATCCGGAAGAGCGGAAATTCGCTGTGGCGCAGAACACATCTACAGCGAGTTGGGCAACGCCCCGGTGTTGTCACCGACGGAGCCGCTGCTACTGCACTGGTCGGCTGACTGCGCCCAACTGCTCGCCCGCATCGATCGGTCCGCCCTGGAAAGCCGCCTGTCCGATCTGATCGACGAACCCCTCCGAGAACCGCTCCGGTTCACCGCCGAGATGGACGTCGGCACTGGTCAGGGGCTGTCCTGGCGCCGTCTCCTGGAAGCCGCCGTCGCCGATCTCGACGGACCGGCGCTCATGGTCGAGCATCCGCTCGTCGCCCACGACTTCGAGCAGACCCTGATGACGGCGTTGTTGCTGGCGCAGTCCAGCAACTACACCGAGAAGATCCAGGACGCCATCGACGACGCCGGCGCCGGGCGCGCGCTGTCCCGAGCGGCGCGGATCGCCGTGGACTGGATCGAGAACCACCCCGAGTACGAGCACACCACTGCCAGCCTGGCCCGATCGGCCGGAGTCAGCGAGCGAACGCTGCAGATCACGTTCCGCAACGAACTGGACATGCCGCCCACGGACTACCTGCGCGATGTCCGCCTCCGCCGGGTGCACGACGAACTCCGGGCAGCGGACCCGGGCAGCGTGACCGTCGCCGAGGTGGCGGCGCGCTGGGGCTTCCTGCATCTGGGTCACTTCTCCGCACGGTACAGCCGAAAATTCGGGGAGCCGCCCTCGCGCACCCTCCGGCGGTCCGGCTGATGCCACGGACCGACATTGATCTTCGCCAACCGGATCAAAGCATTCGCTTCCTGGACTTCCTGGGCGGATCGGCGGCCTGCAAAATGGATTCTTGCTGGCCCGCGAACTAATGACTACGGAGTCTGGAGATGACGTTCTGTTGATTGACTATACAGCTCAGTCAAAACTTCGGGACGAGTACCTCCAACGGCTCCGGGATCTGGTACGCGAGCAAGGAATCGACGGGTTGACCACCGACCGGATCAGCGCCTATCTGGAATGTTCCAAGGCAACGCTGTACGCCATCTGGAGACACAAGGACCACCTGATTTCCGAGGTGGTGGAAAGTCTCCTGTGCGACATCGAGGAGGAATCCAGGGATCGTGCGGACCGGGTGCGGGATCCGGCCGCGAAGGTGTCGGAATACCTGACCGTCCGCGCGGCGGGCCTGACCGTGCTCGACGATCGCTGCCGGCGCGGCCGGGTGGTCAACCCGGGCGTGTGGCAGGCGTACGCGACGGCGCAGGAAGCCAGTTCGCACTGGCTGACCGCATACCTGCGACACGGTATCGACAACGGCTCGTTCCGTAGGGTGGACGCCAGGTTCGTCGAAGGCGTCACGGCCTTTCTGACCGAACGAATACGGTCCGGCGAGTTACCCGTGCGAGCGGGCGTCAGCGCCGCGAAAGCGAATCAGGAACTCACGTCGCTGATCGCATCCGCCCTGACCAACCAGGAATAGGGCGAGAACCTCGTCCCAGCCGGGCGCGTCCACGCAGGTCACGCCCGGGGTCGCGCCGTGGAGAGGAATGATGACCGAACACCGCGTAGGAGAAGTGTGCATTCGTACGGACGGGCACGTGGTCTACGCATTGATCGACCGGCCCGAAGTCAAGAATGCCATCAACGACGACGTCGTGGACGGCCTCACCGCCGCCGTCGACCAGGCCGAACAGCGGCAGGCACGGGTACTGGTCGTGCGCGGTTCCGGCGGCACGTTCTGTGCCGGTGCTGACCTGGAGCTGCTGGAGCGGATCCGCCACGACCCCGGACGGGTCGAGAAGTTCATGGCACGGCTGGGCACCGTCCTCGACCGTATCGAGGACGCCCCGTTCGCCTCGATAGCCGTGGTCGAGGGGCACGCCGTCGCGGGTGGCTGTGAACTGCTCCTGGCCTGTGACGTCGTCGTCGCCGCCACGTCGGCCCGGATCGGTGATCGCCACGTCGAGTACGGCCTGGTCCCGGCCGCCGGTGGTTCCGTGCGACTGCCTCGTCGACTGCCCAGAGCGCGGGCCAACTACCTGCTGTTGTCCGGCGAGATGCTGTCCGGTGCCGATGCCGCGCGCTGGGGCCTGGTCACCGCCGCCGTGCCCGTCGAGCACATCGAGACCGCGGTGTCGGGGATCGTGTCCCGGATCGCCAGCCGGAGCACCGCCGCTCTCGCCGTGGTCAAGCACATGATCGGCAACGCCGACCGGCTCCCGCGGTCCGAGGCGCTGGACCGGGAACGCGCACTGTTCCTGGAACACACGGCGTCGCCCGACTGCCGCTACGGGCTGGCGGCGTTCCGCGACCGGCACACGCCGTCGTTCCGCTAGGTCCTGTCCACCAGGCCCCTCGTGGCCACTTCACCGGGACCACCGCAAGAAGGGAAACCACATCCGTGGGTATCGCCATCCTCGGAACCGGCTCCTACGTGCCCGATTCGGTGCTCACCAGCGCCGAACTCGGTGCTCGGCTCGGTGTCGGCGAGAAGTGGATCATCGACAAGACCAGAATTCGCGAGCGACGGGTCGCCGCGGCCGACGAGGCTACGTCCGACCTCGCCGCGCACGCCGCCCGCCGTGCCCTGGACGCTGCCGGCATCGCCGCCGAGGACATCGACATCGTGCTGGTCGCGACCTCGACCCCGGACCAGCCGATGCCCGCCACGGCATGCACGGTGCAGGCGCGGATCGGCGCGACGCGGGCGGCGGCCTTCGACCTCGACGCCGTCTGCTCCGGCTTCCTCTACGCCCTGGTGACCGCTCGCGGCCTGCTCAACATGGACGACGAGGCACGCACCGCGCTGGTCATCGGAGCGGACACGTACTCGCGCATCCTGGACTACGACGACCGGCGCACGGCCATCCTGTTCGGCGACGGCGCGGGGGCGGTGGTGCTCGGCAAGACCGCGTCCGACGCCGGCGTCCTGTCCACCGTCCTGGGCTCCGACGGCACCAAGCAGGACCTGGTCCGGATTCCGGCCGGTGGCAGCCGCCGGCCGGCCAGCGAGGCGACCCTGGCGACGGGTGGGCACTTTTTCGCCATGCGCGGCCGAGAGGTGCGTGATCTCGCCGCACGGGTGCTGCCCGACCTCGTCGAGCGGGTGCTGAAGGCCGCTGAACTGGAGCTGTCCGACGTCGACCTGCTGGTGCCGCACCAGGCCAACGGGGTGATGCTGGAGGACCTCGCCGACGTGCTCGGGCTGCGGCCCGGCCAGATGCATCTCACCGTCGCCAGCCTCGGCAACACGGGCGCGGCATCGGTGCCGATCACCCTGGACGACGCGGTGCGTTCCGGGCGGATCCGGGAGAACGACATCGTGGTACTCGTCGCGTTCGGCGGCGGCATGACCTGGGGTGGCGCCGCGTGCCGCTGGACCGGTGACGTACCGGTCCTGGGTTCGTGATGGCCGGCCGGACGCAGGAGATGGTCGACCGGGTCGTGGTGATCACCGGGGCCAGCCGGGGTGTGGGCGAACTGCTGGCCGAGTCGTTCTCGGTGGCCGGCGCGTCCGTGGGGCTGCTGGCCCGGGACGAGGCGGCGATCAAGGAAGTGGCCGGCCGGTTGGCCCAGCCGGCGATCGCGGTCGCCTGCGATGTGGCCGACGAGGATTCGGTGGCGGACGCGTTCGACCAGCTGGCCGACCGGCTGGGCCGGATCGACTCGGTGGTCGCGAACGCCGGCATCGCGACCGGTTCCGGCCGCGCCCACAAGGTGGACGCGAGCATGTGGCGGTCCATTGTGGACGTCAACCTGACGGGCACGTTTCTCACCGCGCGGGCCGCGTATCCCTACCTGGCCGCCTCCGGGAAGGGCAGGCTCGTGCTCACCTCGTCGGTGATGGCGACGCTGCCCCGCCGCGGCGTCGCCGCGTACGCCGCGTCCAAGGCCGGCATCGAAGGGCTGGCCAGGGCGCTGGCGGCGGACTGGGCGACCGACGGGATCACCGTCAACGCCGTCGCCCCCGGGTTCCTGGACGTGGGCATGGGCAACGCCTTCCACGAGTCGGAGCGGCTGCGCGAGCAGGTGTCGGCCCGCACGCCCACCGGACGGTTCGGCGGGGCCGCCGAGCTCGCCGACGTCGTCCGGTTCCTGGCCGGCGAGTCCAGCAGCTACGTGACCGGGCAGGTGCTCGCCGTCGACGGAGGCTACGGCCTTGGTTGAGCAGACCGTCGTCAGCCGGGACAGCCCAGGGCATCCCGGCCATCCGCTGCTGCTGGCGGTTGTCGGGATGGCGCAGTTGCTGGTGGTCGTCGACACGACGATCGTCAACATCGCGCTGCCCTCCGCACGGCAGGCCCTCGGCATGTCCGAGATGGCGGCGCAGTGGACGTTGACCGCGTACACGTTGGCCTTCGGCGGCCTGCTGTTGCTCGGTGGCCGGTTGGCCGACCGGTGGGGACGCAGGAGGGCACTGGTCACCGGTGCGCTCGGGTTCGCGTTCGCGTCGTGTCTCGGCGGAACGGCGGGCGACGCCGCCGAATTGATCGCGGCGCGGGCCGCGCAGGGCGTGTTCGCCGCGTTGCTCGCCCCCGCGACGCTGTCCATCCTGGCCGTGACCTTCACCGAGCCGGCGGCACGGTTGCGGGCGTACAGCGCGCTGAGCGCGATCGCCATGTCGGGATCGGCGGTCGGACTGCTGGCCGGCGGTGCGCTCGCCCAGTTCCTCGACTGGCGCTGGTGCCTGCTGGTGAACCTGCCGCCGGCGATCGCGACCGCGGTCGGCGCCCGGGCGTCGCTACCGGCCATGGCGGGCGAGAGCCGGTCACGGCTGGACTGGACGAGCGCCGCCGTCGGCGGCGGCGGGATCGCGGTGCTCGCCTACGCGCTGTCCGGTGCGACCGACGCCGGTACGGCACCGCGGTTGGGCCTGCTCGCGGTGGGGCTCGCCCTGCTCACGGTGTTCGGCATCCGGCAGCACGTCGTCCGCAATCCCTTGTTGCCGCTGTCGATCGTGGCCGACCGGACTCGCGGCGCGGCGTGCGTGTCCATCGTGGCCACCGGGTTCGGCATGTTCGGGATGTTCCTGTTCCTGACATTCCAACTGCAGGACGTCCTGCACTTCCGGCCGCTGGTCACCGGGCTGGCCTTCCTGCCGTTCGTGGTGGCCAACGTGGTCGCGGCGACCTGGCTCACCCGCAGGCTGTTGCCCCACGTCGGCGTCCGGTCACTGCTGGCCGGCGGCATGCTCGTGCTGGCTGTCGGGCTGGCACTGCTCACCAGACTCGCCGGCGACACCCCGTACTGGACGCTGATCGCACCCGCCGAGGTGGTGCTGGGGGTCGGAGCCGGGCTGTCCGTACCGTCCGCGATCAACCGCGCCACCGCGGGAGTCCGCCCACGGCACTCCGGGATGGCGGCCGCGTTCGCCACGACGTCCCAGCAGGTCGGCGCATCGCTGGGCACCGCGGCACTCAACGCCGTGGCCCTGTCGGCCGCGGGCACCTCGGCAGTGTCCGGTTACGGCGTCGCCAGCGGCTGGGCCGCCGCCGTGGTCGCCTGCGCCGCCGTCATCGTCGCCCTGCTCGCCGGCCGCACACCACGACCCAGTGAGGTGGAATCCCGTGCTCCGACCCAGCTATGACGTCGACGTCAGCCAGAACATCCGGATCCCGGTGGACGACACAGGAACCACCCTGGCCGGCGATCTGTACCGCCCCAGGACGTCCGGGCGGGTGCCCGGCGTCGTGACAGTCCATTATGGCCGGAGAACACTCGGCATCCGGTGCTTCCAGCGGTTCGCCGAAGCCGGCTACGCGACGCTCGTCGTGGACTGCCGGGGTACCGGCGAGTCCGACGGCGTGCCGCGCGACCCGCTCGACCCCAGGGAGGGTGAGGACGGCGCCGCCGTCATCGCCTGGCTGGCCGACCGGCCATGGTGCACGGGAAGGGTCGGCATGTGGGGCTTCTCCGGCGGCGGCGCGCTGACCCTGCTCACCGCCAGCCACCGCCCGCCTGCCCTGCGCGCGATCGTGCCGGTGATGGGATTCAAGAGCTGGGAACGCGACCTGGTGCACCCGAACGGCGTCCGGGGCGGCATCGGCTTCTTCATGCTGCCCGCGCTCGAGAAGATGCTCAACGACCTCGTGCCGCCGATCCAGGGAGCGGACCTCGACCTGCGCAGGAAGTACTGGCAGGAGAAGGTCGAGGTGATGGACGAATGGGTGGCCGACGCCTGGCGGCATCCGCCCGGCGACGACGCCTGGCGGCATCGCGACGTGGACGTCACCCGTATCACCGCCCCCACGTTCTGTGTCGCCGGTTGGCTGGACATGTGCCGCGACACCATGCTGGACACGTACCAGAAGATCACCGCGCCCAAGAAGCTCGTCGTCGGGCCGTGGCTGCACGACCTGCCCGAGAACGCGGCACTGGAGCCGGTCGACTCGTTGTCCCTGGCGTGCGACTGGTTCGACGAGTGGTTGCGGGATCCGGAGCGGCTGGTGCACGACGAGTCCGCTGTGGTCTACGTCAACGGGACCGACCGCTGGACCCGCGGCGACACCTGGCCGCCGACGCCGTCGCGGACGATGAGCTTCGCGGCCACCGACCGGGCGTTGGTCCCGGCAGCGGCCGGGCGGGCCACCGGATCGGTCATGGGACTGACCGATTCCACGGTCGGGCTGCTCAGCGGGCTGTGGACGATGCCGATCTCCGACCTGGGCTACCCGCTCGACCAGCACGACGACGACCAGCGCTCGCTGACCTTCACCACGCCACCGCTGGCCGAGCCGCTGACGATCGTCGGCGCGGGCGTCGTCACGCTGGCGCTGGACGCACAGAGCACCGCCTGCCGCTGTGTGGCCAAGCTGACCGAGGTGGACGAGCACGGGCGATCGGTCGTCTTCGCCCACGGTCTGGTCGACCTGTCAGCCGAGAGTGACACCGTGTGCCTGCGCCTGACGCCGTCGTGCCATACCGTCCGGCAGGGCCATCGACTGCGGCTTGTACTGTCCGACTCGGACTTTCCCCGGTTGTGGCCACCGGAGGACCGCGAACTGCTCGCGCTGCGGGTATCGACGCTCGCGCTGCCCGTCGTCGATCCCGAGCGGCTGCCGACCGTCGGCCGGCCATCACCCGCACCGGCTCGCGACCGCGGCGCGGTGAAGTTCACCGAGCAGCCGCGATGGCAGATCTCCCGCGACTTCCACCGCGGCGAGGTTGCCCTGGACCTGGCGGCCAGCCAGAAACGGCTCTACACCAGTGACGGCGCACCGATCCGGGAGCGGAACTTCCGCGCCACGGCCACGGTCGGCGACGACGATCCGGCGGCGGCCAGCGCCACGATGACGGCCAGCTTCCACATCGACGAGCCGCGCGGGGTCGAGACCGTGGTCCGCGCGAGCATCACGATCGACGCGACGGGTGGGGTGGCCACCGGCGACGTCGTCGTCGACGGGCGGACCGTCGCGTCCCGACAGTGGCGAACACCGTGACCGTTGGTCAGGCGGTGGCCGCCCAGCGGCGGGCGAACACCGGTGCGCCGTCGACATCGACGCGGCCGTCGACGGTGATCTCCCGCTGGGCGAGGCTCAGGGTTATCTCGACGTCGATCGTGGTGTCGGTGATCAGTTCGACCCGGGCCGTTGTCGTGCCTCGGACGAGGGTGCCGGCGTCCGGTTGGACCGTCGCGGCGATTTCCCGTCGCAGGCGCAGCAGGTGTTCCTCGGCCGGGGTGTGCGCGGTGAGCCGTTCCCCGATGGTGACGGTCACGCCGTCGTGCACCAGGTCCCGGGTGATCCGCCACAGTGGCTCCTGCGTACCGGGCTGGTCGGCGGGCTCACCGACCGGCGGCAGCACCGTGCTCGTCACCTGCTCGGCCGGCACGACGGGGATCCGGACCTCGACGCCGCGCAGCAGCACCGGGCCGCCGTCGGCCACCGGCCACAGCCGGGGGAAGTCGCCGCCGTCGATGACGATGCGGACCCGGTGACCTGCCGGAACGGTGTATCGGGTCGGGTTCAGTTCGGCTCGGTGGCCCTGCGGTTGCTCGGTCGTCACGCCGGTGCTGACCGCGACCGAGCGGTCGTGCCGGTCGACGTCGGCCAGCCGGACCACCAGCGACCGGCGGCCGGTGTCGGCCCACACGGTGACCGATGCCCGACCGGCGATGTGCAGGTCGCGAGGCAGCGGCGCGCTCGTGACGACCAGGCAGCGGGCGTCGTCGTCGTGCTGGTCCAGCGGCAGGCCGAAGCCCGTGGTCGGCAGGCCGGACAGCCCGCTCAGCGCGCCGACGGTCGGGTCCGGTGTTCGTTGCGCGATGACGGCATCGACGGCCACGGGCCGGTCGGACTCGGCCAGCCCGGTGCCCGTCGTGACGAACCGTCGCTGCTGGCCGGTGGGTGGCCACGAGTCGTACTGCTCCCAACCGCCGGGGCTGCCTTGCCGGTAGACGGTCACCACGGGCTCGTCGAGCAGGCCGGTGTCGATGCCGCCCAGCCAGTGCTGCCACCAGCGCAGCGCCAGAGCGGGAAAGTCGATCGGGAGGAACGGCGAGTCCTCGGGCATCGTGTGCATCCACGGTCCGGCCAGCAGTCGCTTGGGTGCCCTGATCTGTTCGAACGCCCTGATGGTGCTGTCGCAGAACAGATCCCGCCAGCCGGCGACGCAGAAGGCCGGCACGGTGATCCGGTCGACGTCCAGGGCCCTGGTCGGCCAGACCGGATCGTCCGGGCCATGCCCGAACAGGTCGAGCAGCCAGGGCTCGGCGTGCATGCGCTCCTGCCAGCGCCGCTGCTGGTCGGGCGAACCGAAGTCGTGCAGCGGTGGGAGCAACTGGTTGAGCAGCGTGTCGGTGGCCCACTGGGCGAGTGAGGCGAGGCAGCCGCGCCGCCCTGCCGGGTGCACGAAGTCCGGTCCCGGGTCGGTCATGCCCATCACCGGGATGATCGCCCGCAGGCCAGGCGGCTGCCGGCTCGCCGTGCGCAGTGCCATGACGGCACCGTAGGAGTGGCCCCACATGCCGACGTTGCCGTCGCACCACGGCTGCTGCCTGACCCAGTCGACCGCGGCGACGCCGTCATCGGCTTCCGCCGGATCGAAGGGCGGCCGCTGCCGGCCGTCCGACGACCCGGTGCCCCGGAAGTCGATGAGCACGCTCGCGAAGCCGTGGCCGGCGAACCAGCGCAGCGCAGGCTCGTTCGCGATGCCGGCGCCACCGTCCTTCCGGTACGGCAGCAGGGTGAGCAGCGCGGGCCCGGCGGCCACCCCCACCGGTCGGAACACGTCGGCGGAGAGGGTGACACCGGGGTCGCCGGTCGGGATGCGCACGTCCCGGTGCACCTCGACGTCGTAGCGGACATCAGCCGGGGCCCTGACCGGAGTGACCTCGTGAGCTGTCATGTCTCCTCGCTACCGTTGGGTGACCGGTTCGGGTCGGACCGTCTCCTCGTCCGCGGTTGCGCCGCGCCTCCTGGCCTGTTCGGCCGGGTCCGGCACGGGTGCCGCGTCCAGCAGTCGCCTGGTGTAGGGGTCGGCCGGCCGGTCGCACACCCGCGCCGTGGGGCCCGACTCCACGACCGAGCCGCGGTGCAGCACGACCACGCGATGTGCCACGTGGCGGACCACGGCCAGGTCGTGGGTGATGAACAGGTAGCCCAGGCCCAGGTCGCGCTGCAGTTGGGTGAGCAGGTTGAGCACCTGGGCCTGGACGGACAGGTCCAGCGCGCTGGTCGGTTCGTCGCAGACGATCAGCCGGGGCCGCACCATCAGTGCCCGCGCTATCGCGATCCGCTGGAGTTGCCCGCCGGAGAACTCGGCGGGATAGCCGGCCGCGGCGTCCGGGTCCAGGTTCACCCGGCGCAGCGCGGTGGCGACCCGCTCCGCCCTGTCGGCACGGGAGAGCCTGCCGGGCAGCAGCCGCTCGGTCAGGGTCTGGCCGATCGTCCGGCGTGGATTGAGCGAGCCGGTGGGATCCTGGAACACGCACTGGATGTCCCGGGTCAACGCCCGCCGCCGCTGTGGCGTCGCGCGGGTGATGTCCTCGCCGTCGAACCGGATCGTGCCTCGCGCCGGGGGCACCAGCCCCAGTACGGCGTTGCCGATGCTGGACTTGCCGGATCCGCTCTCGCCCACGAGGGCCACGGTCTCGCCCGCAGCGACGCCGAGGCCGACCCGGTCGACGGCGACCAGCGGAGGACGGTGGAAGCCGCGCGGATACTCGATCCGGACGTCGCACAGTTCGAGCAGGGGCTGCGTCGGGTTCATGGCACCACCAGCTGATCGAAGTGGAGGCAGCGGGTCGACCGGTCGCGGCTCAGGACCGTCACCGCGACCCGCTCGGCGCGGCACTGTTCGGTCGCGAACCGGCAGCGTGGCGCGAAGTGGCACCCGCCGGGCCAGGCCGACGGTGTCGGCACGGTCCCGGCGATCGCGGGGAGCGCGTCGCCGACCGGGGCGCGGTGCGGGTTGGCCGCCAGGAGCCCCTCGGTGTACGGGTGGCGCGGCGCGCGGTACAGGTCGCCGATGCCGGCCTGCTCGACCACTTCGCCCGCGTACATCACCACGGCCCGGTCGCACAGGTCGGCCAGCACACCCCAGTCGTGGGTGACCAGGATGATCGCCATCCCGAGGCGGGATCGCAGTCCGCGCAACAGGTCGAGGATCTCGGCCTGCACGGTGACGTCCAGCGCGGTGGTTGGCTCGTCGGCGATCAGCAGGTCGGGATCACCGGCCAGCGCCAGCGCGATGCCCACCCGCTGGGCCATACCGCCGGACAGCTCGTGCGGGTACCGGCGGGCGACCTGCTCGGGCTCGGCGAACTGGACCAGTTCGAGCAGTTCCCGAGTCCGCTGCCGGGCGGCCCGCCTGGACAGTGCCTGGTGCCGGCGGATCACCTCGACGAGTTGGCTGCCCACCCGGAAGGTCGGATCCAGACCGTTCATCGGATCCTGTGCGACGAACCCGATGCGCGAGCCACGCAGCCCGGCGAGCCTGCGCTCGTCCAGCCCGACCAGTTCTGTGCCGTCGAACCGGATCGAGCCCGCGGTGACACGGCCGTCGCCGGGCAGCAGGCCGAGCAGCGACCGTGCGGTGACCGTCTTCCCACACCCGGACTCGCCCACGATGCCCACCGTCTCGCCCGCCCGCACATCGAAAGCGACGTCCCGCACGACCGTGGTGCCGGCGAACCCGACGGTGAGGCCGCGGACCGACAGCAGGGCGGCCGTCGCCGTGGTGTCGTCCGGCGGCCGGGGCGCGTCGCTCAGCCCGGTCCACCGGCCGGCGCCTCGGGTCGACCGGCCGACGGTCACGTCGCGCACGGCGTCACCGAGCAGACCGAGCGCCAGCACGGTGATCGCCACGATCCCGCCGGTCGGCACCAACAGCCACCCGTCGGTGCTGATCACGTTCGAGGCCTCGGCGATCATGTTGCCCCAGCTGGGACCGGCCGTCTCCGGTCGGGCCAGGCCCAGGAACGACAACCCGGCCTGGGCCAGCACGGCGGCGGCCGCGAACAGCGAGACCTGCACCGTGATCGGCCCGGCCAGCCAGGGCAGGATGTGCCGCCGGATCAGCTGTGTCGTGGTGAGGCCGGACAGGCGGGCGGCTCTGACGAACAGCTCGTTGCGCGTCGAGATCGTCACCGCCCGCACCACCCGCAACAGCACGGGGCTGCTGAGCACGCCGAGCGCGATCATCGCGGCGAGATCGTTGCCGGGGAACACCGCGAGCACCATCAACAGCACGATGATGCCGGGCAGGGCCAGGACGAGGTCGCCGAACCGGGAGATGGTCCGGTCGGTCCACCTGCCCAGAAACCCGGCGAGCACGCCGAGTCCGACGCCGAGCACGGTGAACACGACGACCGCCTCGGCGATGTCGACCAGCGTGCCCGGCGTGCTGACCAACAGCCGGACCAGGACGTCCCGGCCGAGCCGGTCCGTGCCCAGCCAGTGCGCCGCGCTCGGCCCGGCCAGGGCATGGCTGAGGTCCTGTGCCTCCGGATCGACGGACACCAGTCCGGGCACGATGAGCGAGGCGGCCGCCAGCACCACCAGGTAGCAGGCGGACACCAGTCCGAGCGGCTTGTGCCGCAGCCCGCGCCGGTTCGCGCGGGGCGTGGGCACGGTGACCGCACCGGCGTCCCGGGCGGCGGGTGTGACGACGACACTCATGACGCACGCGCCTTCGGGTTGAGCCGTCGATAGGACAGATCGACGAGCAGGTTCGCGACGACGACGGCGATGGTGAAGTAGAACGCGATCCCCTCGATCACCGGCAGGTTGTGGGTGCCGCTCGCGGTGACCGCCTCCTGGCCGAGTCCCGGCACGGCGAACACGGCCTCGATCAGCACGGTCCCGCCGAGCAGGTTGATCAGCAGCAGGCCCAGCACGGTGACCACCGGTATGGCCGCGTTGCGCAGCGCGTGCCGGTACACGATGGACGCGGTACCCAGCCCTCTGGCCCGCAGCATGGTGACGAACTCGCGGGACAGCACGTCCGCCATACAGTCCCGGGTCTGCTTGGCGATCAGCGCGACCGCGCCCGCGGACAGGGTGATGACGGGCAGCACGATGCTGCGTATCCAGCCTGCCGGGTCGCCGGCCGGCGGGACGTAGCCGCCCGCCGGGAACGCGGCGACCTTCACCGCCAGCAGTTCCACCAGGACCAGGGCGAGCCAGAAGTTCGGCACGGCGAACCCGCCCAGGGTGATCACGTCGACGATCCGGCCGGCGATCCCGGCCCTGCGGGCGCTGACGATGCCCAGGCCGACCCCGACGAGCCCGGCGACCAGTACCGTGCCCAGGACGATCGACAGGCTGGGCCCGATCCGGCCGGCCAGCGCGTCGGTCACGGGCTGGCCGTTGAACAGGTCAGTGCCCAGGCTGCCGTGCAGCAGCCCGTCCAGCCAGTGCCAGTACTGCACCGGCAGCGGCTGGTCGATGCCCAGTAGGTGGCGCATCTGTTGGTACTGCTGGTTGGTGTAACCGGTACTCTGTCCACTCAGGACCGACCTGGCCGCGTCGCCGGGAGCCAGTGAGACCAGGACGAAGGTCAGGGCGGTGACGACGAACAGCAGCACGAGCGAGGACACCAACCACCGGACCGTCTCCCTCACCATCTCGGACCACCCTCCTTCGCGGTCACCCGGCCGGTCGGACTTCGTACAGCGACAGCAGTGGGGCGTTCACCGAGGTCGCCACGCCGGTCACGGTGGTGGTCGCGTAGTAGGGCAGTCCGGTGGACACCACGGGCACGAACCAGGCCTGCTGGGCGAGGTAGTCGATGATGTGCCGGTCCAACCCGGTCTTGGCGGCGCCCGAAGCGCGCGATGACTGCGCGTACAGGGACTTGAGGGTGGCGTCGTCGGTGTGGAAGGGGTTGTAGGCGGCCGTGGGCAGGAACAGCGACGGCCCTTCCATCCACACCGGAAGCTGACCGAATGCGGTGCTGAACGCCGGGAACTTGCCGCTGAAGGCATCGGACACGTACTGGTCCGGATTCGCGTCGTCGGTGACCTGGACGTGGACACCGATCCGCTGCCACTGTTGAGCCAGCGCCTGCGCCAACAGGTTCATCTGCTGGAACTCGGATGTGACCAGCTTCATCGTGAAGCCGTTGGGGTAGCCGGCCTGGGCGAGCAGTTGCCGTGCCTTGTTCGGGTCGTACGGGTACAGGTTCGCCATGGCGGGGTCGTAGCCGTAGCCGCCGGGCACGGTGACCTGGCTGACCGGCTTTCCGTTGCCGGTGAACAGCGCACCGGTGATGACGCTCCGGTTGGTCGCGTAGTTGAGTGCCTGGCGCACGCGGACGTCGGCGAGCGGCTTGGCCACGGTGCCGCCGCGGTCGGCCAGCGTCACGCCGTTCCACAGCAGTGGGGAGGACGCCACGGTCAGGCCGTCCTGCCGCGCGGCGACCAGCGTCGACGGGTCACCGACCGACACCTGCGCCTGTCCGCTGCGCAGCGCGTTGAGCACGGACTGCGCGTTGGTGATGACCTTCAGTACGACCTTGTGCCAGTGCACGCCCTTGGGGTCGAAATAGTTCGGGTTGGGCACGTAGGTGTAGTGGTCGCCGGTCACGGTCTGGGCCGCGTCCAGCATGTACGGGCCGGCGCCGGACGTGTGGGTGCCGAGTTGCCCGGGTGCCGCGAGCCCCTTGGGGCTGATGATGCCGCCGATGATGTAGTCCTGGGTCAGCAGGACCGGGAAGTTGGGATTCGGGTCGGTCGCGGTGATCGTGACGGTCAGCGGGTCGGTCGCGGTGAACGTGTCGCCGACCAGGAACGGGGCCAACTGGCCGTGTGCCTTCGACACGTAGTCGAGATCGTCGACGACGGTCCGGGCGGTCAGCGCGCTGCCGTCGGAGAACTTCACCCGCGGTCGCAGGTGCAGCACGAATGTCTTGTTGTCCGCGCCCTGGTAGGACCAGGAGGTCGCCAGGCCCGGTTGGAGGGTGCCGTCGGACCTGCGGACGATCAGCGGTTCGTAGGCGAGTTGGTCGAACCAGGCATCGTTCTGTTGCGCCTTGCCGGGGTCCAGGCTCTGCGGGCTGGCCACGGTGACCACGGTCAGCGTGTCGCCTGCCGTTCCCGCTGCCCGGCCCGTGGCAGAGCCGGACGAGCACGCGGTGATCACCAGTAGTCCGGCGAGCGCCGCGGACACAGCAAGGGGTCGACGTACGGTCATTGGCCACTCCTTCGGCTCGTCACTGAGCGAAGACCACACCGGGCCATCGAGTGTGGGTACTGATGAGGGTAAAGTAGTACCCGAAGTAGTTCTGAATCAAGACGTGTGACACAGCCGTATCGTCCGGCGGCAGCCGGCGACCGGCTTTGTCCGGATCAGGCCGAGCGGTGGGTCTTGTTCGTCAGCGCGGCCAGGACGAGGTCGCTGAGCTCGGTGAAGGCGTCGCCGGAGGACAGTCCGGTGCGGGCGAGCAGTTCGCCGTGCTGGATCCCGTCGATCAGCAGGCTCACGGCCTCGCCGACGAACTCGGCATGGACGGCCCGGAAGGTGCCGTCGGCGACTCCGTCGCGGATGTACTCCCGCACCCGCCGCGCGGCGGCGGCGGAGTTGACCGCGTAGATCTCACCTGTCGCGTCGTTGGTGACCATGTCCTCGTAGCAGGCGCGGGACATCTTCCGCATCTCGATGCCCACCCCGGCCAGGTAGGTGGCGATGCGCTGGGACGGGTCGGCCACCTGCGCGACGCGCTCCTCGGTGCGGGTCGTCGCGTCCCGGAAGAAGTGCCGCAGCGCGCTGACCACCAGGTGTTCCTTGCTGGAGGACACCGCGTAGAGCGTCGACTTGGAACACTGGAGCCGGGCGGCGATGTCGTCCACGGTCAGCTTGGCGAAGCCATCGGCGAGCACGATCTCCTGCACCTGGTTGAGCAACTGCTCGCGCCGGGTGTCGTCGATGTGCCGCCGGCTCCTGGCAGGCGCACCGGCCAGGCGTCGTGACGACGGCGTGGTGTCGAACGCCGGACCGACCGCCCGCACCTTCATCAACTCCTCGCCCTCGGGTACCGCTGGCGATACCTATGGTCCCGACATCGTACCGCCGGCCATTGCGCGGAACGACCTTGGGTACTAGCGTACGAGCTTCAGTACCGAGACGGAAAGGCGGTCGACAGTGCCCGAGCTGACCGGTGTCGATCCCGCGCAGCACGTTCGTGACCTCGTGGAACACTATGCGGCTGCCAACGCGAGCGTGGCCAGGCTGTTGTGCGACCGGTACCCGGCCGACCAGCCCGCGTACACGGTCGTCGAGCCGGACCTCTCGGCGATCACGCTCACCTACGGGCGCCTTCGGGCCGACTCGGAGCGGTTCGCGGCCGCCCTGTTCGAACTCGGTGTCCGCCCGGGTGACCGAGTGGCGACCCTGATGGGCAAGAGTGTCGAATACCTGGTCGCGCTGCTGGGCATCTGGCGTCTGGGCGCCGTGCACGTGCCGCTGTTCACCGCGTTCGCCGCCCCGGCGGTTGCCTTCCGGCTGTGGGGTTCTGGCGCCAAGATCGTGGTCTGTGACGAGGCGCAGCGCGCGAAGCTGGCGCCCGGCGACGACATACCGGCCGACCCACCGTGGCGCGTCGTCGTCGCCGGCCCGAACCCGGCCGCCGCACCGGATCTGGCGTTCGCCGAGCTGCTCGCCGCCCAGCAACCCGGCTTTCCGGCGGCCGAGCTGGGTGGCGACGCCCCGATCGTGCACATCTACACGTCCGGCACCACGGGACGGCCGAAAGGAGTCGTGGTACCGACCCGGGCCATCGCCGGTTTCCGGGCGTACCTGGAATATGCGATCGGCATCGAGGACGATGACGTCTACTGGTGCGCCGCCGACCCGGGTTGGGCGTACGGCCTGTACTTCGGCGTGATCGCCTCGCTCAGCGTGGGTGTGCCGAGCCTGCTGCTGCACGCCGGATTCTCGGTCGAACTCACGCTGGCCGTCCTGGAGCGGTTCGGGGTCACCACTGTCGCCGCCGCACCAACGGTGTACCGCGCGCTGCGTGCGTCCGGTACCGCCGTACCGAGTGGACTGAAGCTGCGCAGGGCGTCCAGCGCGGGCGAGCCGCTCACACCCGAGGTGAACGAATGGGCCACCGGCGCCCTCGGCGTGGCGGTCCACGATCACTACGGCCAGACCGAGGCGGGCATGCTGGTGAACAACCACCACCAACCACTGCTGCGCCGCCCGCTGCGGCCCGGCTCGATGGGCACGGCCATGCCCGGCTGGGCGGTCCACGTCCTGCACGAGGACCGCGACGAGATCGCACCCGCCGGCACACTCGGCCGCATCGCCGTGGACATCCCGGCCAGTCCGCTGGCCTGGTTCGACGGCTACCCGGACGCGCCGGGCAGAAGCGCCGAGAAGTTCAGCCGGGACCGGCGGTGGTACCTGACCGGCGACTCCGGCAGCGTCGGGACCGACGGCTACTTCCGGTTCTCCTCCCGGGATGACGACGTCATCATCATGGCCGGCTACCGAATCGGCCCCTTCGACGTCGAGTCCGTCCTCGTCACGCATCCAGCGGTCGTGGAGTGCGCCGTGATCGCGGCACCCGACCCGGTTCGCGGCGAGGTACTCGAGGCGTATGCGGTGCTCCGCGACCAGCACGCGGCCTGCGCCACGCTGGAGGCCGAACTGCAGCAGTTGGTGAAGACGAGGTTCGCCGCCCACGCCTACCCGCGCGCGGTCCACTTCGTGGCGGCACTGCCCAAGACGCCCAGCGGCAAGATCCAGCGGTACGTGCTGCGCCAGCAGCGGGGCGGCACCGGCTCGTGACGTCCACAACGCGGGCCGGACAAACCGTTGGCACACCGGAGGTGCTCGTCGAGCAGTCAGGACCGGTGCGGTGGCTGTACCTGAACCGACCGGCGAGCCGAAATGCCCTCACCCCGACACTCGTCTCGATGCTGGTCAGCGAACTGGCCGACGCGATGAGTGACACCGAAACCGGCGCTGTCGTCATCGCCGGATGCGGGGCGAGTTTCTGTTCGGGCGCCGACCTGCGCTACCTCCTGCGGCTGTTGGATTCCGGAGACCAGCCCCTGGACTTCCTCAGCGCGGTCTGGGAATGCTGCACCCGAATCGAGGCGGCCGCCAAGCCGGTCGTCGCTGCCCTGCACGGCCATGCCGTCGCAGGCGGACTCGAACTCGCCCTCGCCTGCGACGTCGTGGTCGCCCAGGCCGGAACCCTCATCGGGGACGGGCACGTGCGACACGGACTGCTGCCGGGTGGCGGTGCCAGTTGGCGGTTGCCCAGGAAGGTCGGCGAACCGCTCGCCCGCTGGCTGATGCTCACCGGAGAACTGCTGCCCGCCGAGCGTTTCGTGGCCGGAGGGTTCGTCCACTCGGTGCTCGCACCAGAGCAGTTCGGCCGCGAAGTGGCAGCCGTCGCGGCACGCCTGGCCACGGGTCGCCTTGCCGGACAGGTCAAGGAGCTACTGCGCCGGCCCCCGGCCGAAGCGCAGGCCAGGGAACTGGAGATCTTCGCCCGGCACTGGCGCGACCACGACCTCCGGGCGGGGCTCAGCCGATTCCTCGACAGGAGGTAGCGCATGGGGCGCTGTCCGAACCGAGTGGCCATGGTGACCGGTGCCGGCCAGGGACTCGGCCGTGCGATGACCATCCGGCTCGCCACCGAGGGGGCCACGCTGGCGGTGTGCGACGTCAACGACGTCGGGCTCAAGGAGACAGCGGCGGCGTGCCCGCCCGGCAGCGTAGGGACAGCCGTCGTCGACGTGTCCAGTGCCGAGCAGGTGCGGGAGTGGACGGCCGCCGTGCTCAGCCGTTTCGGCCGGATCGACATCCTGGTCAACAACGCGGGTGTGATCCGGGACAACCGGTTGGAGAACGTGACCGACGAGGACTGGGAAACGGTCATCGGCGTCAACCTCCGCGGGGTGTTCCACTGCTGCCGGGCGGTCATGGCGACCATGAAGGCCCGGCACTACGGCCGGATCGTGTCGCTGTCCTCCATGTCCTGGCGGGGCAACTTCGGCCAGGCGAACTACGCGGCGGCCAAGGCCGGTGTGATCGGCATGGCCCGCACCATCGCCCTGGAAGGGGCGCCCTACGGCATCACGTCCAACGTCATCGCACCAGGCCTGATCGACACGCCGATGCTCGCCTCCATGAACGCCTCCGGACGGGCGAAACTCGCCGACCGGATTCCGACGGGCCACATCGGTTCACCCGACGACATCGCCGAAGCCGCCGCGTACCTGTGCTCCGACTCGGCCGGTTACGTCACGGGCGTCGTACTCGATGTCGACGGCGGAATCGGTATCGGCTCAGCGATCCGTTGACGCTGCCGGACAGCGATGCGGAGCGCGACCGCGAAGATGACCTCCATCATGGGGAGGCGAGCTGGACCCCTGCCTGACACAGCCGTTCGGCGTCAAAACCCGACGGCCAGACAGTGGTCTCATCCGCCTGCGCTCCCTCCAGTACGGCGTCGGTGAGGTCCGCATCCCGCAGGTCCGCACCGTGCAGCTTGGCTCGCCGCAGGTCGGCGCCCCGCAGACTCGCGCCCGCCAAATATGCCTGGCCGAGGTCGGCGTCGACGAACTGACGCCGTCCAGTCGGCACTCGCGAAGATCGGCCGACGTCAACACGCTCCGGTCCAGTTGTGTGCCCTGTAGTTGCGAGCGGGCCAGGTTGGCGTACTGAAGATGCGTATTGACCAACGTCCCGCGATAGATCTCCAGACCACGAAGGTCAACGCGGGACAGGAACAGCCGCCCGCCGAACGGATTCGGCGGCTGGACATTCGGGGCCGGCTGCCGTCGTGCGAGAACGGAGACGGCGGTCTGGACGTCAGACGCGACGATCCGCAACGAGGGCCGCTGGTCCACGGTCGTGGTGGGGTGTTCCGGGCCATCCGGTTCTCCGACGTGCCAGGGGGCGTGGTTGCGGACGAAAGCGCCCAGGATGAACTGGACCGTGTAACGGTCCGACGCGGAGTTTCTGCCGATGCGTTCCATGGCATAGATACCGCCGATACGGACATCGGCGTTCTCGCTACCGATCTGATCGACAGCGCGGGTGAGTCGTTCGGTTATCTGCCCTTCACGGTTGATATGGACCTGTCGCCAGGTCCCAAGCCCGCCGATGACGACGACCAGACCTGCTGTTACCTGCAACAGAGCCGAACGGACGGTGTTCTGCAACTGGCCCTGTTCCTGTTGCAACTGGATGCGAGCGGCTGCTCCCGAAACATCCTGCAGGTCGGCCGCTGGCAGGTCCGGATAGACCAACTGCGGTACGAGGGCCAAGCCGCTGATCAGAATGCCCAGCACGCAGCCGACGCCCGCCACGATGCCCCAGACTGTTCGTCGCGTCACAAGGATCGATCTTTGCCTGACCGCCCGACCTGTGGGAATCGGCCATAGGGAGTAGCGACGTAGGACCTGCGTCACGAGTCCGGCGATCATCCCGGCGACTTGCCGCAGTCCGGCGTATTCGCCGGATGAGGCGAGCGCGATGTTCAGGTTGTTGAGGTACGCGGCTGCGGCCGAGCGCGATCTCCATCGATCCGCCGCCGATGTCGATCATCAGCAGGCGCCCGGCCGACCAGCCGTACCAGCGGTGTGCGGCGAGGTAGGTCAGACGTGCCTCGTCCTCCCCGGACAGGAACTGTGGCCGCACCCCGCATTCGGCCTCCAACCGGTCCAGGATCAGTTCTCGATTCGCGGCGTCCCGCACGGCGGCCGTCACGAAGGCGTACAGCTGGTCGACGCCGAACTGGCGTGCCGTGCGCAGGGCACGGTCGACGGCCCGGACGACTCTGTCCACGCCGGTCGGCGTGATCGAGCCGAGGGCGTCGAACTCCTGACCGAGGAGTGTGGGCGCCTTCAGGGCGTAGGTCGGCAGTGGTGGCGCGCCACTGCGGGCGTCGACCACCTGAAGTTGAGCCGAACTGGAGCCGACGTCCAGCACGCCCAGTCGCATGGGCATGACGTACCCAATCGCCGGCCGTTCATGCGTCGTCGAGCAGGCATCACTGGTTGCCGGTCCACGAGACGCCTCCGTGTGGGCCGTGGGTACCCAAACCCTCCGCATGGCCGGTTTCGTCATCCGGTGCGGTGGCTACCCACAGAGGTGGCGTGAACTGCTCGTTCGTCGCCGAGCGTGGCCAGGGCGAACAGCAGATCAGTGAGCGATTCGGCGCGGCCCGTGCGGCAGGCCAGCAGGGGAGTGGCGGCCGGGTCGGGGACCACCAGTCGGCCTCATGAGCGGGGAGCGAGCGAGCCGGCTGGCGCGAACCGGGGGATGACGGCATGGCCGGTGCGGCGCTCTGGGGGCATCAGCGTGGCATGCCGCAGCTGAACCGCACCACGGGAGTGTTGCTCGCTATCCGATCGATGGGTCCCACTGCCACAGGCTGTCATCGATCACGTCGCCGGCCGCGGCGCAGAAGGACTCCAGTGCGACCACGAAGTCCGCGCGCGGAGATGGTGCCATCCGGCTGAGGATCTCGGAGATGGCGGTCTCCCGATGTCGCAGCACCGATCGCAGTACGTCACGGCCGTGATCCGTGAGCTTCAACTGGACCTGGCGCCGGTCTACCGTGGACTCCTGACGGGCCAGCAGACCGCGGGTGACCAGAGGGTCACATGCCCGTGTGGCGTTGGAGGGATGTACCCGGGCCGCGCCGGCCAGGGCGTTGACATTGAGCGGGCCCTGGTTGGCGATGATGACGAGGATCCGAAACTGAGGCACGGAGACAATGCCTTCGACCTCGCTCAGTGATCCGACAACGATGCCGACCAGTGCTTGCGCGGCGCGCATGACGGCGCGGACCTGCGCCGGCAAATCCTGCTGGGGTTCCTCGTCGCCGGCCCGTGCCATCCTTCGAACCTTCCACACCTACGTGCGGACGCGCAAATGTTGCGTCGTGACGTTTGTCGGTTTCCGTTGACGGGTAAGCGGTCTGGCATAGGGAGGTGTGATGACCGCAGGCAGGCAGGAACCTCGGGTGGTGGTGGTGACCGGCGCCAGTGGCGGTATCGGCCGGGCAACCGCCGAGGCGTTCGGGCGGCGACGCGAAACGGTCGCGTTGCTGGCGAGGGGTGAGACCGGGTTGGCCGCCGCGGCCGAGCAGGTACGCTCGGCGGGAGGTTCAGCCCTGGCCATTCCCACTGATGTGGCGGACAGCGACCAGGTGATGGCAGCCGCCGACCGGGTCGAGCAGGAACTCGGTCCGATCGATGTGTGGGTCAACGTGGCGTTCACCTCGGTGTTCGCTCCGTTCGACCAGATTCGGCCGGACGAGTTCCGTCGGGTTACCGAGGTCGCCTACCTGGGCTATGTCTACGGGACGATGGCAGCGCTCAAGCGCATGAAGCCACGCGACCGCGGCACCATCGTTCAGGTCGGCTCCGCGCTGGCCTATCGGGGTATCCCGTTGCAGAGCGCGTACTGCGGGGCCAAACACGCCATCCAGGGCTTTCACGAATCGCTGCGGTGCGAACTGCTGCACGAACGCAGCGGAGTGCGGGTGACGATGGTGCAGATGCCTGCGGTGAACACCCCGCAGTTCTCCTGGGTGCTGTCGCGGCTGCCCAAACACGCGCAACCGGTACCTCCGATCTACCAGCCGGAGCTTGCCGCCCGGGCAGTGCTGCACGCCGCCGATCATCCGCGCCGGCGCGAGTACTGGGTCGGCGGCAGCACCATGGGCACGCTGGCCGCCAACGCCATAGCGCCGGGCTTGCTGGACCGCTATCTGGCCACAACGGGCTTCAGTTCCCAGCAGACCGATCAGCCGAGCGACCCCGGCCAGCCGGTGAACCTGTGGCACTCGGCGGATGGCAAGCAGGGCAGGGACTTCGGCGCCCACGGTGTGTTCGGCGCACGCTCCACCCGACGCAGTCCACAGTTGTGGGCCAGCCAGCACCACGGTGCACTGGCCGCCACCGGCGGTGCGTTGATCGCAGCGGCGGTCGGCTGGTGGGGCCGGTCCCGCTGGGTTCGGTCGTGACGATCACCGATCGGGCTCGGTGTGGCCGGGTCAGCCCCTGGTCGACCTTCATCGCATTGAGGAGATGACATGCCTCGCCCTCACATTCCCGGCATGGCCAGGCGCGATCTGGATCGCGCGGTCACCGACGTGCGTACCGGTCGGTTCGAACGAAGCCTGTCCGCGCTCACCGCCGCCGGTGCGCTGGTGACGGCGGCGGAGATCTTCTTCGAGCACGACAGAGCCAGTTTCGGCAACCGGTTGATGTGGTTGCCGGTGGTGCTGGGGCCGATTGGTGCGGCTGCGGGTGTCGCCGGCTTCTTCAGCGAGCGGGCCGCCCACACCGTGCTGCCGATCACCTCGGCCGTGATCGTCGCCAATGGACTGCAGGGCACCTACCTGCATGCACGGGGCATCGGTCAGAAGCCGGGTGGCTGGCGCAATGCCCGCTACAACCTGGAGATGGGGCCGCCGCTGCTCGCGCCGCTGTTGGTGACCATGGTCGGTGGCATGGGACTGCTGGCCTCGGTGCTGCGGCGCGAGCGGTGACGTACCCGGCAGGAGCAACGCCGGGAGGTCGGCAGCCGCGATTCCCCGGTTTCGACGTGCTCGCCCAGGCGGACCACTGGGATCCGGTGACGGCCGGAGTGGTGCTCGCGCGGCTGGGGCCGCCGCCCCCGATCCGGTTCTTCACGCCGCGGGAAGAAGCGATCGCCCGGCCGCTGCTGGACCTGCTACTCGACCAGCACGACGAGCCGAGGGTACCGGTGCTGCGGATGATCGACTCCCGATTGGCCGAGCAGAGCACGGACGGCTGGCGCTACGACGATCTGCCCGAGGACGGCCAGGCCTGGCGCGACACCCTCGCCGCGCTGGACCAGGACGCCGACGGCACGCATGGGACCGGCTTCGCGCGTTGCGACGCAGAGGCGCGTCGCGCGTTGATCCAGGCCGTGCAGGACCTGGGTGCCAAGCCCTGGCACGGCATGCCCGCGAACCGGGTGTGGAGCCTGTGGACCCGCTACGCGTGCACCGCCTTCTACTCGCATCCCCTGGCATGGAACGAGATGGGCTTCAGCGGGCCTGCCTACCCGCGTGGCTACAAGAACGCGGGTGTGGGTCGACGGGAGCCGTGGGAGGTCACCGACCGGGAAGATCTCGATCCTGTTGGTGGTGACAGCCGGTGAGACGCCTGCTGGGTACCTGGCCACTGCGTGACGGCGCGGCCGACAAGGTGCGTGAGCGCAACGACTCGGCGTGGCTGCTGCCCGCCGGTGACCAGCGCACGAACCACCGACTGCGGGCGGACATGCGGCGGTTCGCCGACTCCGACCTGGTGGACGCCGTCATCGTCGGCGCGGGGGCGGGCGGCGCGACGATGCTGCAACGCCTCGCCCGCGCGGGCTGGTCGGTGGTGGCGTTGGACGCCGGGCCGTTCTGGGATCCCGACCGGGACTGGGTCTCCGACGAGGCAGGCTCACACCACCTGTACTGGACCGAACCGAGAGTGATCGCAGGCGAGGACCCGATTCCCTTGGGCTCCAACAACTCCGGCCGAGGCGTCGGCGGCTCGATGGTGCACTACGCGGGCTACACGCCCAGGCTGCACCCCAGTGACTTCGCCACCGCGAGCCGGGACGGGGTCGGTGCGGACTGGCCGATCGACTACACCGACCTCAAGCCGTACTACGAGGCCATCGAGGGCGAACTGCCGGTGGCTGGTGAGGACTGGCCGTGGGGCGACCCGCACACCTACCCGCAGTCACCGCATCCGGTGGGGGGCAACGGCGAGGTCTTCCAGCGGGGGGCCCGGCAGTTGGCCATCACCACGAAGGTCGGCCCGGTCGCCATCACCAACGGCCGGTTCGGGCACCGCCCGCACTGCATCTACCGCGGTTTCTGCCTGCAGGGCTGCAAAGTCAACGCCAAGGCATCCCCACTGATCACCCACGTGCCCGACGCCCTGGCGCACGGCGCCGAGATCCGGGCCGACTGCATGGTCACCCGCGTCGAGGTCGACGACGTCACGGGACGCGCCACGGGCGTGCGGTACATGCGCGACGGAGTGGAGCACGTCCAACGGGCCCGACTGGTGGTGATCGCCGGTTACTCGATCGAGACACCCCGGTTGCTGTTGAACTCCGCGAGCAGACGGTTCCCGGACGGGTTGTGCAACGACCACGACCAGGTCGGGCGCTACCTGATGGTGCAGGGTGCTCCGCAGACGGCGGGCCGGTTCGACGACGAGATCCGGATGTACAAGGCACCACCGCCGGAAGTATCCAGCGAGCAGTTCTACGAGACCGATCCCAGCAAGCCCTACCGGCGTGGGTTTTCCATCCAGACGGTGTCGCCGCTGCCGATCACCTGGGCCGAGCATGTCGCCGGGCAGGGCCACTGGGGCGCGGCACTGCGCGAGTACATGCGCGACTACGTGCACTGGTCCTGTCTCGGTGCCCTGTGCGAATTCCTGCCTCAGCCGGGCAATCGGATCACCCTGGCCGACGAGAAGGACCGGCACGGCCTGCCGGTCGCCCGGTTCGCCCACAGCCAGTGCGACAACGACCGGCAACTCATGCGGGCCGCCCAGTCGGTGATGGAGGGCATCCTGCGGGCCGCCGGTGCCGGCGAAGTGATCACCTTCGACCGGTATGCCCACCTCGTCGGTGGCGCACGGATGGCCGACCGGCCCGAGCGCGGCGTCGTCGATGCGGACTGCCGCACGTTCGCGGTACCCAACCTCTACATCACCGACGGCAGCGTCCTGCCGACCCAGGGCGCCGCCAACCCGGCCTTGACGATCATGGCGATCACAGCACGCGCCGCCGGCCGGCTGATCGCCGGATCCTGAATTTCCCTTCACCTGTAGGAGGAACCGATGTCCGAGACAGTCGCCGACCAGCTGCTCTCCCGCCTGCGCGAGTGGGGTGTGGACACCGTGTTCGGCTACGCGGGTGACGGCATCAACGGACTGCTTGCCGCATGGGGTCGAGCGGACGACAACCCCCGGTTCATCCAGGTGCGCCACGAGGAGATGGCCGCGTTCGACGCGGTGGGCTACGCCAAGTTCAGCGACCGGGTCGGCGTCTGTGTGGCGACGTCGGGGCCGGGGGCGATCCATCTGCTCAACGGCCTGTACGACGCCAAGCTCGACCACGTGCCGGTGGTGGCGATCGTCGGGCAGACCAACCGGTCGGCCATGGGCGGCTCCTACCAGCAGGAGGTCGATCTGCTCAGCCTGTTCAAGGACGTGGCCAGCGAATACGTGCAGATGGTCACCGTGCCCGAACAGCTGCCCAACGTGCTGGACCGGGCGATCCGCACCGCCCTGAGCCAGCACGCGCCCACTGCCGTCATCATCCCGGCCGACGTGCAGGAACTGGACTACTCGCCGCCAGGACACGCGTTCAAGATGGTGCCGTCCTCGCTGGGCATCGACTTTCCGAAACCCGCTGTCCATGACGAGGCGATCATCCGCGCCGCGGAGGTGCTCAACTCGGGCGAGAAGGTCGCGATCCTGGTCGGGCAGGGCGCGCGAGGCGCCCGGCAGGAGGTGATCGAAGCCGCAGACACCCTGGGCGCGGGTGTGGCCAAGGCGTTGCTGGGCAAGGATGTGCTACCCGACGACCTGCCGTTCGTGACCGGCTCCATCGGGCTGCTGGGTACCCGGCCCAGCTACGAGATGATGCGTGGCTGCGACACGCTGCTGACGGTGGGCTCCAACTTCCCGTACACGCAGTTCATGCCCGGGTTCGGCCAGGCACGTGCCGTGCAGATCGACATCGACGGCCGGTTCATCGGCATGCGCTACCCCTACGAGGTCAACCTCGTCGGCGATGCGCAGGCCACCCTCCGTGCCCTGTTGCCGCACCTGCGGCGTCATGAGGACCGATCGTGGCGGGAGACGATCGAGAAGAACGTCGACACCTGGTGGTCCACCATGGCGGCCGAGGCGATGGTGGACGGCGATCCGGTGAACCCGATGCGGTTGTTCTGGGAGTTGTCCGCGCGCCTGCCCGAGGACGTGATCGTCACCGCGGACTCGGGTTCGTCGGCCAACTGGTACGCCCGGCACCTGAGGTTCCGGGGTGACATGCGTGGCTCACTGTCCGGGACCCTGGCCACGATGGGACCCGGAGTGCCGTATGCGGTCGGCGCGAAGTTCGCGCATCCCGACCGGCCCGCGATCGCGTTCGCGGGCGACGGTGCCATGCAGATGAACGGTCTCAACGAGCTGATCACCATCAAGCGATACTGGCAGGAATGGTCCGATCCGCGGCTGATCGTGGCGATCCTGCACAACAACGACCTCAACCAGGTCACGTGGGAGATGCGCGCCATGCAGGGCGCCCCGAAGTTCGAAGAGTCCCAGCACCTGCCTGACGTCGACTACGCCTCGTTCGCCGCCGGTCTCGGCCTGGCGGCGGAGACGATCACGGACCCTGACCACCTCGGACCGGCATGGGACCGGGCGCTGGCCGCCGACCGGCCGACCGTGCTGGACGTGTACTGCGACCCGAACTTCCCGCCCATCCCGCCGCACGCCACCGTCGAGCAGATGAAGGACGCCGCCCTGGCCCTGGTCAAGGGCGACGCCGACCGGTGGGAGATCCTCAAGCAAGGCATCAGGACCAAGGCACAGGAATTCCTCCCGCACCGGGCGAACTGACACGAAGATGAACGGAACACGCTGCTCACAAGGCGTTACGTCGGTTGTGGCGTCAGCCGGGGATCGGGTCGAACCGGACTGTCATACCCAACGCGTTGGCCTGTTTGATGATCTGGCGCATGGTGCGCTGCGGGTCACGGCGGGTGAAGTAGTCCGCTCCCAAGTCGTGGTGTGCGACCTTGTCGTGCAGGACGTGCCAGATCGCGATCACCAGTTTGTGCATGACCGCGACCAGCGCGCGTTGCCGACCACGGCGGGCAGCCACCCGGCGGTAGTAGACGCCGTAATAGGAGTCCTTCTGCCGCACCGCGGCCATCGCCGCGGTGCCCAGGACCCGTGTGAGATGGGCATTGCCGTGGCGGGTATGCCCGGACTTGTTCACCCCGGCCGACTCGTTCATCCCGGGGCACACGCCGATCCAGGAGGCCAGGTGCCCAGCCGTAGCGAAGGGGGCCCTGTCCCCACCGGTCTCGGAGATGATGATCTCGGCGCCGGTGCGGCCGATCCCGGGAATGCTGTCCAGATTGGTCAGATCCTGGTCGCGGTCTGCCAGCAGTGCCGCGATGCGCTCGTCCAGTTGCGCCACCAACCCGGCCAGGTGGTCGATCTGGTCCAGAAAATGTCGGCACATGAACGCGTGATGGTCGGTGAACGTGCCCTCCAACGCCTCGGTCAACGCACCGATCTTGGCGCGGGCACCGCTGACGGCCAGGTCGGCGAGCAGGGCCGGGTCGTGTTCCCCCTCGATCAGGGCGGTGAGGATGCGGCGGGAGGACACCCCGGTGACATCGGACAGGACGCTGGTCAGTTTCAGACCGCTGTCCTCCAGTTCCTTTTCCAGCCGTTGGATCTCCCGGCCGCGGTCGGCCCGGACTTCGGCACGGCGGCGGGTCAGTTCCCGCAGTTCGCGGATCGCGCGGTCGGGCACGAAGGAGGCCAGCACCATCCCGGAGGCGGCGGCGCGGGCCAGGAACGCCGCATCGGAAGGGTCGGTCTTGCGGCCCTTGACCCCGCGCAGGTGGGCGGGGTTGACCAGCATCAGGTTCAGGCCGGCGTCTTGGAGCGGGTAGTACACCGCCCGCCAGTAGTCCGAGGTCGCTTCCAGGGCGATGACCTCGACCGTGCGCTCAGCCAGCCAGTCTCGCAGATCGCGGATGGCCGCGGTGGTGGTGTCGAATCGTTCGGTTTCCAACTGCCACCGGCCCGCTCGTCGCGGGTCCGGGGTGCGCACACACGCCATCACGAACCGCTTGCCCACATCCACACCCGCAGCGCGCAGGTAGAGCACCTCGTCGCGGGCCGGGGTCTTGGCCACTGTCCACCGCCCATCAGTCAGCTGTTGCAGGGTGGGCCACCCGGAGAGGTCACGGGAAGTAGCGAAACTGACACACGTGCTCACGCGGCGTTCAGTCGCCGACTTGGCACAAACCGTGGTCCCGGAGCGGACCTCCATCGCCAATCTGACATTCGAGCTCTCGTGGCATCACAGTTCAACCGGCTTACCGGGCGGCCCACCCCATCTTCCCAGCCCCGTGGCGTCGGCGAAGCAGACGGGAGTTTCTGACATGGGCGCGGCACCCGACGCGGTCGTCGAGTCGGTCGACGCACGGGCCTACACGATCCCTACCGATGCCACCGAGGCCGACGGCACCCTGACCTGGGAAGCGACGACGCTGGTCGTGGTGCGTGCCCACGCCGCCGGCCTGACCGGCACCGGTTGGACCTACGGGGCGGCAGGCTGTGCCGCGCTGGTCGATGAACTGCTGGCCGGTGTGGTGTCGGGCCGGGACGCGCTGGCGGTGCCGGGCACCTGGGCGGCGATGGTGCGTGCCGTGCGCAACGCCACACGGTCGGGTGCGGTCGGTTACGCCGTCTCGGCGGTGGACGTCGCCCTGTGGGACCTCAAGGCCCGACTGCTCAACGTGCCGCTGGCCAGCCTGTTCGGCACCGTGCACGACGTGGTGCCGGTCTATGGCAGCGGCGGGTTCACCTCCTACTCCGACGAGCGAATGGCACAACAGCTCAGCGGCTGGGTCCACGACCAGCGGATGCCGCGGGTGAAGATCAAGATAGGCGAGTCGTGGGGCACGAACGAAACACGCGACCTCGCCCGGGTCGCTCGGGCACGCGAGGTGATCGGCCCGGACATCGAGTTGTACGTGGACGCCAACGGTGGCTACCAGCGCAAGCAGGCCGTTCGGATCGGGCACGCGATGGCGGAGTGGGACGTGCGGTGGTTCGAGGAACCCGTCAGCTCCGACGATCTCGATGGCCTGCGCGAGGTCCGCGACCGGGTCGACGCCGACGTGACCGCGGGCGAGTACGGCACCGATATCGCCTACTTCCGCCGGATGTGCGCCCACCAAGCGGTGGACTGCCTGCAGATCGACGCCACCCGCTGTGGCGGCTACACCGAATGGCTGCGCGCGGCCTCGGTAGCGGCCAGTTTCGGGCTGGCCGTGTCCGGCCACTGCGCGCCGAACCTGCACGCGCCGGTCGCCGCGGCCACCCCGAATCTGCGGCACCTGGAATGGTTCCACGACCACGTGCGCATCGAATCGATGCTGTTCGACGGCAACCTGGACCCGGTGGGTGGCAGCGTCATGCCCGGTCCGGAGCGGCCAGGACACGGCATGACACTGGTCGACGAGGCCGCTGACCGCTATCGGGTGCGACCGTGACCGACGCGGATTGGCGGGACTTCCCGCCGCACGTGCTGCGCGAGTACGCGCTGCTGGCCGACGGCGAGCGTGGCGCGTTGTGCGGACCGCGCGGCGACCTGGCCTGGCTGTGCGCGCCAGGCTGGGACGATGACGCCGTACTGTCCACTTTGGTTGGTGGTGGTGGGACCTATTCGATCGGCCCGGCGGACAACGCCGTGTGGGGTGGTTACTACGAACCGGGCACGTTGATCTGGCGCAACCGCTGGGTCACCACCCAGACCATCATGGAGTGTCGCGAGGCCCTGGCGTTCCCGGGCGACCCGCATCGCGTCGTGGTGCTACGCCGGGTCGACGCCGTGGACCGTGACATCCACGTGCTGGTCCAACTCGACGTGCGGGATGGCTTCGGCCACCGAAGCATGCGGCAACTGCGCCGCGACGATCAGGGCCGGTGGACGGCCCGTACCGGAAAGCTGCGGCTGCGCTGGTCGGGCGCTGCCGGGGCGACGGTGGACGAGCATGGCCGGCTACGACTGGCACTGACCGTGCGCGGCGGCACCCACCACGACCTGGTGCTGGAGATCAGCGACCGGCCACTGGACACCCAGGTCGACCCGGACGAAGCGTGGGCGGGCACCCAACACGCCTGGCACACCGCGGTACCGGACTTCCAAGACAGTGTCGCCCCGCGCGACGCCCGGCACGCCTACGCGGTGCTGCGAGGGCTCACCACCCGGGGTGGCGGCATGGTCGCGGCGGCCACTCTCGGCCTCCCCGAGCGTGCCCAGGCGGGCCGCAACTACGACTACCGCTACGTCTGGCTACGTGACCAGTGCTACGCGGGGCTGGCCGCGGCGGTCACCCAGCCGCACCCACTACTGCGCGACGCGGTCGCCTTCACCACCGCCAGGGTGCTCGAACACGGTGACCGGCTCGCGCCTGCCTATCGCACCGACGGTGCACCGCTGCCGGACCAGTCGACCTTGCGGCTGCCCGGTTATCCCGGTGGCTCGGACATCGTCGGCAACAGTGTCACCGGCCAGTTCCAGCTCGACGCGCTCGGCGAGATCCTTCAACTCCTGGCAGCAGCGGCCCGCCACGACCAGCTCGACGGCGACGCCCGCAAGGCCGTGGACGTCGCCGCCGACCTCGTCGCCACCCGATGGCAGGCCCCGGACGCCGGTATCTGGGAGCTGGGCGACGCGTGGTGGACCCACTCCCGGCTGGCCTGTGTGGCTGGTCTGCGGTCCGTCGCCGGTTACCTGCCCGCCCGGCGCGGCGGCGACCTGTCCGGGCTGGCCGACGCCATCCTCGCCGAAACCACCAACCGCTGCCTGAACGACGACGGCGTCTGGCAGCGCACCCCCACACTGTCCAGCACGGACTCCGCATTGCTGCTTCCTCCAGTGCGCGGCGCCCTGCCGGCAGACGACCCCCGCACGATGGCCACTCTGCAGGCGGTCCGGCGCGACCTCACCGAGGACGGCTACACGTACCGGTTCGCCCAGGACGCCCGGCCACTCGGCCAGGCCGAGGGCGCGTTCCTGTTGTGCGGCTTCATCATGAGCCTGGCCACCTGGCAGCAGGGCGATGACGTGGCGGCGTTTCGCTGGTTCGAACGCAACAGGGCGGCGTGCGGGCCACCCGGGCTGCTCGCCGAGGAATACGACGTCCGCCAGCGCCAACTGCGCGGGAACCTGCCGCAGGCGTTCGTGCACGCCATGCTGCTGGAATGCGCGCAACGCCTGGCTACCCCACGAGCTGGCAGCGGACCGCGGTAGTCAGCCCGTCGGCTGGTTACTGAACCGGGGACCAGTCCGGATCACCACGCATCGCCAACCGCGATGTCGTCACGGACGATTTCCGTACCCACCGGAACGGCCATCACCCCGGGCGCACATCATCTCCGGGGACGCCGACCTGACCGTTTCGCGCAGCTCCCAAGAAGTCATCCTCTATGGAGTCTTCGCTCGAGTCGAGGTGTGGATGAGCCGGGCATCCCGTCGTCGGCCGTTCGGCCGGGCAGGTTTCGTGACGCATGTTCGACGGGTATGTCCGGTAGCTGACGGACCAACGACCACGAACGAGAAACGGGATGGTCATGGCTTTCGCTGGCAGCAAGGTGGCTTTTCTGGTCGCGAAAGAGGGCATCGAGCAGGTCGAGTTGACCGAGCCGTGGCAAGCGGTGCAGCAGGCCGGGGGAGAGGCGCGGTTGGTGTCCGAGGAGTCCGGCTCGGTACGGGCTTTCCACCATCTGGACCCGGCGGACACGTTCCCGGTCGACGTGACCACCGGGCAGGCCGACGCCGCCGAGTACGCCGCCCTGGTGTTGCCGGGTGGCGTGGCGAACGGTGACACGCTCCGCACACAGCCGAATGCCGTGCGGCTGGTGTCGGCGTTCGCGGCGGCCGGCAAGCCGATCGCGGTCATCTGCCACGGTGGCTGGGTGCTGATCGAGGCCGGTGCCGTGCGTGGGCGGCAGCTCACCTCGTGGCCGAGTTTGCAGACCGACTACCGCAATGCCGGTGCCGACTGGATCGACGAGGAGGTCGTGGTCGACCACGGTGCCTTCCCCTTGATCAGCAGCCGGAAGCCCGATGACGTGCCCGCGTTCTGTGGCGAGTTGGCCAACGCGCTGGAGAAGACCTGACGAGGTCGTGGCGGCCCGTCGGCCCTGGCGCAGGCCGGGACCGCTCGGCGGCTCCGCGATCGCGGCCATGCGGTTCAGCAGCAACGGCTGGCCGTGAGCTCGGCATGGCAGGCCGAGTTGGTGACCGCCTTCGAGCTACGTGGCGTTGCCCTCGACGTGTTGCACCTGCTGGCCGACCTGGCTCGTCCGGTACGGGCGTAGGTGACTTGGCATCCCCGCTACATCACCGACCCAGTGCCTTGGCCAGCTGAGCCTTGGTCATCCCCGAACGTCCTTTGACGTTCCGTTTCTTTGCCTCGTTGTAGAGCTGATCCCTGGTGGGACCCTTCGGGCCTGTGTTGTTGCCGGACCGCTGCCCACCGCGGCGCTGCGGTGACGTGTCCTGAGTCGATGTTTTGCTGGCGCGTCGTGATTCACCGGCCTGGGCGCGATTCTTGTTCACCGTGCGCGCCGCGATCTCTTCCGCGCGATCCGTGCTCGCCCCTCTGCTTTTCGCCGAAGACCTGATGTGCTGGTATTCCCGCTCACGCTTGGCTGTCCACGTCTGCTGCGGCATCGCCGACCTCCTCCGGTCTACCTGGGACTACCCGGTCGGCACCGGACCTGAACCTGTCTGACGCGTCATGTGTTCGACCTCCGGGTGTGGACGGGCTGTCGCTGCGGGAGGGCTACCCGTTTCCTCGTCACTCACCCGCAGGCGTCCTGCGCGCTCCTGCGCGACTTGGCCATCCGTCCTCGACATCCGGTCTGGGGACGTCCGACCCGACGTTTCGTGGGTCGGCCCTCGGGTATGCACCCAGGGTGCACAGTCCACCAGAAGGAGGTTGTGACGAGCACTCCCTTGCATGAACTCGTCGCACACGGGCAGAGCCCCTGGGTCGACTACCTGTCCCGGCCGTTCGTCCGCGACCATGAGCTGGACCGCCTCGTCGACACCGGTGTCCGGGGAGTGACGTCGAACCCGACGATCTTCGCCGGTGCCATCGTAGAAGGCGACGCCTACGACGACCAGTTGCGCGAGGTGCTGCGCGTCGAGACCGACCCGAAGGAGGTCTTCCTTGCGCTCGCGGTGGACGATGTGCGTGCCGCGTGCGATGCGTTGCTGCCGGTGTTCGACGCCGAGAGCCGACGGGACGGCTGGGTGTCGCTGGAGGTAGACCCGCGCCTGGCGGGCGACACCGACGCGACGACCGCCGAGACCGCGCGGCTGCACCGGCTGGTGGACCGGCGCAACCTGATGGTCAAGATCCCCGGTACGGAAGCCGGTCTGCCCGCGATCGAGGAGTCGGTCGCCAGCGGCATCCCGGTGAACGTCACCCTGTTGTTCTCGCTGGAACGCCACCAGGCCGCTGCCGAGGCCTACGTGCGCGGCCTGCGGCGACTGCACCGTGACGGCGGTGACCTGCGGGCCATGGCGTCGGTCGCGTCGTTCTTCGTATCCAGGGTGGACACCGAGGCGGACCGGCGGCTGGACGAGGTCGGCGGGCACGACGGGCTGAAGGGCACGCTGGCCGTGGCCAACGCGAGACTGGCTTACCAGACCTATCTGAAGGTGTTCAGCGGCCCGCGGTGGGCCGAACTCGCGGACGCGGGCGCGACACCGCAGTGGTGCCTGTGGGCGTCCACGTCCATGAAGGATCCCGCCCGGCCGGACGTCTGGTACGTCGAGCAGCTGGTCGGGCCGGACACGGTGGACACGATGCCGCGCCGGACCGCTGAGGCGTTCGCCGACCACGGCAGGGTCGCCGACCTGCTGGTGCACGACATCGACGGCGCGCGAGCCACCATGCGGGCGTTCGCCGAGGCGGGTGTCGACTACGACGACGTCGTCGCCACGCTGGAACGCGAGGGTGTGCAGAAGTTCGGAGCCTCGTTCCAGGAACTGTTCGACGGCATCGCGGCCAAACGTGACCACCTACTCGGGATATCCCCTTCTTGAGGAGAACTGCCATGGCAGACAACGGTTTCCGGCACGAGCTGGCCCAGCAGTTGCGGGTTGACTCGGTGCGGGTCAGTTCGCAGGCAGGCTCGGGTCACCCCACGTCCTCGATGTCGGCGGCCGACCTGATGGCGGTCCTGCTGGACGGGCACCTGCGGCTGGACTACCAGCGTCCCGACGACCCGCACAACGACCACCTGATCTTCTCCAAGGGGCACGCGTCACCGCTGTACTACAGCATGATCAAGGCCGCGGGTGCGATCACCGACGACGAGTTCCTCACCTACCGGCAGCTCGGCAGCAGGCTGGAAGGCCACCCGACGCCTCGTATCCCGCCGACTGACGTGGCCACCGGATCGCTCGGTCAGGGCCTGCCGATCGGGGTCGGCATCGCACTGGCCGGTCGGCAGCTGGACCAGTTGCCCTACCGGGTGTGGGTGCTGTGCGGCGACTCCGAGATGGCCGAGGGCTCGATGTGGGAGGCATTCGAACACGCCTCCCACTACGGTCTGGCCAACCTGACCGCCATTGTCGACGTCAACCGGCTCGGCCAGACGCGGGAGACGATGGTCGGCTGGGGCCTGGACACCTACGCCCGCCGCGCGGAGGCGTTCGGTTGGCACGCGATCATCGTTGACGGCCACGACCTGGACGCGATCGAGGCCGCATACGCCGAGGCAGCCGCCACCACCGACCGCCCCACGGCTGTGTTCGCGAAGACGGTCAAGGGCAAGGGTGTCGAGGCGGTGGCGAACCAGGAAGGCAAGCACGGCAAGCCCTTGGACGACCCCGAAGCGGCCATCGCCGAGCTGGGTGGCGAGCGCGACCTGACCGTGCGGGTCGCGGCTCCGGACCTGGACCCCGAACCGCACAGGTTCTCCGTGGCCGCGAAGGCCGGTCTGCCGACCTGGTCGACCGGCGAGCAGGTGGCCACCCGATCGGCCTACGGCGAGGCGCTGACAGTCCTGGGCGCGGCGCGCCCGGACGTGGTCGCACTGGACGGCGAGGTGTCCAACTCGACGCACAGCGACCTGTTCGCGAAGGCGCACCCGGACCGGTACTTCGAGATGTTCATCGCCGAGCAGCAGATGATCGCCGCGGCGGTCGGCTTCCAGGCACGCGGGTGGACGCCGTACGCGTCGACGTTCGCTGCGTTCCTGTCCCGCGCCTACGACTTCATCCGCATGGCGGCGATCTCCCGGGCCGACCTGCGGCTGTCCGGATCGCACGCCGGCGTGTCCATCGGCGCCGACGGCCCGTCACAGATGGCGCTGGAGGACATGGCGGCGCTGCGGGCCGTGCACGGCAGCACCGTGCTGCACCCGTCGGACGCCAACCAGACCGCCCGGCTGGTGTCCGCGATGGCCGATCGCACCGGTATCTCCTACCTGCGCACGTTGCGCGGTGCCACGACCGTCCGCACCGCTCCGGACGAGGACATCACGATCGGTGGCAGCCGCACCGTGCGCTCCTCACCCGGCGACCACGTCGCGCTCGTGGCGTGCGGTGTGACGGTCGACGAGGCGGTCGCGGCGGCCGAGACCTTGGGTAGGGAGGGCATCGAGGCCCGGGTGCTGGACTGCTACTCGATCAAGCCACTCGACCAGGTGGCGTTGCGCCAGGCCGCGAGCGACACACACGCCCTGGTCACCGTGGAGGACCACTGGCCGGAGGGCGGGCTCGGCGACGCCGTGCTGGACGCCCTGGCGGACTTCGCCGACCCGGTCGTGGTGCGCAAACTGGCGGTGCGCGAGATGCCCACGTCGGGCACTCCGCAGGAGCTGCTGGCCGCTGCGGGCATCGACGCGGCTGCGATCGCCGACGCCGCCAGGGACATCCTGTCCGAACGGCGGCTCACCGTGGGCTGATGCCATTGGTGTGTCCCATCGACGCAATGGGTAGTCACAGGACATGACGGCAAACGACAGGACGGTCACGGAGGTCAGGGCGGACGGGCCCGCGGTGGTGCGCAAGGGGCCGGCCGGCCAGCTGGCCGTCGTCGTGCTCGACCCGCAGGGTGACGCCAAACATGGTGAGCTGCCTGCCACCTGGCGTTCGCTGGCCGAGGATGTCGAGGTGCTCTGGTGGCGGTTGCCCACGATGGTGCGTGACAGCCGGGATGTCGGCTCGCTGATCGCCGACCTGGCAGTGGACCGGCGGCTCTACCTGGTCGGTGCCGGTGACGCGGCGTTGCTGACGTTGTCGCTGGCCAGGCAGTACCGCGGCGGCGTTGGCGCTGTGGTACTGGTCGACCCGCCTTGGACCGGTGGTGTGGAGACCGGGCAGCGTATCGTCGACACCCCTGGTCTCGATGTCTCGCAGGTGCGGACCGATCCGGACGACGCGTTGCCGATCGGCCACCCGGAGGTGGTGCGCGCGGTGTTGCAGGCGTTGCTGTCGGCCGATCGCGTCGACGTCCGACGGTGACGTGCCGACGCCTGCCGCCGAGTCGCTGACGAGTCAGGCGTGGGAGACCGCGCGCACGCGGTTGGCCGGCCTGCTGACCAGCCTGAACGGACGGTCCTGACCAGTCGTACCCGTCATGCTGTGGTCTGCGGGATGATGCCGCCCGCGAGTACCGCGTCCAGTTGCCGTGCGGACAGCCGGTGGGTCAGCCGGTAGTCCTCGTCCCTGGTGGCGTTGTGCACGGTGATCTCGCCGCCGCGCAACTGTTCCGGCAGGTCGGTCAGGACCAGCCTGTCGTGCTGCTGGATGCGGTCGTAGTCGGCAGGGTCGGCGAACTCCAGCGCCACGATGCCGAAGTTGGCCAGGTTCTGCCAGTGGATACGGGCGAACGACTTGGCCAGCACCGCGCGCAAACCGAGGTACCGCGGGGTGATCGCGGCGTGTTCGCGGGAGGAGCCCTGCCCGTAGTTGTCGCCCGCCACGATCAGGTGTGGTCCGTCCAGGTCCGCCGCATGGCCCGCGTACTCCTCGTCGATCTGGGAGAAGGTGAACTCGGCCAGTTTCGGGACGTTGGACCGGTACGGCAGTGCTCGCGCGCCGGCGGGGGAGATCTCGTCGGTGGAGATGTTGTCGCCCAGCTTGAGCAGCACGGGACCGTCGACCTCGGCGGGCAGCGGGTCGAAGTCCGGCAGGGACGCGATGTTCGAGCCCTTGACCAGTTCCTCGTCCGCGGCCTGCTCCGGCGGCAGCGGAGCGACCAGCATGTCCGTGTTGACGCTGGAGCGCTCCGGTGGGGGATCACCGGGGTGGTCGATGCCCAGCCGGTCGGCCAGTTCGCGCGGATCGGTGATGACGCCCGTGAGCGCGGCGGCGGCCGCGGTCTCCGGCGAGCACAGCCACACGGAGTCCTCCCTGGTGCCGGAACGACCGGGAAAGTTCCGGGGGAACGTGCGCAGCGAGTTGCGACCGGTCGCGGGTGC
This sequence comes from Pseudonocardiaceae bacterium, assembly GCA_036491115.1. Lineage (GTDB taxonomy): Bacteria > Actinomycetota > Actinomycetes > Mycobacteriales > Pseudonocardiaceae > DATEPR01. The sequence goes on from DASXCQ010000019.1 coordinate 51,438, forward strand.
CTGGCCCATGCCGATGCAGCCGAGACAGCCGGCCTGGTGAATCCGCGCGCCTGCGCCGATCAGGTCGAACGTGACGCCGTTGCGGGTGAGGTCGGCGAAGATCTGCCGTGAACTGGGGTTCACGTCGAAGCTGACGGCATCGCTGGTCTGCCTGCCCCGGACCATGGCGGCGACCACGGCGTAGTCCCGGTAGCCGGGGTTGGCCGATGATCCGACGACCACCTGGCTGACCGGTTCGCCCGCCACCTCCCGCACCGGGACGGCGTTGCCCGGCGAGGACGGCCGGGCGATCAGTGGCTCCAGCGTGGCGAGGTCGATCTCGTCGGTGACGTCGTACTCGGCGTCGTCGTCCGCCGTCAGTTCCTGGAAGTCGTCGGCCCTGCCCTCCGCGGCGAGGAAGACCCGCACCGCGTCATCGGCGGGGAACACACTGGTGGTGGCGCCCAGTTCGGCGCCCATGTTGGCGATGACGTGCCGGTCCATCGCGGTCAGGCTGTCCAGTCCCGGACCGTGGTACTCGATGATCCGGTGCAGCCCACCGCGCACGCCGTGGCGGCGCAGCATCTCCAGTACGACGTCCTTGGCCGACACCCACGGCGGCAGTGCGCCGGTGAGCCGGACTCCCCAGATCTCCGGCATCCGCAACCGCAGCGGCTGACCCGCGATGGCGAGGGCGACCTCCAGACCGCCGACACCGATGGCCAGCATGCCCAGCGACCCGGCAGCACAGGTGTGCGAGTCCGAGCCGACCAGGGTCGCGCCGGGCACCCCGAACCGTTGCATGTGCGTCGGGTGGGAGACGCCGTTGCCCGGCTTGGAATACCAGATCCCGTACCGGCGGCAGGCGCTGCGCAGGAACTCGTGGTCCTCGGCGTTGCGCTCGTCGGCCTGCAGGAGGTTGTGGTCGACGTACTGCACGCTCAGCTTCGCCTGGGTGCGTTCGACGCCCAGCGCCTCCAACTCCTGCATGACGAGCGTGCCGGTGGCGTCCTGGGTGAGTGTCTGGTCGATCGCGAGCACGATCTCACTACCCGGGGACATGTCGCCGTCAACGAGATGAGATTCGATCAGTGTGCGTGCGACGGTCCGTCCCACGGGCGGCTCCCCTCCTCGCCGAGTCTCCTACCCGAACTCAGCAGGCCCGAAACACCACTGTCAGCAGCACCGGCCAGACCGGCGCGGCCGACCGGTGGGAGTGCTGCTCGTCGTGTAGCTCCGGCCGCGTCCGGTACCTCCACCGTGGACGGAGACGTTTGCCGCCGTGCCGCCACGGGCAGCCATTCGGCATGACCAATCACGACGACACGACCGTCGCGAACCCGGATCGCACGCACGTCGACGACGACCCGACGCGCCCGGAGCGTGACGTGGACGTCCACGAGACCCAGGAGGATCACGGTCCGCATGACCAGCCATGGCCCGCTGTGGCCAAGGAGGTCCGACAGGCCGTCCACGACGCGGACGGACCGCAGCGCTGACTGGGGGAGACATGGTTGGTTACGGCTACACGTTGACGACCGAGCGGGCCGGGGCGCGCGACCTCGCGGCGCACGCTGGTGCCGCCGAAGCCGCCGGCTCGACTTCGAGGTGCTGAGCGACCACTGCTCGCCCTGGCCGGCCAGGGCACGCCCCGAACGCGTGGGCGACACTCGGCGGACCGCGCCGACAACCGGCGGAGCATGACGGCCCATGACCGGTGCTGGGTACTCCGTCTGCATGGACGTCGCCGTTGTTGGCCAGGTGGCCAGGGATCTCGTACTGCTCGTGGACGATGTGCCCGAGCCAGGTAGGTCGGTGCCGGTGCGGGTGGCGCTGGTGGGCGTCGTCGGTGACGACGTCGAGGCGGACCGGGTGCGGGATCGGGCACGGGCGGACGGCATCGACGTGCATGGCGTGATCCGCGGCGGGGCACCCGGACCGGGCTGATCGTGGACGTCGTGGACGCCGACGGGCGGTGGAGGTACTTCGAGGACCTGCCGCAGGCCGTACTGCTCACCGAGGAGGATGTCGCGGCCCAGTCGGACCTGCTGCTCAACGCGAACGCGGTGGTGGTGCAACTCCAACAAACCCACCGCGGCGGCAATGGCTGCCGCCCGTTCCGCGCACACCGTCGGCAACCTCGTGGTGCTGGACGGCGCTCCGGCCGACGGCGACGCGGTGGACGGCCTGCTGGCGTGCGGGGACGTCGTGCGTGCGGACGCGCGGGAGACGGAACTGCTGGCCGGTAGGCCGGTCCCGGACGCAGCGGCAGGACTACGGGTCGGCAGGCTGCTGCTGGACAAGGGCCCCCGGCCGGTCGCGTTGTCGGTCGGCGACGCCGGCAACGTGTTCGTCTGGCCGGACGGCGATATCGTCGTGCCGCTCGCCGAGGTCGACGTCGTGGACACCACTGGTGCGGGTGACGCGTTCACGGCCGCACTGACACTCGCGCTGTTGCGTGGTGCCGAACCGGCGGAAGCGGCGCACGCGGCGACGGTCGCCGCAGCGGCCACGGTCGGGCACGTCGGTGGGCGGCCATGCCTCACGCCGGAGATCGTCGGCGACCGTTAGCCCAGCAGGAGCAGCCCGGCGAACGCAGCGGCGCCGAACACCAGCCAGGCCGCGTAGTCGCCGATGTGCCCGGAGTGCACCCTGTGCAGGCCGGTCAGCCCCGACCGCAGCCATGCGGGCACCCGCCGCACGTACAGGCCGGCAACGGCGACCAGCACCGCGAGCGCGACCGTGAGCAGACCGAGCAGCACAGCCGACTCCGTCCACCCGGTCTCCGGCGGCGTCGGTACTGCGGAACCGGCGTGACCAAGGACAGTGGCGACGTAGGCGTGCTGGTCGGTGAACGCGGCCGCCGCCGGTCCGAGACCGGGCACGAATCCGGCCGCCAGCCCACCGGCCAGCAACAACGCGATCGCGGCGACCATCGTCGGCGGGGTCGGCCCCGGCGTGCTGGTGTCCGGTTCCTCGTCCTCCCCGCTGGCAACGTCCGAGGTGGACTCGCTGCTCGGTGCGGGGCCGACACCGAAGTAGACCCGCAGTGCCACCCGCAGTGCCGCTCCGCCCGTCACCGCGGTGGCGGTCAGCGTCACCACGGTGAGCGACACGGACGCGCCCGCGTCATCCAGCAGGGACTTGCCCAGTGCGGTGCCGAACGGCGGCAGCCCGGCCAGCGCCAGGGCACCCAGCACGAACGCACACCCGGCCAGCCGGTGGTCCCTCGCCCGGCCGTACAGGTCCGGTTCGTCCACGCTGCGGTACCGGCTGAGCAGCAGACCGGTCAACAGGAACAGCGCGCCCTTCACGGCGGCGTGCCCGGCCAGGTAGACGCCGGTGCCGGCGATGCCCAGCGAGTTCAGCGCGGCCACACCGATCAGCAGCACACCGATGTGGGTGATCGTCGAGTACGCCAGCAGTCGCTTGATGTGCCGCTGGGTCACGCACATCACAGAGCCCAGCACGGCCGTGGCGACGCCGAGGACGAGAAACGCGTGATGCACGGCCGAATCGGGCAGCACGCCGTGGAACACCACCCAGTAGAGCCGGGCCAGCCCGTAGCAGCCCAGCGGTGCCATCACACCGGAGAACAGCACGCAGACAGGTGCGGGGGCGACGGCGTGCGCGTCGGCGAGCCAGAAGTGGAACGGCACGATGGCGGCCTTGACCAGCCAACCGGTGCAGATCAACGCGAACGACGCGAGCACCAGCGGATCACTGCCGTGTCCGGACAGCGCGGTGGCGAGTTGCGGCAGGCCGAGCTGACCGGTGTGCGCGTACAGCACGGCGACACCGGTCAGCGTCAGGTAGGCGCCCAGCGAGTTGACCACGCCGAAGTTCAGTCCACCCTGGACCGATTCGGGGTCCTCGATCTTGAAGGCCGCCAGGGCGTACGCGGCCGCGCCCATCAGTTCGAAGAACACGAACATGTCGAACAGGTCGCCGGTCAGCGTGAAGCCGGCCATACCGGCGGCGAACAGCAGCACGAGTGCCTGATAGTGCGCGTGCACGCTCTCGAAGTACCGCCAGCCGAACAGCAGCGCCGCGCTGACCAGCGCGAACACCAGGGCGGCGACAGCGGCGTTGGCCTGGTCGACCACCAGTACGATGCCGACGGCCAGCCTCGGCCGTGGCTGCCAGCCACCCGCCCACTCCACGACGCGGCCACCGGACGTCACGTGCAGCAACAGCAGCGAGACCGTGAGGCCGACGACGGCGAACGCGGTGGCCACGGCGTCCAAGGCCCAGCGCGGCAGCAGCCTGCCCAGCGCCAGCAGCACACACGCGCCGACGACCGGCGCGGCGACGCACGCTGCCGGCAACGCGTTCGGGTCAGCCACGAAGCGCGTGCAGTTCGTCCGGGACGACGGTGCCGTGCCGCTTCGCCACCTGGATGACCAGGGCCAGCAGCAGGGCCGTCACCGTGGCGGACACGACGATGTCGGTCAGCGCCATCGCCTGCACCACAGGGTCGACCACGGGCGTGCCAGGCGGGGAACCGGGCCCGAAGATCGGTGCCACGGCACCACGCTGGTAGCCGACGGCCAGCAGGATCACGTACGTGCCCGACTGCGCGACGGACACGCACACGACCGAGTGGATCAGGTTGCGGCTGCGCACGACGCCGAAGATGCCGACGAGTACCAGCCAGAAGCCCGTCCCGTATGCGAAGAGGCTCACGCCGTGCTCCGATCCCGCGCGATGGCGAGGTCCTGCGCGAGGAATCCGGCCAGCAGTACGACGACTCCGGAGGCGACCTCGACGCCGATCGCGATGCTGAACAGCGGCACCGTGCCCGCCGACACCAGTTGGCCGAATCCACCGGTGGGCAGGATGTTCGCCAGGAATCCCGCGCCGGTCAGCAGACCCGCGACACCGAGCGAGACGACCGCACCCATGCCGACGGCCTCGCCGTACTCGTACCAGCGCAGCGGTCGAAGCCTGCGCAGCGCCGGGTAGCTGTCGGCCAGGTACAGCAGGTGCAGGCCGGTGGCGAGTACGACACCGCCCTGGAACCCGCCGCCGGGCGTGAGGTGCCCGTGCACCACGACGTCGGCGCCGAGGATCAGGCTGACCGGCAGGAACACGTAGCCGGCCAGCCGGGTGCCGTGCAGCATCCGGCCCGCCCCCGGTGGCTTGCGTGCCCGTTCGTCCTTGCCTGGCCGCAGCAGCGTGGCCGCTCCCAGCACCGACGCGAGCAGGATCGCCTCCTCCGCCAGCGTGTCCAGGCCGCGCTGGTCGAAGTTGACGGAGGTGACCACGTTGGGCGTGCTGTGCAGCAGCGCGGCGGCGACCGCCATGTCCCGGTACGGGTGCCACGCGCCGCCGAACGCGGGCAGCAGCCGGATCGCCGAGCCGAGCAGCACCAGCAGACCGACGCAGCCGATGCCGAACACGACATACCGCGCTGTCCTGTTCACCGGTGCCTGTCCTTCGCCGAGCGCACCGTGCGCACGGTGAGCAGCACCAGCAGCGGCACGACGGCACTGCCGATCGCCACCTGTGACAGGGCGACGTCCGGCGCGGCCAGCGCGAGGAACAGGACACTGAGCAGCACGCCGTACACGGACAGCGTGACGGCCTGGCGTTTCGGATCGGACGTCCACGCGACGACGGTGCCGCCGACGGCGACCAGTCCCAGCATCGCCACCACGATGGTCATGCCGGTGTCTCCATCTCGGTGATGCCGTCGCGCTGGGCGTTGAGCCTGCCCATCGCGGCGCCGAGGATCGGACCGGTGACGGCGAGCAGCAGCACGATCGCCAGGACGGTGCCGCCCGCGAAGCCGACACCGTCGGCCACGACGGCACCGGCGCCGACCAGCGGCCCGGCGGCCGACGTCACCACGGTCAGGCAGTGCAGGCGGCGGAACACCGACCGCGCCCGCAGCGCCCCCACCGCTGCCAGGACGGCGACCAGCGTTCCCACGCCCACCAGGACGTCCACGATCACGCTAGTCATGCTGCGTACCGAGCAGGCGGGTGAACACGAGCGTGCCCGCGAACGAGAGCAACGCCAGCACCAGCGGCACGATCAGGTAGCTGGACCGGCCGAACGCCTGGCACAGCACCAGCATCAGGATCGTGCCTATGGTCGACACCAGGCTCAGGCCGACCACCCGCCGTGCCGCGGTGTCCCGGTAGGCGATGACCATCGCGGGGATCAGCCCGCCGACGATGAGCACGAGGGCGGCGACCACCCAGATCGTCATCGGCGGACCCTTCGCGCCAAGCGGCTGCCGCCGATGGGCAGGGTGTGCACGATCAGTTCGTCGTGAGTCTCGTTCGCGTCCACCACCACGGAACCCGGTGTGGCGGAGAGGATCGCGGTCGTGACGGCCTCCCGGCCCATCTGCCGGGCGGTGGTGCGCTCCTGGGGCAGCGGCAGGCTACGGAACTCGTCCTCGTCCTCACGGGACCGTGGCCGGACGGCGAGCAGCAGCACGGCCGCCGTGTCGTGTGCGATCGCCACCGGGAGGCCGATCAGCCAGCGGAACCAGTGCGCGGGCAGCCGCCAGCGCACGGTGGCGGCCCGGCCCGCGGCGCGTGCGGCGACTGCGCAAGGCACCGCGACCACGGCCGCGACCACCAGCTCGGACACCGAGAAGCTGTTCAGCGTCGCGATCCACACGACCAGCAGGAACGCCCACCACGCGGCGATCTCCATGCCCTCTCTCTACCCTGGCTCGCCCCGGCCGAAACCCGGGTAGCCGGGATGACGGCCGGGTAGTCCACGGAGTGGCGCGCGTCCGCGACTGGCGCACGGTCACGGGCCGTCCGGCGTGGTTGTGCCGGACGGCCCGTGCTTCCTCATTCGGGGACGAGGATCAGAAGGCGGGCACCGAGATCGGACCGAAGCTGGCGGTCTGGTGACCCTCCAGGTCCTGCAGTTGCGGCAGGCTCGCAGTGAGCTGCTTGCGGTACTGCACCGACACGGTTTGACCGGACGTCAGTGGTAGACCGTCGAACGTCACGTCGACGACCGCGTCGAGTGGTGGCGAGTCGTTGATCACCTGCACGCCGGTGGCGATACGGGCGACGCCATTGACGAGCACGGAGAACCGGTTGTCGGCCGGAATGCCCTGTGCTGTGTCGAGCATCTCCTGGTCGAACTGGACCAGTACGTCATTGCTGCCCGCGTCGGCCTCGGTGGAACCTGTCAGGGCCGGTGCCGAGTCGGGCCTGCCGGCCGGGTTCTCCGGGGTCGGAGGGGACACGCCATTGCCCGGGTTGGTCCAGAATCCCTCGTTGGAGCAGGTCAACGGAGTGGGGGAGGTCCGGGTGGCCGAGTAGATGAAGCCCTGGGTGACACCAGGTGTGTCGGTGAAGTTGGCTGTCGTGCTGAAGCCACCCTCGGCCGGGAGGAATGCCAGCGGTGGCAGGGGCGTGGGCGAAATGGAGACGGGGTTGCCGATCCGGCCACCGGTGACGGGGCCGTAGTTCTGCTCGGATGCCGTGAGGCTCCAGACCTCGGACGGGTCGGCGGAGGGGATGGTGAGGGTGACGATGAGCGTGCCGGCTGTTCGTTCGGTGAAGTCCAGGAACTCGCCGCACTGGCCGGTCAACCTGAGCCTGGCAGGATTGCCCGCCGCCGAGGCGGTGCCGGTCGTGGCCACAGCAACGCTCGCGGCGGCGAGGGCCGCCACGGCCAGGATGCCCAGCTTGCGTCTGAGCTTCATACTGTTCCTCGCATTCGAATCATGGTTGGGTGCAGCGGTCCGAACGGCGTCGGAGCCTCCGCCGCCGGTGGGGAGCGCTAGATTTACGTTGACTTGGTCGAACGGATTACGTGGCCATGTCCGGAACTGTCGTGCGGCCGCCATGCGATCCGCACTGTGATGTATTGGCGAACCCCGCAGGCAGGTCATAACCACCGCGGTCAACGCGAGCCCGGCGAGCAACGGGGATGTTGTACTCGTTCGACTTAGCGGGAATTGTGCGCGACTTCCTCTCCTGATCGGATCACGAGTAATCGGATGCGGGATCGCGAGCCACCGAGGTGAAGTTTCCTCGGGCAGGCGCGAGGGGGCAGCCTGACTTGAAGGGTCTTACGACCCCTCGAATGAGGGGCGGACTTCGTTGGTCCTGTTAGGACCTAATCTTTTATTGACAGTCCTTGGAGGACTGTTATGGCAGCCATTTTTCCAGGTGGCGCGGCTGTGGCGTCGAAATATGCCGAAGGTGCTGATTCCAAGATATCTCTAAGAAATACTCGTCACACTGTACATATGTGATCTCGCCCGCCAGGACCGAACACCGCCATCCTCAATGCGGTCACCGCACCGGACTCGTCGAGCCCGGTGCGGGTGTCGCGCGCCGAACACAGACGGCGCGAGCGCGCCGACGCGAAATGGCCTGACCGGATGGCCCGCGGGGCCGGGGTCCGGCCCACGAGGGGACAACCACGGTGCGGAAGCGGCTGCCGGGTGGTGCCGGACTCGCTGCGCGCCCTCTGGACGGTGCTGGTCGTACCTGGCCCTGCGCCCGTTGGGTAGAGGCCGCGGACAAGCAACACCGCCAGTCCGCCGCCGACGAGTTGGGCCGCGAGGAACAACGGGACCGACGATGGCGCGATGCCGGCGAAGGTGTCGCTGAACATCCGGCCGATCGTGATGGCGGGGTTGGCGAAGCTCGTGGAACTGGTGAACCAGTAGGCCGCGCCGATGTAGGCGCCCACCGCCGCCGGTGCCCGCTCGCCACGCCCGGACCGGGTCAGCGTGAAGATCACCAGGACCAGGCCGATGGTGGCGACGACCTCGGCCAGGCCGTGCGCGGTCGTCGCGCGGTCCTTGGTGCTGATGCTGATGGCAGGGGCGGAAAACATCAGGTTGGCGACAACTGCGCCACTGACACAGCCGGCGATCTGGACGGGGACGTAGGCTAGCGCCCGCCACCAGGCGAGTCCGCCCAGTGCGGCGTCCACACAGGACACGACCGGGTTGAAGTGGGCGCCGCTGATCGGTGCGAACATCAGGATGATCGCGAACAGGCCGGCGGCGGTGGCGGCCGCGTTCTCCACCAGTTGCAGGCCGGTATCGCTCGGTGACAACCGTTGCGCGGCGATCCCGGACCCGATCACCAGCGCGGCCAACAGCAAGCTGCCCAGGTATTCGGCCACCAGCGTGCGGGCCAAGGGCTGCGGCGTCTCCGCCGCCGTGTCGACGGGTCGGGTCATGTCGAGGTGGGCACGTGCAGGTCGGCCAACAAGGCGCGGACCCGGCGTTCGATCTCGTCGCGCACCGGCCGCACCTGTTCCAGGCTCTTGCCGGCCGGGTCGTCCAGTTCCCAGTCCAGGTAGTGCTTGCCGGGGAACACCGGGCAGGCATCGCCGCAGCCCATCGTGACCACCACGTCGGCGGCTCGGACGATCTCCTCGGTCCACGGCTTGGGAAACTCGCCGGTGATGTCGATGCCACGTTCGGCCATCACCGCGATCGCCGACGGATTGATCTCATGGCCCGGTTCGGAGCCGCCCGACCACGCGACCGCGCCACGGCCGGCCAGATGTTGGAAGAACCCCAGGGCCATCTGACTACGACCGGCGTTGTGCACGCACAGGAACAGCACGGTCGGGGTGCCCTCGTGCGGGTGGGCCTCCACTCTGGCCAGCGCCTGCAGGCGTTGCCGCGCGAACCGCTCAGCCAGCAGCGGCAGGTGGTCCGCGACCGAGGCGCGGGCGGCGCACTCGTCGTAACTGGAGTGCAGGAACCGTTCGATGGTCTCCTGGCCGAACGTCCCGTCGAACTCGGCTTGCAGCCGGCCGGCGGCGGTACGCAGCGCCTGTCGCTGGTCCACGCTCAGGTGTGATCGGTTGTGTTCGGTGTCAGTCATCGTCTGCTCCGGGAAGGTGGACGGTGGGGGCCAGTCGGTCGACCCGGTCGGCAAGCTCGTGCACTGTCCGGGTGAACGCGGCCTGCGTGTCGACCCGGGCAGGGTCGGGCACCGACCAGTGCAGCCGGTCACCGGCCCCGAGTTCCTCGTGTGCGGTGTCGCAGACCGCGACCACCAGGTCGTCGCCGTGCAGAACGTCAGCGACCCGGGCGGTACGCGCGCCAGCCAGCGACAGTCCCGCGCTGCGGGCGGCTGCCACAGCCCGGGGATGCACCTGCCTGGCCGGGTGGGTGCCCGCCGAGATGGCCGGCACCGGACTGCGGGTGTGCCACAGCGCGGCGGCCAACTGGGAGCGCGCGGAGTTGTGGGTACACACGAACACCACCCGGGGCGCCGTCCGCGCGTCAGCCAGGACCAGCCCCGACAGGGTCTCCGGCCGCAGCCGCAGGTAGGTCCTGCGGTGGTCACCCTCCGACCGGGTCCGCTCGATGACCCCGGCCTGCTCCAGCAGGTTCAGATGATGGGCCAGGAGATTGCTGGGCAGGTGCAACTCCTGCCCGATCTCCGTCGGCGACCGGTCGCCGTGCACCAGTCGGTCCACGATCGCCAGCCGCGCCGGCTCGCCCAGTGCCGCGTGCACTCGCGCCCGCCGCACCACATCGGAAGGAAGCTCAGCAGTCATTGAGTCAATTATTACTGAGCCGATATCGCCGGGTCAAGGTCGTCGGGAGCCGGTCGGCAGGACGACCACCAGCAGCACGAACGAAGGTCACGATCGCAGGACTGCACAGTGTGCTACCCGTCTTCACGATCCACGCCACCGTGTCGGTGTCGTTCAACGGGGTCCCATGCCACGGCTCGACATCGGGTCTCTCGGTTCGCGGGGCCGTCGCCCGACTTCGCACATCGCCCGAATCGTAGGAGCCGCGGGGGTATCGTCATGATGCCTGTCTGTGGGTCGTTGAGTCGTTGGTTCGGTGGCGGAGGCGGCGATGGGCCGAGACTTCGAGCGGAGCGCCGATGCGTCGGTGGGTGTGGGTTGGTGGCAGCGAGGACTGCCGGTATTGGCGGCGCTGGCGGCAGGCATGGCGATCGCGTGGGCTGTGACCGAGGGCACGACCGGCTTGCTCCCGCTGTACCTGCCGTGGCCCGTCGTGGCGCTCCTGCCCGCGTTCATGCGGGATCAACGCGTCTTTCGACGTGCCTGTCTGGCGGCGGGGTCATGCTTGGTCGTCGTCGGAGCGCTCGGCACCCTCCTGGGCCTGTTCGTCGTCATCCCGGCCGGCCTGGCGGTTCTGGCCGCGGCAGGCACGGGTGGCAGAATGACATGGCTGGGCGGCGCCGTGTCCGCTCTGATAGCGGTGGCGTCGCTCGCGTACGCCACCAGTCAGGTCGTTCCTCTTTATGGCCCGGCCAACGCGTTCGTGGTGCGGTTCGACGGCCAGCAGTACCAGGGACATGCGGACCTGCTTGGCCGGCTCGCCGTCAGTCCGCCTCGGTTCGGTCGCGGTGCCACGGACATCAGCATCGGCGAGGACGACGCTAGTCCTCGGTGGACTGTTTTCTTCCGTTCCGACCTGTCGTCGCGGGGACAAGCCGCGTTGCGTTCCTATTTGGGTGGACTGCCGGCCGCGACCAGCGTGCGCCTGTGTGACTCTCCCCAGGAGTGCGGTCGCTGAGCGATGTCCCGTAACCCGGCTATGCGGCTTCAGCCAGGTCGGCATCCGAGCAGGTGGCCATCCGCGCCTGTGCGCGCCGATCCATTGTGGTCTGAACGAAGATCAACAGGGCGAATCGGGAGCGAACAATGAAAGTCACTGGCCCACCTGCCAGACGGGGTCGGCCGTGGCATGTCTATGCGTCGTCCTCGAGTGCGAAGCGCAGGTAGCGTTCCGCGGAACGGCGTACCGCGGCCGCGCCGTCGCTGGCGACTACTCGTCCCCAGAACGCGCCGTAGATGCGTTCGAAGGTGAACGGTTCGACCAGGGCGAGTGCGCGGCGGATGGTGCGGGGTCGTTCGGGGATGAAGTTGGGGATGCTGTACATGAAGCTGACCCATCGCCGGTCCATCACGACCAGGAAGATGTCGCCGCTGAACAGCGCACCGCGTCCCTGTGGGTCGTCGCTCCAGTGCAGCACGGTGCCGCCGGCGAAATGGGTGCCCGCGTTGATCAGTGTCAGGCCGGGCGCGAGCGGGTGGGTGTCGCCGCTCCAGTACTCGATCAGCCGATCAGGTCGCCCGATCCAGTCGCGGTCGGCGGAGTGGACGTACACCGGGGCGTCGAAGGCCCTGGCCCACTCGGTCATCGCGCCGTAGAAGTGCGGATGGCTGAGGGCGATCGCGCTGATCCCGCCCAGCTTCGTGACCTCCGCCACGAGATCCTCGTCGAGGTAGCCCACGCAGTCCCACAGCACGTTGCCCGACGGCGAGCGGATCAGCAGTGCACGCTGGCCGATGGCGACCGAGGGTGCCGCGCTGATCCCGAGCACGCCGGGTCCCTCCTGCTCGATCCGACCGCGATGGCCGGCGGTGTGCAGCTCGGCCAGGGTGGTCCATTGCTGGCCTTCCCAACCGACGTACTGCCGCTCGTCCAGGCAGATCGGGCAGTCGACACGGGGTGCCTCGTACTGCACGCCGCAGGTACGGCAGATCGGCAGCCTCGTACCGGGCAGACCGGTAAACTTAGTCACTTAGCTATATAGTCAGACCTCGAATAAGATGTCAACCGTGGACGATGTCGAGGTGCGGTGGGCCGAGATGCTGAAGGCACTGGGGCATCCGGTGCGGTTGGGCATCATGCGCCGACTGGCGGCCGAGCCCGAGACCTGCGCGTGCGACTTCGGCGACGTGTTCGGGCTGAAGCAGCCCACCATCAGTCAGCACCTCAAGGTGCTCCGCGAAGCCGGCCTGGTCACCACACGCCGTCGCGGCACCCAAATCTGCTACTCGGTGCGCCCCGACGCGGTTCTCGAGCTCACCGACACGCTCGGCGCCCTCACGGCCCGATTCGCCGACACAACCGCTTCGCGAGCAAGCTAGCCGTTGCGCCGCCCTCCGGGCCAACCGCGGCGCGAAGACGGTGGGGCCTGGCTCCTGGTGCCACCTGCCGTTCTCACCGGCATCCAGGCCGAGTCACGGCCGGCGGTCCGGGCGACGGGTGGGCGTAGCCGTCATCGGGTCGGTCGGCCAGGCGTGTTTCGGGTATCGCCCGCGCAGTTCGGCTCTGGCCTGCGGATAGCCGGTGCGCCAGAACGAGGCGAGGTCCCTGGTCACGGCGAGCGGGCGGCCGGCCGGCGAGAGCAGGTGCAGCAGCACCGGCACCCGGCCGTCCGCGATCGTCGGTGTATCCGTCCAGCCGAACGCCTCCTGGACCTTGACCGGCAGCACCGGATCGTCGGAGGAGTAGTCCAGCCTGATGTGCGAACCGGAGGGCACAGGCAGGCGATCGGGCGCCAGGTCGTCGAACCGGCCGGCCGCTGGCCACGGCAGCAGCCGGGAGAGCGCGGCGTGTGTGGCGATCCGGGCAAGGTCCGACCGCCGACGCGCCCTGCCCAACTCCGGCCCCAGCCAGGTCTCGACGTCCTCGAGCAGAGTCTCGTCGTCGACCGCCGGCCACGGCCCGCCGATGGCCCTGTGCAGGAACGCCATCCGGTGCCGGAGCCGCACGGCCTCGACCGACCAGCGCAGCAGCCGGAGGCCCTCCGTGCGCAGCCCTGTCACCAGCGCCCGGCGCAGGTCGTCGCGGGCCGGTTCGGCGAGAGGCTTGTCGCGCAACACGATCGCACCGAGCCGGGTCACCGTGCGTGCGACGACGTCGCCATCCGCCCATGCCACTTCATCCACTGTGGACAGAAGTGCCGGTGCCGCCCGTTCGGCCAACTCCTGGTCGGCCCTGGCCGCGAGCCTGATCCTGCCCTGGACGCTACCCGGCCTGCGGTCCGCGTCGGCGATCGCGAGCCACTCCGAGTCGGTCGCGGTGTCCCGCTCGACGGCCGTGCCGCCAGCCATCAGGTACACACGGGACCCGGCGGCACGCCGTCGGGCCAGCCGCTCCGGATGCGCCAGCGCCACCACCAGCGCCGCGTCCGGCCGTGCCCTGGCCGGCTGGTCGGCGACGAGCCCGGACAGCCGGGCGACTTCCCTGCGCCAGCGGCGGGCGGCATCGCCACGGTCGTCAGAACGCAGGCGCCGCAACGCATCGTCGACGTCCTGGCCGACGGCGAGCGTGTCGTCGTCCAACAGCGCCACCACCTCGGCGGCCGCTCTGGTACCGACCGCCGCCGCACCGTCCAGCAGTGCCCTGGCCAGTCTCGGATGCAGACCGACACCCGCGATCCGCCTGCCCCGCTCGGTGACCCGGCCCGACCGGTCCAGCGCGCCCAGTGCCGTCAACACCTGCCGACCGGCCGACAGCGGACCCGGTGCGGGTCGATCCCACCAGATCAGGCCCTCGCCGTCCGGCGTGCCCCAACAGGCCAGTTCGAGCGCGAGCCTGGTCAGGTCCGTGGTGCAGATCTCCGGTTCGGGAAACGATGGCAGCGTCACCTGGTCCCGCTCCGGCCAGCACCGGTACGCCCGGCCGGGCGCCTGCCGGCCCGCACGCCCGGCACGCTGCTCGGCGACCGCCGCCGAGACTCTGGTCGTGACCAGTCCGGCCAGGCCACGGCGGTGGTCCATCCTCGGCGCCCTGGCCAGGCCCGAGTCCACCACGGCGCGCACGCCTGGCACGGTCAGGCTGGACTCCGCTATCGCCGTCGCCAGCACCACCCGCCGCCCCCGACCCGGGCGCAGAGCCGCATCCTGCTGTGCCGTGGACAGCCGCCCGTGCAGCGGCAGCACGGTCAACCCGTCGAGCAGGGCGGTGACCCTGTTGATCTCCCCGACCCCGGGAAGGAAGGTGAGCACGTCACCGTCCGTTTCGGCCAGTGCGGTTCGGACGCTCCTGGCCACACAGCTCTCGATGCGCTCGGCCCGGGCCGGCGGCACGTATCCGATCTCGACCGGAAACGTCCTCGTGGTCGCGCGTACCAACGGCGTACCGGGGCCGAGTAGTTCGGCGAGTCGCTCACCGGCCACCGTGGCCGACGCGGCCAGCAACCTCAGGTCGGGGCGCAATCCGCCACGTGCGTCCAGCAGCAGGGTCAGCAGCAGATCGGCGTCCAGGTGCCGTTCGTGGCACTCGTCGAGCAGCACGGCGGTCGTGCCGGACAGTTCCGGGTCGGACTGGACCCTGCGCACCAGCAGTCCACTCGTGACCACCTCGATCCTGGTCGCCCCCGAGGTGCGCCGATCGCCCCGCACCGCGTAGCCGACGGTGCCACCGACCGGCTCGCCGAGTAGTTCGGCCATCCGAGCCGCCGCGGCCCTGGCAGCCAACCGCCTCGGTTCCGCGACCACGATCCGACCGGCCATGGCCGCGGCCAGGGCAAGCGGGACGATCGTGGTCTTGCCGGTGCCCGGCGGGGCGACCAGAACGCCCGTGCCATGGTCGGTCAACGCGGCGACGAGCTCGGCCAACACCGCACGAACGGGTAGGTCGGGCAGGTCGGCCGGTAGATCCACGGTCTCGAGTGTGCCCTACCCCACGCCGGCTCTCCCCGACGAACCGCGGCCCGGCCGGGTGGAGCGTAGGGTCCGCGACTGTAGTCGACGAACGAGCGGCTGGGTCCGGATCCAGGCTTGCCGCCGAAGCGGGAACCCAGCCGGCTCGAACCCGACGACACCAGGAGATCCGATGAGTACTCAGCCCGAGCACCTCAACAACCATCACCGCAACACCCTGCGCCAGCTGTTCCAGCATCCGGTGAGCCACAACATAGAGTGGCGTGCCGTGCTGTCCCTGCTCGAGGCGGTCGGCTCGGTCGAGGAGAACCGTGACGGCAAGGCAGCCATCACGATCGGGTCCACCACCGAGTTCTTCGATCCTCCCGCTCACAAGGACATCGACGCCCAGACGGTCGTCGACCTGCGCAAGCTACTGAGCGGTGCCGGGTACGGACCCGACGTCCAGGAGACCCCGCCTACGTCCTGATCACGTGCCGGGTGTGTCCTGCCCCGGCTCGTCCGCTTCCCTGGGCACGTTTGTCGTTGTCACCGCGGACCATCGGCGTGTCCTGGCCCGGCGCGGCCGGTCGGCGGCCCGCTCATCATCACCAGCCCGGCTCTCACCGCCGATGGCGCTCGGCAGTTCGCCGCCCGGCTCGACACCCAACGTCTCACGGTAGGCAGCGTCCTGCCGCTCGGCGCGTGACGGCACGTTTCCCACGGCCGTGGCCGAGCCAGGCCGATGGGGCAGCTCATGGCCGGCCGGCAGCCCACAGGGCACGCCCGGCCCCTTCATCGGGTAGCCGCAGATCGATGGCCGCTCAGAGTTCACCCGCAAGTCCTCCTTCCGGTCATGACCAGGATAGACGTGACGTGGCGGTCCCCGATCCGGCCTCACCTGCGCCGGATGACGTCGCCACGGTGCGGCGAGCGCAAGGTGATGGCGACGGACCGCCCGTGCCGCGAGGACAGAGAGGTGGCGGAGGGAGATGCTGTCCGAAGCCGTTCCTGCCGCGTTCGGTGCGGCGATCTACCCGCCTGCCCTGCTGTTCGTCGCGTTCCTGCTGGTCAACCCGCGGCCCAGGCAACGGGCGCTGATCTTCCTGTCCGGCGCGGTGTTCGTCACCCTCGGGTTCGGCTTCCTCTCGGTGCTGGTGTTGCAGCGCAGTGGAGTCGAGAGTTCCAGGCACCGCACCGTGCCGCCCTGGATCGACCTGTCCATCGGCATCCTGCTGGTGGCCTTCGCCCTGGTGATCCACTTCCGGCCGCCGCGCGGACCGAAGGCCGCCAAACAGCGCCGCGAACTCGGCATCGTCGGACTCCTGGGCATCGGTCTGCTGATGTACACGCCGGCACCGCTGTACCTGGCCGCGCTGCACTCCATCGCCAAGGCGAACGCCGGCCTGCTGGCGACGGTGCTGAGTGTCATCCTCGTCGCCGTCATCTACATGCTGCTGATCGAGATACCGATCATCGCCCACGCCATCTGGCCGGAGACGACGGTCCGCTGGGTCACCGCCGTGAACGCCTGGCTGGCCAGACACGGCCGCACCATCATCACCATCGTGGCCGCTGGATTCGGCGTCTACCTCATCGCATCGGGCATCGCGCATCTCGTGTGACCCATCGGCGGGTGGTGATCTCACCCGCCGTGGGTGACACCACACCGGTGCCCGGCACGGATGTTGAGGTGTCGGCGGAGAGAGAGCGGTATGGCGGCCCCCACGAAGACCGAGCAGTCACAGGACGGTAGCGCGGACTACCTGCGCCTGGTGGTGCTCGCGGCGCTGATCGGCGTCCCGGCGGCGTTCCTGGCCGCCCTGTTCCTCGCCACCGTCAACTGGCTGCAGCACGCCCTGTGGACGGACGTGCCGCACGCGCTGGGGCTGTCGGCCCCGCCCTGGTATCTGGTGCTCGGGCTCCCGGTCGTCGGCGCGGGCATGGTGATCGCGGCCCGGACGCTGTTGCCCGGCGACGGCGGTCACGACCCACTGGCCGGCCTCAGCACGAAGCCGACCCCCGTCAGCCACGGCGCCGGCGTGGCGCTGGCCGCGCTCGGGACGCTCGTGTTCGGCGCGGTGCTCGGCCCGGAGGCGCCGCTGATCGCGCTGGGATCCGTCATCGGCATGGCCGTGGTGCCGCTGGCCAAGCGCGACCCGAGCGGTACGGCCGTTCTGTCCACGGCCGGGTCGTTCTCGGCGATCTCGGCGCTGTTCGGCGGCCCGATCGTCGCCGGGATGCTCCTGGTCGAGGCCGGTGTCGGTGCCGGTACGGCCCTGCTCCCCGCGTTGTTGCCCGGCCTGGTGGCGGCGGCGATCGGCTACGTGATCTTCATCGGGTTCGGCACCTGGGGCGGCCTGCACATGTCCGGCCTGCAAGTGCCGGATCTGCCTGCCTATCACGGCCTGCACGCCGGGGACCTGGCGATCGCCATCGGCGTCGGACTCGTCGCCGCGGTCGTCATCGAGGGGATCCGCAGGCTGGGCCTCGCGATCGAGGGGATTCCCCTGCCGCACGGCAAGCTCCCGATCCTGCTCGTCGGCGGCGGCCTGGTCACCGGCCTGATCGCGCTGCTCGCCGGCGCGCTCGGCGCGAACCCGCAGGACGTGCTGTTCTCCGGTGAGGCGTCGGTGCCCGTCCTGGTGGCGCGGCAGTCGGTGGTGATCGTGCTGATCCTGCTGATCGGGAAGGGCCTGGCCTACGCGGTGTGCCTGGGGTGTGGCTTCCGCGGCGGCCCGGTGTTCCCGTCGATCTTCGTCGGCGTCGGCGTGGCGGCCCTCGCCGAGGCTGCGTTCCACACGTCGCCCACCCTGACCGTGGCGATCGGCACGGCCGCGGGCATGGCCGCGATGACCCGCCTGCTGTTCGCGCCGCTGTTGTTCGCGGTGCTGCTCGTCGGGTCGAACGGGGTGGACACCGTCCCGGCGGTGGTTCTGGCATCGGCATCGTCGTGGCTGCTGACATCGGCCCTGCGCGGGGGAGGCCAACGTCGGGATGACACATGAGCCACGAGCCGACAGTCCACACAGGACGATTGGTTCACCAGGGCAGTGGATGCTGGGCCAGGTCGGTGTCTGCGGTCACGGCGGTGCCGGTCGGGCCGTCGGCGGGCAGTGTGGCCATGCGGATCGGCAGCAGCGCGCCCTGATCGGGGGAGAGGACGCCGCGATGCCCGTTCTGGTCGGTGGCGACCGAGCCGGGTGACACGGCATTGACCAGGATTCCCTGGTCGCGCAACTCGTTCGCGTAGGTGACGGTGACGGCGTTCAGGGCAGCCTTCGACGAGTTGTAGGCCAGCAGTCGCGGGTGGTCCGGATCGCCGGAGGCCATGGTCAGCGATCCGAGATCGCTGGTGAGGTTGACGATCCGGCCCGCGCGCGATGTCCGCAGCAGGGGCAGCATCCCGTTGGTGACGGCGACGACACCGAAGACGTTGGTCTCGTACGTCTCCCGCAGCTGCGCCACCGTCGTCTCGCTGGGCGCGAGCACCGGACGGACGACGATGCCCGCGTTGTTGACCAGGATGTCGAGCACGCCCTGCTCGCGATCGATCCGTTCGGCGGCAGCGGCGATGGACGCCGGGTCGGTCACGTCCAGGTGCACGAAGCGAGCGCCCGCCACTTCCGCCGCGGCCCGCTCGCCGCGCTCGGCGTCACGTGCGCCCAGGTACACCACGAGACCCAGTTCGAGAAGGCCGCGGACGATGGCGAAACCGATGCCCTTGTTGGCTCCCGTCACCATGGCGACCCGCTGTTCGATCACGGCCGCATACTAACCGGCGCCCGGGCGGCGGATCAGCTGCTCATCGGACGAGCGGCAGCGATCCGAACGCGACGAACGGCTCCGGGGCGATCCCCTGGGGCCGTTCACGCAGGTGTGTTTCCCGTGCGGTCAGTGCATGGCCAGGCTCCGGCGGTGTCACCTTCGACGTCCTCGCCGATCGGGGACTCGACAACCACCGGAATCCGGTGATGGCCTCTCACCCTCCCCGAGGCGAACCTTGCTTCGGCCTGCTCCGCGCCCGAATGGGGAGATGACAGTGACAACCGACACCGAAGC
>DASXCQ010000020.1:0-206496 GCA_036491115.1 Pseudonocardiaceae bacterium
GCGGTGTCTACGCCCTTTGGTGCGTCTCTCGTTGATCTCAGCGATGGTTTCAACCAATGATCGTTTGCGATGTTCAGGGGGAAAAGTCCGCCTGCCCTGTCACTTGGCGGCGGATGACGCGGATTGATCGCATGAACGATAGGTGATCCGGATCTTCACCGATTTCGTCAGCAGCCCGACACATCAGGTTTCGGATAGCGTAGTGGGCTAGCAGCAATGACAAGATTTCCTGGCGCACCATATTTGGCGATTGCGAACGCAGAACCTTCGCGGCGCCGCGCTGATGGGTTTTGACTTCATCGATCAGATTTTCGCATTCCCACCGTTCATGGTAGGCAGCAGCCTGGAGTCGATGGCTACCCGGTTGGGCTCCGCGATCGAGACGGGAGCCTTTAGCTCCGTCACCATGTCGACGGCCGTGGCCGTCCGGGCGGTGGCTGAGGAGTGGAACCCGGGCGGCGTTCGCAGCATCAAGGTCCCGACCGGTGAATTGCTCGATTCGATACTCAAACAGCGGCTCACCGCTGGCCACCCGCTGTACCAGTGGGCGCACGATAACGGCCTGCTCGTCGACGGAAAGCCGACTACGAAGACGGTTGGCGATCATCCGAACCCGTTCGGCCTGGTACTGGGCGCGCATCCGAACCGGCGCCGCGAATTGCGCATGTGGTACGGCCGTGCGCATCGCGACCTGCATCCGGGCAACCTGCTGTTCGGCCCCGAATCAGAGCAGTTCTGGCTCATCGACTTCGCCAGGTACGACTCGAAATGGCCACTCACCTACGACCCGGCGTATCTACTGCTCACCATCTGCGCGCACCTGCTGCCCAGTCTCGGCACCAGCGGCCGGACGGCCGCGATCAACCTGCTGCTCGACGACCTCCGCGAACCGCACGCGATGCTGCCGCAGCCGTTTCGCGAGCTGATCCAAGCCATTCAGGCCAGCGCGGCGAGTCCCGCTCGAACGGCTGCCATGGGTGAGGAATGGCACGCGGCAATGCTGCTGACCTTCGTCGGCTGTGGCCTGATCATGTGCGGCAGATCGATCATTGCCGAGGATGCCAAGGAATGGTTCCTGGCGCTCGCCGCAGAGGCAGCTCAGCGCTACGTCGAACTAGACGACGGCGCTCCCGAGATGGTCGCACCCGCGGTACCCACCCGACCTCGGGTGATCGCCGAGGATCGTGCGTCGCTGCGGGTCCCCTCGGTCACCGCGATATCCCGGACCGACCTGCTGGCCGCCGCCACCGCCAGGCGAGACAAGCGCACGCCCGACCAGCAGCACCGGCAGATCTTGGCTCTGCTGGGCGATGGTGGAATCGGCAAGACCGTGCTGCTCGGCCAGTACCTCGACCAACTCGACGACCACAGCCATGCCGTTGTGCTGGTCGCGTGCGGCAGCATTTCGTCAGGGGCGGAGCTTACCAGCGCGGCGGAAGCTGACATGGTGTTCGGCTTGGCGGCCGACCTGCGTCATGGGCGTGACGGCTTGCTCGCACTGTTGGCCGCCCAACGGGTCGCCTACGGTGCCGTGACGCTGCTGGTCGACACCATCGATCTACTGATCGACCAGATGTCGGCGCCGAGCATCGGCTCGCTCTTGGCCGAGGCGGTCAAGGTGGCCGACGTGGTGATCACGTGCCGGACGTTCGAATTCAGTAACCACCTGCACGACGGGCCTCGGCTCGTCGGTCGCATCACGACCTACGACCTACCCAAACTGGACGAGCAGGAGATCGTCAGGTGGGCGGAGTGGTATCTGAGCACGGGCGAGCGAACCGCCGACCACTCGATGTTCATCGAGTCGCTGTCCGGCTCCATTTCGACCAGTAAGGCACTGCAACAGGTGTGCTCGCTGCCCGTGCGGCTGGCGCTGGCGTGCCTAACATTCGCCGACCGCGGCGTGATGCCGGAAGATCTCAGCGTCACCGGCCTCTACCAGGAGTACTGGAACGTCCGGGTGCGCGCACACGGCAGTGACAAGGAACGCGCCGCGCTGGCGGTCGCACGGCACGTCGTCACACCCTCTGGCAGGTTTACGATGCGAGCGCCGAAGGCGCTCGTGCCGAAGTCACTGCGCACCGGGCTCGACGCGCTGATCAGCGAAGGTGTGCTCCAGGAACACGCGTCGGACTGGGAGTTCTTCCATCAGACCTTCGCCGAGTTCGCGCACGCCCGCTGGGCGCTCACCCACGGGGTCGAGTCGGACGAGGTCAGCCAACTGATCGAACGAACGATGTCCGGGCTGGCCAACTCGTGGGCCGTGCTGTTGTCGATGTTGCTGCAGGTCGACGAGTTCGCCGACTATCAGGTCGTCGCGCGGCTGATACCGATGACGAGCGCGGACGCCGTCCAGATCCAGACGCTCGGGGCATTGCAGCGGGCCGAGCCCGAAGCACTTGACAGTGTCCTGAGCTCGCTCGCCGATCACCTCGAACTACTGCCCGTCACACTGGACACTCTCCGTGACGCACCACCGCAGCACGTTCCGGGGCAGTCGCCGGCGCGGTACAGGCGCTGTCCCACCCATCCCGTCTGGCCGCCAAGGCAGTCGACACACTCACCAGGCTGCTGCCACGCGAAGCCGCTGGCGCTGACCTCCTGCGGACCGCACTGAGAGCTGTCTCCGGAGTGGCTGACGCGGAGGAGCGAGAGCGGTACTTCGAACGCCTGGTCACGCCATTCACCGTCGTCCGCGCGAACGACGAGAAGCTGGCCGTGCTCCGCGAAATGTATCCGCGACTATGCCCCATGGGAATGCGGGGCGCGATCAGAGCGCATCGAGTGGCCGGGGTGCAGAATGACGATTTTCTGGTTCTCGCGAGAATCGCACTGAACCACGCATGTCCACCGCTCGATGACCGCGAACAAGTCGATCTTCTCACTGCACTGTGGCGCGACCCGGTCCAGCGCGAACGGTTGGGCTGGGAGACCTGGCGCGAGGTGCTCGCCGCCTCCCTGCCCAAGGACTGGAACAACGGCCAGGTGAAGTTCGTCGCTGAACTGGCTGAGGCGGACGACAGCTTGGCCGGTCAGTTGTTCGACGAATTGATGCTGGGCAGGAGTGTGGCGGAGGAACCGCACGTCAATGCCGCAGCCTTGATGGTGGCGAATCGGGCGATGTGGGCAGC
The DNA here is from genome assembly GCA_036491115.1 of Pseudonocardiaceae bacterium. Lineage (GTDB taxonomy): Bacteria > Actinomycetota > Actinomycetes > Mycobacteriales > Pseudonocardiaceae > DATEPR01. Next base: position 3,132 of record DASXCQ010000020.1, read on the forward strand.
ACAGCGGCTGCTTTCGAAAGAGCCGCCAGACGCGGACGTCGCCCTGAATGCCGTCGGCAAAATCACCCCGGATCTTGCTGCAGGCGTCGATCATTCGACCCGGCGGCGGCTGATGGAGTGGTTGCGGCCGAGGCGAGCGAGCCACCCGCGCGCGGTCTGGCCGACCCAGTTCGTCCTCGCGGGCCACGACCTGGCCATCTACCGGGCACTGTGGGCTGAATTCGAGCAGATCGATCCGGAATCGGCCCTTCTCATCGCCGTACTGCAGACCATCTTCCACTACCCGCTGCACCTGCTGACACAACTCGCCGGTCAGTTGCGCAGGACGATCGACATGGTCAAACCCCGGTCGAATTCACCGGCGGCCGAGAAACTGCGAATCCGTGGTCGGCTGGAGGGCAGGCTTGCCGAAACCGACGCTGTCGCACGCGACTGGATCACACGACAAGTGGTGTCCGGTGTCAGCCCGTCCGTGGCGGGAACGGTGGTGAAGACCATTGTCGACGAACATCAGGACGGGCTGCCGGAGTCGATGTTCTCGTGGGTAGCCACATTGTTGCGCACCCGGCATACGGATGCGGCCCAGCGACTGACTGCCTTGCTGCTGGAAAGACCGGATAATGTGTCTGTCGACGCCGTAATCGACCGGATGCAAGCCGCCGGGGACAATCGTGAGGACAGCATGTTGTCCCGATCCCTGCTGGAACTGGTCGTCCAGATCGACGAGATCAGGCCGTTGACCGAATCAGACGTGCGGCGGATCTGTGGGATCGTCCGGTCGCGCGTTGTGAGGCCTGACGCATCCGCGAGCGACCGTTCGGCAGCGGTACGGGATCTGTCCTCGTTGGCCGGCAGAGTGATGCCACGGCGGCTGGAGCCAGGCGTATCCCGGGACCTGATCGGCGGCGTGCTGACCGGGTTCACGCCTGGGCAGTTGGGCTCGAAACTGGGTGTCCGGGTAACGTCGATGTTGTTGAGCTTCCTCCGCCGCGACCCGGATGCGCCCACCTGGCTGATATCGATTTTCAGCAGGCCCGCGACCGATCTCGCGGTCAAATTCGCGATCGCGGACGCATTCCTGTTGTACGAGCATAACAAGCCAGGCGGTTATGCCAGTGCTCTCAAGGATCGTGCCGACTGCCCACCGGAAGTCGCGACGCTCATCGTGCCACGGCTGAAGGAAGGCGGGTGATCGGTCCTGCCCCGCTGCGGCCCATGTCAGTCGCGCGGGGTCGGGGTGTGCTCGTCGGGACACAGCGCCTGCCGGACCTGGTTCTGGTCCATGCCCAGCCGGGTCAGCATGGTTCTCGCGGTCGAGTCCTCCGTCGCGAGGACCTCGCGCAGGACGGCGGCATCGTCGATGACCCCGTTCTGGGCGCTGAGCTGCGCCAATGCCTGCTGAGCCCGGGGCGAGAACTGGGCCGACGCGGTGTGACCACGATGAGATCCGCCGGAACGCCGCCGGTCCGTCGGGTCCCTGCCCGGCCAGGGCTTCGCGCAGCGCTTCGCTCTCCACTGCGGCGAAGGCGAGTAGCAGCACGTTCGTGCTGACGACGCCCCCTGCAAGGCCGCGATGAGCGTCGCCGCTCGCAACGCGGCGGCCGCGCTCGGGCTCAGCCGTTCGGTGAGCAGCCTGCCCTCGGTGTCGAACAGAGCCGGGCCGTCGTCGGCCCGCGGCGCGATGGGTTTCCGCGTGGCGGGCTGCGGGCAGGGAAGGGCGGCCGTCGCGGGCTCCTCTTCTGGCACCTCGACCAGGGAGATGCCGAAGAGTTCGAGGATCTTTCGAGAACTGCCACCCCCGACGGCGAGGAACTCCGCCGCGATGTCGTCGACGGATATCCGGTCCCGTCCGGATTGCTGGGCGCGCCGTTCCGCGCGCGATCACGCTCTCGACCGTGCCGGAAAGCTCGACCCGCTCGTCGTCGGCGGTGGCCGTGGCGGGCACCTCCTCCTGGACGGTGTACAGCCTCTTGGTCATCTCGGCGATGCGGTCGGTGCTCACCGTCCTCGCCAGTCGCCACCGGGAACCCACACAGGCGGACCCGGCGATGGCTTCGCCACCCGCGACGATCTGAGCGACCTCATGTCGGCCGTGCTCAGCGAAGTAGCCTCTGGCTTCCTCGCCCGTGCCGTCGAACAGCACCTCGATCGAGCCGTCCACCAACCCGACATCGACGACCCGCACGCGTTCTGGGCGGACGTGGCCATCTGGGCGAAAGGGCTCTGACCAGGGCTCGGGCCACGACGCCGCCACGCCCATCGCGGTCACGTACGCGGCGATCGCGACCTCGGCTGGTGCTCGGTCGCGCGAACTGACGCCGCCCAGGCCCAGGAAACGAAACTCGCGTAGTTGACCACCGCCTGCCTCGTACCGGCGGCCCCAGGCGTACAACTCCATACCACGGATTTGGTGTTTGTTGCGCTACCCACCACGGGCGGACCGGCGTCAGCGCGCCGTCCGCCGCTGGGTGGGCTGTCAAGTACATGCGGGTCGCATGCTCGGCAAACCGTGCGACGCCCGGATGGATCGGCCTGCCCGTCAGGGGCACCTGCGCGATCGCTTCGCCAGGCGAGGCGGCATCGAACTCGATGCTGTCCAGCGCCGTCATGATTGGCCGGAGAACGAACTGATCCAGGTGTTCACGCGGAAAAGTGGCGACGGCGCGGGATCGTGGCCGAGACTTCCAGGCTACTGTAGCGACGACGGACACGCCCATTCTCCAGCACGTCCGGAACCGGCACCAATCCGAACAAGATCAATAGTGGGGACGGTGCGTCCCGACTGGGGCGCCTTATCAGCCATCCATCACCTCGGCGGTACGCGAGGTAACAGAGCCGCGATCAACCATCCGCATGATACGAGAGCATATTACCGCGATCACCACCAGCGGGCCATGCCCCACAAAATCACTCGCGTGGGCCAGGGATGGGCCAGGGATGATGTCACTCGTGGTTACTGTAGCTGGCGTCTGGCCGTCCGACCACGCTGCTGTCCTTGCAGACCTGCAGTGGCCGGGAACCCGCCTTCCGCACTGACAGGTATTTCCGAGTTGACCAGCCAACGCGTCGTGGCCGTCATGAGCGAGGTGGTAGACGTGGTAGATATATTCTATCGCGGAGTGCCACTTGTCACTGAATCGTGTCAATTGATGGATAACCGTCGGTACGGATTGGCTTACGGCCCAGCGATTGGTCCGGTAGTGCTGCCGCCGCGCCTGCGTAACCGACGTTCTGGTTATTCGGCATGAACGGAAACATGCGCGGAGTTGACGACTTGTTGATGCGCACTGTGCGGTCCTGGGAGTTTCTGCTGGTCAAGGCGCCGAGATGCCGGGAACATTACTGTCGAGCACGAACTGAATGCGTGCGGTAATTCGAATCCTGGTAACTGTTAATTTCCTTCAGGTGGTGGCTGAGTGCGCCTGCCGCCAACGCAAAGTAATTGTCGACATAGGACGGTTCGCTGCGGAAGTCGGACGCTGGCGCTCACCTGTTCGGCCGATTGACCCGGGAGCTTGTATTGAGAATCCTGTAATTCTGCGTTAAATCAACGTTCACACTTCGTGCCGCCTACCTGATCCGTGTCGCACACAATTGGGGGGAGGTGTTGATCATGGCTGTCGCCCGGGTGCGTCCGCGCATCAAGAAGCGCAAGTAATCCGGCAACGAATGCGTGTGCGCCGAGGTGACTCGTGCCTCGGTGCACACGCTTCCGAGGAAGGCCTGATATGGGTGGACCTGCAGTCCGAACCGCAGGAGTCGACGTCGCGCCTGACTTCATCGCGTATTGCCGAGCGGAAGGGCTCACGCGCCAGACGTCGGGCCTGCGCTACGTGGCGACCACGTTCACCGACCCGGTCGACGCCACCGATCACGTCTACGTCGTGCCGCTCGACCCGGAGATCGAACAGCGTCCCGATGTGCTCGCCGGGCTGATGGCACGGTTCGCCCCGAGGCCGCTGCTGGTCAGGGCCCGCCCGGCCGCGACAGGCCCGGCTGCGGCCGGGTTGATCAGGAGCATCGCCTATCTCGTGCTCGATCACCTGCCGACGGTCGACGTCCGGTTCCGGGTCCGCGATGCCGACGGCGCCGACGACGTCGCGTTCGTCACGGATCTGCTGGAACGCAGCTACACCGAAGGCTACGCGGCACTGGGGACTAGGGCCGCTGACCAGGCCCGGGAGTACGTCGCCGAACTGGGAGTGGGCACCGACGCCCTGTGTTCTCTGGTGGTCACCGACGACGCCGGCCGGCGGCTCGGCCATCTGACCACCGTCGAGGATGTGTGCGACGAGGTCACCGAACTCGACTGCGATGAGGTCGTCGATGTGATGTTCGCCGAGAAACCGCCGTCCGGAGCGGAAACCAGCCTCGTGGCCGCGGCGGTACGCCGGTCGATCGCGACCGGTCGGGTGTTGTTGGGCCGGGTGACCTACGACCACCCGCGCGGCCCGCGGATCGAGCGCAAACTGCTCGGCGACGGCTGGCAGCCGTTCTACGACGTATGGTCGAACCGGCAGGCGGAAGTGCGGGCCACACCATGACCGACTGGCCGCTCGACCGGGTGGAGGCGCTGCTCGCCCCTGTGGCCGCACTGCCGAGGGCGGCCGATCTGACCGACCTCGCCGCGACGTGGCCGAACAAGTTCCTGCCGACGCTGCTGTCCGCGCGGGCGGCGGTCGCCCCGCTGGCTGCCGACGAGTCCGCCGCGTTGGACCGCAGCAGGCACCGGATCGGCCGCAGTGATCGCATGTTGCGGTCGATCTGCGCGGCGCACCCGAGCGTGTGGGCGCTGAAGGGCGGTGCCACCCGGATGCTCTACCCGGCGCATCTCGTTCGGCAGCAGGACGACCTGGACCTGGTCGCCGACGACGTGGCGACGCTGTGGGACGTGACCGCCAGCCTGCTCGCGGCGGACTGGGAGGTGGACGCGGTGTGGGCCCGCAGGTCGCCGCGGCGCTCCGGTCCGGAGATCACCGTCGTGCTGACCCAGGACCGCGGTGATCCGATGCCCGACCGGATCGAGGTCACCACCGATCCGCTGGAGGGCGACCACTGGTCCGTCGCCTCCCGCCGTCTCGACCTGACGGCGACCGACTCGGCATCGCTGGCGTTGCTCCTGCTGGTGGAGGAGGGTGTCGGCCGGCCGTTCGGTGCCCGCGACCTGCTGGACGCCGCGTTGTTGCTCGACCACCTCGCCGACCGGTCCGCTGCGGACGCGGTGATCGACCTGGTCGAACGACACGGCGTCGCCGTCGAGTGGAACCGGCTCGCCGAAGCGCTGCGGGCCAACCCCGCCGTGCGGCGCGCGTCGGTGCCCGAGCCCCGCGCAGTGCACCGACCCGGCACTCGGCCATCGGTTCGGTCGGCCCGGCATCCCGTGTGGTGGTGTGCACTGCGGGCCGCCAAACGGATCAGGGATCGGGAGGGTGTCGCTCCGCTCGCCGACCGGCTCCTCACCCGGTTGCAGGGGACACTCGGTGCGCGCCGCGTCTACGAGTCGGGCCTGGCGATGTTCGGCATCCCGATGCCCGACGAGCAACCGGTCGCACAGCAGCGGTTCGAGTTCGCCGGGCCGCTGGGCATGCTGTCGACGCCGGCCGGCCGGTTCGTGCTGTCGGCGGGCGGTGGCGTACCCGAATCGTGGCTGCCCCCGATCGTGGAAGCGCGGTCGGCGGGATGAGCAACGGTCAGCGGCGCGGGTCGAGCATCTGGCGGACGTCGTTCCTCGGGTTCTTCACCGGCCAGTCCGTCTCGTTCGTCGGTTCGGAGATCACGTACGTCGCGTTTCCGCTGATCGCCGTCGTCAACCTGCACGCGTCCCCCGTGCAGATCGGCCTCATCGCGGCCGCGCAACGGGTGCCGAACCTGCTCGCCGGACTGGTCATCGGCCCGTACGTCGACCGGGTGTCGAAACGCCGCGTCCTGGTCACCGCCGATGTCGTCCGGGCGGCCCTGTTGACGGCGGTACCGCTGGCTGCACTGACCGGCAGGCTCGGCATCGGAGTCCTGGCGGCGGTCGGCTTCCTGCTGGGCCTGCTGACCGTCGCGGCCGACATCGCCTACGTCACCTACGTGCCACGGTTGGTGCCGAAGGAACAGCTGGTGCTGGCGAACGGACGGTTGGAGACGTCCTACTCGGCGGCGCAGGTCGGCGGTCCCGGCATCGGCGCGCTGCTCGTGTCGACCATCGGCGCCGCCAACGCGCTGCTGGGTGACGCCGCGAGTTTCGTCTTCTCCGCGGTCGTGACCCGGCTGCTACCGGTGCCGGGGGGGCCGGAACCGAAGGCCGATGGCCAGGTGGGACAACCGTTCCGGGCATCCGCGACGCAGGTGTGGCGGCATCGCGCGCTGCGCCTGCTGGCGTTCGACGGCACGGGCTACAACTTCTTCTCCGGGTTCGCCGTGACGGTCACGTTGCTGTTCATGGTGCGGGATCTCGGGGAGAGCGGTTTCGTCTACGGTGTCGTCCTCTCCGTCGGGGCGATCGGTGGCGTCGTGGGCGGAGCCGCCACCACCAGACTGGTGTCCAACTGGGGAATGCCGGCGTCGATCGCGGTCAGCCTGATGGTGGCCGCCGCCGGCGAGGCGGTCGTGACGGCGGCGCAGGGACCGCGGTGGCTGGCTGCCGCCCTGGTGGCGGTCGGCCAGTTCGGCATCGTCTTCGGCACGACCGTGCACGGCGTCGCGTCGTTGTCGGTCCGGCAGATGGTCGTCGACCACGACGTCCTGGGCGCGGTGTACGGGGTGATGCGGACGGTCACCAGGGGCGCCATGCCGCTGGGCGCGCTGCTGGCGGGCTGGCTCGGTGTGGTGATCGGCGCCCGGGCAACGCTGGGAGTGGCGGCGGTCGGCCAACTCGTCGTGGCCCTGGTCTGCTTCCACTACCGCTACTTCTTCGAATCCGTGACCCCGCAGACCGACCGGGAGTCGACGGATCTGCTGGCCGGTGAGGCGCCATGACGACGCCGCCCGACGACGCCCCGTGCACCGCCCTCGGGCTCCATGAGTTGTGGGACCCATCCACCCACCCACACCGTGCACGCAGCTCATCAACCGGGTCTTACTTGGGGGATGGACCATGCCAGTGCCACCGCCGTTGAACGCCACCGACCATCGACGTCAGGAGCCTGCGACGACAGTCAAGGTTCCGATCGCCTCGTTACGTCCCGCGGACTCACCCCGGTTGGCCGGGGAGGACACCGCTCACATCAACTCCCTGGCCGCGTCCACGGCCGCCTTCCCACCCATCACCGTGCACCGCGCCTCCAACCGGGTCATCGACGGTATGCACCGCCTGCGAGCCGCCATGCTCCGCGGCGAGGCCGAGATAGAGGTGTGCTTCTACGACGGGGCAGAGGATGACGCGTTCGTGCTGGCCGTCGCCACGAACGTGCGGTACGGCCTGCCGTTGTCGCACGACGATCGGCTCGCTGCCGTCACCAGGATCATCGCGACGCATCCTGAGTGGTCCGACCGGCGGATCGCCTCGGTCAGCGGCCTGTCCCGCCGGACCGTCGCCCAGTCGCGTGGCGCCGCGGACCATGCGGCGACCGCGGCGCGGGTCGGCAAGGACGGCCGGTCCCGTCCGGTCGACAATGTCGCCGTCCGTGCGAGGGTGGCCGAACTGATCCGTGAACGGCCCGACGCGTCGCTGCGCGAGATAGCCCGGAACGCCGGAGTGTCACCGTCGACCGTCATGCGGGTCCGGCAGCGCCTGTCCGACGAGGACTCCGATCGCGGCGAGGAAGCGGACGCGGGAGGCGGCCCGACATTCGGGGACTTCACGGACAGACCCGTCACGCTCCACGAACATGAACAGGACGTCACCGTCGCCCTGCGGCTGCTGGCGACCGATCCGTCGCTGCGCTTCAACGCCGCCGGCCGGGCACTGCTGCGACAATTGAACGTGCACCTGCGGAGCAGAGGACAATGGCAGCGGCTGCACGACCTGATTCCGGCCCACTGCGCCGGCATCGTTGCTCCACTGGCCCGAGACATCGCGACGACCTGGTACGAGTTCGCCGAACGCCTCGAAGCCCAGGGCCGATCGGCCGATCCGCGGACCTGACCTCTCGACCGGACATTCGGCGGCGGCCGAATCAGTCGTCGCCGCCACCCGGACTGTCTAGCGTTGCACCACGGTCTCAGCAATAGCCGCGGGGAGCGTACGTCAATGTACCGAGAACAGGCGCTCGCCGAACTGGTGTATGTCCGCAAGCACCGCCAGCAAGCGGCCGTGCGGCAACTGGCGCAGTACCGGAGCGCGTTCCTCCGCTGGGACGAGCGCTCGGGCGTACGCCGAAAACCACGGAGAACACTCGGCGAGCCCGCCGACGACGCCATCTATTTCCCACCCGAACTGCTACCGGCGGTGAGCCACCTACTGGTGCGGAACGAGGGGGCGGAGTTCACCCGGCGGCTCCTCGTGGGCCGCCTGTACGGCTATCTGGACTTCACCACGGAACTTGAGGGACTGGCCGTCATCCCCGTCGCGGGACGAATCAGCCGTGGCCAGGCCGGATTGGAGCTGCCGGAACAGATGCGGGCCGACGCGTTCAAGATCGTGACCGACGAGGCGTGGCACGCACAGTTCTCCTACGACTTCGCGCAGCAGGTCGAGGCGCGCACCGGTGTACCGCGACCCCGGTTCGGCACGGCGGCGTTCGTCGGTCGCCTGGACATGGTGCGCAACCGCCTGCCGGCCGCGGCGCGCGGTCTGGAGAACCTGCTGTTCGCGATCGTCAGCGAGACTCTCACCACTGGCATCCTCGCCGACATCCCCCGCGACACCCGCCTGCCGGATGCCGTCCGCGACCTGGTGCGGGACCACGGCGAGGACGAGGGGCGCCATCACGTCTACTTCCGGACGCTGCTGCGGCACCTGTGGCCGGCACTCACCACGGTGCAGCGGCGGGCGATCGGCCCGCTGCTGCCCGAGATCGTCTTCGCCTTCCTGGAACCGGACTACGTCCAGATCGGCGCCTGCCTACATTCGTGTGGCCTCACGGCCGACGCGACGGAACAGGTGCTGGTCGAGTCGTGGCCGGTCGACAGTGTCGTCAGCGACACGGCAGAGGCCGCGGAACCGGTTGTCCAGTACTTCGGCATGGTCGGCGCACTCGACGACCCTGGCACGGCGGCCGCGTTCGAGGAAGCCGGGCTGCTGCGCGAGCACGTCTCGTCCTGAGTATCGATCAGCGAGCGACCGGTTCGGTGGAGCCGGTCGGGTTGGGGTTGGTGTCCGATGACCATCGACTATCGCGCCCGAATCTCCGATCTGGTGGCCGCCGGTCTCGTGCCCGGCACCAGTCGATGCGTGTTCGCCGCGGGATCGCTGGTGCGCGGCTGGGGCAACTCATCCAGCGACGTCGACGTCTACGTGGTGTCGGACGAGGAATGGCGTAGTGACACAGCGGTGTACACCAGCGTCGGACTGGAGCCCGCCACGGTCGTCGGCGAATCGACCCGGTTGGACGGAGTGGCCTGGGATCTGCACTACTGGCTGGACAGCCAGGTCGACCAGGTCATGGCCAAGGTCTCCTGGGAAGCCTACGAAGCGGGCGGAAACGCGGGCAGCAGGCTGGCATCGCCCGAGATCGCCCTGCTGGAAAGGTTCGGCCACGGGGTCGACGGGTTGGGCGGCGACTGGCTCAGCACCCGGCGGGAGGAACTGGCCGACTCGGCGTTCGCCGTGATCCGCGTGTCCTATGAGCTGATGTACGCCGACTCGTACGCGGAGGACGCTGTCGGTCAACTGGCATGCGACGACGTGCACAGCGCGGTGCTCTCCGCCAGGACCGCGTTCGGGCACGCCATGGACGCGCTGTTGGCCCACCACGGTGAATACAACCACAACCCGAAGTGGCGGGCCCGCCGCTTCCAGGCCGCCAACCCCACTCTACTGTCCTATGAGGACTATTGGGCACTGGAGACCATGCGGTCCTACGACCCGGCCGACCCCGCGTCGTGGGTGATCGAGGTGCTGCGGGCATGCCGGCAGGTGTCGCTGGAGGTGAGTGTGTGAGTGCCGGAGCCATGGGCGGCGTCGTCGTGCCAGGGTTCGACCGTGTCCTCGGGCCACGGTTCGACATGCGGGTGCGCAATTCCGGTGGCCGCCTGATGGTCACCGCCGACGGCACCTCGCTGGAGCTGTCCGAATCGGCAGGCTTCGTCTTCCGCCAGGTGGACGGAATACGGACGGTCCGCGAGATTGGCGCGCTGCTGGCGGCGGAGTACAACATCGACGTGGACGAGGCGACCGCCGATGCCGCCGAGGTGTTGGCCAAACTGTTGGCGCACACCATGTTGCTGCCGGAACCGATGTGACGGGCAGGCGCACGGCTGTTGTCCAACTGGTGCCGCACGCCAGTCAAACACCGGCTGCGGTGGGGGCGCTCCGCTCACCAGCGAAGACACGCCGACCGCTCGGCTTCCGCGAGCGGTCACGTACCGAATCACCCGCGAATTCCGGATGACGAAACGCGACTCCTTGCGCTGTCGTGACGTCAGGCTTACATTTCTACGGATACCGTGAAACGTGACAACAGGGCGGCGCATGGGTCCCGCGCCTCATTGGTAGAAACCACGCAGCGTGATGGCGAATAACACAACGCCGTGACCCGGGCGTTCGCTTACGGTGATTGATTCCGATTGTGTCCGTCGCCGCCCTGCCGGGGTGCGGCTGCCGGGCGAATCTGCAGACGGAGGGCCTCCGTTGTCATTGGCGCCGGATAATGCTGTGCTGACAGGTCAGGCTCTGTCGCCGATCGACGGCGACGACGGATTCGCGGCGAGAATGGCAGCCTTGCTGCGCTCGATCGCGAACGACCTCAAACGCAACGACGCGGATGCGGACACTGAACTCGGCCTGGAGCCGGGCACCTTCGCCGGGTACGTGACCGGACAGGTGCCGGTGACGTGGGCCTTCATCGAACACGTCGCCCGCCGGTGGCCGGTCAACGAGCGCGATCTGCTGCCCGTGCACAACGACGTTCCCCGAGGGGTGCTCGTCGTCAGCGCTGAGTCGTCGCAGGCCAGCGGGCGGATCATCGATCGCGGCAGCGGTCCTTACTACCGTTACTGCGACACGGCCACCACCCGGCTCGCGTCCTACCGGCCCGAGCTGATCGAAATGCTGGTGCATGTCGACGACAACAGTCCCGACAACAGCCGGGTCGCGTGGAACGAAGGACACCTGCTGTATCAGTTCACCTATTTCGTCGGTGACATCAACTACTACTTCCAGGATCGTGCCGGCCGCCGTCACTGCGCCGCGATGACCACCGGTGACAGTGTATGGGGAGCCCCATGGGCACCCCATTCCTTCACCGCCAGAGGTCCGCGGCCGACGCATATTCTCGCGTTGACCTACGGCACCGGACTGGTCGGTGATCCGCAGCAGGAACTGTCCGCACTCGGTAATGAGGCGTGCCGTTCGCTGATGGCCGAGCATGCGGATCGGTCCCCGCTGGCCGAAATCATGAACAGCCAGTTGATGACCGTGGACGAACTGGCGGCGAGGACCGATCTACCCGCCGAGCGGGTGGCCGACCTCGCCAGCCGGCCGGACACCGCCAGCCTCGCCGAACTCGGGGTGTTGGCGTCCGCACTGGGCATGCCTCGGTCGGCGCTGCTGCCCGCACTCGACGATCCGACGACGACGGTGAACCTGGCCCGCCGGGCGGCAAGTGGCGAATGGCACCATTCGCCTTCCTATCGGGTCCGGCGGCTGGCACACGATCCGTTCAATGAGGACACGTCCGCGCTGGAGTTGACCGTACTGAATTCGGGGCCCGGCGAACGAATCGCGACACATCAGCACTCGTATCTCTACGTGCTGTCGGCGAAGTCACTCGACATCAGGTGGACCTTCGCGGGGCAGCACCATCAGGAGGTCGTCGGTAGCGGCGATTCCCTGTATGTCGTGCCGGGGGTCGCGCTGTCCTTCGCCGTGCCCCCGGGCGAGGAGGCAACAGTCGTGGTTCTGCGTGTGGGTGGGGCGGTCGGCAACAGGTCTCGTGCGGTGGTGGCCAGTTTCGCACCGCAGGCCCTACGGAGATACCTCAGCGAGGATCGGATCTGGTACACCGCGCGGGACGGGGTCGCATGAGGGATGACACGAGATTCAGACTTCGCTCGGCCATTGCCTCCGGTCGACTGGTGCGGGCCGTTGGCTGCCACGACGCGCTCGCCGCCCGCCTGGCCGAGAACGCGGGATTCGAAGCCATCTGGGAATCCGGGCTGACGCTGTCGGCCAGCCGCGGGGTGCCCGACATGGGCTGCGTGACGATGAGCGAGTATCTCGACACCGCGGAGAGCCTGGTCCAGGCCGTCGACCTGCCCGTCATCGCCGACTGCGACACCGGCTTCGGTGGTCCGCTCAACGTCGAACACATGGTGCGACGGTACGAGGCGCGTGGCATCGCGGCCGTCTGCATCGAGGACAAGGTGTTCCCCAAGGCCAACAGCTTCGCCGATGTCGAGCACCCGCTCGTCTCGATCCCGGCGTTCGTCGACAAGATCGATGCCGGGAAGTCCGCGCAGCGGGACAAGGATTTTCTGCTGATCGCGCGAACCGAGGCGCTCATCTCCGGGTTGGGTATGGACGAAGCCATGGAACGTGCGAACTGCTATGCCGAAGCGGGGGCCGATCTGGTACTCGTGCACAGTCGCAGCAGCATTCCTGAGGAGATTGTTCGATTCGCCCGGCACTGGAATCGTGCCACGCCGCTGGTGGCCATTCCGACGACCTACACCACGATCACCGAGACGGAACTGCGCAGCCTCGGCTTTCGGGTGGTCATCTACGCAAACCAGACGTTGCGCGCCCAGGTCAAGGCCACCCGCCGAATGCTCGACACCCTCGCCAACGGAGGCTGCGCCGCGTCCGTGGAGGACGACCTGGTCGACATCGCCGACATATTCGAGCTGTCGAGCATGCCGGTCAAGACCTTTAGCGACGGATCCGCGACGTGAGCACGCGGATGGCGAACACCACGGCCGTCGACGTCAGCGGCGAGGACGTGTTGTCCGGTCTGCGGCAGCTCGGCGTCGACACATTGGTGAGTGTTCCGTGCTCGTATTTCAATGGGATTTACACCGCCATGCGGAACGATCCCGCGGCGATCACTCATCTTCCTGCGGTCAACGAGGGCAGCGCGGTCGGTGTTGCCGCCGGTGTCCACCTGGCCGGGCGCACGCCGGCCGTGATGTTGCAGAACTCGGGCTTCGGCAACCTGATCAACCCGTTGACATCGCTTCTGCTGCCTTACCGGATTCCGGCGTTGTTCCTGATGAGCCTGCGAGGCCACCCGGAGCCCGGTCCGGGCGAGGAACAACATCGCTGGATGGGTCGGGTCGTACCCTCCTGGCTGGACTCGCTGGAGATACCGCACTGGACCATGGGCACCACCACGTCCTGGCCGGAGGCGATCGGCGGGGCGCGAACGGCGCTGCGCCGCGGCCAGCCGGCGTTCCTACTGTTTCCCTCGCCCGTCCTGCCGACGGAGCGGCCGCCCCGGGCGGACGCGGCGGTCGACGGAGCGGGAATGACCCGTCGTGCCGCTGTCCAGGCACTGCTGTCCGCACGCGAGGACGACTACCTCATGTCCACCACGGGGTATCTGTCCCGCGAACTGCACGATCTGGACGACAGCGAGAAGAACTTCTACATGCAGGGCTCGATGGGGCATCTTGCCTCCATCGCGCTGGGTATCGCCGTGGCCAGGCCGGACACGCCCCTCGTGGTCCTGGACGGCGACGGAGCCCTACTGATGCACATCGGCGTCCTGGCGACGATCGGCGAGCACCGGCCGGCCCGCTTCATCCACGTCGTCTTCGACAATCACGCCTACGAGTCGACCGGTGGTCAGCCGGTCGGCGGCACACCGGTCGACTTCGAAGGGATCGCCTCGGCGTGCGGAATCACCGTGGTCGGGCGAGCACGTACCGCGGCCGAGGTCCACGAGCTGCTCGGCCGGGCCAGGCAGCAGGCCGGGCCGACCCTGCTGGTCATCGAAGGCATGATGTCGGACACCACCGCAGGTCGTGCGTCGCAGTCACTGGCCTTACCGGAACTGGCGACCCGGTTCGCGGCCGCCATCCGGACGGCACCGGTGTCGCCATGACCGGGTCGGTCGACACATCGGTCCGGGCACTGCCCTACCTGGACACCGGCTACTTTGGTCGGGGAATCACTCGTACGCTGGGCGCGCACCTCGATGTGCTCAGCGTCGAACGCCTGGTCGTGGTCCGCTGCGGCGAGTCGTACGGCAGGTGCGGCGCGGCCGAGCGGGTCGGGGCCGCCACCACGGAACGCGAGGTGCGCTACCTGCGTTCCGCCAGCCCACGGACCACCGTCGAGCAGGCGCGCGCGGCGATCGACCTGGCACGCGACTGCCACGCCGACGCGGTGCTGGGCATCGGCGGCGGCAACGCCCTCGACCTCGCCAAGGTAGTGGCGACGTTCGCCCACGCCCCGGACGACTTCGACCGGTGGCGCGCCGACCCGCAGGGCCGTCGTCCCGAGTCGCGGCGGCTCCGGCTCCTGCTGGTGCCCACGACGGCCGGCTCGGGCAGCGAGGCGACCGGTTTCGCCACCCTGTGGCAGGGCGCACGCAAGATCTCGGTCGACGGCCCCGCGCTGCGCGCCGACGTCGTACTCGTCGATCCCGAGCTGACCTGGACGACCGATCCGCCGACCTTCGCTTCGGCAGCTGTAGACGCACTCGCTCAGGCCGTCGAGGCAGGATGGTCCCGCCGGGCCACTCCGGAGTCGGCGCGGTACGCCACGGAGTCGTACGCGGTGCTGGCCGCCGCGCTGGACGCGATCACCAAGGATGGGCGCGACGTCGTCCTGGAGGACCGGCTCAGCTGGGGCGCCACACTCGCCGGCGCCGCCATCAACATCGCGCGCACGACGGCGGCGCACGCTCTCTCGTACGCGCTGACCTACCGCTGCGACCTGCCGCACGGTGCCGCCGTCGGGCTCTGCCTGCCGTGGGTGATCCAGCACAATGCCGCGACCGTGACGCCGCCACCGTCGGCGAAGGTGGACCTGGCCCGGGTCGTCGCCGCCCTGCTGTCCTACGGCGGCTTTCCCACCGGCCTTGCCGAGCTGGACACCGAACGCTCGGTATTGCGCCAGGACTGGACCGTGGTGCTGGCGTCGGACCGGGCCCGCAACAATCCACGACCCCTTCGGCAGTCGGACATCGACCACCTGGTCGGCACGGTCGGGTGCCGGATTCCGGCCGGTGCCCGGCGCTCGACGAGCGACCACGAACAACACCGGTGACAGGGAGACTGACATGGACCGCGCGGCACAACTGATCTCCGAGCTGGACGCTGATCCTGCCGTCACCGCCCAACGGTGGGCTTCGGGCGGCTCGCACGGCACGGACGTGCACTGGCCCGACTTTCTTGTGCTCGCCCTGCAACACCGGGTGCCCGGACTGGCGCTCGACGCGTTGCGCGAGATCGGCTGGTTCGGCCGGGTTTCGCTGAGCATCACCGACGATCTGGCCCGGCGGGCGACGAGCGCACGGCTGCGTCAGCAGGAACTGGAAACGGCCATCGGCGAGCTGTACGACCGCGAACCGGAGGTCGTCAGCCGGTGCGTCCTGTTCAAGGGTGCGAATCTCTACGGCTACTACCGCAAGCCGGAACACCGGCTGATGTCGGACTTCGACCTGCTCATGTCGGACGACGACCACGCCGCCCTCGCGCCACGCTTCGCCGAGCTGGGCTACTGGATCAAGGACAGCCTCAACGGACCCACCTACTTCCGCCGCAAACCCGGTGCGGTGGCCCAACTGTGCATCGACGCGCACATCTGCGGGCCGGCCAAGTACTCCCGTCCGGCCGAGGCGCTGTCGGCCGAGTGGCTGACGGACAGCCTGCCGGCGCCCGCCAACGGACTGCCGTGCCGCTACATGTCGCCGGACCTCCAGGCGCTCAACCTGCTTGCCCATTCCCACGAGCACGCGGCGAGCTGGATCCACGCCGTGCTCGACGACGACATCAGGCTGATCAGGGCGCTCGACCTCGAAGTGCTGTGCGCCGGGTCGACCGTGTCCGCCGACGACGTCTGGCAGCGGGCCCGTCGCTTCGGGCTGGCCGCCGAGGTGGCACTCGGTGTGTGGCTACAGGCGCAGATCCGTGGCGCACTACCGGCGGGACTCACGCCACTGACGCCGCTCGCCGACACCGTGGCCGAATTCGGCGAGACGTTCGCCGCGCCCGCCGGCGCCGTGGCCCGCTGGAGCACGAAGGTCGCCGACCGGATCTTCCGCACGGACCGGATCGAGCTGGCATTCGCCGACCTGGGACTACACGGTTCGGCAGCGGACTGGCTGAAGTACTTCGACATGGAGAAGCAGGTGCTGATCGGCCCACGCGAGGAGGTCGAGAAGATCGCTGCTGCCGCACGGGATCGAGTGCCGGACGACCCGGCGCACGTGGACCGCGGTCGATCGGCCGCCATGGCATCGGAACATACTGCGTCATGAACATCACGCAGACGCCGGCCGGGCTGGTCGTCAACATCCTCGGCCCCGACGGTTCCGGAAAATCCACCCTGGCAAAAGGTCTTGCGGTGAAGCTCCGCGCCGGCGGGGCGACCACCACGCTGTGCCGCTGGTCCGACATCGTCAACGGCAGGCTGTCCACCGACGAGTCGCTGTGCACGCTGCTGCAGGAACTCTATGTCGAGGCATGGCGTGCCCTCTACATCGGCGCCACCGACGACCGGTCACGGCGACTGCTGCAGGCGCCACCCAGCTTCGCCGAGTTCCATGCGGCCGGACTCGAATCCGAAGCCCCGAACCAGCCGGTCGGGGCAACGAGTTCCGGCATGACCGCGTCCGCGCTACTGGAGTTCGTCGCGGACGTGTTGATCGCCGCGCAGGTCGTGCGCCCACTCGTCCAGGCAGGCCACGTCGTAGTCGCGGACAGCTCCGGGATCAAGAACGTCGGCAAGGTTCTCAGCGTGGCAGGGGTCGTGGACAACGACGCGCCGAGCCAGTTCGTTGGCCTGCTGCGGACCGCGGTGCTCGACGCCTACCGGTCGTCCTTTCTCACTCCGGAGATCGGGATCGTGCTCGACGTCGACCCCGCGGTGTGCCGGCGCCGGCGGCTGAGCCAGCGTGGCCGCGTTGGTCCGGTGGAGGACCTGGCGTTCGCCGGACGGACGGAGGACTCCTTCGTCGAACTGCAGCGCGACATGCTGGACCAGTATCTGCGCGTCGCCGCCGAGTCGGCGTCCTGGCACGTGATCGAGGCGACCGACCTGACCCCGGAGGAACTGGTCGACCACGCGGCCGCCCTCGTCCACGGCGTTCTCACAGGTCGTTCGGAACAGCCAAGTCCGGTGGGGCCCGCGACAAGGGGCGCCCAGTGAGCCATCCGTCGACTATCCGGGCAGGGAAGTGTGACGATGTACAAGAACGTAGCAATCGTCCAGCAGGGAGTGTGGTCGATGGCGTTGCAGTCGATGCCGCTCGCCGCTGGCTACATGAAATCGATGATTCTGGCCGACGACGATCTCCGGTCGGCGGTCGACGTCCGCATCCACAACTTCGACGGCGCGGACAACCTCGCGCGCATGGCGGCTGAGGTCTTCTCCGACGATCCGCCGGACGTGTTGGCGTTCTCGGTGTTCGGCTGGAACCTGCGGCGGTTCATCGCACTCGCCGAGACCTACAAACAGGTCAAGCCCGACGGCCTGGTGATCTTCGGCGGTACGCATGTCGCCAATCAGGCCGACCGCATGTTCGCGATCGCGGAGCCGGTCGACGTCATCGCCAACGGCGAAGGCGAACGGACCTTACGGGACATCGTCCGCACCGTCGTGGGTTCGTCCGGCGGTGTGACGCCGGAAGACCTGGCCACGATCGGCGGGATCTCCCTGCGTACCGGTCGATACACGGGATTCACCACGGCGGAGCCCGAGCGGATGACCGAGCTGGACGACATACCGTCGCCCATCCTGTCCGGCGCCATTCCCCTGCTCGACCGCAATGGGTCGTTCCTGTACGACGTGGCGCTGCTGGAAACCAGTCGCGGCTGTCCGTACAAGTGTGCCTTCTGCTACTGGGGTGGTGCGGTTGGGCAGAAGATCCGGACGTTCTCCCGTGAGCGGCTGCGTGACGAGGTCGAACTGCTGGCCAAGTACGAGACCGAGACCCTGGTCCTGTGCGACTCCAACTTCGGCATGCTTGAAGACGACGCCGAATTCGTGGAAGACGTCATTCACATACGCGAGCGAACCGGCTACCCGAGGGCCATCGAGACGTCATGGGCCAAGAACAAGACCGCGCGCTTCTACAACATCGTCGACCGGATGGCGGGCGCCGGCCTGCGCAGTTCGTTCACGCTGGCGTTGCAGACACTGTCGAAGCGGGCGCTGACCGACATGAACCGCCGCAACATGCGCATGAACGACTGGCAGGACATGGTCACGTGGTTGAACGACCGCGACCTCGACTGCTACGCGGAGTTGATCTGGGGTGCGCCGGGGGAGACGCTGACCAGCTTCCTGGCCGGTTACGACGAGCTCTCCGAGAAAGTGTCGCGGATCGCCGCTTATCCGCTGCTGATTCTGCCCAACACCGACTACAGCGACCGGCGTGCCGAATTCGGCTTCGTCACGGTCCGCGGTGACGACGACGACTTCGAGTACATCCTGAGCCACCGGACGATGACAGTGGCGGACAACCGCCGGGCACAGCAGTTCCTGTACTGGGCCAGGACGATCGCCGAGAACTCGGTGCTGCGCAACGTGTGGCTTCCGTTGCGGGAGTTGGCCGGTACCAGCCAGTCCCAGATGATCCTGTCGTTCAACGACTGGGTGAACGAACGGTCCGATGCGGACGCGCAGATGTTCTGGACCAAGGAGGTTTATCAGGTCGACTCGAACACCGTCGCCGAAACCCTCAAGAAGATCTACTCGGGCGACACGTTCGGGTGCCTGCTGTCGAACTGGTGGGCGCAGTCTGGATCGGCCGGCATCGACAGTCGCGTCGCGCGGTTCATCGCCGATGTCATCCGTTTCGACCTCGCGACGATGCCCATCTACGAGACGGAACCGTCCACCGAGCCCGACGGGGCGCTCGCCGGCCACGGCACCGACTACGTACGCGACACGGTGGCGTTCGACCACGACCTCGCCGCGATCTTCGCCGAGCGGAAGGCCAAGGGCAGCTGGACCGTGAGCGAGCCAACGGCGTGGCGACCGTTGTTGGCCTTCAAAGCCGGCTTCGCGAACCACATCGACAGTCACGAGGTGGCGGCGCAGTTCATCGGGCGGATCATCGACGACTGCCACGTCGGCGCGCTGCGGTAGGGCGGCGCACCATGAACCTGGACGTACTTGAATCCCTGCTCGGTCTGGAGACCGACGGCCGGTACGAGAGAGCGGACGAGATCATCGACCGGACGGCCAACGCCATCGCCGGTGCGGAGCACCGGTACGGCGCCACGGCGGGGCAGACCGCGCGGATCGCCGGACGCTTCGCCGAACTGATGCGGAGCAACCAGTTCTGGCCGAGTGGCCGGATCCTCAACAACGCCGGTTCTAAGCAGGCGCAGTTGGCATCGTGCTTCGTGATCTCGATCGAGGACAGTCTCGCCTCGGTGTTCGACGCGGTGACCCTCGCGGCGAAGTGCCACAGCACCGGCGGCGGCACCGGATTCGACCTGTCCAGGATCAGGGAGCGAGGCACCCCGATTCGCAGCACCGAGGGCGGCTGCTCGGCCGGCCCACTGCCCTGGCTGCACCTGCTCAACGCCGAGACCGACGCCGTCATGCGGGGCGGGAAAATGCGGGGCGCGAATCTGGCGTCGCTGCGCATCGACCATCCCGACGTGATCGAGTTCATCCGGGCCAAGCGGAAGGTGGGCGACCTGGGCAACTTCAACCTGTCGGTCACCATCCCCGACGAGTTCATGGAGGCGATGGCGAAGGGAGAGACCTATCATTCGGTTAGCCGGATGGGCGCCGGTCCACCCCGACCGATGGACACCCGGCACGTCTGGGACGAGATATGCCGGCAGAGTTGGCGGACCGGTGACCCGGGCATCCTGTGGGTCGACAATATCAACCGGTTGAATCCACTCGCCGTGGTGGCCGGACCGATCGAGACGACGAATCCCTGCGGCGAGCAGACGATGTACCCATACGAGGCGAGCAATCTCGGGTCGATCAATCTGGATGCGTTCGTCACCCCGGATGGCACCTTCGAGATGACCGGCTTCGAACAGACCGTGGCGGAGTCGACGCGGTTTCTCGACGACGCGGTCGACATCAGTCGCTATCCGGACCCGCGTATCGGTCGGATGGCGAACCGGTACCGGCGGCTGGGCCTTGGCGTGATGGGCTGGGCCGATGCCCTCGTGCACCTGGGAATCGCCTACGACTCGGCGGAAGCACTGAGTTTCGTCGAGCGCGTCGGCCGGTCGTTGCGGACGGTCAGCCAGTCGACCAGCAGTACGTTGGCGCGGGCGCGCGGTCCCTATCCTGCTTGGAGTCCGGCCATTTCCACCGAACCGGTCCGCAACTGCGCCGTCACCAGCATCGCGCCCACCGGCACGATCTCGATGATCGCCGGCTGCTCGGCGGGTATCGAACCGAGATTCGCGGCAGTGTACGTGAAGGACGTCATCGGCGACGACGGCGTGACCTACGTCGACGAGGACCTGGTGCATGACGTGCGGCGCTATGGTGCCGTGGATCGCTCGCAGGCGATCGGAATGATCGAGCGGGCCGGCAGTCTCGATTCACTGCCCGTACCCGCGCTCCGCCGGCAGCGGTACCGCTACGCCTACGACATCTCACCCAGCTGGCACGTCAGCACCCTGGCGACCTGGCAGGCGTTCGTCGACAACGGGGTGTCGAAGACCGTCAATCTGCCCAGGGACTTCCCCGTGACGTCGGTCAGCGATCTCCTGGCCAGTTCGTGGTCGTTGGGGTGCAAGGGCATTTCGATCTACCGTGAGGGTTCTCGGGACCGAGACCTGATGACCGCGGTGTCGTTCGCCAAGGACCGACAGCGCCAGACTCCCACTCCGCTGGGCGATGGCTCCAACTTCCGACAGAGCAAGGAAATCGCTGACAGGTTTCGATCGCGCGCACAGGAGAACCGGGTTCCATGACACATGTCGCGAGCCACAGCAACGGCCGGCGAACCGTACCCGACCTGCCGGCCCCCTGGCCCCACGCCCGTCCGGCGTACCTCGACGCGGCGACGGCCGTCCTGCGGTCCGGTGAATGGTCCGACTACGCGTACGGGGAACTCGTGCGCGGCTTCGAGATCCAGGTGGCGCGGTACCACCAGCGGCGGTTCTGTCTGTCCACCAGCAGTGGCACGTCGGCGCTGCAGGCCGGCTACGTCGGTCTCGGTCTGGCGCCCGGGGACGAGGCCATCGTGCCCACCTACAGTTTCCATGCGACCGTGGCCCCGTTGTTCATGCTGGGTGTCGTGCCCGTGTTGTGCGACGTCGAGGCCGACACGGGCAACATCGACGTGGCGGACGCGGCGTCGCGGGTGACCGAGCGGACCAAGGCGGTCGTCGTCACCCACATGTGGGGACTGCCGGTCGACGTTGCGGCCGTGACCCGGTTGTGCCGGACCTTCGGCCTCGCGCTCGTGGAGGACTGTTCCCACGCGCACGGCGCCCGTGTCGGCGGCCGGGTCGTGGGCAGTTTCGGTGACGTTGCAGTCATGAGCCTGGGTGGCCGGAAGATGGTCACCGGCGGCTGTGGCGGTGCCCTGCTGACCGACAGCGAGGAGACGTTCCATCGCGCGCTGCCCGTCGGACACGCGCACGAGCGTGCGGAACTCCATCTGCCCGCCGAGGATGTCGCGGTCGGGCTGGGTGCCAACTTCCGGATGAGCCCTGTCGCGGCGGCCATCTGTGCCGAGCAGTTCAACGACCTCGACGCCCGCATCGCCGTTAAGACGTCGGTCCTGGACGGCCTCGGCGAACGCCTGCTGAGCAACGACTGCGGTCTCACACCTCCGGTGCGTGTGCCGGGCACGACCCGAGGCGGATGGTTCGGCTACAAGGCGCTGATGGACCGGGATCTGGACGCCGATCTGCTCGACACCTACGTGTCGCACGCGCGTGCCAGGGGTGTCGTGATCGACCGGCCGTCCAACAAACCACTGCACTGGCGTCGCATGTTCCGGACGCGGAGCCTGGAGCCGAGCTACTACCGGTTGCCGCAGGGGAGCGCCAGGCCGCTGTACGACATCGACGAGTTCGACGGCGCGAATCGCTTCTACCGGCGGAGCGTCAGCTTCCCCGCGGTTCACCTGCACGAGCCGTGTGACGGCCTGCTCGACGAGTATGTCAACGCCCTGACGGAGGTGGCTCATGAACTCTGAGGAGCAGGTGTCGCCACGGTCCAGACCGATCAACAACGGCTACTTCTGCCCGGAAACCCGGCTGGTCACTATCGATGCCCGAGCGGATGACACGACGACGCGGGAGATCGACTTCCTCTTCGCCGTCAGCGGACTGCGGTCCGGCGGGACGGTGCTGGACGTGGGATGTGGCGCCGGCCGGCAGTCAATCGCACTGGCCCGACGTGGGTGCCGGGTCGTCGGTGTCGACAAGAGTGTGGAATTTCTCGCCGTCGCCGCCGAGCGGGCACAGCAGGCAGGCCTGAGCGTGGAGTTCCGGCACGCGGACGCGCGCGAGATGGACTTCACGGATCGATTCGACCTGGCCGTCAGCTTCTACACCGCGTTCGGCTACCACGACGACGACGGAAACAGGCTGGTCGTCGAGCGGATCGTCCAGGCGTTGCGGACCGGTGGCCACTTCGTGCTGGACGTCACCAATCGTGATGCCGTCGCGCAGCGCACGACCGAGGTCAAGGTTACCCGGGCCAACGGCCTGACAGTGGTCAAGGAGAACCATTTCGATCCCTACACCAGCCGCAGGCGCCTGGACTGGACCTACCTGGAGGGTGACCTCGTGACCAAGCGGGTCGCCATGGACCACCGGCTCTACGCCCTGCACGAACTGCTTCGGCTGTTCGGCGAGAGCGGTCTCGACGACTGCAACGCGTACGCCGACCTGGACCTGACTCCGTTCCACCCGGGGTCACGCCGCCTTCTCATCGTGGGGGCCAAACGACAGTGACGGGAAACAGTCGGTTCGGGACAGAGGACGGCGAGTGGGTGGAGATCGCGCCGGCGGCCTTTCATCTGCCCTCTCCGGTGGTCATCCTGGGCACCGTCGACGACGCCGGAACCCCTGACCTGTCGACGATGTCCGCGATCGGCGTGGTGTGCATCCAACCGGCACTGGTCTGCATCGGGATCAAGCCGACCCGCACGGCATACCGCAACCTCCGGCGCGACGGTCGGTTCAGCATCTCGCTCGTCGACACGTCAGACCTGGAACACGCGGATTTCCTGGGCACCAGGAAGCTGCGGCTCGACCCGGACAAGCTGGAGCGGGCGGCGGTTTCCTGGGCGATCGACGACGACAAGCTCCCGTACGTGAGGACAGCACCCATCGTGATGACCGGTGAGGTGCGCTCCGACCTTGGCAGACGCGAGCTGGCACTCGCCGGTGCGCCATCACACCGGGTCGCCATCGGTGAGATCACCAGGAGCATGGCCCGCAAGGACCTGGTGCGGGACGGCGAGGTCCTGATGGAGGAGATTCCCTTCCCGATCTACCTGAATCGGCTCTACGCCCGAACCAGTGGCGAGGTGCTGGGGATCCAGCGGTTCACCGACGATCCGGCGGTCCGCGACGAGAAGATGCGTCTCTACGGACGGTTCCGAACCTACGACACCCCTGCCAGCGACGGCCCCGGCAACCCATCATGATCCGATTGGCACTGGACCAGGCGACAGTGCGCGGCGTCCGGATAGCGATCAGCCCACTGTGGGAGTCGCTGTCCAGCCTCACGCTGCTCGCCCGTTGCCGTGACGATGCCCCGTACCCGTACACGAGTTGGGCGCGCCACGCCCGTGGCGCGCTGCCCGACACGCTGCGCACGGAACTCCTGGCCCTGACGCGGGAACTCCACACTGCCTGGCTGCCGTCCTTCCGGGTGCCGATCCCCACGTCGCACTGCACGGACATCAAGGACGAGTTGTCCGGGTTACTGGAAGTGCAGGAAGCCGGACCGGCAACCACGAAGTGGCTGTCGGTCAGGAACGGGATGTGGAATCCGGTCTCCGGGGTTCGGCTGGTCCGGTTCGCCGAACTCGTCGAGGACTACTGGGGTCTGGCGGTCGAACCGTACTGGGCGTCGATGCGCAACGCGTTGGAAGAGGAAATACTGTTCCGGGGCCGCACATTAGCGACCGAGGGAGCCGACGCCATGCTCGCCGATCTCGGCGGCCGGGTGCGCTGGGAACCACCCGCTCTCTACGCTCCCTGTCAGGTCGATCTGGACCGGCGACTGGAGAACGCGCATCTGCTGATCGTTCCCGTGCTCTTCGCGCAGGGCATACACATTCTCTCCTCGCCCAGCGACAGTGTGGCAGCGCTGTCGTACCAGGCTCGTGGGGCCGTGGTCCTCGAGGAGAACTCGGTGGCCACCTGTGCCGGGGATGAGGCTTCGGATGGCGGCGATCGGCTGGCGATTCTCCTGGGGCGCAGCCGTGCGACGGTGATGCGGGCGCTGATCGCGCCGACCACGACGACGGCGGTGGCCAGGGCCGTCGGCCTCGCGCCGAGCACCGTGTCCCAGCACCTGTCTGCGTTGTCGGCGGCGGGAGTGGTACGTCGCAGGCGCGCCGGCTACCGGGTGCTCTACGAACTCGACCACGCAGGCCTTGTGCTACTCCAACATGCCGATGCCCATGCGGTCTGATTCGGCGCGGGCCGAATGTGTCGCCGACGCGTACGGCGGGCACGTACCGTTGCCCGGGCTGCGTCGCCGGGCGGATCTGGAATCGGATTGGTGGTCGGGCGGCCCATGATCGCTGGAACCGGGTCCCCGTGTTCCTGTCCTCACCGCCTCCGGACCCGCCGGCCATTCCGGCGCAGCAGAATCCCACGGCGAGGGGAGGTGAACACGATGAAGAAGTACCAGAAGCCCAAGGTGTCCACGGTGGACTCACAGGTGCTGCGTCACCTCGTGGCCTGACCATGACGAAGGGGGCCGCGGCGACACCAGCCCGGCCCCTCTCATCTGGTGGTTGTTCCGCCAGCCGGCACCATGGGAGTGCTCGTGGAAGTCGCTTCGAACGCGCAGGCGAACGGTTTCGGGAGACGCACTTTCGCGCTGCTCTGGGGTGGGGCGTCGGTCAGCTCGCTGGGCACGGCGGTGACCGCGGTGGCGCTGCCGCTCATAGCGGTGGTCACGCTGCACTCCTCCAGTTTCCAGGTCGGCCTGCTCAGCGCCGCTGACTACGCGGCATGGATCTTTCTCGGCCTGTCCGCCGGAGTTCTGGTGGAGCGGCTGCGTCGCCGGCCGGTGATGATCGCATGCGATCTGCTGCGTGCCGCGGTGCTCGTGTCGGTGCCGATCGCGACCGTGTGGGGACTGCTGTCCCTCGTCCAGCTCATCGTCGTGGCGCTGGTGGTCAGCATCGGCGGCATCTTCTTCGACATCTCCTTCCAGGTCTACCTACCCGGCGTGCTGAGCGCGGATCAGCTCGTGTCCGGCAACAGCAAGCTGCAGGGCGCCGCCGCCGCGGCGGAGATCGGCGGCCCCGCGCTGGGGGGTGCCTTGGTGCAGGTGCTCGGTGGGCCGGTGACGCTGATCCTCGACGTGGCCAGCTACCTGGTGTCCGCGTTGAGCTTCGGCCTCGTCCGCAACCGGGAACCGGCCGTGGAGCGGTCGGCACACCAGCCGATGCTGCCGCAGATCCGCCATGGGTTGCACGTGGTCGTCGGGGACCCGGTGCTGCGCCCGTTGATGCTGGCCGCGGCCGGTATCAACGCGGGGATCGGCGCGGTGAACGCACTGCAGGTGATCTTCCTGGTGCGCACCGTGCACGCCCCCGCCGGGCTGGTCGGCCTGCTGCTCGCGGCGGGTGGACTGGGTGGCGTGCTCGGCGCCGTGGTCGCCGGCCGGCTCGCCGGCAGGTTCGGTGACGCCAGGGCGCTGACCTGGTCGGTCCTCGTGGGTCGGGTGTTCGCACTGTTGATCCCGCTGACGGTCGCCGGTCCCGGCCTGGTGTTCTTCGTGGTGGGCGCGTTCGGCACGACCGCGAGCACGGTGCTGTTCAGCGTGCTGGCCCGCAGCTACCGGCAGCGGGTCGTGTCGACCGACCTGCTGGGCCGGGTGACCGCGACCAACCGGTTCGTGTCCTGGGGTGTCATTCCGCTGGGTGCCCTGTGTGCCGGCGGGCTCGGCGAGCTGCTCGGGGTGCGGCCCGCGCTGTGGGTGGTGTGCCTCGCGTCCCTGGCCCTGACGCCGTCGCCGATCCTGCTGTCCCCGCTGCGCGGTCGGCGAGACCTGGTCGAGGACGAACATCGCTGATTCATTGGATCGATCCGGGCGCCGGATCATGTCACGAGTGGATGTGGCCCATGTGTGGACTTGCCGGGATAGCCGCCATCGGCGGGAACCTGCCGCCCGACGCCGCGCCGTTGTTGCGCAGGATGGGCCGGGCCGTCGCCCATCGTGGCCCGGACGGTGAACGCGAGTTCCTCGACGGACCGGTCGGACTGCTGTTCCGCAGGTTGGCACTGGTGGGGCCGGCCGACGGCGACCAGCCGCTGTTCAGCGCCGACGAGTCCGTCGTGCTGATCGCCAACGGCGAGGTCTACAACCACCACGAACTCGAGGCCGGCCTCGGACCTTGCGTGCCGTTGCGGACCAAGTCCGACTGCGAGGTGCTCGCCCACCTGTACGCCAGGGACGGCCTGCGCTTCCTGGACCGGGTCAACGGGATGTTCGCCATCGTGCTGTGGGACCGGCCGCGTAACCGACTCGTGTTCGCGCGGGACCGCTTCGGCGTCAAGCCGCTGTACTACGCGCGTACCGGCGACGGTGTCGTGTTCGGCTCGGAGATCAAGGCGCTGTTCCAGCATCCTCGGTGCCCGCGCGAACTGGACTGGCAGCTCGCACTGGGCGATCCGACGTTCAACGTGGCACCGTTCCTCACCGAGGAGCCCGTGCACACGTACTTCCGTGGCATCGAGATCGTGCCCGCTGGTGCCATCGTGACCATCGAGCTGGCCACCGGGCACATCGAGGAACAGCGGTACTGGCGGCTGCCGACGTTCGGCGGCACGTCGGACGCCTCGGACGCCGAGCTGATTCAGGAGTACCGCCGCCTGCTGATCGATGCCGTCGACGACTGTGCGTCGGCCGACACCGAGTTGGGAGTGTTCCTCAGCGGCGGCATTGACTCGACGGCGGTGGCCGCGCTCGCCGGACGGTCGGGCAACCCGTACACCTTCACCGTCCTCAACGGCAGCACGTTGGCCAACGGCGACGCCGAGTTCAGCCATCTGGCCGCTGCGGCGCTCGGCCTGCCCAACCATCAGCTCGTATTCGACGCCCACCGGGTGCCCGAGGTGGACGAGTGGAAACGGCTGTTGTGGTTGCTGGAGACGCCGCTGTGCGGCCCGGAACAGTACTACAAGTACGACCTGTACCGGCTGGCCAAGGTGATCCGGCCGGAACTGCGCGGCATGCTGCTGGGCCAGGCCAGCGACGAGTTCAACGGCGGCTACTCGGTGCAGCTCTCTCGCGATACCGACTGGGCCGGATTCGAGGCCGGACTGCGGGACCTGACCCGGCGTACCGCACTGGGCCGGCAGCCGAGACTGGCATGGTGGTGGACCGGCCAGCGACACCCGCTGCTCGCCGACGAACTGGTGTGGGACTCGGCGACGACGGCGGAACCGTACGCCGCCTTCGTGCGCCACAAGTACCGGGACATCCAGCAGTACAACTGCTGGCACGAGGACCGGACGGCGGCCGGTAACGGAGTCGAGGCCAGAGTCCCGTTCCTGGACCACCGGGTCGTCGAACTGCTGGCCACGATCCCACCGGGTCGGCGAGCAACTCTGTTGTGGGACAAGAACATCCTCCGTGCCGCGGTCGGTGATCTGCTACCCTCCGTGATCGCCGAGCGCCCGAAGGTCTCGTTCTACCATGGTGAGGACGCCGGTTTCACCTACCGCGTCTTCACGAAGATGTTGACCCAGAACGGAAGCGCCCTCCTCGAGGAGGCACTGGCCGCCCCAGGTGCGCAGGGCGTTCTCCAGCCGGAGGCCATGCGCGCCGCGCTGAGCGGCATGCGCGACCGACCGGACTCGTTCGACATCGAGTTTCTGCTGCGATTGGTGAATCTCGGCCTGCTGGACCAGATGACCAGGCAGCCCCCGACGCTCCCGGTGGATGCTCGACGCCGGGAGCTGCCCCCTGCCGTCTCGACAGTAGACGTCGCGGCGATGTCCGTTCGGATGTACGACAGCACAGAGCCATCGCCGGACGACCTGATCGCCCTCGGTGACCAGGTGCAGGTGGTGTATGCCCACACCGACCCGACCGTCCTGTACATCGCGGTCGACGGCCAGTTCGAGTATGTCGTCGACAGCACGGATGACCCGGACTGGCACGCGTTCCTGTGCGCCGTGGACGGCGAACGCAGCCTTGCCCAGGTACTGGCCACGGCTGCCACCAGCCTGCCCGCGGTCACGACCACCCTTCGAGATGCCGTCGATCTCGGGATCATCGTGACCACCAGATCCTGAACCGACGAGTCGGTTCAGCGTTCTCTGCGACGAGCCGGCGGGCTTGGCTGCACGCGACTGGCGATGCGAGTAGGTGGGTGTCCGGATCGGCTTACCGAGCGACTCCGAGTTGGCTGGCGTTGATGCCCGATTTGCCACCCCGGACAGACATGGGGCCGTGGTCCACCGGCGAGCGGGCAAACCCCTCAAAGCTGGGGAATTAACACCCGCGCGGTGACAGACCATACTGATCACGCCATATCGGACATGATCTTGGGTTGGGTGGTGGCTGTGCACCGACGCGTAGTGACCGTGCTCGTTGCCTCCGCGCTCGCTGCCGGTTCCGCCACGACGGTCGGGGTGGCCGCGCCACCGACGGACCTGTTCGTCAACAACGTCCTCGGCACGTGTTCGGACACCGGTCCGGGCACCGCGGACACGCCGTTCTGCGGTATCCAGGCAGCCGCGAACGTGGCGCTACCCGGCCAGACCGTGCACATCGCCGCCGGGCAGTACTTCGGCCAGGTCAACATCACCCGCTCCGGCACGCCGGGCAACCCGATCACGTTCGAGGGCGTGCCGCATCCGGGCACCGCCGCCGACAGACCCCTGGTCAACGGCTGCGGCGGGCCGGGGTTCCAACTGTCCGGCGCTCACGACGTGGTCATCACCGGCATCGAGGTGACCGGCTCGGCGCCCGGCGTGGCCATCGGTGACTCGTCCGGCGTCACCCTCGTGGACGACTTCCTGAACGGGTCGGCACAACGCGGCGACGGCGTCGACATCGCAGGCCGGTCCGGCGACGTGACCGTCCGTCGCTCGCTGATCGTCGACTACCTCGGCGACGGGATCAACATCGGTTCCGGCGCCACCGGGACCACCGTCACCACCAACATCGTCAACGGCAACAGCGGTCCGGGTGTGGCGGCCGTCGACGCGCCCGGCACGGTCGTCACGAGCAACTCGCTGGCGCGTAACTGCACAGCGGGGATCTCCCTGGTGGGCACATCGACCGATGGCACCGTCGAGAACAACGTCCTGGACAGTGACGACAACACGTCCGTGGGCAGTTCACCGTGCGCGCCGGTGCCGTTCCTGGGCGAACTGGCTGTGTCCGCCGACTCGGTCGACGGAACCACTGCCGACTACAACCTCATCGACGGTGAACCGGCGCGCCTCTACAACTGTGCGGGCACCAGCTATGCCTCGCCGGCCGCGTTCAGCGCGGCGACCGGTCAGGGCGCCCACGACCTCAACGGGCTCCCGCAGTTCGTCGACACCACCACCGACTCGGTGGGATCCACGTCGCCCGTGATTGATTCGGCGAACTCGGACGCGCCCGGCGAACTGACCGTCGACCAGGCCGGTCACCCTCGGGTCGACGACCCGCTGCGGCCGAACACCGGTGTCGGCATCGCCGATCGGGGTGCGTTCGAGGTGTCGGACCCGTTCAGCCTCGGCACGCTGTCGGTGACCCCACAGAAGGGACCGACACCGCTGCCGGTCACGGCGAGCGTCACGGTGTCCAACCCGTAGTCGACGGGCGCGACGTACACGTTCGACTTCGGTGACGGCACACCACCGGTGGTCACGAAGGTGCCGACCGCGAAACACGTCTACACCACGGCAGGGAACGCGACCGTCATGGTCACCGCGGTCACCACCACTGACGTGCAGGTGTCCCGGTCCGCGGATGTCCAGGTCACCGTGCCGGGACCCCTGGTGCCCCGCTCCCACGTGTTCCAGATCGGCGCACTTTCGGTGGAGGCAGACGACACCGCGTCGACGGACAGTTGGGCGATCACCGACTACGCGACCGACTTCGGGGACGGCACCCCGGTCCAACACGGCACCAACGGGACGACCCTGCACACCTACGCCGAACCAGGGACGTACCCGTCACCACCACCGAGACGGACTTCGCCGGCAACATGGCCACCGTGTCGCAGCGGTTCCGGGTGGGCAGCCCATACATTGCCGTTGTCGCCCGACGCGTGCTGGACACCAGGGACGGCACGGGCGGCGTGCCGGCCGGCCCGCTCGGCCCGCACGGCATGGTGAGCCTGCACCTCGCCGGCACCCAGGGGATCCCCGCGACCGGCGTGCGTGCGGTCGTGCTCAACGTGACCGCGGTGAACCCGACGGCGTCCGGCTCCCTCACCCTCTACCCGGATCTGACCAACCGACCGGCCGTGTCCAACCTCAACGACGTGGCAGGCCGGACCGTGTCGAACCTGGTCACCGTGCCCGTCGGCGCGAACGGCGCCGTCGACTTCTTCAACGACACGGGCACCGTGTACGTCGTCGCCGACCTGGAGGGCTACTACGTCGACGGACCGGCGTTCCACGGTGGCGGGTTCCTGACCTCCCTCACACCGCAGCGCCTGCTGGACACCCGCGACGTCAACGGCGTCACACAGGGCGCTCCCGTCGGCCCCGGCGGCGTCGTGCAGGTGCCGGTGGGCCAGGTGGACCACCCCCAGGCGCCGCTGCAGGCCGTGGTCCTGCACATCACGGCCACCGATACGACCGCCACCAGCTTCCTGACCGTGTATCAGGACGGCACGACCCGGCCGAGTACCGCCGATCTCACCGTCACGCCGGGCCACACCACATCGAACTTGGTGATCGTTCCCGCGACCAGCGGGACCGTGGACATCTTCAACGACACCGGTTCGGTGCACGTCATCGTCGACGTCGAGGCCTACTACACGCAGCCGATCGTGTTTCAGCCGGACCTGGGCGGCAGCCCGTTCACTCCCACCCCGCCCACCCGCCTGCTGGACACCCGAACCGGCACCGGCGGTCACCGCAGCGCGCTCGGTCCGGGCGGGGTCGCCGTCCTGACGGCCACGGGCGTACCGGACGATGCGACATCGGTCCTCCTCAACGTGACCGCCGTGGCGCCGACCGAGTCCACCTTCGTCACGGTCTACCCGGGCGGTATCGCCAGGCTGGCGACGTCCGCCCTGGACGCGGATGCCGGCCAGACCGTGTCGAATCTCGTGGTGGTCCCGATCGGCCCGCAAGGCAAGATCGACTTCGCCAATGACCGCGGACGGATCAACCTGATCGCTGACTTGGAGGGCTACTTCACCGGCTGAGCATCCACCACCGGCTTGGCGGCACAGCGGTCCGTCCAACCGCGGTGAACATGCAGGGTCGTCGCCTCACAGGACTGAAGCGTGCTGGGGATTGCCGGATGCCGCCTTGGCGTGGCAGCTGCCTGGGGTGGGAGGTCAAGCCATCGTGTCGGCCACCGGCAGGGCTCGGCAGAGCGGTTGGCGCGTCGCCAGCCGCGTGGCCGGCGGTGCTGCCTGCGGGTCCAGCCGCTGGCCAGCCTGCTCAGTTGCTGGTCCATCTCGCGCCGCTGCCGGTCGGTCAGTGCGGCCACTTGGTGCAGGGTCAGTACGTTCGCGCGCCCTCGTGGGCCCAGGTGGATGCTGGGGCCTAGATGGTCGGATCAGTCGGATGGTCGGCGCGGAGTTGGACGGTGGCGGCGTGGAGAGTTGGCGACGCCAGCAGGCGACGGGCAGGACAAGTCACTCCGAGTGATCGTCGGGAGATGCGGTCGGGCGGTATTGCTCAAAGGTCGGTCCTATGCGAGTCCTCTCGCTACCCTCATGGCACGCTAGAGGTGCCCGCCTGTGATCTCCCGCGCGGCGGCGAGCGGGAAGATCCTTTAGCGAGCCCACAACTGTGGTGCTTGCGCTCATTGATAGCCTGCGAATGTCCTGTTCGGCGTAGCGTTGGTGGGGTTACGCCTACAAGCCGGCTGTCGTAGGTTCGATCCCTACTGCGCCCACCTCCAATGCTGTGACCAGCGTAAACTCGATATGTCACGGCTCGAAACCATTGCGGCGA
The DNA here is from genome assembly GCA_036491115.1 of Pseudonocardiaceae bacterium. GTDB lineage: Bacteria > Actinomycetota > Actinomycetes > Mycobacteriales > Pseudonocardiaceae > DATEPR01. The sequence goes on from DASXCQ010000020.1 coordinate 35,664, forward strand.
CTCCCGGCCTCGAACTTGTGGGCTCGCTGACGTGGGCCTTTCGGTTGGTGTACCTGCCGGTTGGACCAGCACAGCGCTCAGCGACCCCACGCTTGTAGGCAGTCGGTCGTGCTCCGAACGGACATTTCGACGCGCTCAGCAGCCCGTCCTGGACACATTCTCGTTAATTGTTGCAGACAATTACTTCTCGGTCTGAATGCAGTCCAAGAGTTCTAGCTCTTACTGGCGATGAATTACAAAACCCTATTCGCAAGGGCATTCGATTTGGTGGAGGAGTGGGTCGTTCACGGCCAGGGTGCGTGCAGTGGTCCGGCGGTCGCGTGCGCAAGTGCGGCGGTCGTAGCCTGGTCTGTGGGTTGGCGGATGGGGCTGGTTCGGGTGCCGGGAACGGCGTGGCTGCTGGCAGGCCGTAGCCCGGCGCGCCGCAACGGCGCCAGCAGCATGCAGGTGGTTGCGATCACTGCGATGTCGAGGCGGCCGAAAATCGTAAACAGGACAGAGTTGCGGGTGGTCTGCCGGTCGTGGATATCGCGTTTGAGACCCTGGGGAGGGCGGCGAGCAAGTGCTGCCGAGCCGGCAGGACTACTTGAACCACCGGTTGTGTTGATAGGCGTATGCGTCGGGCCCGTCGAGCTCATGCGTTGTGTTGTTGAGCCGGACGAGGAAGACCGCTCCCTTCGCTCCGGTTTTCGTCCGGTGTGTATAGATCGGCTCAGTGGCGGGCGCTACGTCGATCCGGGCAACTTTGCGCTCTTCGAGAGTGCCGAACGCGACGGTCACGTTGGCTGTCGCCGCCTTTCCGAAGACCTGGATCAGGAGGTCGGTAAGCCACAATTCCCAGCCATCGGTGTTCTTCTTGGACAGCACCGAGAAATCCTCCTCCAAGCCAGGCACCGAGCCGTCATCTTCGACGCCGACGAGTAATGTGCCCCCATGACCGTTCATGAAGCCGGCGATCGTCTTGACGACTGCCCACTCCATCGCGGGATCCTTCTGCCCGGTGGCGAGGTTCTTCCGGCCCGTCGCCTTGAACTCAACGACCTTGCTCTCCCCACCTTCGATCAGCGACTGGATACCGCGCGCCGACGCGGCACCGCCCTGTTCCGGAGCGAAGGGACTCCGCTGACCGTCACCTCGGTTCACGGGGCGGCCGGTCGCATCTTCGATCTGACGGATCAGCCGTTCGTAGCGTGCGTCGAAGACGGCACCAAAGTCGTGCTGACGAAGCGCAACCGTATCGATGTCATGGCTGGCACCCGGCGACTGCCGCCGGATCGCGCTGCCCGGCACCATCCTCCCCGGATTCATCGACACGCACGTGCATTTCGCGCTGCCGGGTGGCGGCCTGAACGTGCCGATGCTGCTCGTCCAGCCGCCACCGATCCGCGTGCTCAAGATCGCCGCCGCGATGCGGTCCACCATGGATGCCGGGGTCACCACGGTGCGGGACCTGGGCTTCCTCGGCCCGAGCCTGGCGAAGATGGCCACGATGGGTGCCACGCCAGCGCCTCGTCTGCTCAACGCGATCGCAGTGCTCAGCGGCTCGGGCGGCCACGGTGATTTCCCCTTCCCGGCCGGCGACCCGTCCACGCTGCCGCGTGTCCTCGACCTGCGGTTCCAGGTCGCCGACGGTCGCGACGCGGTGACCAAAGCCGTGCGCGAGTTGATCCGCGACGGCGCCCAGGTGATCAAGGTCGCGGCCAGTCGCGTCGGGCAACCCGCTCGACGACATCGCCTTGCTGGGCGACGCCGCCAACATCGCGCTCGTCGTGCAGGACGGCCGGGTGGTCAAGCACCGCCAGCCGTGAGCGGACACCCGTGGGGATGTGTCCCGGTCCGATCGCTTGCTGTACGACGTTCCTGCGCACAACGGACCGGACATCTCCGTTGGTGGAGCACTTCCCGGGCTGGCTGGTGTGTCACGATCTGATCCGCACGTACGCGGCCACACCGGCCGATGAGGTGGACTCGCCCAGCGTCGGTTGCCACCGGATTCACCGGGTCGCCGCCGTTACCCCATGACCGCGTCAAGGTCGAACCCATCCCGGCCCGCGAGTCGGTGACCCGCACACTGGGCACAATTTCATCAACGGCCACGGTCCAGGTGCGTGGTTCCGATCATCGGCCGGGTGAAGCTCAACCCGTTTCGGGAGGGTCGTACCGGCTGCGCCGCGCGGCGGCGATGTCCTGGGCCTGCGGCAAGCGTGGTGTGCTCAGCGCGAGCGTTTGCCCCTGCCGCGTGGACGACTGGAGCGGGAACGGCCGGCCAGAGGATGCACGGTGGCTCGACCGGGTGGGCGTTGGGCGAGCTTGGTTTCGGCCACGGTGGCCAGTTCGTCCATGCCGGTCTGGTCCGGGTGACCGGACGCCAGTAGCGCCACCAGCATCTCGCGCGTCTGATCGGCCGGGATCTGGGCCAGTGCGTCGGCTACGGCTGCAGAGCCGCCGAGCTCCAACAGCTGGATGAACTGCTCGGCCATCCCGCGCAGTCCCTCCTCCGGGCCGAGGTCATCCATGCTGATCTCGCCGTCATCGATCAGCATGTGCGTCACGATCGGACCGAGTTGGTGGTCCGCGCGCAAGTCGTGCAGGAATCTGGACCGGTCGGGAGCGGTCTGCCCGAGGAGGTCGAGCATCGCGGTCGCGCGGGTGCGGAATGGGCAGTCGCGTACCGCGTCCAGCAGCAGGGGTAGCCCATGCTGCCGGCCACCGTGGGCGGCCAGCCACAGGGCGATTTCCGCGTCGGCGGTCTCGGGGCTGTAGTGCTGGGCGATCATGCCCAGTAGCTGGGCGGGTTCGGCGTCGGACAGTTCACCGACCAGTGGCGCGTAGCGACCCTCGTGACGTAGGCGGGCACGCACCGCCCGGGTCGCCAGCGGTGTGAGTGAGATCAGCTCCATGGGGTCGGCGTCGGGATCCAATGCGGCTCGCAGCCGTTCTTGGGCGTCGGGCGGCAGCGGCTCGGGCTCGTCGGGCTCCAGTTCCCAGTCGATGTCCAGGTCCGACCGGTAGATCGGATCGGGCCGGCCGACTGTCGAGTCGACCGCGCCGAATTCGGCCAGTACGTCCAGTATCAGCCGCAGGTCCGCGCCGACACCGTCCCGCCACTGCGTCGCGACTGCGGGATCGAGAGCGTGCAGGTGGAACTGTTCGGCACAGGCCGCCCAGACGCTTTCGGCCAGGCGGATCATCGGGATCGGTTCGGGTAGTCCGTACACGGTGTTGAGGACGTCGGGCAGCACCTCGTCGAGGATCGCGTCGAGCATCAGGGTGTGCTCGGCCACCCACGACCTCGGTCCCACGAGAAGGCCCGGCGTGGGTAGCGCGTCGAACGCGTTCGTCCACAGCGCCAGGCCGTCCCGCAGCAGGGGAGCGGCCTTCGCGACGCGCATCAACCTGTTCTTGACCACTCGGACGACGCGGATCTTCTTGGCCAGCTCGATCAACCCGCTGAGGCCGGGCAGCACGGCGCTGCTCTGGGTGCGGAACACCTGTTCGCCGATCCGCGGATCGATGATGTCGCCGGTGTCCAGCAACGTCACCAGCTCACGGGCGTCACCGAGTTTGATGTTGCCCTTGGTGGTCAGTGCTCGACCGTCGCCCACCCAGTCGACCAGTGCCCGCAACCGGACCACGACCGAGGTGCGTTCGGCGACCGACACGAGCTCGGCTTCCGTCGGAAGCGTCACGGGAAGCTGTGGGATCGCGCGTTCGGGCCAGTCGCCGGCTACCTCGGCATGGCGCGCGGCGATGTGGGCGAGGACGTCATGATCGTACTGGACGCGGCCGGCGCGGGTGGCGTCGAGGAATCTGGTCATGGCGGGACCGTCGCTGGGATCGACACCGTGGCGGGTGGCGGTCATCACCCAGAACTTGGCCATGCCGAAGTTGCGTTCGTCGGCCATCGCCGCGACGAACTCGGCACCAGCCTTCGTGACGGCGGCGTCGAGGTCGGCCAGTGGATCGCCGGTGGGATCAGCCAGCCCGGTCGCGTGCAGATAGGTGAGGAGTACACGGAGGCTTTCCGGCAGGCCGACGGCGGTCCGCGCGGTGATCGACAGCGTTCGCGGTGCGTGCGACAGCAGGAATTCCTCGACCAGACCGGTGGTCCAGTAGGCCAGCCGTCCGTCGATGCTGCGGTGTCGGAAGTCCAGTGCCGCGGTCAGCAGGACAAGGTCGACCGCTTGGCCTCGCTTTTCGGCCCAGGCCGTGCATCGCCGGGTCAGCAGGTCGCTGGCCGCTTCGTAGGCCTCGGCGTCCTCGGGCTCGATGTAGGTGCGCATCTGTTGGTCTCGATGTCGTAGCTGTTCGGGACGCCCAGGCTAGTGCAGAGGTGTAAGCGGCGGGCGGGCCGGTCGACGGAAACCGACTGCCGGATCCGCCGCGCTCGGGAGTGACGTCTCGGGTGTGAGCAGCCCCGACGTTGACGCAGGTCGCGGTCTCGCTACCGCCGTTGATCGCAGCGCGTTCGGTGCCCACCGATACGTCACTGGCAGCTGCCATGGACGTCTCGATCGCGGAGATCGCCGCCCTCGATCAGCGTCATGGCGACCAGCTCGAGGCGCTTGCACGGCAGCAGGGCCAACAGTTCGCGACTTCCATGGTCGGCGCGACTGCGGCGCTCGCAGCGTTGCTCAGCGACAGTGAGCAGACTGGTCGGATCGAAAGCTCGGCGATCCTGTCCGCGCATGCGGCCCTGATGGCCGACGATCCGTCCGAGCAGGGCCACGCGGGACGATGGCTCGATGTCCAGAACTGGATCGGTGGCAGCGACTACGCACCGCGCAACGCACTCCACGTCCCACCACCACCGGACATCGTGCCCCTACATGGACGATCTCCTCAGTTCTGCCCACCGCGACGATCTACCCGCACTGGCGCAGGCGGCTGTGGTCCATGCCCAGTTCGAGTCCATCCATCCGTTCACCGACGGTAACGGCCGCGTCGGTCGGGCATCGATCAATGCGACACTGCGGCGTCGGCGGGTGACCAGTCGCGTGGTTGTGCCGCTGGCCGCTGCCCCAGTCGCCCGTCGAGAGCACTACTTCGCCCTGCTCGACTCCTACCGCGCCGGCGATCTGACAACCGTGGTCAGCTCGTTCGCGTCAGCATCGCGTATCACCGCAGCGGAGTCCCGTGTCACGGCCACCAGGTTGGCTGACATTCCGAGTGGGCGCCGATGCTGGGCCGGGTGCGCGCCGGTAGTGCCGCTGCCCGACTGCTCACCGTCCTGCCTGCTCGGCCCGTGCTGTCGGCGGAGGACGCCGGTGCTGCCGTGGGCGGGCCGGTCAGGAGTGTCTACGCGGCGATCGAGCGACCCGCGACGCCGATGTGCTGCGTCCGCTCACCGACCGCAAGCGGAATCAGGTCTGGGGTGCATCCCTGGTCCTGGATGAGCTCAACGACCTCGGTGTACGTATCGCCCACGCCGCAGCGTCGTAGGTCGCATCGCAACCGGTCATACACGCCGAGGGTCCTATGTAGTCAACCTGCCCAGCGGGCGTGCATCGAACATAGTTCAGAAAGCCCAGAACCGTCGGGTTTGCGCTCGCCGACAGCCTGATGTGGTCGTTGTTTGGCAAGTCTGTATTGGCACGTGCGATGACGTGGCAGGCCTCCGATCCCCGTGACGTCCCGAGTCGTGATCTCGGGGTGCCCACTTCCACGATGCGGCGGTGCTTGGCGCACCCACTGGGGGCGAAGGGGTTCGAGCGTTCGATCGGTTTGGGTCAGAGCCACTCGCGACGATAGGCCAGGACACCTGCCTGGAACCGGCTACTGGCGTTCAGCCGGTCGAGCAGATTGCTGATCTTCCGCCGTACGGTACGGACCGAGATGCCCAGCTGTTTGGCGACCAGTTCGTCCTTCAGGCCCTCGCTGAGTAGTTGCAGCAGCAAACGGTCGTCGGTGCCGAGCTCGGTGGTGTCGTCGTCGCCGTGATCGGTGCCAGGCAGCATGATCGTGGCGTCCCTGGCGTGGGTCCACGTGGTCTCGAACAGCTGGATGAGCGCGTGCACGAGCAGGCTGTCACGCAGCATCATGGTCTGGTCGGCCCGGCTGACACGTCGGTCGATGAGGACGGCGACCGAGTTGTCCACGATTGTCAGCTCCGTCGCGGGCACCGCCGCCGTGCGAACGGAGATGCCGGCGCGCAACTCGTCGTCGACGGCACGCTGGATTCTCGGGCTCACCAGCGTGCTCGCCGGGTAGATCATTCGCACATTGACGCCACGTTCGGCTGCCTTGATCTTGGCCGGTCCGATGAGTTCGTAACCGCGCCGATCGGTCGCTTGGTTACCCGGTTCGGCGTGCACCACATCTTGTCGGGCGATACACAGCAGTTCATGTACCCGGACCGCTGCCGCTTCGCTGTTCGGTAAGCGGTCGACCTGAGGGGCTGGTCCGTTCGACCCGGCGAGCAGATGATCGTTGACCAATCGGGTCATTTCCGCCTGTAGTAGCCTCACTTCTCTGCGGCGGTGAGCGTATTCGCTGTCGATCTCGTCACGAAGGCGGTCCGCGATCATGGCCGGACCGTTGGGTGTGGGGCGCACGCCGCTGCGTTCCTCACGTAACAGGCCGCCTGCGATGAGTCGTCTCCGGCAAGCCTGCACAGTTTCTTCCGAAAGGCCCGTCGAACGCGCGACCTGGCTCGGAGCTCGCCCCGGGCGGCGCACGTCGTAGCGGTAGACGGACTCGTCCGTCTCGTCGAGCCCGAGCAGGTCCCACATCGGCCCTCCTGGAAAGGTCGGTTCAGCCCCGATCCGAGCTGCGGCATTGCCGGCTCGTCCGAATGGGAATCGGGTAGCCCGTTCCGGAGATCAATATGTGTCGTTCTTGGGCGCCGTCTCAAAGGATCTTTCCTGCGCTTCGGCGGAGGATGCGCGTAGTGCTTCGGCCAGCTGTGCCGGCAGTTCCGGGGACGGCAGAAAAGCGGCATTCCAGACGTTGGCGTAACGAAGTCCGTCCGGCACCGACAAGTCCTGCGTCTGCTCCAGCACGTTCTTGATACCGGCGACCACGGGCTGTGAGTATCCGGCTATTTGCGCGGCAATTGTATGGGCGTGCAAGAAAAGGCTCGACGGGTCGGCCAGTGCGGCGGACACCAGTCCGTGCCGCGCTGCTTCTGTCGCGGTGACGTCTCGACCGGTGAGCGCCCACTCCCGGGTCGGGCCGGCGCCGATGAGTTTCGGGAGTCGTTGCAACGAACCGAGATCGGCCACCACGCCGATGCGCACCTCGCGCAACGAGAACAAGGCATCCGCGCTCGCGAAACGGATGTCGCATGCGGCGATCAGTTCGAGGCCGGTACCGACGCACGCTCCGTGCACTGCGGCGACGAACGGTAGCGGACTGGCGGACACCGCGCTGATCGCGTCCTGCATCGCGGTGGCTTCGGCCATCAGGTGCCCGCGCATGGCTGGGCCACCGTCGTCGGATCGGACCAGCCGCCGGTAGTGCGTCAGATACCAGCGCAGGTCCATGCCGACCGAGAAGCAGTCGCCTGCCCCACGCAGTACCACGGCGCGCACGGCTTCGTCCGATTCCAGTTCGGCGATCACCGTGGGCAGGTCGCGCCACACGGTCGCGCCCATGGCATTGCCGTCGGACGTACCGTGCATCCGCAGTTCGGCGACGCCGGTCGCCGGCCGTCGCGTCACCGTGAAGGCGTCGGTCGACACGTTGCCACCTCCCCGGTTCGGGCGAGATCGTGGAAGGCCCGCTCGTGGAACACCAGCGGCGAACCCACCTCGTCGACCGTGTACCACTGCGGTTGTCCGAACACGAGGGCGTGGTCGCCGTGGGTCGTGATGTCCGTGGCCACGCACCCACTCCCGACCAGCGCACCTGCCAGCACCGGCAGCCGCCGCAGCATGCGGTACGAGAGCCCGTGGAACCGGTCGCGCTGACTGCCGTGGGCGAATCGCCGGCACAGTTCGCGTTGCTCGGCTGCCAGCACGTTGACGCCGAACACACCGGTCGCGCGGATCGCGCCGAGCGTGGTACTCGCCTTGCCGAGCGCCACGACGAGCAGCGGCGGGGACAGCGAGACGGACATCAGCGCGTTGACGGTGCACCCCACCGGCGCGCCGTGGTCATGGCTGGTGACGACGGAGACGCCGGTCGGCCAGTGCCGCATGAAGGCACGGAACTCGTCCGGGGTGGCAGCCGTGGTGTCAGGATGTCTGGCCAAGGGTATGGGGGTCACCATGGAGCATTCCTCCTTGCCACGGCCCGTGTGGGTCGTGGGCGTCCAGATATGAGCGGTAGGCGGGTAATTCGAACAGGCCGTGACCGCTGAGTGAGAACAAGATCGTCGGCGCGGCACCTTCCTCGTCGGCGCGGGCGGCCTCAACGAGCGCACCGTGCACTGCGAACGCGCTGTCCAGTGCGGGCAGGATGCCTTCGGACCGGGTGAACAACGCCAGGGAGGCGAACACCTCGTCCCGCGGATAGGTGACCACGTCGACCAGGTCCCGCCGCCGCAAGGCACTGACCAGTCCCGACCGGCCGGGCGCTGATTCCACGGACACGCAGCGGATCGGCAGCTTCCGCTCGGACGCCGCGAGCAGGAACGGGCACACGGTGCCGGCGAAATCGCTGCCCGCGACGACGATGCCGGGCAGCGCGCCGCGGTGGCGCATCTGCTCGAACGCCTCCAGTCCGATCACGCTCTGGTGCGGCAGCGACACCGGCTCACCCTCGTACAGCGTTGGCTCGGCAGCGACTTCCTGGGCGCGGTCGGCCTCGGCCGACGTGACCGAGGCACCCAACAGCTCCATCAACATCCGGTGCTGGGCCTGGTCCACGGTGTCGGCCTGTTCCAGACGCACGTGACAGTGCAGGCCGAACATCTGGCATGCCATCGCGGCGGCCGTGCCCCACCGGCCCGTGTGTGTCGTCGCCGTCAGTGAGCCGGCTCCGGCGATGCGGTGGTAGTACGCCTGGGCGACGGCGGTGTTCAACTCCTGCCCGCCGGCCAGGTTGCCGCCTTCGTACTTGTAGAACAGCCGTGCCCTGGTGTGCAGCGAGCGCTCCAGGTTCGTGGCACGCCGCAGTGGTGTCGGCCGCCACATGGCGTACCGTTCGCGCACCTCTCTGGGAATGGGCAGCCAGGGTTCCTGGATCAGTTCCTGCCGGGCAAGGCCCGGCGGCAGCGAACGTGCCGGGCCGATGCGTTGCCGCAGGTCCCTGGGCAGTTCGAACCGCGGATCCGCGGCGATGCTGTACCAGGACAGCGGAATGGTCATCGTTCCTCCCGGCGGTCAGTACGCGAGGGTGACCCTTCGGTCGAGCAGTGCCAGCGCGCCGTTGGCCAGCAGCAACCGGTCGTTGGAGTAGTTGAGGCTGGCCGAGCGCAGGTCGCGCAGCGTGCGTTCCAGTGCGAGCGGCGAGTCCCGCAGGTAGCCGTGCCGCAGACCGGTGATCTCGATCAGCTGGTCGACGGCGGCGTGGCTGCGCTCCGCTGTGACGACCTTCAGGGCGTTGAGCCGAAGTTGCACCGGATTCGCGGCGAGGTCGCCACCCGACTCGATGTCACGGACGCACTGCGCCACCAGCGCCGCCAGCACGTCGAGCTCCATCCGGACCCGCGCGATGCGGGTGCGGAGCAGGTCGGAACCGAGGTCGAACCGCTTGCGACCAGCCGGCCCGCGCAACAGGTCCAGCACGCTGCCCAGGGCGCCTCGGGCGGCGCCCAGCCAACAGGCGGCCCACGCGATGTGGCCGATCGGGGCGAACGTGTCGACCGCCGCCGTGCGGAAGTCACCGGGGACGCCGACGAGTTGGTCGGCCGGCACGGTGCCCGCGATCCGCATCGCGACACTGTGGGTGCCGCGCATGCCCATCGGGTTCCACGATCCGCTGGTGGTGAGCCGCAGGTCGGCCCGATCGGCGTAGACGAGCGAGACCCTGCCGTCGGCGCCGTGGTCGGTGTCGCCGCCGTCCTGCATGGTGATCAGGAAGCCGTCCGCGGCAAGGCCGCCGGTCACGATCGGTGCGTCCCGTTCGATGTGCAGCGCGCCACCGGTCCTGGTGAGCGGTGCCTTCGACGTCAGCAGGTGTCCGCCTTTGCCCCGCTCACTGGTGACGGACGCGACGTAGACCTCACCGTGGGCGATCCTGGGCAGCAGCCGGGCGCGCAGCCCCGGGGTGGCGTGGGCCACCAGCGTGGCGACCTGCTGGCAGTGCATCGCCCAGATCATCGCGGTGGACAGGCACTCGCCCGCCAGCCGGTCAGCCACCCGAACGAGATCGGGCACGGTGCCGCCCAGCCCACCGAACTCGGTCGGCACGAGCAGGCCGAGCAGACCGGATCGGCGCAGGACCGCCAGGCCTTCCCCGGGGAAGCAGGCCTGGTCGTCGACGATCCGAGCCTGGTCGTGGACGACCGGCAGCACGGATTCCACTCGCTGGTCCAGTTCCGGCGTGGGGGCGGTGTCGACCGGTGTCAGCAGGTCCGAGGTCATCAGGCACCTCCCGCGCTCGCCGGCTCGCCCGCCTCGGTCAGCGCGTCCCACAGGCTGCCCGCGGTGGCGAACGTGGTGGCGGTCATCGCCTCGTCGGGTAGTACCACGCCCAGCTCGTCCTCCAGGTCGAAGACCAGGTCCACGGCTCGCATGGAGTCCAGCCCCAGGTCTTTCAACGGTTGCTCGGTCGGCAGTGGTGCGGCGGCCTCCAGCCAGGTGAGGTGGCGTCGCACGACGCTCTCGAACTCGGGGTTCATCGGACCTCCTCGAGGATCTGTGTTGCGGGGCTTCTGGTCAGGTGCAGTCGGGACACGTCGAGCACGTCGCCGCCGTCCGTGACGACCTCGACCGGCGCGGGGTGGCCGAGGAACGCCAGCAAGCTTGCGGTGAGGCCGTACGCGCCGACGTTCGGCACGGCCAGGACGTCCCCCGGCAGGTGGGGTGGCAGAGCCACCCGGCGGACGAACGTGTCCAACGGAGTGCACAGCGGGCCGACCACCGTCGTCCGGACCCACGGCTCGTCGGGCGATGGCGGCTCGACGCGCTGGACGGTCGGCGAGATCGGCGGGATGCGCCGCAGGCCGACCATGCCGCCGAGGTGGTTGATGCCGCCGTCCAGCACAGTAAAGACATCCTCTTTGGACGGTTTCACGTCCATCACGCGGCACAGCAATGTGCCGCAGTCACCGGTGAGGTAACGGCCGGACTCGAACGACACGTGCGGCCTGCCGTGCCGCCAGCCAGGCAGGTTGCGGTCCAGCAGCTCGGTCAGGCCGGCTCGCAGGCCGATCCACCTCGGACGGTCGCCGATGCGGGCGTACGGTGTGCCGAACCCACCGCCGAGATCGACTTCGGTCAGGTCGCCGAGCCGCGCGCGCAGCCGCGCGGCGAGGGTCGCGGCGGTCTCGAACTGGCGCAGCAGTGTCTGTTCATCGGTGATGTTGGTGCCCATGTACAGGTGCAGTCCGGTGACGCGCGCCCGGCCGGCACCGAGGAACAGCTCCGGCTGTTCGGCCACCCAGGTTCCGTCGGCGCCGAACTGGGACGCCGTGCCGGTCATCGCCAGGCCCATGCCGGGCACCGGCTGGTCGGCGTTCACCCGCAACAGGCACTCGACATCCATGCCTGCCCGGCCGGCGGCTGCGCCGACCCGCGCCAGATCGGTGGGGGAGTCCACGGACATCCTGCGGACGCCACGGCTGAGCGCGTGATCGAGGCACTCGGATGTCTTGGCCGGTCCGGTGAGTAGCACCCGTCGCGCCGGCATGCCCGCCCGCAACGCGGTGTCGGTCTCGCCGAGCGAGCTCACCTCGGCCAGGCAGCCGCGCCGGGCGAGTTCGCCGACGACGAGCGGATGCGGATTCGCCTTGAGCGAGTAGTAGACGGATGCTTCCTCAGGCACCATGGCACGCAGATCCGCCTCCGCCGCGCGGACGCGGGCCAGCTCGTAGACGTAGGCGGGAGTGCCGAAGCGGTCGGCGATGTCGGCGGTGCTCACGCCACCAGCTCCGCCCGGACGTCCGCCCATTGCCGGGCGAGGGTGTGCTTGTCGACCTTGCCGTTGACGCTGAGCGGCAACTCGGACAGCACCCGGCACTCGGTGGGCAGCTTCGGTTCTTCCAGCCGCTCCACCAGGCCGTCGGTCACCTGCCGCTCGGTCAGCTCACCGCACACGGCCAGCCGCGATCCGTGGTCATCGTCCGGCCGCAGTGCCGCCGCCAGCTCGACTCCCGGTATGTCGAGCGCCGCCGCCTCGATCTCGGTCGTGCTGACACGGAAGCCGTGCTGTTTGAACACGTCGTCGTCGCGACCCACGAAGTACAGATAGCCGTCGGCGTCGACCATGCAGCGGTCACCGGTGTACAGCACCGGCTGGCCGTGCGTGTCGGTCCGGTAGCGCCGGGCGGTGAGTTCCGGTGCGTTCCAGTAGCCGGACATCACATTGGGTCCGCGCACCACCAGTTCGCCCGGCTCACCGGGCGGCAGCGGCTGGCCTTCATCGTCCACGATGGACACTTCGGTGTCCGGCAGCGGCCTGCCGACGGAGCCTGGCCTGACGAGGTCCAGGTTCGGTTCGGCGATCGACACGCGCTTGCATTCGGTGAGGCCGAACATCGCCACGACCGCCAGACCCGGCACCGCGCCGCGCAGCGTGGCGCAGCGGGCCGGGCTGAGGTCGGCGCCGGTGTTGGTCACCATGCGCAGCCGGCTCGGCGGCTCGGCGGCTCGGTTTGCCAGCCTGCACAGCGTCGCCGCAAGGCTGGGCACCAGCGGCAGCACCGACACGTTCTCGGCGCGCAGGCGGTGCAGCAGCGTGGGACCGGCGTCGCCGTCGTCACCCAGGACTAGCAGAGCGCCGCCCGCGCAGCACAGGAAAACCTGGTAGAGGCCGTAGTCGAAGGACAGCGGCAGACAGCAGAACACCGTGTCGTCCGGGCGGTAGCCCAACCTGCGCTGGATGGCGAGCGTGGCGAACAACACCTGCCGGTGCGTGGCCACCACGGCTTTCGGCATCGCGGTGCTGCCCGACGTGTAGATGAGGCAGACCGGGTCGACCGACAGACACGGGGCCGTCGTCCCGGTGGCCGAACCCGCTGGTGTCGCGGGCACCTCGGCCAGGTCGTGGACGGGGATCTCGGCACTGCCCCGTACCAGCTCCACCGCGGCGGCGTTGCCGATCACCACCGTCGGTGTGCAGTCGGCGAGGATGTGCCGCAGGTGGTAAGGCCTGGTCCGTTCGCTGAGCAGCACGAAGATCGCGCCCAGCCGGGACGCGGCGAACAGCAACGGCACGAGTCCGATGTCGTTGCGCCCGAGCAGAACGACGCGGTCGCCTCGGCGCACTCCCCGATCGCTCAACCACCGGGCGGCCGCCACGGACCGATCGGTGAGGTCCTGGTACGACCGGGACAGGGCGCCGCGGCGCAGGGCCGGTGCCCCGGGCGTGTCGGCGGCCCGCTGGTCGAGCAGGTCGTGCAGCAGGGTCGGCTGTGGTGTCGGTTGCGTGCTCATGTCTGGCCTCCGGGAGCGGATGTCGGTGCCAGGGTCCGGTCGAGCAGCCGGACGACGGAGTCCAGTGACTCGAAGGCTTCCGGCACGATGAGTTCCGGTGGCACCTCGATGCGCAACGCCGTCTCGAGCCGGTCCAGCACGGCGACGACGGCGAGCGAGTCGAACCCGGGCAGGTCGAACAGGGTTGGCACGGACCGGACATCGGCAGCCGGCGCCCCCAGCACGGAGCTGACCACGGCCACCACGTGGTCCCTGGGCGTCTGGTCGTCGGTCATGAGATCCCTCCGGACCGGTCAGCGACGAGGTCGGTCAGCGCGGCGCGGGCGAGCTTGCCGGTGCCGGTGTGTGGCACGTCCGGCACGAGGTGCAGGTGACCCGGCACCATGTAGCCGGGCAGCTTGCTCCGGCAGTGCGCGAGCAGTTGGGTGGTGAGCGCGTCGTCCGGGGCACCGGCCGGCACGACAACGGCGTGCAGTTCGTGGGTGATGGCCGGATCGGGCACGGCAAGCACCGCCACGTCGGCGACGGCCGGGTGACTGCCCAGCGCGGCCTCGATCTCACCCAGTTCCACGCGGAAGCCGCGGGTCTTGACCAGACCGTCGCGCCTGCCGAGCAGGTGCAGCACACCGTCCTCGGTTCGGCGCCCGATGTCGCCGGTGCGGTAGTAGCGATGCGTACCGGTCTCGGTGGCCAGCCGGATGACGGCCCGCTCGGTGAGATCCGGTCGGTCGAGGTAGCCGGGTGTGACGCAGTCGCCCGAGACCACGATCTCGCCCTCCATCGCGGCGCTTTCGGACGCGTCGCCGTCCGCCCCGAGCAGCGCGATGAATGCGCCCGTCACCGGATGACCGACCGGTACCCGCTGGTCGCCCGCCGGCGGGCGGAGCACCGGCCAGTGGGTGACCACGTTGGTCTCGATCGGGCCGTACAAGTTGCTCACCGCGGCGTCGGGCACGGCGGCCAGCCACCCGGCCAGTACTGTCGGCCGGAACTCCTCGCCCGCGTACAGCAGCCTGCGCAGCGCGGGCAGGCCGTCCGTCGCCAGTGTGGATCGCGTCAGCAGGGCGGTCAGCGCGGACGGCACCGCGTACAGGTGGGTGATCGCGCGTTCGGTGAGGAACCGCAGCAGACCCTGCGGGAACAGCGCCGTCCGTTCGTCCACCAGGTGCAGTGTCGCGCCACCTGCCAGCCCGACGTACAGGTCGTAGACCGGGAGATCGAAGTGCAGTGGCGCGTGCACGGCGACCTGGTCGCCCGGCCGCAGTGGGTACGCCTGGAGTGCCCAGGAGACGAACGCCCTGGCGTTGCGGTGGGTGATCACCACCCCCTTCGGCTCGCCTGTCGAACCGGACGTGTAGAGCACGTATGCCTCGTCGTCGGGGACGATCCGAGGCGGCTCGGTCGGCGCCGGCCGGTCCCGCCGGGGACACGCCGGGTCGATCATGGGCACCAGTGCTGTCGTCGGCGTCTCGACCAGCAGCGTCGCGCCGCTCCGGGTGCGGATGAACTCCTGCCGTTCGGCGGGCGCCGCCGGGTCGACAGGCACGTAGCAGCGACCGGCGACCAGCGCGGCGAGCATGGCGGTGACCGTGCCGGCCTGCTTGCGGCTGGCCACCGCGACTCGGTCGCCAGGTCGGGTCAGGTCGCGGATCCGGTCGGCCAGTGCCATGACGTCGGCCAGCAACGCCCCGTAGGTGGTGACGTCCCCAGTCGGTCCGACCAGCGCGGGTGTGTCCGGACGTTCCCGCGCGGTGGCGATGAACGCCTCGTGAATCAGCATGACGCCCAGTTCCTCCCGTCGGTTCGGTCGCGGCGGCGCAGCATCTCGCGGGCCAGCCGCACCTCGTTGTCGGCGGCCGTGCGCACCGCGTCGAGCGCAGCGGTCGGTGCACGCCTGCCCGACCGCACGCGCCGCAGTGCCACGTAGGCCAGCTCGCTGGCCCGCCGCCAGGCCGGAACGATCTCGGCGGCGAAGCGACTCACCGCGTCCGTTGTGGACTGACCGTGCTCGGTCAGCCAGCGGGCGTGCAGGCCACGGCTGCGAGCCAACAGCCAGCACTGCAGGGACAGATTGTGCAGCTCCACCACGCCGGCTTGTGCGTGGCCGTCCAAGAATTGTTGGTAAGCGCCGTTTTCCGCCGCACTGACGATCGCGGCCGCGTCGTCGGCCTGCTCGGCGCCTCGGCGTTCGGCCGGCTCCAACACCGCCCATCGTCCGTCGGCGAGAGCGGCATCCAGTTCGCCTGCGGGCAACTCGGTGGACAGGGGAGTGGCCCTGCCCCATTCGGTCGCGTTGTCGTAGGGATCGACCACCAGCGCGACGTCGTCCCGCACCCCGGCCAACACGAATCCGTGGTCCATGTGCTCGTGACCGCGGTAGGGCAGCCATGGCAGGTGGTAGGCGTCCCCGACGAGTACTACCGGCCTGCCGTAGCGAAGTTCCGTCGCCCAGGCGGACAGGTCGGCGTCCGGCGCCGTCGTGGCGTGCCATCGCGGCTGCCACCCGGTTCGCTCGCCCAGCAGGACATCCTGGTCGGTGGGCGGCAAGGCGAGCCGTGGCGGCTCGGCGCCGGTGTCGACGAGGTCGAATCGCCAGTCCACGCCGAAGGGCGCGCGCACATCATCGACCCCGTGCACAGCGAGTGCCAGTGCCAGATCGTCGGACACACAGTCGAGCAGCTCACTGTCCACGAGGGACAATTTGTCGACACACGCCGCCGAAAGGTCCGGCGCCAAGATGTTCCGCATGTGGTCACCTCCTTGGTTCGCCATCGAGCCTTGCCACGGTGGCTCGCATCGGCAACCGGGTTGCGGCTTCCTGCCAGCCGGACCGGATGGCAGGAAGCGGCCACCCGGTTGCCGGTCCGTCCCGAACCTGGCTTTCCTCGAATGCACCGGCACGTCCGCATTCGACTCCAGCCGAACAGGGGAAAACATGACCGAGTTAGCTCAGTGGACCCACGCCACGGCACGACCGCGTCGTCTCGCGGTCACTGGAGGGCTGGGGTTCGTGGGCCGCCATCTGACCCGACACTTACTCGCCGCGGGCCATGACGTGCTTGTCCTGGACGTCAATCGCCCTCGCTCCAGCACGTTGCCCTCCGGTGCGCGGTTCCGCCAGGTCGACCTGCGCGAGCCGAACGCCGTCACCGCCGCGTGTGCGGGCCTGGACACCGTCTACCACTTGGCGGGCAACTCCAGCGGCACACGTTCGGTGGTCGAGCCGCTGTTCGACTTCCAGACCAACGCCGTCGGCACCGCGAACGTGTGTCAAGCGGCCGTGGCCGCCGGCGTCTCCCGTCTCGTCTACCTCTCCACGGCGATGGTCTACGGTCGGCCGACCGTCGTGCCGATCCCCGAGGACCACCCCACCGAGCCGTTCCTGCCCTACGGTGCGTCGAAATTGGCCGGTGAACACATGGTGCGCTCGTTCCATGAGACCTTCGGGCTCGACACGGTCATCGGCAGGGCGTTCGTCATCTACGGGCCGGGCGAGAACCCGAAGGTCGCGGGCGGCGAGGTCTCCCAGTACCTGCGCTGGCACCTCAACCACCACCCCGTGCACGCCACGGGCATCATCGACCGCAAGACACGCGATTTCGCTCACGTCACCGACGTCGTGCGAGCACTGCACACCATCGGCGAGCAGGGCGCGACTTCGACGGTCTACAACATCGGCACCGGCAGCGAATACAGCCTCCGCGAGCTGGTCGAGGTGATCGGCGAGGCAACGGGCCGCCCGGTCGACCTGCGGGTGGACGAGTCCAT
Source organism: Pseudonocardiaceae bacterium (assembly GCA_036491115.1). Lineage (GTDB taxonomy): Bacteria > Actinomycetota > Actinomycetes > Mycobacteriales > Pseudonocardiaceae > DATEPR01. Next base: position 52,913 of record DASXCQ010000020.1, read on the forward strand.
CACGGACGACAGCTACCGGCACGTGCCGGACATCTCCCGGCTGCGCCGACTGGGCTACCGGCCGCACACGTCACTGAGCTCCGGTGTGCGTTCGCTGGCCGAGGTACTTGGCGACACACCGGAGATGCCTGCCGTGCCCACCATCTTCCGGCCCGGGCAGCACTACGAGACCGCTGCGGTGGCCAGCTGATGGGGAGCGTCGCGGACTACCGGGTGCCGCAGACCGGGCAGGGCAGCGGATACGACGACGTGGACATCGCCGCGGTGGTCGACCTGCTGCGCTCGCCCGCACACCTGTCCGACGGCCACGAGGTCGGCGCCTTCGAGCGTGAGTTCGCGGCGCACACCGGTGCACAGGAAGCCGTGGCGGTCACGAGCTGCACGATGGCACTCGAACTGGTCACGCGCGTGCTCGATCTGCGGCCGGGCGACGAGGTCATCACCACCCCGTTGACGTTCCAGGCCACGACGGCCGCGTTGCTCGGCCTACCGGTGCGAGTGCGCTTCGCCGACATCGATCCGGACACGTTGTGCCTCGACCCGGCCGCGGTCGCCCGGCTGATCACCCCACGCACCAAGGCGATCTACACCACGCACTACGCCGGGCTGTGCGGCGGCATCAGGGAGCTGGCGGCCTTGGCGCAGCGGCACGGCATCGCACTCGTCGAGGACTGCGCGCACGCACTCGGAGCGTCGGTGGACGGCAGGCCCGCCGGGTCGTGGGGCGACTTCGGCTGCTGGAGTTTCCACTCGCTGAAGAACATCTCCACGCTCGGCCAGGGCGGCATGGTGACCATCAAGGACCCAGAACGCGCGGAACGGATCAGGGCGCTGCGGGCGATGAACCCGGACGCCCATTTCGTGCCGAGGCAGCGGTCCATGTCCTTCGGTCACTACGGCACGGGAACCTGGCCACGTCCGGTGACCCACGAGAAGAACGCCTACACACACGACTGCGTGTCGATTCGCGGTAGCGGTCTGAACGCGACGATGAGCGAGCCGGCAGCTGCCGTGGGCAGGACGCAACTGGCCAGGCTGGCCGCGCTGGTCTCGCGGCGGCGGATGCTGGCCGACATCCTCGACCGGGAGCTGGCCCGGGTGCCGGGCGTGCGCGTGCTGCCGGTTCCGCAGGGCCATCAGCACGCCCGTCATCTGTATCCCGTGCTGCTGGAGGGATCCACGCTCGACCGGGATCACGTGGCCCGGCGCCTGGAGGCGCTCGGTGTCGAGATCGTGCTGCGCTATTTCCCGTTGCACCTGCTGCCCGAATGGCGTGCGAAGGGGTGCGGGCTCGGCGCCGCTCCCGTCGCGGAGCGGCTCTGGTTCACCCAGCTGCTCAATCTGCCGTTGTCACCGCAGCTGTCCACCGACCAGACCGAGTACGTCGTGGCGGCGGTGCGGTCAGTGCTGCAGCCGAACGACAAGCAGCTGGGGGCGTTGGCACATGCTCGATGAGCAGACGATGCGGACGGCTTTGGCCGAGTTCCGGCACCGGCAGCAGGTGCCCGGTGTGGCATTGTGCGCGTTCACGTCGGCGGGGCCATGCCGCGCGGTCGGTTCCGGCACGGCGAGCCTGGAGTCGGGCGCGCCGATGACGCCGGACACGATGTTTCGGCTGTACTCGCTCACCAAGCTGCTGACCGGATCCGCCGTCGTCACACTCGCCGCCGACGGAACGGTCAAGCTCGACGCGCCGGTCAACCAGTACCTGCCCGAACTGAGGGTTCGCGGCTCGGCCGACGACGGCGGGATCACGCTGCGGCACCTGCTCAGCCATCACGCGGGCTGGCTGCCCGACTCGGTCCGGCACGACGGTCTGGACCGTGATGCTGCCAGCCTGGCACGGAACGTGCTGCACGAGGTCGCCCGGATGCCGAGGCTGGCCGCACCGGGTGAGGTCTACTCGTACAGCAACCTGGGGGTCAGCCTCGCCGGCCTCGCCGGCCAACGCGTCACGGGTGTGCCGTTCGGCGAGTTCGTACGCGAGCGGCTGTATCTGCCGTTGGGTATGGCGAGCACGACGCACGACCCGGCCGTCGCGATGACCTATCCGCTCGCCCAGCACCACGTGGCGAACGATCACGGCGACCTGCGCGTCGCGCACGACGCCCGGCATGCCGTCAAGCACGAGCCGTCATCACAGTGCTATTCGACGGTGGTGGACATCGCGCGGTTCGGCGCCGCGCACCTGGGCGGCGCCACCATGGTGCTGCCGGGGAACTGGCTGGACCAGATGCACCAGCCGCACTCGAACGCGCACCTGGACGTCGACGTGCGCTACGGACTCACCTGCTATCTGGGACCTGCCGCGGCCGGGACGCGCACGGTCGGCCACGAAGGCTTCCTGGACGGCATGTGGACCAAACTGATCCTGGATCCGGCCAGGGACATCGGCGTGGTGTGGATGGACAACCGAGGTGAGGAACTGCGCGAACAGCGTTACGTACTGCTCGGTGAGTTGTTCGACGGGCTGGGCCACACCCCCGACCCCACCGCGGCGCACGGCCCGATCGCGGCCGACCAGGTGACCGGGGGCTACTACCGTGTCGGCGCGGAACCGCTGGCGGTGCGGGCGGATGGCGACAACCTGGTGGTGACCAGCGGCAGCCGCCACGCACGGTTGCTGCCGGGGCCTTCCGGCACGTGGATCAGCCCCACCGAGCAGGGACCGGACAGCGCGCCGTGGGGTCCACACGCCGGCAGCCGCAGGGTGAGTCTCGGCGTGACGGACGAGCACGTCGTGCACCTCAACGGCCTGCCCTACCTGCGGCAACGGGCATGAAACGGCAGGGCACGCTCGCCGTCCTGTGCCTCGCCCAATTCGTCGACGTACTCGGCGTGACGATCGCGGTGGTCGCCCTGCCTGCACTGGGCAGCCGGTTCCCCGTGCCGCGATCGGAGCTGCAGTGGGTGGTCAGCGGCTACGCGTTGCTGTTCGGCGGGCTGCTGATCGCCGCGGGCAGGGCAGGCGACCGGTGGGGGCATCGGCGGACGTTCGTCACGGGCGTGGCGGTGCTGGCAGCCGGGAGCCTGCTCAGCGCCGTGGCACCGAGTCTGGTCACGGTGATCGTGGGCCGGGCGGTCCAGGGTCTGGCGGCAGGGTTCGTGGTGCCCGCGGCATTGGCGATGCTGCTGGCCACGTTTCCCGTCGGCGCAGGTCGCCACCGGGCGATCGCGATCTGGACCGCCGCGGGTGCCGCCGGTGGCACCGCCGGCTTCCTGACCGGCGGACTGCTGGTCGACGCCGCAGGCTGGCGGTCGGTGTTCCTGGTCAACGTGCCGTTGTGCGTGGTCGCACTCGTGGCGTCATCGGCCCTGCCGCTGTCCCGACCGGCGACGGTGGACCGGCCCACCCACCTGGCCGCAGCCGCCATGGTCACCGTTGGTCTCATCGGCCTGCTGGCCGGCATCACGGCCGTCGGTCCAACGGCGAGACCGGCTGTCCTGGCGGGCTCGGTCGTTCTGCTGGGCCTGTTCGCCGTCGCCGAGCGGCGATCGAGCAACCCGCTGGTGCCGGCCGAACTCATCCGATCCGGCGGGTTCGCCCGGTCGCTGGGCGTCGCGTGCGTACTCACGTTCACCACGACACCCGCCAGTGTGCTCGGTGCGATCTTCCTGCAGGATCGGCTCGGTCACTCGGCTGCCGTGACGGGTCTGATGTTCGCGCCGTTCAGCCTGGCGGTGGTCGTGGGCAGTTGGTTGAGCAGACGGGCAAGCAGGCGCTGGGAGCACCGCGTCACGGTCATGGCCGGCGTCGTGGCGGTGGCGGCCGCGATGCTCGTCAGCGCCGCGGGCGTGGTGTTGGCCAGCGGCTCGGTCTTCCTGATCAGCCTCGTGTTGTCCGGGCTCGGCCTGGGCACTGCGTCCGTCGCCGTCAGTACGGTCGGCACAGCGGCCATGACCGAAACCGACCAGGGCCTGGCATCCGGACTGCTCAACGCGGCACCTCAGTTGGGTTCGGCCATCGGCACCGCGACTGCCACGGCCGTCGCGGCACTCCTCACGCTCGGCGACGCCTATCTGATCGCGGCCGCAGTCGCCGTCGTGGGTCTGCTGGTCGCCGCCACACTCCCTCGTGCCGAGCGGTCAACACAAGATCGACAGCCCGCACGACCGTGATCACGACGTGCTGCTGGCGTACCAACCCGGGGTTGCACTACCGGAGACGGCCGGTCAGGTAGGAGCGCCAGCCACCATGTCCGGTGATGTCGCGGGTCGGGTCGGCGCAGGCGGTGTCCGCGACGAACCCGAGGACGGTCGAGCCGTCGTCCAGGGCGAGTGGGCCCAGGTGCAGCGGGGGTGCGATGGTGGTTGCCAGGTCCGCGATGGCCGCGGGTGGCAGGTCCCACACCTCCACGTCGATCCCGCCGGGCCCGTCGCCGGACACCAGGCCGGGCCGGGGGAACGGTCCGTCCACTGTGTACATCCGGTAGCCGGTGGCGGTCCGGGCCCGGCTGTGCAGGATGCCGCCCAGCCGGACGAGATCGGCGTTGGCCGGTTGGCCGGTGAGGTGGGCGCCGGCCACGGCTATCAGGCTGCGGCCGGCCAGTGGTGGTTCGGGTTCACCGGTCCAGCGGGCGGCCAGGTTCAGCAGTGGGCGGTCGGCGAACGCGGGCGCCATCAACTGCACGCCGAACGGGAGTCCGGCGGCGGTGCCGGCCGGGACCGCGACCGCGCACAGGTCCAACAGGTTGACCATGTTCGTGAAGGTGCCCAACCGGGCGTTCACGCCGATCGGGTCGGCGGCCACGTCGGCGAGGGTCGGGTGGCCGGGCGTGACGGGCAGCAGCAGCGCGTCCGCGCCGACGAACGCCATGTCCGTCGCCTGCCGGAGCACGGCGAGTTCCCGTTGGGCGGTGAACACGTCGGCCGCGGTGAACCGCGCACCGCCGGACACGACGTGTCGTACCGTCGGGTCGACACCGGGACCGCCCAGCAGATCACCGAAGGCGGCCAGTCGCTCCGCGAGGAACGCCGAGTCGTACAGCAGTCGGGCGGCCATCAGGAATGGTGTCACCTCGACCGGTATCACGTGCGCGATCCGGCCGGCGTGGGCCACGGCGTCCGACCAGGCGGTGGCGTAGTCGGGTGTCAGGTCCAGCGGCCGGTCCGGCACGGCGATCACCCGCATTCGGGTCGCCACTCCGACCGGTGGGTGGACTGGCACGGGCCGCGAGTACGGATCGGTCGGGTCGGCGCCGATGAGGGCGTCGAGGACCGGCCGGGCATCGTCGACCGTGCGGGTCAGGGTGGTGACGCAGTCCAGGGCTGGACACGCTGGCAGCACACCTCGGGTGGACACCAGGCCGCGGGTGGGTTTCACCCCGACGAGACCGTTGAACGCCGCCGGTACCCGGCCGCTGCCCGCGGTGTCGGTGCCCAACGCGAACGGCACCACGCCCAGGGCGACGGCTATCGCGCTGCCCGAACTGCTGCCGCCGCTGACGTGAGCGGTCGACGCGACACTGTGGCAGGCGCCGTAAGGCGAGCGGGTGCCGACCAGGCCGGTGGCGAACTGGTCGAGGTTGGTCTTGGCGATGGGTACGGCGCCCGCGGCTCGCAGCCGCCGGACCGCGAAGGCCGTATCGGTGGCTGGTTCGGTGCGGGCGGGGCAGGCCGCCGTGGTGGGCACGCCGGCCACGTCGATGTTGTCCTTGACCGCGAAGGGCACCCCGCCCAATGGGCCGTCACCGGTGATCCGGGCGTCGTCCAGGAGGGTGATGAACGCCGGCTGGTCGACCTCGGCAGCGGCCTTGAGTGCCGTCGTCACGTCGTGGCTCATGCCCGCCACCGATCCCGTTCGGCGTCGAACGCGGCCTGCCGGGCCGCCCGGAACCGGGTGATCTCGTCGTGGTGGGCCGCCTCCAACGCGGTGATCTCGGCCAGACCGAACGTCGCCGGGCTGATGTCCAATGTAGATCGTCCGGACAGGACATCGGCTCGCAGGTCGGCCAGTTCGTCGACGCTCACCGGGCGGAACCTCAGCCGGTCGAACTGGCGCAGCAGCCACGGTGGTTCGACCGAGCCCGGCACGTGGCGCCACACCGGGACCGTGCGTCCGACGAGCTGGTAGCCGCCCGGTCCCTCCATGCCGTAGACGCACAGGTACACCCCGCCGATGCCCACCGCGTTCTGCGGTGTCCAGGTCCTGGCCGGGTCGTACTTCGTGGTGACCAGTCGGTGGCGTGGGTCGATGGGAATCGCCACCGGCGCCCCGAGGTACACGTCACCCAGTCCGACCACCAGGTAGGTGGCCGCCCGCACGACGTCGAACACGTCGGCCCGCTCGGGCAGGGCGTTGACCCGCCGGATGAACTCGACGTTGTCCGGGCACCACGGCGCGTCCGGGCGCACCGACCGGGCGTAGCGGGCCATCGCCTCGTGGGCCGCCGGGTGGTCGAACGCGATCGGCAGCGTCACCTCCCGCACGTCCAAGGTCACGGTCGCCGGGTCGGGCACACCGTCGGCCAACCGGTCCAGCAGCACGGCCAGCGCGGGCAGCGGGCACACCATCGGATCGACCCGGACCAGCAGGGAGCGGACGCCTGCCACGATGTCGCGGACACCGGGAACGGCCATCCGGCGCAGCGCCTCGGCCAGCAGGTGCACCCACAGCCGCACGCCGAGGTCGAGCACCTCGGGTCCTGCTTCCAGCAGCAGGTGGTGGTCGCCCGCCCGCCGCACCGCCATCGCGGGCGAGACCGTGGTGGCCGGACGGGTCAGTAGCAGGCCGTGGTCACGCAGCAGGTCCGGCCGGACGGGTGGGTGTGTGCGGCGGGGCGCTGTCACGCCGGCCTGCGCGCGGTCGAACGCGGCGGCTGCGGCTGCGGCCGGATCGGTGACCAAGGCGTCGTGCTCGGCGTTGGCGGCGTCAGCCTCGTCCGGTGACACCAGGACCAGTCGCACCGTATCGCCCGGCCGGGCCTGGGCGAAGATCCACCGGTCGGCGCGGATCACGGTGAACGGCACGACGAAGCCGCCCAGGCTGGGCCCGTCCGGCCCGACGACCACCGGGGTGTCGCCGGACAGCATGATCGCGCCGATCGGGTAGGCGCTGTCATGGATGTTGGACGGGTGCAGGCCGGCCTCGCCGCCGTCCTGCCTGGCCCACAACGGTTTCGGCCCGACCAGTCGGACGCCGGTCCGGTCGGTGCGGTGGTCCACGGTCCACGTGGCCGCCAGCAGAGCGGCGGCGCCGGCCTCGGTGAGGTGCGCGGGGGCACCGTGCGGGCCGGCCAGCACCCGCACGCCCCACGTGGTGCCGAGCGGGGCCAGCACCGAGGCCACGTCCATCGGCGTCGCCAGGTTCTCCTCGCGCCCCAGCGGTATCGTGTCGCCGGCGGCCAGTGCCCGGCCGGCCAGTCCACCGAACCCGCCGAGCAGGAACGTCGCCCGGCTGCCGAATACCCTCGGCACCGTGACACCCCCGCCGACGGCCAGGTAGGCCCGCATCCCCGGACCGGCGCACGGACCGATGTCGACGACCGATCCGGCGGCCACTGTGGCGACCACACCAGGTCGCAGCGGCCGACCGTCCACAGTGGCTGCGTTCGCGGCACCCGTGGTGCACACGGTGGCCCGCCTGCCCAACCGCAGCACCGGTCCGGTGACCAGAGCCTCCAGCCCGGCGGCGGACGACGGGTTGCCGACCGCGGCGTTGGCCAGGGCGAACGACACGTCGTCCCACGCACCGGATGGCGGCACGCCCACGTCCCACATGCCGTTACGGCCGGCGAGATCCTGGACCGTGGTCTGCATGCCCGGCGCGAGGACGGCGAGCGTGGACGTCAGTGGGCCGGCCAGGTCGGGCCGTCTCGCGAGCGTCACGACGACCACCACCCCAGCAGCCGCACCGCAGTGGGATCCCAGCCGTTGCACGGATTGTTGATCTGCGGGCAGTTGCTGATCAGCACCAGCACGGCCCGTTCAGCCCGCAGCTGCACGTGCTTGCCGGGTGCGGACACGCCGTCGGCGAACGTCAGACCGCCGTCGACCGTGACGGGGACGTTCATGAAGAAGTTGATGTTGTGGCCGAGTTGCCTCGCCCCGATGCCCACCGGTGCGCCGTAGCGCAGGAACGTCTCCCGGCAGGCGTGCTGGTGCCGGGTGTGCTCGCCATAACGGACCACATTGGACTCCTGCGCGCACGCCCCGCCGAGGGTGTCGTGCCGGCCGCACGTGTCGTCCGTGATCGTGGCCAGCAGGTCCAGCCGCACCGACAGCAGCCGCGATCCGGTGGTCAGGTAGAGCGCGCCCTGCTCCCGCACGGTGTCGAAGGCACTGTAGCGGTTGGTCACGTCAGCGGCGTCGTAGACCAGCGTGTCCACCGCCTGATTGCCGTGCAGGTCGACGATCCGGAACGTGCCGCCGGCCGGGATCGTGCCCAGGAAGCCGTCGCCGGCCGCCACGACGGTGTCCAGGACCGCGGTGGCCGGGTCGAGGCGGGATTCGGTGACGGTCACGCCAGTACCTCCCTGGCGAGCAGCAGGGCACGTTCGCTCTCCGGGCGGAACGTCCACGACGGGTCGTCGGCCGCCGGTTCGGCGACGGTGCACACCTCGACCCGCACCGCGCGCGGTGCCCAGCGGGGGTCCAGCGGGTGTGGAGCGGTGGACAACACGACCAGCAGGTCCAGTTCGGCCCGCAGCGTCACCCAGTCGTCGGTCACCGCGTGGTCGGCCACGAAGGCGAGCGTGCCGGCCGGGTCTTCGGCGGTGGCGACCTTCGCGAAGAAGTTCACGCAGCCGTGCAGGTCCGCCGGGCCCCGGCCGTGCTTGCGCAGTTCGGCCAGCAGCCCCGCGCGGGCCGACCGGCGCCATGCGTTGCCGTCGCGCTGGTAGCTGGAGGGCCCGAACCGGGCCACGTGGGCGTCGACGGAGTGGCCGCACAGCACGTCGTGCCACTCCAGCGACGACCCGGTCACCGAGCACAGCGCCAGCCCACGGTCGGACATCAACACCATCGGTGCGCGCACCCGGGCGGTGTGCTGCGCCTTCATGGTGTCCGGCACGTTGAGCCGGTCCACCGGATGGTGGGCGGCGAACAGCAACGTCGAACAGTTGGCGCCCAGGCCCAGCGCGGTCAGGCGTACCTCCCGGCCCGCCCGGACCAGCACCGACCAGGCGGCCCCGCCGGGCACGTCGTGGGACAGCAGCACCGTCATTCCGCACCGTCCAGGGCGAGGACGACGACGGCGGGCCTGCGGACCTGTGCGGCGTAGGCCAACGCACCCACGGCCAGGGCGCCCACCAGGAACAGCGGCGCGAACCACAGCAGGTAGACATGGCCACCGGCCGGGTCGAACACCTCCGTCCTGGGCCAGCCCAGGTTCACCGCCATCGCTACGCCCCACGCCACGGCCAGCCCGTTGACCACGACGCCCCACCTGCCCAGGCCGAACAGCGTCCGGTCGTCCTCGGCGGCGGGCAGGCCGCCGCGCAGCCTGCGGACCAGCAGCGGCAGGGTCACCATCAGGTAGGCCAGATACAGCAGCATGATGCAGACGCTGGCCAGCGTGGTGAACAGCGCCGGGTTCCCGACATTCACCAACAGCAGCAGCGCGGCCAGCACACCCACCAGCAGCGAGGCCCGAATCGGCGTGCCGGTGCGCCGGTTGACAGTGGACAGCCCGGCGGCGAAGGGCAGCACACCGTCCCGGGACATCGAGAACACCATGCGGGTGGCGGCCGTCTGGATGGCCAGCGTGCACACAGACACGGCGATCGCCACGTCCACCAGGAACACCCTGCCCAGGGCGCCGCCCAGCCGGTCGGTCAGCACGAAGGGCAACCCGCGTGCCGGATCCCCCAGGCTGCCGTCGGTGACGCTGCCCGCGGCCATGAGGGTGGCCAGCAGCATCAGCGCTCCGCCGAGCCCGGACACCAGCACGGCACGCAGGATCGTGCGGGGCGTGGTCCGGCGGGGATCCCGTGTCTCCTCGGACAGTTCACCCGCGCTGTCGAAACCCACCAGTACGTACGCCGCCATCAGCCCGGACACCGCGAACGACCACAGATAGCCGTGCCCGGCCACGCCCTGCGTGTGCAGCACCACGCCGGGACCACGTTCGGCGTGCGCGAACAGCGCGACACACAGCAGCGTGACCCCGACCAGCTCACACGTCACCCCGACGCTGTTCACCACCGACATCAGCCGCACGCCGGTGGCCGTGACGGCCGTCGTCACCGCCAGCAGCAACACCCCCAGCAGCACGGCGTTCGCCGCACCTGTCGGGCTGGTCAGCGAACTGTCACCCGGCACCAACTGGAAGCCCGACCACACCGGCGGCAGCACCACCTGCAATGCGATCGCCGCCCCGGCCAGCGTCACCACCTGGGCGACCATCATCAGCCAGCCCGCCGTCCACCCCCAGACCCGACCACCCAGCCTGCTGGCCCACTGGTAGATCGCACCCGAGATCGGATAGCGCGCGGCCAGCTCGGCGAAGCACAACGCCACCAGCAACTGGCCCGCCAGAACGACCGGCCAGGTCCAGAAGAACGCCGGCCCGCCGAACCCGAATCCGAAGAAGAACAACTGGAACACGGTGGTGAGGATGGACACGAACGAGAAGCCGGCGGCGAACGAGCCGTAGCCGCCGATCCTGCGCCGCAACTGCTGGCCGTAGCCGAAGGTGGACAGGTCCCCCGCATCGGTGGACCCGGGCTGGGTCTGGATGGGTGTCACGCTCACGACAGCCTCCGGATCGTGCGAGCCCGGACCACGCGCGCAGCCCGGGCCGTTGGCCTCCCGGGCTTTTCTCCCGCCGTGGAACGGTGCCGCGTCCGGCGCGGACCGCCTGCGTCTCTCGGACCAGACCCAGCCCGGAGGCGGCGGAACCCTAGACGCGCCCCGCACCGCGGCGGGTCCTGATCAGTGCACTGCCCTGCCGTCACGCCGCCGGGTCACCCGTGTGAACGAGCTGTATCGGGACCGGACCTCGGGCGCCGGGCGCCGTCATACCGTGTTCACACGTCAGATGGACCCGCGAGACCTGGCGCACGACTCCGATCTCGTGGGCCGCGAGCAGGCCGCGATCCGGCGTCGCGTTCGGTCTTGCGTTGGGCGGTCAGCGCGGCGATGTCTTTGTCGCGCGCTCCATCCACAGGGAGTCCGGGCCGCCGTCCGGGTCGGGTTCGCGTTTCAGGAACGTGAAGCCGTTGCGTTCGTAGCACCGGGCGGCGTGCTCGTTGCCGTCCAGGTACTCCAGTCTGACCGCCGTGTACTGTTCCGCGGCATCCTTGATCACTCGGTGCAGTAGCGCTGTGCCCGCGCCGGTGCCCTGGGCTTCAGGTACGACGTAGAGCTTCCACAGGATCAGGGCGTCGCCGTCCGGGGCGTAGCTGGCCATGGCGACTACCTGGCCGGTTTCGTCCTCGGCCGCCAGGGTGCGGGGGAGACCTCGACGCAGGGCTTCCTCGGACCACCGTCGGGCCAGGCCGCGGACCACGTAGTCGCGGCCGGTGAACGGCTCGTACGTTGCCGGCCAGGTTCGGCGGCCCACGTCGGCGATCGCGGGGAGATCGGCTTCGGTTGCCGGGCGGACGGTGACCGTCATGGGGCGCCTACCAGGGTCTGCCCGGACCGTCGGCGAGGACTGCTGCCCAACCGGGCCAGTCTCGCGCCGAGCGCGGCTGCGGTGGCCAGCGACGCCGCCGGCAGTTCGTCGCCGCGCAGCGTGGCCGCCACGCCCAGTCTGGCCCCTTCGGCGTTCGCCACCGTGTTGTCGCCTCGGTAGGTACTGGCGGCCGGGCCGTGGGGGAGGCCGACCCAGATCATGCCGTGTTGCAACGCAACGGTCAGCAGGTAGGTCAGCGTCATCGACTTCCCGCCGTCGGGCGCTACTCCGCAGGTGATGCCGGCGGCCCACCTGGAGTGCAGCACATCGGTGGAACGTAGTCGCGCGCTGCGTTCGGCGAAGGCGACGAAATCGGCCGCCGGTCCGCCCAGGTGGGTGGGCGTCGCGAGGACCACGGCGTCGGCGTCGGCGAACCGGTCCAGGTCGCCCGTCGCGGCGGGCATCGTCTCGGCATGCCCGCCGCCTTCGCCGTACGCCTGGCACGCCGCGTCCGCCAGTGCCTGGACGTGACCGCTCCGGGAACTGGTCACGCAGATGAGCAGCGGCATGGCTCGTCCTCTCTATGCGTGGTAGCTGCCGGTGCGCGCGGTGCCGAGCGTGCGCAGCGCGTCCGGCACCCGGCTGAGCAACCGGTCGATGTCGTTGCCGGCCAGATGGGCCGCTACGTCCCACGCATAGGTGGGTGAGCCGACGACCCGGCCCAGTGCGAGGGCGTCGGCCTGGCCCCTGCCGAAGTCGAGCGCGGCGAGTACGGAGGACAGCAGCACGGCGCGGCCGCGGTCCAGCCGCCCTCGGGCGTCGGTGTCGGCGAGTACCCGCTCGGTGGTGGTCCGGACTTCCGGCTCCCGGGCCGTGGGGAAGGCCAGTTCCAGCCAGGCCCGCGCACCGGTGCGCCGTCGCTGGACGCCGGTCCGTGGGCCGTAGCTGACGCCGAGATCGTCCCGCAACGCCAGGAACAGTGGCGAGAACGGGGCTCCGGCCAGGGCGAACAGGAACAACTCCGTCGCGGCCAGCGATTCCGCGTCGACCTGCGGCAGGTCCCAGCAGGCGGCGTACCAGGTCTGTTCGCCGCTGCCCGCGCGCGACGTCGTGCGCGGGCACTCCGGGGGCCGGGTTGGTGCCGGTGCGTCGTGCACCGGGGGCGGCTCGACGGTGCCGGCCACGTCGGCCAGCAGTGTGAGGTGCGATGCCACGGGCCCGGACGGCCGGTCCGGTGCGGGTTCCTGACCGGTCGCCAGCCTGCGGGCGGTGGTTCTCGGGCTCAGCCGGTCCCGACGCGACCGCTCGGCCTGTTCGGCCCTCGCCGTGGTCTCGGCCAGCTCCGCCCAGGTCAGCCGCTTGACCTGGGCGCACAGGAAGTCGAGCGTGTCGGCCAACCGGTCGTCGGCCACCGTGACGGACAGGGTCGGCGTGCCGGCCAGCACCTGCGTCCCGATGCCGGCGCCGGTGTGGGCGGCGGTGGCAGGCCAGTCCGGTCGCGCCGTGATCGCCAGCTTGGCGGCCTCGGCTGCGAGCGCGCCCGAGCCGTCCAGGGTCAGCCGGATGTGGGCCAACCCGGACGCGCGGCCGGACCGGTACACGTCGGCCGGCATTCCCCGCAGGCGGGCCGCCGGCGGACCGGTGGGCGCGATCCGGATCGGCATGCTGTCCGACACGGTGACCGTCACAGCGTCACCTCCCGGCCGCCGTGCTGGGTCAGCGCCTTCGCAGCCAACGCCACCTGGTCGGCCTCGACCGAGGACACGCCGACCAGGTACTCGTCAACGGACGCGTCCTGGAACAGGTTCAGCCAGGTGATCGACCGGGCGCGGGGCACCGGGCGGTCGAACCGCAGGAGTGCGCCGGTGTGCACGAAGCGGGCGGCCGCCGCTACCACCGTCGGGTCCACGCCGTCGGCCAGTACGCCGAGCGCCTCGGACACCGCGTCCGGCAGCCACTCGGTGTCCCCTGTGGACTCGACGGTCAGGCAGGTCGGTGACCGGTCCTCGTTGGGATCGTTGTGGATGCCGACCCTGGCGGTCACCGTCGTGCCTGCCGGTGCCTGCCGGCCGAGCAGGGAACGACCGCCGCCCTGGGCGAGGATCGCGGCGACGACCTGGTGCACCGCCAGATCGGCCAGCCACCGGTCGGTACGCGCGATCGGGAAGCACACCGCGCCGGCATGCGGCGAGTCCGCCGCCCGCTCGATGCGGACCGCGGCCGGGCCGGTCAACCCGTGGGGGCGCGGGCCGAGTGGCTCGGCCGCGGCGGCGTCCAACGCTGCCAGCAACGGGGCCAGTTCGGTGGTCGCCTGGTCCGCCGGCAGCGGTCCGACCGTCGCGACGGCGGCGACGGCCGGGTCGACGAAGAAGCGGAACCACCGGTGCGTCTGGTCGGGTGTCAGGTCGCGCAGGGCATGGTTGTCGACGAATCCGGTGTGCGCGTTGGGGTAGTCGTCGAACAACGCGGACCGGTTGTGGTGGAAGCTGAAGCCACGGTGCGGATGTCGCGTGACCTTGCTCGCCACCTCCTGCGCGATCACCTCCAGCTCGCGCCGCACCGTGCTCGGCTCGTGCACCGGATCGGCGAGCTGGCGCCGCATGATCCGGGCCCACCGGGTCAGCGCGGCCGGCGGCAGGCTGACCCAGAACTGGACGTAGTCCGCGCCGGTGTAGGCGTTGCAGATGGCACCGGCCTCCCGAAGGTCGGTGAAGAACCGGCCCGAACCGGACGACCGTCTACAGTGGACCAGGTGTTCGACGAGATGAGCCAGGCCCGGCAACGAGTCGGGCTCGTCCCGCTGGCCACGGCCGAAGGTCAGGCTGACCGTCTGCAGGGTGCGGTCGCGCTGTCGCTCGACGGTCAGCACGGTCATCGGACCGGCTCCGGTGTCGGCTCCGGTGACACTGCCTTCGTCGGCTGGACCAGTGCGCACGCACCCGCCGCCAGCAGGCCGCACCCGCCCACCACCGACCACACCACGGTGCCGCCGCGCGCGGCCAGCGACAGCATCGTGACCGGCCACAGCAGCCCGGCGGCCGCCCACCCGAGCTGATAGGCCGCCATGTACTGGGCCAGCCGAGCGGGCGGCGCGATCGTGGCCACGAAGTCGTTCATCACCGACATGCACAGCAGTTCGCCTGCGGTGAGCCCGACCATCGCCAGCACGGCGCACGCCACGGTGCCCCGGTCGGGAAACCGGAATCCCACCGCGAGCACCGCGGCGCCCGCGGCCGTGACCAGCGCGGCCGTGACCAGGACCGTGCGGTGCCGGTACCGCTCCAACCGCCGCGACGCATACGGCTGGGTGAGCACCAGCAGGACGACGTTGAACGCGATCAGCGCGCCCGCCAGGCCGGTGCCCCACCGGGCCCGCTCGTCCAGCGTCAGGATCAACACCGACGGCATGGCCAGCAGCGGCACCACCAGCAGCACCGTCGCGACCAGGAACACGTCGAACCTGAGATCGGTGTAGACGGCGAGCGCGCGGGCGGCCCGCATGGCGGCCCGCTCTGTCACCCTCGGCGCGGTGCGGACGCCGCGGAGCAGCAGCGCGGCCACGACGAACGACACCGCGTTCAGCGCCATGAACACCAGCAGGCCGCCGTTGCCCGCCAGGCTGACGGCGACGCCGCCGACCAGGGCGCCGCCGCCCAGCGCCGCGTTGCGGATGCTGCGTTCCAGCGCGTACCACCGGCGGCGCTGGTCACCGGCGATGTCGGCGACGAACGTCGAGTTGGCCGCCCAGAACGAGTTGTCGCCCGCGGTCGACAGCAGCAGGACCACGAGGGCGAGCACCCGGCTCGTCGCGAACAGTGCCCCGACCGCGGCCACGGCACGCACGTAGTTGATGAACACGATGCACCGCGCCGAGCCGAGCCGGCCGATGAACCGGCTGGCCAGCGTCCCGGCGGGCAGGGCCAGGAGCGCGGCGACGGTCAGCAGCACGCCGACGGCCGGTTCGGACAGGCCGGCCCGGAACACGAAGTACAACGGCAGGAACGGGGTCAGCGCGCCACTGGCGACCGAGTCGACGGCGATCGACGCGAGGACGGCCCGGCCGCGCGGGATGCGAGCCAGGTCGAGTTGGGTCCATCGGGCGAGCATCCGGTGTCCTTCAGAAGTGGGCCAGCGGGAAGCGGTTCAGGTCGGACTCGGGCAGCGGGTGGTCGTGCCAGCCGAGCGCCACCGCCGCCTGGCGCACGCGGTCGCGGCCCCACTGCGGGAACGCGGCCGGGAAGTTGGGCACCAGGCCGGGGCTGAGCACCCGCACCGCGGCGAAGCCGGCCTCGGCGACGTCGGGCGTGGTGAGGTCGACGGCCACCGGTTCCGCACCGAACTCGGCCAGCAGCGCGGGAGCGACCCGCCGGATGACCGCGTCCGGCTGCGAGGGCCGGTCCGGCTCGTCCGGCCGGGCGTCGACCGGAACGTCCATGGTCCACGGCGCGACGCGGGCACTGGCGCGTGCGTCGAGGTAGATCTGCAACTGGCAGGCCAGATCCTTCACATCGCGGAAATCGGACCGGTACGAGTCCAAGTAGCGCGAGTCCGATCGGAACGGTTTGAGATTGCGCATCGAGGACAGCACCTTCGCCTGCGGGCTGCCCGGCCGTGCGCCCGCCATGGTGAGCTGGGTCCACTGCAGGCCGACACCTTCGGCCACCGCCTTGCGGCCGGCTTCGGTGAAACCGGACCTGGTGGCGAACCCGATGGCCAGGAACCCCGACCGGACGTCCTGGACACAGGCGGCGACGGTCGCCGTGCCGTACCGGTCCATGATGGGGATGACCGCGGTGCGGAACCGATCGCCGATGTCGGCGGCCAGATCGGGCGCGAAGTCCGACAAGGGAACCTGACACAGGGTCGGCGTGTTCGCCCACCACACCATCGAGGCGTCCCGTTCGACGGTCTCGCACAGCCCGTTCGCCACCGCTTCTGGCCAGTTCCGGCCGCCTGCGATGCCGGACAGGTTCGGGTACAGGTGCCGTCGCTCACCGGCGGGCCGGTGGGAGTCCCAGGACACGTACACCCAGCACGCCGGGACCCACCGCTCGTCCCCGCTCACCAGGCCGCGACCCGGCACCCAGGTCACCGTGGTGTCGTCGGTGATCGGGGCGAACGGGAAACCGCGCTCGGCGTGTTGCCCCGGCGAGTAGCCGACCAGGCTGCCCGGTGCCACCGCCGGCACGCCGCGGCGGACCAGTTCCGCGTAGCTCGCCGACACCCGTGGGGTGCGCGGCGACGGCCAGTTCGCGCAGTACCGCTCGATCAGCTCACCGATCGCCGGCCCCTCGGCGTCCGCGGCGTTCGTCCAGCTGGAGCCGAACGCGGTCAGATCGTTGGGGAAGTCCATCACCCGGCGCATGTCGGCCGCGCGAGCCACCGCGATGTGCAGTGAGCGCGGGAAGTGCGCCGGCGTCGGCTGCACGTTGACCGACCGGATCACCCCGGTCTGGGCGTCCCGCAGGTGCCACGCGCTGGCGCTGCGGGCCGGCCGGCGGCGGTCGGCCTGGTCGGGCATGGCCAGCACGCCGTGGTGGTCGACGATCAGGTGGGCGCAGTCGAGCACCAGTTCGGCGGACTGGATCTCCGCCCGTGCGGAGCCCGCGAGCCACCGTTCTGCCTGCACGGCGAGTGTCGCGGCCGCCCAGCGCAGTTCGGCGGGGCGCAGGGCGTCCGGTTCGTGCGGTGGCGGATCCTGGTGTTCGGCGGCGAACAGCGCGGGCGAGTCGGCGGCGGCCTCGCGGCGGCGGTAGAGATCGGCCATGGTCGCGCCGACACCCGGTTTGACCACCGGTCCGGCGAAGATCCGGTGGTCGAGGACGCGGACGACCAGCCGCAGCGCCTGCCGGTGCTCCAACTCGTCGTCCAGCGCGATCACCGACTTGGCCGGCGCGTTGTGGAAGACGGGGCAGATGACCAGTCGTCCCTCGGGGTCGGCGAGTGCCTCGTCTGCGGCGGCGAGCAGGTCGTCCCGCGTGCATACGCGTGCGTCGGCGAACAGGCCGGCGGCGCGCCAGGCGTCGGCGAACACGGTCACCGGTTCCACCGGGCCGAGCCACAGGAACCGCCGGTGGCGCAGACGTTCGGTGCGCAGTGCCTGGGGTGTCAGGCGGTACCAGGACCGGTCCAGCGTGTCGGCGACCGGTTGGACGCAGCCGTCGCGGGTGAGCGTGTCCCAGACGGTCGTGAAGTCATCGGGCGCCAGGGCGAGCAGCTCGGCCTTCGTCCGCGTGCCGTCCATCAACCCCAGCCAGTCCCGCATGGGGCCGGCGGCAACGTGCACCCGCAGGACGGTCCGGCTGGGCGGCAGCAGTAGGCACGTGTCCGAGTTCTCGGCGACCACACGGACATGTCCGGCGATCCACGACTCAGGTGACATCTTTGCCGGGCTCATCAATCCTGCCGTATCCTGGGATCTGGCGGTTGGCCCCGGGGGTGTGCTAGGGACGCACCCCCAGGGCCAACCGCGGCGGTTCAGATCAGTCCTCGTCCCAGCCGAACTCGATCTCCGGGGCGACGTTGTTGTTGGCCGTGAGGAACGCGAACTCGTTCTCGTTCTCGACGGACTCGAAGACCTCGATCATGGTGATATACCTTCCTTTCCCAGTACGATCGGGTGAACAGGCAGAGGTGAGCACGAAATCGGATGGCAACTGCTGTCCCCCGGCGGCCTACCGTCCCCCCGCGTGTCAGCCCGCCGTCCCGTGAATTCTTCATGCTTTCTCCCTGCGTATTTCCAATGATGCCGACGGCGTGGTGGGCTGGCATCCTCTCGTTTGCGCCCTGCTTCGCCTGGCTTCCTATGGATGTGCCGGCCGACGACGTCGATGGCGTCGACCATCTCATCGGACACGGCCGCCAGCGCACCGGCCCGGTCGCGGGCCGCGTGAGCGGTGCGGATGGCGTGGATCCCACACCGGAATGGTGTGGGTGCCGCGCCGGGGTTGTCCGGCGGGACTCCGACCTAACGTTTGCTCACGTCGTTCTGCTCCACGGCGAGATTCTCTCGACGCTGACCGGCCTGGCCGGTTGTTGCCACCACCGTCAGGACGAATGCCAGCACTGCGAAGACAGCGGCGCTCTCCAGGGCGGTCGCCTGGCTGTGGCCGGCGCGGATGCTGACCAGGACGGCAAGGCCCACCGACCCGCCGATCTGCTGCATGGCCTGGTATATCCCGGATGCCGAACCGCTGTCGTGGCGAGCGACGCCGCTGAGGATGGTGGAGCTCATCGGGAGGTAGGACAGACCGACCCCGATACCGAACAGCAGCAGCGGTCCGAAGAGTCCGGCCAGATAACCGTCGACCGCCGAGGTTCGCGCCTGCCAGACGAGGCTCACGGCGATGCAGGCCGTCCCACAGAGCAGCGGCGGCCGGGGCCCGGTCCTGGCAAGAACCTTGGGCATGACCCGCGACAGCGCGAAGACGGCGACCGTCAGGGGCAGGAACGCCAGACCGGTGCGCAGCGCGCTGTAGTGCAGGCTGTTCTGGGCGTACTGGCTGATGAAGAAGAACATGCCGAACACGGCACCGGAGATCGCCAGCATGACCAGGTAGATGAGGCCCCGGGTCCGGTCGGCGATCAGGTGCAGCGGCATCAGCGGCGACCGGCTACGGGCCTCCACGACAAGGAACGCGCCGAGCAGCACCGCGGCGGCAACGAAGAGGCCGGTGACGAGTCCGATGCCGGCGCCACCCTGGCCGATCCGGATGAACCCGTAGATGAGCGAGGCCAGGCCGACGGTGGACAACAGGGCACCCGGCAGGTCGAGGCGCCCATTCCTGCGGGGCAACTCGGTGATGTACCGGGGAGCCGACACGATGATGGCCAGCCCGATGGGCACGTTGATGAACAGCACCCACCGCCAGGACAGCTCGGTCAACGACCCGCCCAGGATCAGGCCCAACGACCCGGCCCCCGCCGACACCGCGGAAAAGATCGCCAGGGCCTTGTTGCGAGCCCGGCCCTCCGCGAAGGTGGCCGCGATCAGAGCCAGGGTGCTGGGTGCCGCCATGGCCGCGCCGACTCCCTGGGCGGCCCGCGCGATCACGAGCATCGCCGATGAGGTGGCAAGGCCGCCGGCCAGCGAGGCAACGGTGAACACCACCAGTCCCACGATCAGCATCCGGCGTCGACCGAAGGTGTCGCCCGCTCGGCCGCCCAGGAGCAGGAGCCCGCCGAACGTCAAGCTGTAGGCATCGATCACCCAGGACAGGCCGGCCGTGGAGAAGTGCAACGAGGCGTGGATCTGGGAGATCGCGATGTTGACGACCGTGGAGTCGAGCACCACCATCAGCTGGCAGGTGACGATGACGGCCAGAGCGATGCCGGTTCGCCGAGTGCTGGTGGTGGCGTCACGACCGGGCTCGTGGACGGTAGCGGACACCAAGCATCTCCCTTGACGGTAGCAGCGCGCCGACACCGCCGTCCCTGCTGGTGCCGGGTGCTCCTCGGCTCGTCGTGCGACTCAATTGGTCGATACCCGCTGGGTACCCGAGATGCCCGGTCCAACACCCCCTCAGGGGGCCGAAGATTTCAGGAACACCGGCAGAGTGAGACCGCGAACCTCGTCATGACCGCCTCGGTGCGTCGGCCTGGGCATACGCCCGTGTCCAACACGAATTCCACATGGTTCTCGGCCTTCGTTGTGGTGGCGGGGAACTGCGCCGAGCCCAGCGCGCCATCGTCTTCGCAGCACGGCGCCGCCCGACCTTCCGGCCGGGCGGCGCGCGTGCGGTGTTGTTCGGTCACGGGATGGTCCAGGACTGGTTGGTGCCGCCGGTGCAGGTCCAGATCTGCAGCGGGGTGCCGTCGGCGGAACTGGGGCCGGTGGCGTCCAGGCACTTGCCGGACGCGGGATTGACCAGTTGGTTGCTCGCCGTGTGTGTCCACTGCTGTGCGCCGGTACCGTTGCAGTCGAACAGTTGCACCTTCGTCCCGTTGACCGTGCCGGCCGCGGCGACGTCCATGCACTTGCCCAGGGCACGCAGCGTGCCGTCGGTGCCGACCGTCCACTGCTGGGCGCCGGTTCCGTTGCAGGTGAACAGCTGCACCTGGGTGCCGTTGGCGGTCGACGCGGCGGCGACGTCCACGCACTTGCCGGCCAGCCCGGTGATCTGCCCGGTCACGCCGGTGCCACCGGTCGCCCCGGCGCCGATCTGGTCGAAGATCTTCGAGTACGCGTAGCCGAGCGGCTTGTCGTACCCGTCGACCTCCCAGAAGGACAGCTCGGCGACACCGTTGGTCTTCGCGAAGCTCTCCAACGTGCTCGCGTTGGCCTGGCTGAAGACCTCGTTGTCGTCGTTCTGCCCGGCGATCGGCGTGAGACCCATCATCCCGTAGGCGGCCGACGTCGAGATGCCGTACAGCCCGGCCAACTGGCCGGCCGTGGCCTGGGCCGCGGAGAGCGCGTCGTTGAGCGCGTTCTGACCGTTGCCGAAGTCCATCGTCATGATGTTGACGACGCTGACCTGCACGCCCTTGCTCTTGGCGTCGGACAGCAGGTTCATTTCCGCGGCCGGCAGGCCGTCCGGCGCGACCGGCAGCGTGAAGTCGATCTGCACGCTCGGGTTCTGCGCCTGCAGCGCGGCCAGGGCCTGGTCGCGGCGGGCGGTGGAGGCTGTGTCGGACAGGACACCGCCCTCGATGTCGAAGTCGAGCCGGTTCACGCCATAGGTGTTCACGACGTTGGCGTACGCGGCGGTCAGGCTGCTGGTCGTGGTGCAGGTCTGGGCCAGTTCGCCGCCGGCCTCGCCACCGAAGGAGATGGCCACGTTGCCGCCTGCCGCCTGCAGGGAGTGGATCTGGGTGGTGAACGCACCGACGGCGTCACCGCCGTCCTCCCATTCGGCCGTGCAGCCGGAGCGGGGCGTGAGGAACGCCAGCGTGTAGAACTTGGCGCCACTGGCGGACATGTCGGCAGCCAGGTCGCCGGCGTCGCCGTCGCTGATCTGCAGGTAGGGCGCCGCATAGTGGGCGGGGAACGCCGCACCTGCCGCGTTGGCGAACTGGGTGGTTCCGAGCAGCGCGGCGGCCGCGGCTATCGGTAAGACCGCCGCCAGCAGTGCGCTTGTTCTCGTCATTCGCATCGTCGTCGTTCTCCTGTAGGCATTCGCGGCACCAGGAATCGATCTACACGCCTTAATACTTGTCGTGAAGAAAGTTATACCGGGCGTTCGAGCCAGAAGCAACGGTCGACCATCCACAATTGACCCACATTAGTAAGGCTGCGGACCAATTCCGTTCCTGGTCCGTGTCGACACCGCTGGTGACGGGCAGTTACGACCCGTGGCGATCCGGGTCGAATGCGGCGGTCACCAGGGTGTTCTCGAAATCTTCCAGGAAAGCACGCATGTGGGCGGGCGGGAAACAACAAGTGTCGGCCTGGAGCAGGATCTCGATCGCGTCCGGTGCGGTGTCGTTGACGTGGACGAACAGCGGCTCGAACGGCTTGTCCGAATGTGGACCCCAGCCGACCGTGGTTTCGAGGCGTGCCTGGGCCAGGCGCTGCGGTGTGACCGGTGGCCCGGCCGACATTCGGTTGTCCGGATCGCGACGATCGTTGAAGAAGCAGGTCAGCTCGATCTTCTCACCGTGCTCCTGGCCGATCCCGTCGATCATCTTCTCCATCTCGTCCCGGTCGAAGTAGGCGTTGAGGTATGCCTTCATCGCGTTGCGCGCCGTCCGTCCGATCACCTCGTCGAAAGCCGCGCCCGCGGTGTCGATGACGCACAGGCCGCTCTGCGCGACCGCACTGACCGAGTCCGCCAGTCCCGGCCGGAACCGGTTGCTCACGGCGATCTGGAACACCGCCGGATCGCGACCGGTGACCTTGGCCAGCGCGGTCGCCGCGGCGGCCAGCAGGATCGTCGACGAGTCGGTCGAGGTCCGCGCCACGATCGACGGCAGCGCCAGCCGCACGGCCGGCGAGCGCAACGTGGCCTGCCAGTGCCTGGGCCGCTGCTGGTCGACGGCCACGCCGAACCGGCCGGCCGGCACCGTGGCCAGCTGGCGGCGCCAGTAACGCTGGACCGCATTGTTGTGCCGTCGGCCGGCCGGGCCACGTTGCCAGGCGACCTGGGCCAACGGGTCCAGCCCGGCCGCCTCCGGCAGCTCCGCCTCGCCGTCGGTCTCGGTGAACAACAGCGTGAACAGGCCATTGCGGAACAGCTCGGCCATGCCGGCGAGATCCAGGGCCAGGTGGCAGTACACGCCGACCAGATGGGTGGCCACACCACGCTGGCGGATCACCGCCAGCCGAACCGGCCATTCCCGCTCGTAGTCGAAGTCGGTGCGCCGGAACTTGGCGTCCACGTCGGCAGCGACGCCGGCAGGGTCGGCGTCACCGTGGACGTCCACCACTCGCAGCGGTACCTCACCGTGGTCGGCGACCACCTGCACGACGCCACCGTCGGGCTCGAACCGCAACCGGGTGCGCAGGGACTGGTGCCGGCCGAACATCCAGCTCGCAGCGGCGCCGATCGCGTCGAGATCCTTGACCACCGGGAACTCCGCCACGCCACCCAGGTGCAGCGAGGACTGCTGCGCCACCATCGCGGACCACATCTCCGCCTGACCCCAGCTCAGTTCCCCGACACCGGCGCCCACGCCGTGGAAGGGCACCATCACGATCGAGGTCACCGGCTCGCGCTGGGCCGACTCCCGATCGAGGTACTGGGTCATGGCTCACCCCGTCCGCTCGGGCACGACGCATCCCGTCGCTGCCACGAAGCGTCGCCAGGCCGACGCGCCGGCGTCAACACATGGCAAGGGTTTCGACCAGGTTTCGAAGGTGCGGACGGTGGCTCAGGGAGTGCGGCGAGATTCCTTGAGGCGGGCGGTCTCCCGCCGGAATTCGGCCTGGGTGGCGCGTTCTCGTCGCAGCCACTCCGGATTCTCGGCCCTGATCGCTTCGATCTGGTCCCTGGTCAGTGCCTCGGCGATTCCGGCGCGGGTCAGGCCGCTGATGGAGACACCCAGTTTGGCGGCTACCACCTGCCGCGGGTGCGGGCCGTTGCGGCGCAGCTCGCGGAGCCACTCGGGTGCGTCGGCCTGCAGGGCGTTCAGCTCGTCGCGGGAGACCACACCCTGCTGGAACTCCGCGGGCGTGGCTTCGAGGTACACACCCAGCTTCTTCGCCGCGGTCGCGGGCTTCATCGTCTGGGGGGTCTGGTGCGACGTCATGCGTCGAGGGTACCGAGTGCCCACCGCCCGGCCCCGATAACCTGGTGTGATGACAGGCTCGGGCGCCGGCTCCCCGTTCCGGCTCGGCTACGTCCCGGGTGTGACGCCGTCGAAGTGGCGGCGGATCTGGGAGGAACGGGTGCCCGACGTGCCGTTTGCCCTGGTCCAGGTGCTCGACGCGCAGGCGGTCGACCTGGTTCGGGATGCCGGGGTGGACGCCGCGCTGCTGCGGCTGCCGATCGACCGGACCGGTCTGCACGCCATCCCGCTCTACACCGAGACGACGGTGGTCGTGGCGCCGAAGCAACACTGGGTGACCGCGGCCGACGAGCTGACCGTCGCCGATCTGGCCGACGAGGTCGTGCTACACCCGCGCGACGACGTGCTGGACTGGGCGCGGCCACCTGGCCTGCCCGCGGCCGAACGACCGGCGACGACGGGGCACGCCATCGGCATGGTGGCCGCGGAGGTGGGGCTGCTGCTGGTTCCGCAGTCGCTGGCCCGGCTGCATCACCGCAAGGATCTCGCCCACCGGCCGGTCACCGACGCGGTGCGGTCGGGCGTGGCGCTGGTCTGGCCGTCGGTGGCGGAGACCGGTGATCTGGTGGACCAGTTCATCGGCATCGTCCGCGGCCGGACCGTGAACAGCACCCGTGGCCGTGCACCCGCGCCGACCCAGCCCCAGCGCCCGGCCGCGCGCAAGGCCGCCCCGGCACAGCAGCGCACCGGCAGGCGCGCCAAACCCCGCCGCCGCTGACAACGATCCGACGTCGGCAGGGAGCTTCTATAGTTGCCCGATGGCGGAGTGGATCTTCTTTCTGCACGCACCGCGGGAAAATTTCGCGGCCACGATGACCGATGAGGAGAGCGAGGTGTGGTCGCGTCACTTCGTTCGGCTCCAACAGCTGCTCAACGAGGGCACCCTCATCCTGGCCGGCCCCACGCTCGGTCCGATCAACACCGGGATCGTGGTGTTCGAGGCGCCGGACGAGGAAGCGGCGCAGGCGATCGTCGACGCCGACCCGATCGTCGCGGGCGGGTACGCACGCGGTGAGCTGCGGCCGTTCCGGGTTTCGTTGCTGCGTGGCCGCTAGCGCAGGGTCGGGTTCGCCCACGCCAGTTCTGGGAGTCTCGTCGACCCGCCGGTGACGCCGGGGCGGCGCATTTCCAGGCGGAGGTGTGTGGCACCGGTGACGTTCACTTCCACCGTCGCCGGTTTGCCCAGTGCGGCCCGGTATTCCCGGCTTGGCTGGTGCTCTACCCGTACCTGGAAGTGGCCTACCTGGAATGGTTCCGTGGCGTCGTCCGGTATGCCTGCCACCGCTGTCAGTGATTCGTAGCGGCCGCCCAGGTCCACCTCGATGAAGGCGCTCGGCTCGGTCGGTGACGTCGGTCGGAGCAGGATGCAGTCGTCGTAGCGCACTCCGTCGATCCACGCGCCGCCCGTGTGCACGTTCGTGCTGCTGGCCAGCCAGTGCACGCCCTTCGCCAGCAGCACCGGCTCCGGTGGCCCGTCCGCACGCCACCGGCCCCGTTCGGGTGCCGTGTACCGACCCTGGCCGGTGATGGCGGCCAGCAGTTCGGCCACCCCGTCCTCGGTGAACTCCGTGATCTCGAACCTGGTGGTCGAGTACGCGTTCAGGAACGTCGGGATGTCGTCCTTCGATCTTCCCGGCAGGACCACCGGCAGGATCCGTTCGGTTTCCAGGCGCAGGTTCTTGGTCATCCTGTCCCGGATGATCGCCGTCTCGAAATGGGACCCTCGTCCTTCCTCCGGTGGCGCCATGCCGTCCGCCCTGAGCCGGTAGTGCGGCGAGGCGATGACCATGATGAAATCGGCGGCGGTGAACTGCTCGATCGCCCACAGCGACCAGTCGCGGCGCCTGTTGTCGTCCCACTGGTCCAGGCGCACGTCCAAGCCGATCCTGCCGTGCAGGAACGTCGCGAACTGACGCACCATGTCCTTGTGGTCCGGTGAGTCGTGCGCGTAGCTGATGAACACCCGTGGTGGCACGTGGTCGGGCACAACGACATTGTCCGCGTAGTGGAGCGCAGCGGCGCCGTTGTCCGGTTTTTGTCCACTGTTCGCTGGGGCATCGGCGAGGTTGTCCGGTTTCTGTCCGCTCCCGTGTCTGTTTCACGCCTGCCACGGCGACCTACGATCGACCCGAATGGCGGCCGTTCGAAGGAGCGATGAACGCGTGTACGAGTACGACGTGTTCATCAGCTACAAGCGGGTGACCGGCACCGTGCCCGCCTGGATTCGCACCCATTTCTATCCCCGCCTGGCCGAACTGCTGGACGACAATCTCGATCACGACGTGAAGATCTTCTTCGACGAGACCGTTCCCAGTGGTTCCGCTTGGCCGGTGGAGTTACAGGCAGCCTTGGGGCGAACGCGGATCCTGCTCGCGGTGTGCTCACCGAAGTACTTCGCCGACGAGTGGTGCCTTGCCGAGTGGCACTCCATGGTCAAGCGGGAGGAGCTCGTCGGGATGACGACGCCGGAACGGCCGCAGGGGCTGATCTATCCGGTGCTCTACTGCGACTCGGACAACTTTCCCGGATACGCCAAGCAACGGAAGATGCGCAACGTCAAACCCTGGAACCTGCCCGACCCGCAGTTCCAGGCGAGCATGGCCTACCTCGACTTCCACCGCGAGGTGGAGCGGATCGTCGAGGAACTGGTTCGGCTGATTCCGCAGGCGCCCGACTGGCGGTCCGACTGGCCGGTGTACACCCCGCTGCCCGGCCCGCCCCCCACCTCCCACCTGCCGAAGTTCTGACCATGACCGGCAGCGTGGTGACCTTCTACTCCTACAAGGGTGGCGTCGGCCGCAGCTTCACGTTGGCCAACATCGCGATCCTGCTGGCACGGTGGGGTTATCGCGTACTGTGCGTCGACTGGGACCTGGAGGCGCCCGGCCTGCACGACTACTTCCGGCCGATGATCACCACCGGACCGACCGGTGGCGTGCTGGACATCGTCGACGACTTCTTCGCCGGCAACGATGCCCCGATCGATCACACGACCGAACTGACCGGCGTGGGCAAGCTCGACCTCCTCGCCGCCGGGCGGGACGACGACGCCTACGTCGGGCGCGTGCAGGCTCTGGACTGGGACCGCTTGTACGACAAGGGATTCGGCGACTACCTTGAGCTGTGCCGCGAGCGGTGGACGGCCGACTACGACTACGTGCTGCTGGACAGTCGGACCGGTGTGTCCGACATCGGCGGCATCTGCACCGCTCACCTGCCCGACCGTCTCGTCGTGGTGTTCACGGCCAACGACCAGAGCATCCAGGGTGCCGTCGACATCGCCGGGCGGGCGAACGCCGCCCGCGACCGCATGGCCTATGACCGCCCGCAGCTCACCGTCCTGCCCCTGCTGTCCCGGTTCGACACCCGTGAGGAGTACGACAGGTCGGAGGAGTGGCGGCGGATCTGCGTCGAGCGGACCTCCGGCCTGTTCGGCAACTGGGTGGACAGCCGGGTCTCGCCGGAGCTGATGTCGCGCCACCTGACGTTGCCCTACGTCTCGTACTGGAGCTTCGGCGAGCAGCTCCCGGTGCTGTCCGAGGCCAATCCGGCGGCCGACCAGATCAGCTTCGCGCTGGAGACGGTGGCCGCCGTGGTCGCGCACGACTTCGACCGCACCGACCTGCTCGCGGAGAACCGGGACGCCTACGTCGCCGCCGTCCGCACCGTCCACCGCGAGTTCCCCTACGACCTTCGCGTGAGTACACCGCGATCCACATTGGATTTCGCGGACGATTTGATCAAGCAGTTGAAGCGGTTGGACGTGCGGGCCGAGCTGTCGCTGTCCGGCGAGCGGTCGCTGCTCACCAGGGCCGAGGACGACGCCAGGAACCTGTGCCTGGTGGTCAACAGCAAGGTCAGCAGGTGGCAGTCCGCCGAGGTCGAGTTGTTCCTGCACCGGACCGTCGGTCAGGACCGGCGGATCATCCCGGTGCTGGCCGCCGACGCGCACCCGAACGCGCTGCCCGGCTACATCGGCAACCTGCGGTACCTGCGGTTCGGCGACGGGCGGGGACCGGCCGAAGTGGCACGCGACCTGGCCGACCAGTTGGGTGGCGTCGCCCCGCGAGTCGACACCGGTGAGGTGGATCTGGTGGACGTGCTGCGGCAGGCGATGCGGGTGCGGCTGCGGCCCGCGCTGTGGGAACTCGTGGCCGACCTGGCCCGTGACCTGCTCGTCGCGGTCGGGTCACCGGACGACGGGCGTGCCCAGGAAGTCGGTGCGGACCTCGCCGTGGTGATCAGGCCGCGGGCCGCCCGAGCGGAGGACGTCACGGTGGTGCCGCCGGACGTCCGCGTGGAGATCGAGCGAGTCATGACGATGCTAGGGAGCCTGAGATGACCGATCGGCTGGGACACAAGCAGACCGCGGCGATGCTCACGCTGATGGTGTTGGCCCGTGAGGTGGCCAACCCGGAGCTGCGGGACATCGTGGGCTTCGCGATCGACGGCGTGGTGCGCCGTGACCTGACCGACGCCGGGTTCGTCAGCGGCCGCAAGCAGGGGCGGGCCTTCGCCCACACGCTGACCGATCGCGGGCGCGAGTGGTGCCGCGAGGAGCTCAGCGCCGGGACGGTACCGCCGCCATCGCCCCGCAGTTCCCTCGCCTCCGCGCTGTACGTCCTGCTCGGCAGCCTGGACGGCTATCTGACCAGGGAGCACCTGCGCCTGACCGACGTCTTCGTGCCGGCCGTCGAGTGGACGCCGGAGCAGATCGAGGTACGGATCCGGGACGCGTATCGCACGCTGGCCCACTCGCCGCGGGACTGGGTCCGGCTGGCCGAGCTGCGGCCGATGCTCGACGGCGCGCCGGCCAGCGATGTCGACACGGTGCTCAAGCAGCTCAGCGGTACGGCTCAGGCGCACCTGTCGCCGCTGTCGAACCGCAAGCTGCTCACCGACGCCGATCACGCGGCGGCCGTCCGGCTCGGCGGCGAGGACAACCATCGACTGTTGATCGAGGCGTCCTGATGGAGCCGCTGGCTGCCCTGGCGACCCTGCGCTTCGACTGGGCGGACACACCCGATCACGTCTGGCGGGACTCGCCCTATCACGTGGACGGCCTGCACACCGACGCGACCGTGGCGATCGACGCGGCGATCCGGGACGCGGCGGCCAGCGACGGTCCCAGCCCGATCGGCCTGGTGCTGGAGGGGCAGAAGGGGGTCGGCAAGACACACCTGCTCGGCCTCGTGCGGCGGCACACATACGCCGGCGGCGGCTACTTCTTCCTGGACGACCTCACCGCGGGCGACGCCTTCTGGGAGAACACGGCCGACGCGCTGCGCAACGGACTGTCCCGACCGGACCGGTCCGGCGAGCCGCAGGTGACGAACTTCATCCGGCAGGTGTGTGTCAACGGCGACGTCGACCCGGGGATCACCAAGGCGATTCTGGAGCGGCAGCGGATCACCAAGAGGCACGTCGACGCGTTCCTCAACGCGCTCTGGGGACTCGACCGGCAGGTCGCGGGGGAGTGCGGCGACACGGCTCGGGCGCTGCTGCTGTACGGGAGCGGGGACCGGGCCGCGTATCAGGTCGCCGACCACTACCTCAGTGGTGCCGACGAGCTGAAGCGCGGCGAACGGAGCAGGTGGGGGCTGCCGTCGGGGCCGAGGTCCGCGCTGGCTCGGGTCAGGGACACCACTCGGCTGCTGGCGCTGACCGGTCCCATCGTGATCGCGGTCGACCAGCTCGACACGCTCATCGCCCTGCGGGCCAGGCAGAGCGAGCACGGTGGTGACGAGGACCTGCTGGCGGCCCAGATCGCCGACGGGCTGATGCGGCTGCGTGAGGTGACCCGCAGGACCGTGACGGTGCTGGCCTGCCTGCCCGAGACGTGGGAGCTGATCAAGGCGAAGGCCGCGAACACGGTCCCGGACCGCTTTCGCGAGTCGACGCTGACGCTCGGCAGGATCATCGACGGGGAGGTGGGCCGCGCTCTGGTCGAGAAGCGGCTCGGGGTGTCGTACCGGGCGATGGGTTTCGTGCCGCCCTCGCCGACCTGGCCGGTCTCGTCGTCGGCGTTCGAAGCGGGGTGGGAGCAGCAGAGCGCGCGCGAGTTGTTGAAGCGGGTCGTGGCGCACGTCGAAGCGTGCGTGCGCGAGGGCCAGGTCCGTGAGCTGACCACCTTCGACGACCAGCGGCCGATCCCGGCGACGCCGCCGAAGCGGGACCGCTTGACCGAGCTCGACGACCAGTTCGGCACGCTTCGGTCGGCCGCGCGGCCCGCCGCGCTGCTCAGGCAGGACAACGAGGACAAGGTGATGCCGGCACTGCTGTCGGCGGCGCTGCGGGCGTGGATCACCGAGGTCGGCGACGACGACCTGGAATGGGCGTATGGCGCCCAGGCCGGCGGCGGTAGCGAACTGCACGCCTGGTTGACCCGCACCGTGGACGAGGCATCCGATCTGCAGGAGCACTGGGCGTTCCGGGTGATCTCCGCGTCGAGTCCGATCGCGGTGCTGCACCGCTTCCGCAAGGCCCAGTTGGCCGCCGGCTTCCGTGCCGGGGCCGACAACCGGCACCTGATCGTCATCCGCAACGCGGCCTGGTCGAACGGGGCGAAGACCCGGACGGAACTCAAGGCCTTCCAGGTCACCGGCGGCCGGCTGCTTCAACTGTCCGATTCGGACATTCGGACGTTCTGGGCCCTCAACCAGATGCTGGTCAAGGGTGGCACGGAACTGCAGAAGTGGCTGGTGGACCGGCGGCCGGCGAGCCGATCGGAGCTGCTGTCGGCGGTGTTGCCGCGGGCGGGGCGACGCGCGGACGTGACGCACCCGCCGCCGGGTGACGAACAGATCATGCTCGGTACGGACATCGACACCGGCGAGGCGGTGCGGGTGGAGCTGGCGGCGCTGCGCAAGCACGCGGCGGTGTTCGCCGGCTCCGGGTCGGGCAAGACGGTGCTGCTCCGGCGGATCATCGAGGAGTGCGCGTTGGGTGGGGTGTCGGCCATCGTGCTCGACCCGAACAACGACCTGGCCCGGCTGGGCGATCCGTGGCCGCGGCCGCCGTCCGGGTGGCTGCCGGGTGACGCCGAGCTGGCGCGGCGCTACGTGGCGGAGACGGACGTCGTGGTATGGACCCCTGGGCGGGCCACCGGGCGGCCGCTGGCCTTCCAGCCGTTGCCCGACTTCGCGGGCGTGCTGGACGATGACGACGAGTTCGCGGCGGCCGTCGAGGTGGCGGTGGCGACCCTGGCTCCACAGGTCCGGCTCAGAGGGAACACGGTCCGGGCGAACATCGGGCTCGCCGTGTTGCGGCAGGCCGTCATCCACCATGCCCGCACCGGATCCCGCAGTCTCGCCGAACTGATCGGCGTGCTGTCCGATCTACCCGACGGCGTGAGCACGCTCAACGACGCCAGGCGGATCGCGGCGGACCTGGCCGAGGCGCTCAAGGCGGCGATGGTGAACGACCCGCTGCTGGCCGGCGGCGGCGAGCCGGTCGACCCCGGCGTGTTGCTCACGCCTCGGGCGGGCAGGCGCGCCAGGGTGTCCGTGATCAGCTTCGTCGGCCTGCCGGCGGAGGAGCAACGGCAGAACTTCGTCAACCAGCTCCAGATGGAACTGTTCGCCTGGATCAAGCGCAACCCGGCCGGTGACCGGCCGCTGGGCGCACTGTTCGTGATGGACGAGGCCCAGACCCTGGCCTCGTCGGGCAGCCTGACGGCCAGCACGCGCAGCACGATCGTGCTCGCCTCGCAGGCCCGCAAGTACGGCCTCGGGCTGCTGGTCGCCACGCAGGCGCCGAAGGGTCTGCACAACCAGGTCGTCGGCAATGCCATGACCCAGTTCTTCGGCCGGCTGAACAGTCCGGCGCAGGTCGCCGCCGCCAACGAGATGGCCAGGGCCAAGGGCAGTGCCGTCGCCGACATCGCCGGCCTGGACCGGGCCCAGTTCTACGTGTCGGGGGAGTCGTTCGGGTTCCGCAAGATCTGCACGCCGTTGTGCCTGACCCACCACCCGGCCGGTCCGCTCCGGCTGGAGGAGGTGCTCGACCGGGCGCGCGGCTGACCCGTCAGCGCCGGGCGTAGGCGCCCGTGTCGATGTCCTCGACGAGGGTCGGTCCGGTGGGCGTCCAGCCGAGGAGTTCCCGCGTCCGGGCGCTGGTCGCCGTGAGGTCCATGGCGAAGAAGGCACCGATCCAGCCGAAGTGGTCCTGGACGTCGTCGGGCGGGATGGACGCCACGGGCAGGTCGAACGCGCGGCCGATCGCCTCCGCGATCCGGCGGGTCGGGACGCCGTCCTCGGCGACGGCGTGCAGGCGGCTGCCGGCGGGTGCCTTGGCCAGACCGAGGGTGACCATGCGGGCGGCGTCGGTGCGGTGCACGGCCGCCCAGCGGTTGGTGCCGTCACCGGGATAGCCCGCGACGCCCCGCTCGCGGGCGATCGCGGCGAGGACGGCGATGAAGCCGTGGTCGCCGGTGCCGTGCACGGTGGGCGAGAAACGGAGGCTCACGGTGTGCACGCCGCGGTCGACGAAGTCGAACGCGAGGTTCTCGGCTCCGCCGCGCGGCGCGTCCGGGCCGTGGTGCGGGGACGGGTCGGCCTCGGTGGCCGGCCTGCCCTGGGCCAGTGCCGCGACGCCGGACGCGACCAGGAACGGGCTGCCGGTGCCGGCGAGCGTGTCGCCAATGGTCTGGACCGCTGCTCGCTCGGCGGCGTTGGACACCGCCGGGTTGGCGAAGTCGTGCTTGTTGGCCAGGTGGATGACGGCCTCGGCGTGCCGTGCGCCGGCCCGGATGGCATCCAGGTCGTCCAGGTCACCGCGCCGGACGTGGGCACCCTTCGCCTCGATCGCCGTGGCAGACGCCGCTGACCTGGCCAGGCCGGTGACCTCGTGGCCGGCGGCGATCAGGTCATCGACCACGGCGGAGCCGATCCACCCGGACGCTCCGGTGACGAAAACGCGCATGTCGTGCTCCCCTCGACATCGACGTCAGCGACTGACGTCGGTAACTGACATCACCGTACACCGACGAAGTCAGTCGCTGCCATCACTACACTCGACCGCATGGTGCGCTGGGAACCGGGAGCTCCGGGGCGGCTGCAACAGGCCGCGCTGGAACTGTTCGCCACCCGAGGGTTCGAGCAGACGACGGCCGCGGAGATCGCCCAGTCCGTCGGCCTGACCGAGCGCACCTTCTTCCGCCACTTCAGCGACAAGCGCGAAGTCCTGTTCTACGGGCAGCACCTACTGGTCCAGGCATTCCTGGACGGCGTGGACACCGCGCCGCCGGACGTGTCACCCATCGAGGTGGTCACCGCCGCGCTGGCGGCAGCCGCGAGCTTCTTCCCGGACGAGCGCCGGCCGCACGCCCGCGTCCGCCAGTCCGTGATCGACCAGAACCCGGCGCTCCAGGAACGCGAACTGCACAAGCTCGCCACCCTCGCCCAGACGCTCGCCGGGGCGCTGCGTGCGCGCGGCGTCGACGAGCTGACCGCCACGCTGGCCGCGGAGTCCGGTATCACCGTGTTCGGTATCGCGTTCACCCACTGGATTCGAGAAGGTGAGCAACGGTCGCTCGCCGGCATCGAAACCGAAGTGCTCGGCCAGTTGCGAGCGCTCACCGGATAGGCGGCCCTACCCGACCGACTGGAGGAATTCCTGGGCCATGGAGCGGACTTCCCGCCAATCGGCGCTTTCGGCCAGGGCTGAGGTGCGCCACAGGAGTTCGTTGTCGTGGCCGCTCATCGAGTCCAGTCTGCGATTGAGTGCGTGCAGCATGGTGTATTCGGCGTCGGTGAGGGAGCCGCGATCGCGTAGTGCCGCCACGGATGAGATGTTGTCGTCGAGTTCGAGTGCGAGTTCGTCGGCCTGGTCGGGGGTGCCGATCCTGACCAGGTAGTCGGCCTGGATCGGGGCCGGCATCGCCAGCATGGCCACCGCTCGCATCAGCCTCACCAGGGTCCGGCCATCAGGTGCGGTCATCGTCTGCGGATCCGTTTCGTCGCGAGGTTCCCGATCGCGCTCGGACGAGCACCTCTTCCGCCGTCAGCGCGCTGCTCGGGTGGTGGCTCAGGCACATCGGCGTGCGCACCTTGCGGAATTCCGATCCCTCGTCACCGAGGTAGAACTCGCCGGCACGCAGCCTCGAGATGTCCAGCACCGTACTCGACTTCGCCGCCGCCATCTCCTTGGCGGCGGCGACCTGCACCGGACTGTTGATGAAGCCGAACAGCTGGGTGGCCGCGTTGCCGACGACGCGGTTGTGGATGGCCTTCGGTGCCTGGGTGGCGAATACCAGGCCCAGGCCGTACTTGCGCGCCTGGGACGCGAGCGCCAACGTGCTCGCCGTGCACGCGGTCTTGCCGTCGGACGGCGCCAGGGTCTGCGCCTCGTCCATCACGAACAGTCCGCCGAGTGGCCGGTCGCCCGCCGGATGCCGTTTGATCCACGCGAACAGCGCCATCTGCAACTGGTTGACGAACCCCTGGCGCTGCGCGTCGGTGGGCAGGCCGATCATGCTGATCACCGAGATCCGGGCTCGCCTGCCCGGCTCGGGCGTGAGCAGCACACCGGGGTCCAGCGGGGTGCCGGCGCCGCCGAACAGTGGATCGTTGATCATCGCGGCGCGCAGGGTCTCCGACATCTCCCGCGCCATCAGCCACGCCCTGCTCAGCGTCGCCACGCCTTCCGGCAGGTCGGCCAGGAACTCCAGGAACAGGCCCAGGCCGGTGCCGCCGTCGCGGGCGAACGCGGACAACGCCTCGCGCAGGACCGCACGCCCCTGTTCGGCCTTGGCCGTGGTGCCGTCGGTTCTGGCTCGGGGAGCGAGCGCGGCGACCGCCGTGTCCAGCGCCAGGCCGAACTCGTCGGGGTCGTCGACCAGGGACACCAGGTCCGGCAGCGGTTGCAGGCTCAGCGGTCGCCCGGCCGCCAGGCGTGGCGTCCACACCAGGACCTCGGTGTTCGCCAGGTAGTCCTGTGCCTTCTCGGCGTCTCCGGGCAGCCATCCTCCCGGTGGCCGCGGCCAGGCGTCGCCGAGGCGGGCCAGGTCGTTGTTGGGGTCCAGCACGATCGCCGACACCCCGCGCAACGCGCACTCCTCGACCAGTCGCCGGATCAGCACCGTCTTGCCGGACCCCGATCCGGCGAACACCGCGGTGTGCTTGCGCAGCGCCTCCAGCGGAACCCGCGCCGCCACGTCCGCCTCGGTCTCCCAGCCGAGGTCGACCTCGGTGGCGCTGTCGACGGGTGCCCGCTGGGCGTCCAGGTCGTCGGTGGGCCAGACCCGCGGTGTCCTGTCCGGTACCGGGCGGGGAGCGGGTGGCGCAGCGTCCGCCGGCTCCGGATCGCCGAACACCCTGCGGAACAGCGCCGTCCGACCGGCCGGACGACGCTCCCGCAGCCACGCGTCCAATGCCGGGTCGGGCGAGCGCGACATCCGTTCCAGTGCGTCGAACACGTTCAGGTCCTCGACGTCCACCTGGTCGATGACGGCCCCGCCGGCATCCTCGAAATCGGCCAACAGTTGCCCGGTCCTGGGCGTGGTCCGCGACCACGGCCCCGTGCACAACAGGAACGCCTTCCGCTTCGACACCCGGGGATCGAGCCCCGCGTCCTCGTGCAGCCTGCGGATCCGGTTCTGCGCCGCTCTCGGGCTCGGCCCGGCGACCGCGCGGAACGCCCAGTGGATCTGATCCTCGGTCTGCTGGTCGAGCACCTTGCGCAACCTGGCGTGCACGGACGGATTGTTGCCCTGCGGCCGGTCCACAGTGTAGCTGTCCTCGTCGCCGATTTCCTTGACGTAGGAACGAAGTCCGGCATTCAGCAGCCTCGGCATCCGGGCGTCCTCCGCCGACTTCGTCAGCGCGGCCGACGCGTCCGCCCGGCCGGTCAGGTCGGTGAACTCGTGGTCCAGGCGGGTCAGGTCCGTGTCCGGCGGCCGATCCTCCCGTGGTGCCGGAGCTGTTGTCGTGCCGGCGAAGCCGGCGAGTTCCAGCACCGTGCCGGTGTCCAGACACACCCGGATGTGCTCGTCGATACGCATGAACATCTGCCGTGGCGTGCGGTCCACCGACTCGTCGAACGCCACCGGCAACACCGGCCAGGTCGGATACGGCGCCGGGAAGCTCACCTCGGCGAACCGGGGACCGAACCGGGCCGCGACGATCGCGCGGCCGATCTCGGCCGAGTCGACCGGCCGCAACCGCGCCTCGCGGCGGAACCGTTGCCCCGCCGACGGTTGCGAGTTGCTGATCTGCTCCCACGCCTGCGCCTGGCAGGCCACCACGGTCACGGTGCGGCGGGTGTACTCGCGTAGGTCCATCAGCCCGACGGCGATGCCGGCCACCAGCTCCTGGGGAGCGTCGAACTGACCGCCCACGGCCAGGTCGGTGGAGCGGCCGGACTGCGCGATCAGCGTGTCGATCTGGTCGACGGCCAGCATGCTCGGCCCGGTGAACGCGATCAGCCGGGACAGCTCCCGGACCACCTCCTGCGCCGGCTTGACCCGACCGTGGATACCCCATGCGGCGCGTTCCCTGCGCATGTCGTCCGACTCGGAGGTCAGGTACGCCTCGGCGACGTCCCGCGCCTCCGGGTTGCGTGCGCCGAGCAGCACCAGCGCCCGCGCGGTGTGCCGGCACTCGGTGCCCCACTCGGGCGCGGCGTCGGTCAGGGCGCCGACGGCCTCGTCCAGGGCAGGCCGGGTGAGCGTGCTCGTGCCGGTGATCTGGCGGGCGGTCGGGTCCGGCAGCTTCAGTTGGGTGGCGAAGCGGTGCAACAGCTCACGCAGCTGCGACACGTCGTTGGCGCCGTACTGGTTGAGCCCGCTCAGCAGCGCGTGCCGGATGTTGGGCCAGAACTTGTGCCCGTGCAGCAGGCTCACCAGGAAGAAGTAGCCGCCGCGGTGCAGCACCTCGTCCCTGGCGCGGGTGATCATGTGGGTCTTGCCGACACCGTGCTGGCCGATCACGGCCACGCCCAGCGGGCTGCGTCCGTCACTGGCGGCCGCGTCGCCGAAGGCGGCCAGCACCGCGTCGAACACCGGCCGGTTGAGCTCGGCGACATGGCCTTCCACCGGCTGCCACACGTCGTCGTAGGTTGGTGCCCAGTCGATCCGCAGGTTCTCCAGTGCCTCGCGCTCGCGCGCGCCCATGCCGGTCATTGCCGTTCGATGGACAAAAGGTGCTTCGCCTCACCGCCCAACTCGACGGCCGCGGCGCGGTCCT
This sequence comes from Pseudonocardiaceae bacterium, assembly GCA_036491115.1. Lineage (GTDB taxonomy): Bacteria > Actinomycetota > Actinomycetes > Mycobacteriales > Pseudonocardiaceae > DATEPR01. The sequence continues at coordinate 89,879 of DASXCQ010000020.1, forward strand.
CGGAGGTGAGGATCTTCTGGTTGGCTTCGGGGATCAGGAACACCTGCGGCCTGCGGCTGAGTGTGCGGAGCGCGTCGTCCATCTCGTCGCGGGGGATACGGGACAGCGTGCCGCGCAGGCGGGTCAGGCTGACCCAGCCGCCCGGCCTGCCCACCAGCGAGTCGTAGGCGGACTCGATCCACTCGGTGACGTCCGCCTCGGGCGGCTCGGCGTTCTCGTGCAGGAACGGCTGGAGCTCCTGGCGGGTGCGGGTGAGGTAGGCGTCGACGGCACGCAGCACGCCGTGCAGGACACGGAAGGACTTGTCGGCACGCTCGGGGAGCGGTTCGGCGAGCTCCCGCCTGCCGTGTCGCCAGCCTGCCTCGGTGAGCACGTGCACGTAGTGCTTCCTGGGCCTGCGTTCCTCGCGGATGTCGATCAGGCCGCGCCGGACCAGCGTCTCCCGGACGGGCTTCTCGATGGAGAAACGGTAGGCGTCCTTGATCTGGGCGTTGGCGACCTCTTTCCCCAATAACATCAGCACCAGCAGGGCTGATTTCTCGGGAATGGTGAGAGATTGGTTCGCCATGTGTGGATCCCCCAGCGGCAGGACAGTCGACCTAGGCAACCCTAGTGGTGGTCACGGCCGTGTCGGACACATCGTCGCTCGTCTGGAGTAGTCGGGCGACTATGGCATCTTTTTGTCACTGGATTCGCCGTGGCGGTGCCGCTAACGTGGCGTGCGGAGGTCTGTCGTGCCGGAAAACCAGGGAATGTTCGACGATTTTCCCGGCCATCGCCTGCCGTCCCAGCGGGATCTGGACACCGCGTTGCGCTCGGCCCTCGTGGTGATCGACGCCAACGTCATGCTCAACCTCTACCGCTACGCCGAGTCGACCCGTGCCGACCTGTTGGCGGTGCTGAGCAGGCTGGGGGACCGGCTCTGGGTGCCGCATCAGGCGATCAAGGAGTTCTGGCGGCACCGGCTCGGCGTGCTCACCACGCCGAACAACGCCGCCACGACGGCCCTCACCAACCTCGGCAAACCCCAGAAGTCGGTCGAGGAGATCGTGGGCACCTGGGCCAAGCAGGCCGGAGTCGCCGACGCGGTGCGCGACGGACTACTGGGCAAGGTGCGTGCCCTGCACGACGAACTGAGACGCGCCATCGGGGCGACCGCCCCCGAGGTACCGCGCACGGCGGAACAGGTCCGGTCCGAACCGGTGCTCCACGAGCTGGAACCGTTGCTGGCCGGTCGAATCGGGCCGCGACCGGAACCCGACGACGAGAAGGTCTGGATCGCGGAAGGCAACCGTCGGGTCGACACGCAGGAGCCGCCGGGTTACTGCGACGCGGACAAGATCGAGTCGGACCTGCCCGAACGGGCGGCCGGTGACTATCTGGTCTGGCGATCCGCGATCACCGAGGCCGCCCGCCGGGACCTGGACCTGGTGCTGGTCACCGCCGACGAGAAGGAGGACTGGTGGTTGCGGCATCGGGACCAGTTCCTCGGTCCGCGCATCGAACTGGTCGAGGAGTTCCGGGCGCTGTGCGGTCGTCGGCTGTTCATGTTGCGCCCGGCGGGGTTGCTGGAGCGGGCGTCGGTGTTGGAGATCTCGGTCCGCCGGGAGTCGCTGGCCGACGTGGCCCGGGTCACCGAGGTCCGCGGCATCGTCGGCGATCCCGGCACGGCGCTGTGGACAACCGACGGAGTGCTCGCCCTGCTGGGCCGGTTGGACGCCGAAGGTGTGCCGCACGGCGTGATCATCCGGGCAGCGGCGCGCGAGGGCGGGGCCGTCAGCCGTGATGACGTCTACCGGCTGGCCGGCTTCGAACCCACCAGGATGCTGCGCGGCTTCACCCGGCCGACGGCGCGCAACACCCAGGAACTCCAGGCACTCGGCGTGGTCGCCGACGGTGTGGAACCCGCGCTGACACCGATCTACGACGGCGGGAACGCGACCGCGTTCGTCATCCCCCAGGAGATGGTCGCCATCCTCGCCGAGGGCGACGACCACGCCGGGTAGGGCTCAGCGCCGGCGCCAGAGCCAGGTGGTGCGTTCGTACAGGGGACGGAAGCCGGCTCGGTGCAGGTTGCGCAGGGACGGGTTGTGCGGGTCGGCTTCGGTTTCCGCGACCAGCCAGCGGATGTTCTCCTGTCGGGCCACCTGCGCTCTGGCGGCCAGCAGGGCTGACTGGGCGCCTCGGGCTCTGGCTTTCGGCACCGTCGCGCCGCCGAACATGTTGGTGGCGCCCGCATGGCTGAAGCCGCTGGCCACCGCCACGATCTCGTCGCCTGCCCAGACCGCGTACGCATGCCAGTTCGGCCTGCCGATCGCCGCCGCCGCCATGCCCGCCATCTCCGGCATCTCGAACGTCCTCATCATGACTCCGGCCCACTGGTCGGCGTCCTGCCGTTCCACCGGTGCGACTCGCAGGGCCGGGTCGAGCGTCGACCGGGTGGTGACCTGATCCACCTCGGCCGCCATCTTGACCTTGCGCTCGCCCTCCGTCAGTCCGAGCCGGTCCGCCATGTCCGGCCAGTTGGTGGGGAGCCTGTCCGGCGCGATCGCCAGGTTGGCCGTCGCGACCCCGGTCGACTCGAAGAAGTCACACACCTCGACCAGGTGAGTCAGGGTGTCGAAGCCGCCCGCTTTGCACCAGAAGCCGGTCGGATCGTCGGGTACCGCCAACGCCAGTGCCGGGCCGAACCTGCGGGTGGACAGGTCGCGCGCGGCCGAGGCGAAGTCGGTGTACGCCTCGATCTCGATCCGCTCCGCCAGGTCGGTGGACAAGGTCATCTTCTACTCCGGGACGATCGTGGTGCGCAACGCCCGGTCGCGGACATCCGGGTCGGGGTGGGCGCGCAGGGTGGTCGGCAGCGCTCGGCACGGTCGCGGCCAGCCGGTGTCGCCGCCTGCCCTGGCCATGATGGCGACCGCCAGCTCAGCACCTGCCGGGGTGTCGGTCAGGGCCTGGGCGGCGGTGAGCAGGTCCGGTCGGGTTCGGTCGCGGTCGGCGAGCCAGCGCACCAGGCGGTTGGCCGCCTGCCAGGCCAGGACCGGGCGGTCGGCCAGTTCGGCGATCCGGCGCAGGGGTGGGAGCAGGTCCGCCCGCCTGCGGAGTGCCGCTACCGCGAGTGTCAGTGCTTCCGTCAGCAGCACCCACGACCGGGTGACGCCGGGCTGGGCGTTCAGTCGCTCCAGCAGTGTCGTCAGGGCGGGCGTGCCGGCCGGTGACCGCGAGGTGCCGGCGAGGAACCGCTGGCGGGCCGGGAAGGCCAGCGCGTCGATCCGTTTGGTCAGGGCGTCCGGATCCATGCCGGGATTGTTCGGCGATCATGCCGGTGGCGCAACGGGGTTCGGGCGGGTGAGCCCGGCGGCGATGGTCCGCCACTGGCCCAGGAAGCCCCATGGGTCGGTGGTGACCGGGCGGATGATCACGTGGTGCAGACCGGCCCGTTCCAGTGCTCGCAGGCGGTCGGCGCACCGGGTCGGGGTGCCGGCCAGGGCGAAGCGGTCGGCGAGCGGGCGGGTCAGGCCCAGGTCGCGCAGCAGGGCGGCGTTCGCGTTGCTGTCCTGCTGGTCGGCCGCGAAGTCGTTGTGGGCCACCACGCGGTAGCCGGCGCGCAGCCTGCCGATCCGGTCCCGGGTGTCGACGTCCAGGGACGTGTGGGCGAAGCCGGCCCGGTAGGCGTGGTTGGCCGCGGCGGCGATGGCGGGGGCGGCGCGGTGCAGGGCGCGGTCCGGGTCGTCGTCGACGCTGGTCCGCAGCAGGCCCCACATCGGGTAGTCGGCGGGCAGGTCCCGGTCGGCGCCGGTCCGGATGTGGTCGCGGTACCAGGCGATCCGGCCGGGGGACAGGTCACCGGCGAGCAGGGCGCCGTCGCCGATCGCGCCGGCCAGGGTGGCCAGTTTCGGGCCCTCGGCGGCGAGCAGCACCGGTGGCGGATCCGGGACGTCTCGCCAGCGGTGGCGTAGTTCGGCGACGTACTCGGTGAGTTCGCGGCGGGTGGCCGGTGGCAGGCCGAGGCCGGCGACGGCGGAGTCGCCGGTGCCGATGCCACACGCCACCCGGCCGCCGGACAACTCGGCCAGAGTGGACAGTGCGTTGGCGGTCACGCCAGGGTGCCTGGTCCGCGGGTTGGTCACCATGGACATGACCGTGGCGGCGCGGGTGGCGCACACGGCCAGGGTCATCGCGACGTACACGTTGCGGTACGCGGGGGCCTGGGTGTCCGGCACGCCGATCACCTCGAAGCCCGCGTTTTCGGACCTTTCCACCAGCTCGGGATAGCGGCGGATGTCGCCGACCACCCAGGACACTCCCAGGCGCATGGGGCCTCCCGCGTTTGTTGACCGGTGCCAGGGCCGGCGCTACTGTATCCCAAATACGGGATACAGCCGAGCGATCCTCGTCGTGGTGTCCAACGATGGTCACTTCACGGAAGAAGGTCACGATGGCAGTCGCTAGACGCCGCCTGTTCATTGCCGCGCTTGCGGCCGTCTGCCTGGGTGCCACCGCGTGCACCACCACGTCAGGCCCCGGCGGATCCGCCGGCGACACCGTGGGCATCACCCAGAACTCCATCAAGATCGGTACCTCGATGGGGCTGACCGGACCGACGGCCGCGGAGGCGACCGCCGCGTTGCACGGCGCCCAGGCGTACTTCGACTACATCAACGACCACGGCGGCGTGAACGGCCGCACGATCGACCTCACCGCGCTGGACGACGGGTTCAGCGCTGCCCAGACGGTCACCAACGTCCGCAGGCTCGTCCAGCAGGACAACGTCTTCTCGCTGTTCTACCTGTGGGGCCTGAACAACACCGTAGCCGCGCTCCCGTTCGTGAAACAGAGCGGCGTACCGCTGATCGGACCGCAGGCACCCACCAGCGCGGTCACCGATCCGGTGATCCCCAACGTGTTCCTGATGGAGCCGACGTTCAACGACGAAGCCGCGGTCTGCGCGAAGCAGCTGGCCGACTCGTCGTCGGTGCACAAGCTGGGCATCCTCTACGAGAACGACCCGATCGGCCAGGACGCGCTGAAGGGTGCGCAGGACGCCGAAGGCCACCTGAGCAAGCCGATGGCCGCCAAGGTCGCGTTCACCTCCGGTACGCCGAGCTTCACCGGCCAGATCGTGTCGCTGCGCCAGCAGGGTGTCGACGGGCTGATCATCTTCGGTACCAACCCGGACATCGTGAACATCGCCAAGGGCATCAGCCTGGAGGGCTGGCACCCGGCGCTGTGTGGCTCCAGCAACGTCTTCGACCCGACGTTCCTGACCATCAGCGGCAAGGACCTCAACGGCCTCAACGGTTCCCTCGGCCAGTACCTGCCTGAGTCGACCGAGCCGGGCATCGTCACCTACCGGAACCGACTCAAGCAGTACTTCCCGAACGAGAAGGCGACCGTGTTCGGTGTGCAGGCGTACGGCGAGGCCGAGGTCCTGGTGCACGCGCTGCGGTCGCTGGGCAAGAACCCGACCAGGGCCGGACTGCTCAACGCGCTGAACTCGCTGACCGACTACAGCAGCGACACCCTGTTCCCGGTGTCCTTCACCAAGGCCGACCACGACGGTGTCTCCCAGTACCGCCTGGTCAAGGTGGTGAACAGCCAGCCGCAGTTCACCTCGGGCTTCCTGTCCAACGACAACCTCTTCGGCAACGGCTGACGGGACGGGTGGATGCACGCGTTCGTGGGCTACCTGGTGTCCGGACTGGCCAACGGCTCCGTGTACGGACTGCTGGCGATGGCGGCGATCCTGGTGTTCAAGGCCAGCCGGACGGCCAACTTCGCGATCGGTGAGACGGGCACGTTCTCCGCGTTCGCGCTCTACGCGGCGGTGGTGACGGTGACCAGGCTGCCGTACTGGGTCGGTCTGCTGGTGGCACTGGTCGCCGGTGCCGCGGTGGCGCTGGCGACCGAGGCCATCATCACCCGCAACGTGCGCAGCGCGCTGCTGGTGCTGATCGGCACACTGGGCATCAGTGACGTGATCACCGGCATCAACACCGTGCTGTGGTCCAAGGGTGAGCCCTACCAGGAACCCTCGTTCCCGCAGCTGCCGGACGTCTCGCTCGGCGGCGTGGGCATCTCGGGGCAGTACCTGAGCATCTTCGCCGCCGTCGTGGTGATCTGCCTGCTGCTGTACTTCCTGTTGGAACACACCGGTTTCGGCCTGAACGTGCGGGCCGCCGCCGAGGACCGTGACCTGGCTGCCCTGGCCGGGGTGAACGTCCGGCGCTGCGTGATGGTGATGTGGGCGGCGGGCGGCGCCCTGGCCGCGGTCGCCGCCGTGCTGGTCGCACCGCTGAGCGCGCTCAACGTCGGCCTCATGACACCGTTGCTGTTCAACGGTTACGCGGCCGGCATCCTCGGCGGCCTGGACCGGTTGCCCGGTGGCCTGGTCGGCGGACTCGGGCTCGGTGTGGCGAGCAGCCTGATCGGTGGCTACATCTCCAGCACGGCGGAGGACGCGATCCTGTTCGCCGTGCTCATCGTCCTGCTCAGCGTCCGGCCCAACGGCCTGCTGGGCCGTCGTGTCGTGCAGAAGGTGTAGCCGAATGGTCGACTCGACTCGGGGTGCGCGCCGCCTGCCGCTGGCGTCGCTGTGGCCGGTAGGACTGTCCGCCGTGGCCATCGTAGTAGCGCTGACCGGTGGCAGTTTCTGGGAGTATCTGGTCGGTCTGGTGCTGATCTACTCGATCGCCGCGATCGGGCTGACCGTGATCACCGGGCTGGGAGGGCAGATCTCGCTCGCGCATGCCGCGGTGTTCGCGCTGGGCGCCTACGTCGCCGGCATCCTCGGCACCCGTGGGGTGCTGCCGTTCCCGCTCACCATCGTGGCAGGCGCACTGGTCGGGGTGGTCGCGGCGGCGGTGATCGGCCTGGTGGTCGGGCGGATGACGGATCTGGCGTTCGCCATCGCGTCGTTCGGCGTGACGATCATCGTGCAACGGATCGCCACCTCGTTCACCGGGCTGACCGGCGGTTTCGAGGGACTCAACGTGCCGCCGCCGACCTGGGGCGGGCTGCGGCTGACCCAGGCGTCGCTGTTCGGGTTCGTGCTGGTGGTGTTCCTGCTCAGTTGCGTCGTGGGGCGACGGCTGGCCACCGGCACGTTCGGCAGGACGCTGCGTGCGCTGTCGTCGTCCAAGGTAGCGGCGGCCAGCGTCGGGATGTCAGGGCAGCGGCTGCGCACCACGTCGTTCATGATCGGCGGCAGCTACGCGGCGCTGGCCGGCGGCTGCTACGGCACCTGGGCGGGTTACCTGAGCCCGGACCAGTTCGGCGTCTCGCTGGCGATCACATTCCTGTCCGCCGTGGTGCTCGGCGGGATGCGCTCGGTGCTGGGCACGGTGCTGGCGACCGCGGTGCTGTTGGGGGTACCGCAGTCGTTCCAGGGCGCCGGGCAGTGGACGCTGATCGGGAACGGCCTGCTGCTGGTGGTGGTCACGCTGGCGATCGGGTCGAAGCTGCTGCCGCAGCCGGTGCGGGAGCGGCTGCGCAGCCGGTTCGTCCGGCGCCGGGTGCCGACGCCGCCCGATCCGGCGGACACCGTCCCCACCACCGCGTTCCGGCCGCCCGCATCTCTTGCGGTGGCACGACAACCGGTGCTGTCCGTGCGGGACCTGAGCATCTCCTTCGGCGGTGTCGCGGCGCTGAGGTCGATGAGCCTGGAGGCGCGTGGCGGTGAGGTGCTCGGCGTGATCGGGCCGAACGGCGCCGGCAAGTCGACCCTGCTCAACTGCGTCACCGGCGTCTACCGGCCGGACAGCGGCTCGGTGACACTGTCCGATGTAGACATCACCGGGATGCCGGCGCACCGGGTGGCCAGGGCCGGTATCGCGCGGACGTTCCAGGTGCCGCAGGTGTTCAGCGAACTCAGCGTCGCCGACCAGCTGGTGGTGTCGCACCCGACGACCCAGGGCACGTCGCTGGCCGCGCGGGTGCTGGGCCTGCCGGGCGCGCGGCGCGGCGCCAGGGCGGTCGTCGACGAGACCCGGCAGATCCTCGACGGGCTGGGCCTGGCCGCCTGGGCGAACCAGGCGGTGACCAACGTGCCGCACGGCAGCCGGCAACTGGTCCAACTGGCCAGGGCACTGGTCCGGCGGCCGCAGGTGTTGCTGCTGGACGAGATCACCGCTGGCCTGCCCGGTGACGAGGCGAACCGGCTGGCCGACCTGTTCGGCTACCTGGCCCAGGACCTGGGCATCGCCGTCCTGCTGATCTCACACGACGTGCCGCTGCTGATGCGTGCCTGCGACCGGGTGGTGGTGATGGACGCCGGCACGAAGATCGCCGACGGGCCGCCGCACGCCATCCGGGGCGACCAGCGGGTGCTGGCGGCGTACCTGGGCACCCGGCAGGCCAGCCATGGCTGAGCCCGTCACGGTACCGGTGACCGACCGGCAGGACGGCGGCCATGCCCTGCTCACCGTGTCCGGCTTGACCGCGGGCTACGGCGGACCCGATGTGCTGCACGGCATCGACCTCGTGGTGGGCGCGGGCGAGGTGGTGGCGATGCTGGGGCCCAACGGTGCCGGCAAGACCACGCTGCTGCGCGCGCTGACCGGCCTGCTGCGCGCCAGGAACGGCTCGATCATCCTGCGGGGCAAGGAAATCGCCGGTCTGTCCGCGCATCGGCGCAGTGCCGCCGGGCTGGCGCTGGTGCCGGAGAGCAAGGGCGTGTTCCCGACGCTGTCGGTCGCGGACAACCTGCGGGTGAACCTGCCGCGCCACCGGCCGGTGGACCGCGTGCTGACGCTGTTCCCCATCCTGCGGGAACGGCTGGGCCAGTCCGCGGGCACGCTGTCCGGCGGCGAGCAGCAGATGCTCGGGCTGGCCAGGGCGTTGCTGCGGGAACCGGCCGTGCTGCTGCTGGACGAGCCGTCGCTCGGGCTGGCGCCGATGGTCGTCGACCTGCTGTTCGACACGCTGGGCACGATCGCCGCCGGGGGCACCACGATCCTCATCGCGGAGCAGAACGCGACGAAGGCGCTGGAACTGGCCACCCGCGCCTACCTGCTGGACCGGGGCCGGGTCGGCTGGCACGGCTCGGCGCACGACGCCCTGCTGGACACCAGGGTCGCCGACACCTACCTGGGCATCGCGGATGGCGACGGGCCATCCGTGCCCGCCGAGTAACCGAGGGGACCGACATGACGCCACCGCAGGTCACCGAGTCGCTCGCCGAGTTCGTCGTCGGCACGGACGAAGCCGCCACCACGAAGCAGGCCAGGACGATCGCCGCCAGGGCGTTCTCCGACACACTGGGCTGCGCGCTGGCCGGCACCCAGCACCCGGTCGGCCTGCGGATCGGCCGCACGGCACGGGAACTGACCCCCGAGGCACCCGCGGGCGCCTACCCGTTCGACGGGCTGGGCAGGCTGCCGGTGGGCGAGACCGTGCTGGTGAACGCCACCCTCGGGCACGCGATCGACTTCGACGACACCAACCACCCGATGTACGGGCACCCGAGCTGTCACCTGGTGCCGACGGTCATGGCGCTGGGCGAACTGCGCGACCTGCCCGGCCGCGACCTGGTCACCGCCTACCTGATCGGCCACGAGATCGACGTGGCGCTGGCCAGGGCGCTGAACCTGAACCACTACCGGCAGGGCTTCCACGCCACCGGCACCCTCGGCACCTTCGGCGCCGCCGCGGCGGCCGCGAAGCTGCTCGGCCTGGACGTGCCGGCCACCCGCAACGCGCTCGGCGTGGCCGCGTCGACGTCGTCGGGTCTGCGGGCCAACGTGGGCACCATGACCAAACCACTGCACGCCGGCATGGCCGCGATGCACGGGGTGATGGCCGCGATGCTGGCCGCGCAGGGCTGGGAGGCGGCGCCGGACGCGATCGAGCAGCCGCGGCTGGGCTATGCCGCGTCGCACATGGTCGGCGGCACCCCACGCTACGACGACGCACTCGGCCCGCTGGGTTCGGCGTGGGCGATCGAGACGCCGATCGGCCAGCAGGTCAAGCCGTTCCCCGCCTGCGGGGCGACACATCCGAGCATCGAGGCGTCGGCGACCCTGCACGACCAGCTGACCGGACGGCTGGACGACATCGCCGAGGTGTCGGTCGGCGTGCCGCCGCTGCTGATCGAGATCCTGGTCTACGACAACCCGACGGACGCCGACCAGGCCCGGTTCAGCCTCCCGTACACCGTCGCGGCGGCCCTGCGCCGGGGCTGGCTGGGCCCGGTCGACTTCACCCCGGAACGGGTGTTCGATCCGGACGTGCGGGCACTGATGCGCAAGGTCACCTACCAGGCCGACGACGCGGTCGCGGACAGCACCGAGTTCGCCGCGGTCGTCCGGCTGACCCTGGCCGACGGCACCGAGCTGAGTGAGCGGGTCGACCTGGCGCTGGGCAAGAACGGCCGGCCGATGACGGAGGAACAGTTGCGGGACAAGTTCGTCCGCTGCGTGCGGGACGACTCGGCCGACTCGCTGGCGCTGTGGCAGACGTGGCGCGACGTGGACGGTGACGTGCCGGCGCGGACCCTGGTGGCCGCACTGACGAACTGGTGGGCGGGCGAGCGGACAGGGGCCGCTGCCCGGTGACCGGTGTACTGGACGAGCTGACCGGCCGGGCGGTGACCACCGACTTCGGTGCGCTGCCACCGCACGTGGCCACCCGGCTGACGCTGCTGCTCGCCGACGCGGTGGGCTGCGCGCTGGCCGGTGTCACCGACCCGACCGCCCGCAGGGTGGCCGGGCTGGCCGGCCGCCGGTTCGGCACACCCACCGGGGTGACCGCGCTCGGGGTGGCCACCCCGGTCACGCCGGACATGGCCGCGTTCGTCAACGGCACCGCGCTGCGCGCCCTGGAGCTCAACGACACCTACCTGGGCGGCGAACCGGTGCACCCCAGCGACACCGTGAGCGCGGTGCTGGCGGCCGGTGAGCTGGCCGGCGCGTCCGGTGCCACCGTGCTGGCCGGTATGGCGGTGGCCTACGAGACGCTGTGCCGGTTGTGCGCCAACGCGGCCATCCGGGAACGCGGCTGGGACACGGTGACGTTCGGCGCGCTGGCCACCGCGCTGGGCGCCGGCCGGGTACTCGGGCTGGACCGGGACCGGTTGCGGGACGCGGTCACCGTCGCCACGGTGAGCGCGCCCGCGTTGTGGCAGACCAGGGTCGGCGAGCTGTCCGCATGGAAGACGTCTGCGTTCGCGGACGCGGCCCGCAACGGGTTGTTCGCCGCGCTCGTCGCGCAGACCGGCATCGGCGGGCCGCCGCGGGCGATCGACGGGCCGTCCGGGCTGGAGCGGGTGGTCACCGGTCCGCTGACGCTGCCCGACGCCGCCGAGTGGCAGACCATGCGGGTGCGGGCGAAGATGTTCGCCGCGCAGTACTTCACCCATCCGGCCATCGAGGCGTGCCTGCGACTGCGGGAGACCGGCCTGCCGGCCGGTGCGATCCGTGCGATCGCCGTGCGCACCTTCGGCATGGCCGTGACCACCGCCGGCACCGACCGGGACAAGTGGGCTCCGGCCAACCGGGAGACCGCGGACCACAGCCTGCCCTACTGCGCCGCCGTGGCTCTGCTGGACGGCGAGGTGACCCCGGCCCAGTTCACCGACGCGAGGCTGGCCGCCGCCGACGTGCGGGCGCTGCTGCCGCTGGTCACCGTGGCCGAGGATGCCGAGGCCACCGCGGGCTATCCGGACACCATGGCCACCACCGTCGAGGTGACGGTCCATGGCGGCGAGACCCGGTCGGAGTCGGTGACCCGGCCCCTGGGCGATCCCCGCCGGGGGCTGACCGAGTCCGACGTGGCGGCCAAGTTCCTGCGCTGTGCCACGGCATCCGGGCTGGACCCGGCCGCCACCCGCACGGTGCTGGACCTGTGCCTGGGCGTCGCCGAACTGGGCGACATCGGGCTGCTGCTGCACGCGGCGCGGGACGCGGCGGTGCCGGCGTGAGCGCGACGGTCGGCTCGCACGCCGAGGCGGCGCGCCTGATCTGCGACCGGGGCGACGACCTGCACATCGTGGCCGGCATGTATCCGGGCCAGCCGGACGATCTGCTGCGTGCCGTCGTGGCGGAGGCGGGCGGGCGCGGAGTCCGGCTGACCGTGCTGCTGGCCGATCTGACCGGCAAGCTGCGCTTCCTCGACCCGGCCGAGCCGAACCCGCCGCGCCTGGTCACCGTCGGCGGCCGGGCGCCGCGCCCGCCGCTGCCGGCCGCCGACTACCCGCCCAGCTCGCTGTGGGAGATCGCCCGCCGGTTCACCGACGGCACGCTGCGCGTCGACGTGTTCGTCGGCATGGTGGCGCCGCCCAGGGACGACGGCACCTGCTCGTTCGGGCCGATCCTGTCCTACGGGCCGTCGGCCATGGCCGCGGCGGACCACGTGGTGCTGGAGGTCAACCACGCCATGCCGGCGATTCCCGGCTGGCCGGGTCCGCACCGGGACGACGTGCACGTGCTGGTGGACACCGGCCTGGACCGGGTGGCCGAACTGCGGCCGGCGCGGGTGGGCCCAGTACAGCGGGAGATCGGCGCCCGCCTCGCCGCACTGATCCCGAACGGCGCCACGCTGCAACTGGGCATCGGCTCCATCCCGGAGGGATTCCTTGCCGCGCTGCGGGATCACCGGGACCTGGGAATCCACAGTGGAGCGATCCCCGAGGCGGCGATCGAGCTGATCGATGCCGGCGTGTTCACCGGCGCCGAGAAGTCCCGCGACACCGGCCGGCACGTCACCACCAGCCTGCTGGGTTCGCGCAGGCTGTACGAGTACGCGGCCGATCCGGCGCACGGCATCCGCATGCAGCCGGTGTCCGTCACGCACGCGCCCGCCGCATTGGTGGAGCAGCGTGCGTTCTACTCGGTCAACTCGGCGCTGGAGGTCGACCTGACCGGCCAGGCGAACGCGGAATGGGCCGGTGGCGCGCGCATCGCGTCCGGTGGCGGCCAGGTCGACTTCGGCAAGTGGGCGCACGTCGGTGACGGTGCCCACATCATCGCGTTGCCGGCCCGGTCGCCGGACGGCCGGCCGAGGATCACCGCCGCACTGTCGGCTCCGCACGTGGTCACCACCCACCGCAACGACGTGGACTTCGTGGTGACCGAGTTCGGCGTCGCCGACCTGCGTGGCAGGACCGTCGAGCAGCGGTGCGCGGCGCTGGTCGCCGTGGCCGATCCGGCGGACCGGCCTGCTCTGCTCGCCGCGTGGCGGGACGGGCTGGGCGCCGGCTGACCGTGCGTCACACCCCGGTCACGTTGACCCGTTCCATCCATTGTTAGATACTGGATACCGTATCCTGAGTCAGAAGGGGCGACATGACGACTTCCTCGAAGCGCCAGGCGTACGAGGTCACGACCCAGTCCCCGGGGTTGACCGACGAGAGCCTGGACGAAGCACGGTCGCTGATCGGGACCTGGCTCCGGCGCGAACACTTCCGGTGGAACGACACGGTGGCCGCGGACAGCGTTCGCCAGTTCTGCCACGGCCTGTCCGACACCAATCCACTGTGGCTGGACGCGGCACACGCGGCCGGCAGCCGGTTCGGCGGCCTGGTGGCCCCGCCGACGTACCTCTACTCGGTGGACCGGGGCCACGTCGCGCCGCGACTGCGTGGCGTGCAATGGATCTACGCCGGTGCGAAGTGGGAGTTCTACCAGCCGCTCACCATGGGCCTGCGACTGGACTCCCGCGCCCGACTGATCGACGCCCGGTGGATCGCCGGCCGCAAGGCGCGCCGGATGATCCTGCAGGAGGGCGAGGTCGAGTACCACGACTCCGACGGCATCCTGGTCGCCCGCGCCACCACCCGGATCTTCCGCATCCCCAGGGCACGGGCCGACGGTGGCCTGTCCTACTCCCGCCGCGAACCGCACCTCTACACGCCCGCCGACATCGAGCGCATCGAGGACGCCATCGACGCCGAACAGGTGCGCGGCGCGGTGCCCCGCCACTGGGCGGACGTGCGGGTCGGCGACACGCTGCCGGCGGTGGTCAAGGGGCCGCTGAACATGAGCGACATGATCATGTTCTACGCCGGTGTCGGCTGCTTCTACCTGGCGCACGAGATGGCATGGCTGTGGCGGCGCCGGCACCCGGCGGACGCCTACGCCGACCCCAAGACCGGTACCCAGGACCACCCGGCCCGTGGCCACACCGAGGAGTTCATGGCGGGCGAGGTGGGCATGCCGGGCCCGTACGACAGCGGGTTGCAGCGGGTGTGCTGGCTGGGCCAGGTGTGCACCAACTGGATGGGCGACGACGGCGACCTCGTCGACCTGGACGTGCGGCTGCGCAGGCCCAACGTCTTCGGTGACACCCAGTTCTGCGCCGGTGTGGTCACCGGCAAGCGGGATGGCGGACTGGTCGACATCGAACTGAGCGCCACCAACCAGAACGGCGAGATCGGCAGCGAGGCCACCGCCACGGTCCGACTGCCCGTCGCACCGGCCGGCCGATGACGGCGCTCGATCTGCTGGCCGGCGTGCGGGTCGTGGAGGTCGGCTCGTTCGTCGCGGTGCCCTTCGCCGGGCACCTGCTGGCCGCTCTGGGGGCGGACGTCACGTCGGTCGGCGGCGCTGGCGACGACCCGGCGCGGCTGCTGCCGCCGTCCGGGCCGTCGCTGTACGACTGTCTCCACGAGAACAAGGACATCCGGCCCCGAAGCGAACTGGCCGAGCTGGTCGCGAACGCCGATCTGGTGATCGCCGACGCGCGGGACCTGCCGGACGGGTTCACCGCACCGGAGCACGTTCCGGTGGCCGTGCTGCGGGTGGCACCGGGGGAGCAGCCGCCGCAGTGCGACGCCACCGTGCTGGCCGCACTGGCCGGGGTGGCGTGGGCCATCGGCGAACCGGGCAGGCCACCGTTGGGCATGCCGGCGCACACCGCCGACTTCCTGGCCGGCCTGGTGTTCGCCGGTTCGGCGATGGCCCAGTTCCTCGGCGGGGCGGGTGGCACGCGGGAGTCGTCCGGGCTGGCGGCGCTGTCCGCGTTCGTGGAGCAGAACTCGACCAGCTACCGGGCATCCGGCATCGGCTGGCGGCGGGCCGGCAGGCGCGCACCCGGCTCGGCCGGCATCTACCCCTACGGCGTCCACGACTGCCGTGACGGACAGGTGGTCCTGATCGGACGGTCCACTCGGGACTGGCAGGAGATCGCCAACGGCGTGGGCGCGGGCGCGGTACTGGAACGGTTCCCCGACCCGTTCGCGATCGCCAGACACCACGCCGACGAGGTGGACGGACTGCTGGCGCCCTACCTGGCGGTGCTGACCAAGGCCGAGGTGATGGCACTGGCCGAGTCGCACGGCATCCTCGCCACGCCGATGGTCACGCCGGCCGAGGCACTGGCCTACGACCATCTGGCCGACGAGCGGGACTTCTGGGCCACCGTGGCCGGCAGACGGGTGCCCGGCCTGCCGTTCCTCGTGGAGGAACCGGCATGAAAACGCCCAGGGGAACGCTTGCCGGCCTGAAGGTGCTCGACCTGGGCTGGGTCTGGGCGGGGCCGCTGGTCGGGTCGGCGCTGGCCGATCTGGGTGCCGACGTGGTGAAGGTGGAGTCGGGCCGCCGGATGGACCCGTACCGGATGCGCGGTGTCGAGCGGCGCGCCGACCTGGGTGACCTGCGGCGCGAGGCGTCGCCGTCGTTCCACAAGCTCAACCGCTCCAAGCGGAGCATCACCGTCGACCTGCGCGAACCCGCCGGCCGCGAGCTGTTCCTGGAACTGGCCGGCACGGCCGACCTGATCGTGGAGAACTTCCAGGCCGGCACGCTGGACCGGCTCGACCTGGGCTGGCCGGTGCTGCGCGCGGCGAACAACCGGTTGGTCGTGCTGTCCATGTCGGCGGGCGGCGCCACCGGCCGCTGGGCCAATCTCAAGGCGTACGCGCTGATCACGTCCGCGCTGGCCGGTTACGAGGCGCTGGTGCGGTACCCCGGTGAACCGCCGGTGGGCAGCGCCACGTTCGGTGTCGCCGACCCGACGGTGGCCGCCTTCGGGCTGCTGGCCGCGCTGTCCGGCCTGGCCAGGGCCCGGCGCACCGGTCGCGGCGCGCACCTGGACCTGTCCGGTGTGGAGGCCGTACTCGGTGTGCTCGGCCTGCCGTTCCTGGAAGCGGCCGCACCCACCGGGGACGCCGAACCGGTCGTCGTCGAACTGACGCCGCGCTGCGCGGGGGACGACGCCTGGGTGGCCGTGGCACTGACCGGTCCCGGCGACTGGAAACAACTCGTCTCGACCTGCGGGTCGGACGCGGACTGGCCGGACTGGCACCGCCTGGCCACCGAGCCCGCCGCACAGGCGGCAGCGGCCCGGCGGATCGAGAGAGCCTGGACCGGCACGACGGACGCCGACGACGTGGCCGCCCGGCTGGTGGCCGCCGGCCTGGCCGCGGCACCGGTGCTGTCGGTGGAGCAACGCAACGAGCGCTCGCCGTGGGCGGACGGCCGGACCACGATCGACCATCCGGTGACCGGCCCGGAACCGGCCTACCCGTCGCCGTGGGGTTCGTTGCTGCCACCGCGACCGGCGCCGCTGCTGGGTGAACACACCGACGAGGTGCTGGCCGAATGGCTCGACTACCCGGCCGACCGGGTGGCCGTGCTGCGGGCCGAGGGGGTGCTGTCATGAGCGACGAGACGCCGGAGGACGTCGCACTGCGCCGGGCGCTGGATATCGGCGCCTACGCCACCCCCGGCTCGGCGACGCTGGACGCGGTCCGGCGGGCGATCCTGGACGGGCTGAGCGTCGCACTGGCCGGGCAGGCACATCCCCGGTTACGGCCGCTGCGGCAGGCGCTGGCCGATGGGGGCGGTGCGACGCTGTGGTGGTCGGGGGAGCGGGTCGACCCGGTCACGGCGGCGCTGCTCAACGGCACCGCGATCCACTCCTACGACTTCGACGACACCCACGACGCCGCCATCGTGCACGCGATGTCGGCGGTCCTGCCGGCCGCGCTGGCCGGCGCCGAACTCTCCGGCTGCGACGGTGCGACGCTGGTGTCCGCCGTCGCCGCCGGTACCGAACTGGCCTGCAACGTGTCATTGGCCGCCGGCCACTACGCGGGCTGGCACTACACCACCCTGCTCGGCGGCATCGGCGCCGCACTCGCCTGCGGCATCACGCTCGGCCTGCCGGAACCGGCGCTGGCCGACGCCATCGGCAACGCCTACACCCTGGCCGCCGGCAACAAGCAGGCCGTGCTGGACGGGTCGCTGCTCAAGCGGGTCATGCCCGGATTCGCCGCGCACACCGGTGTGCTGGCCGCGCGGACCGCGGCCAGCGGCATCGGCGGCGTGCGGCACTGGTTCGCCGGCCAGTACGGCCTGGCCAACCTGCACTACGAGGGCGACGCGCGACCGGACGAACTGGCCGGTGGCGCGTTCCCCAGGATCACCGAGCTGAGCTGCAAACCGGTCCCGGCGTGCCGGTTCACCCACGGCGCCATCGAGGCGGCGACACTGCTGCGCGACCGGCTCACCGCCGAGGGGGTCGACCCCGCGTCGCCGCACGACGTGCTGGTGCGCTACCCGGCGCTGGACCGGCTCGCCCTGGTCTGCCGGCCCTACCGGCGGCGCGGCGAGGCCGAGATGGACGCCCAGTTCAGTACGGCATACCTGGTGGCGGCCGGGTTGGTGCGCGGCGTGGTGGACTTCGGGTCGTACCTGCCGGACGCGCTGGCCGACCCGGTGGTGGCGGAACTGGCCGGGGCGGTGCGGATCAGCAGGGACCTGCCGGTCACCGACGACCACGCGATCGCGCCGATCGAGGTGACCGCGGCCGGCCGGACGGTCCGGGTGGCCGAGGTGCTCGGTTCGCCGGCCCGGCCGATGGACCGGGATCAGCAGCGGGCCAAGTTCCTGGCCTGTTTCGCCCAGTCCGGCGCCATGACGGGCCCGGATCGGCCAACCGAGGGCGACGCGCCAGTTCGGTGGGAGACACTGTGTGCGGTGGTCGATTCGCTGGGCGACGGTAGTGCGGGCGCGGATTCCCTGATCGCGGCGATTCGACCTCCCACAGCAGCCGCCTGAAGCCGCCCGCGAACGAGGAGTGCACGTGGAAGCCCAATCCGTCGACCGGCGCAGCGTCCAACGCTCGACCAAACTGTCCGAACAGCTCACCTCCATTCTGCGCGAGGAGGTGCTGACCGGCCGGGTGCGGCCGGGGGAGCGGATCGTGCAGTCGGAATGGGCAGAACGGCTGGGCGTCAGCCGGATGCCGGTGCGCGATGCGGTCAACCAGTTGTGCACCGAGGGAATCCTGGTGCAGCAACAGTCCGGGCAGGTCTTCGCGGCGCAGATCGATCCGGACGACATCCGGGACGGCTATTACCTGAACGCCGTGCTGGCCAGCATGGCGGCCCGTAGGGCGGCCACCCGGATCAGTGAGGACGAACTCGCCGAACTGAAACAGATTCACACCAAGCTCGGCAAGGCCGCCAAAGCCGGTGATCGCCACGAAGCGTCCCGACTGAACTGGGCGTTCCACCGCACGGTGAACCGGGCGGCGAATTCCGCGCGGCTGACCGCGCTGCTGCGGATGACCGCGACCAGCATTCCGCATTCGGCGTTCGAGATGGTCGACGAATGGCCGGACCTGGCGCAGGCCGATCACGCCAGGATCCTCGACGCGCTCTCCGCCCACGACGGCGAGGAGGCGGCGCGGATCATGCAGCGGCACATCGAGGCCGGTTCCGAGCCGATGCTGACCGAACTGCGGCAGCGCTGGTCGGACAACCCGGAGACGTAATTCGGAGAAGGACGGTGACCATGGCGACCCCGACATCCGCCGCGCTCGACCTGACCCCGCTGCTGGCGCCCCGCTCGATCGCGATCGTCGGCGCGTCGGACTCGGGGGACAAGCCGGGAACCCGGCTGGCCCGGCTGTTCGGGGATTTCGCTGGTCCCGTCTACGCGGTCAACCCGCGCAAGCTCGACCTGCCGGGACTGATCTGGGTGCCGGACGTGGCCAGCATCCCGGAACCGGTCGACCTGGGCTGTTTCGCGCTGCCCGCCGAGGGCGTGCCGCCGGCGCTGGAGCGGTTGGCCGAGCAGGGCACCAGGGCCGCGATCGTCTACTCCGGCGGTTTCGGTGAGTCCGGTGCCGCCGGTGCCGAACTGGAGCGGCGGCTGGCCGCGATCGTCGACGAGTACGGCATCGCGCTGTGCGGGCCGAACACCGCGGGTGTGATCAGCCTGCGCACCGGTTTCGTCGGCTCGTTCACCCACGCGCTGGTGGACGGTGCGCCGCCCGCCGGGTCGCTGATGGTGGTCACACAGAGCGGTGCGGTCGGCGGCATCCTGCTGACCCGGTTGCGCGACCGGGGTGTCGGCGTGAGCCACTGGATCTCGGTGGGCAATGGCGCCACCCTGGACGTCGCCGACTACCTGGACTTCGCCGCTGCCGACGACGACACCGCCGCCGTGGCGCTGTTCCTGGAAGGACTGCGGGACGGCGCCGCGTTCCGGGCCGCGGTGCGCCGCTGCCGCGAGGCCGGCAAGACGGTGATCGCCTACAAGGCCGGCGCCACCGGCGAGGGTGCCCGCGCCGCGCTGTCCCACACCGGAAAGCTGGCCGGCAGCGACCGGGTCTACGACGGGGTACTGCGCCAGCTCGGCGTGCGGCGCGCGGTCGACCTGGAACACCTGGCGCAACTGGCGATGATGGCCTGCTGGTCACCGGCCGGCGTCGGTGATCGCGGTGCCGTGCTGTCCGCGTCCGGTGCCGGCTGCACGATCAGCGTCGACGAGATCGTCGGCGCCGGCCTGCGGCTGGCCGGCCTGTCCCCGGCCACGTCCGACCGGCTCGCCGAGTTGCTGCCGTCGTTCGGCCAGCAGGCGAACCCGATCGACCTGACCGGCAAGGCACTGGAGAACCTGAGCGTGCTGCGCGGCGCGCTGGACGCCGTGCAGCGCGACCCCGGCGTCGACTTCGTCGTGCTCGGCTTCGCCACCAAGAACGAACCGGAGATCGCCGAGGCGGTCGCCGCGACCTGGAACCGGCGGAAGCCGCTGGTGTGCGTGCTGCCGGTCAGCGAGGCGGCGGCCCGGCCGATGCGGGAGCCGCTGGCCCGGCACGGGGTGCCGGCGTTCACCGAGTACGCCGACGCGGTGCGGGGCGTCACGGGTGTACTACCGGCCAGGGCGGTTCATCCGGCCGAACCGGCCGTGCCGGTGGCGGCGGCGCCCGGATGGGTCAGCGGCGAGGACGCGCTGTCGATGCTGGGCGCGGCCGGCATCACCGTGCCCGTCACCGAACGGGTGCGCACCGAGGCGGAGGCCGAGGCCGTCGCCGCCCGGCTGGGCGGCGGCCCGGTGGTGGTCAAGGTGGACCATCCGGCGATCCTGCACAAGTCGGATTTCGGCGCGGTGCGGGTCGGCGTCGTGGTGGCGGACGTTGCCGCGTGCTGCGCCGAGCTGCGGGCGGCCGCGTCGGCTGTGCTGCCCGACTTCGCCGAGGCCGGAGGTTTCCTTGTGCAGCAACGGATCTCCGGTGGCGTGGAGGTGCTCGCCGGGCTGAGCCAGGATCCGACGTTCGGTCCGGTGCTGACCATCGGGCTGGGCGGGACACTGGTGGAGTTGCTGGGGGAGACCGCGAGCCGGGTGCTGCCGCTGTCGGCGGACGAGATGCGCGCGGCCATCAGCGACACCCGGCTGGGTGCCGCGCTGGTGGGTCATCGCGGCGGAGCCAGGGACGTCGACGCCCTGGTGCGCACGGTGCTGCGGTTCCAGGAGTTCCTGGCCGGGCGTCCGGATGTCGTCGAGGCGGATCTCAACCCGATCCTGGTCCTCGCCGAGGGATGTGCGGTGGTGGACGCCCGGCTGCGGTTGGCCTGAGGGTCAGGCCAGCGCCGGCAGGACGTGCCTGCCCAGCAGGCCCAGCGCGTCGCGGAGACCGGCCTCGGTGGCCTGGAAGCCGGGGCCCTGCGGGCGGAGTTGCAGGTGGCTGATGGGGAAACGGGCGCACAGGGCACCCAGCCGGTCCCGGCAGGTGTCGACCGAACCGACCACCGCCCGCTGGCTGATCTCCTCGTCGAACGTGCGGTGCACCCGCACCGTGGTCGACTCCTCCAGGCCCCACGTGCGGTACGCGCCGAACGTGTCGCCCATGAACGAGCGCGCGTGGTCCACGGCCTCCTGGTCGGTGGGCGCGACGCAGACGTTGCGGGTCAACACCACCGTGCCGGCACCGGACTTGCCGGCCGCGCGCCGGGCGTCCAGGTACACCGGGAACAGCTCGGCCAGGTCCGGTTCGGCCACCTGGGACGGGATGTACCAGCCGTCGCCCAGCCGACCGGCCCGCTCGGCCGCACCCCTGCTCTGCGCGCCGACCACCACCGGCGGCTCGGTCATCGGCCGCCGGGCGAGTGTGCCGTGGCACTGGAAGAACCGGCCGTCGTGGTGCACCTCGCCTTCGGCCCACAACGCCCGCATGAGCACCACGGCCTCCTCGAACCGCGCCACCCGGTCGGCCCGGTCCGCGCCCGCCGCCTGGAACAGTTCAGGGCGGTAGCCGAGGCCGACGCCGAGGATGAACCTGCCGCCGGTGAGGTAGTCGGCGGTCATCACGTCCTCGGCCAGCTGCACCGGGTTGAGCACCGGCAGTTGCAGCACGCCGGTGGCGTAGTGGAAGTCGGGGAACTGGCCGGCCATCCACGCCAGTGTGGGCAGCGGCGACAGGAACTGGAACGGGTGCGAGAGCCACTGGTGCAGGCCGGACACGAAGGTGAAGCCCGCTTCGGCGGCGGCGGCCAGGGTGAGCCGCCACTGCGCCAGTTGCTCGCCCGGCTCGAGGCCGGGATTGGGCATGCCCAGGTTGATGCCGAAGTCCATGTCAGGCCGCCTTCTCGAACGTGGCGGCGACCGCGCCGCTGTCGGTGATCTCGGCGAACGCCGGCAGGGTGGTGCGGATCGCGTAGTCGTGCGGCTCCGCCGTGTGGGACGCGCACAGGTCCTCGACGACGTGCACCGCGTAACCGGAGTCGGCGGCGTGCCGGGCGGTCGACTCGACGACCATGTGCGTCGCCACCCCGCCCAGGTACAGCTCGCGGATGCCGCGACCGGTGAGCAGTTCGCCCAGCGCGGTGCCGGTGAACGCACCGACGCCGCCCTTGGTGACCACGATCTCGCCCGGTGCCGGCGCGACCTCGGCGCAGAACTCGGCGTCCGGTGTGCCCAGGGACAGCAGGTTCTCGGTCTGGTAGCGGTCGAAGCGCGTGGTGCGGTTGGTGCGCATCGTGTGGTGCTCGTCGAAGGCGACCCGCACGTGCACGACGGTGACATCGCCCGCCCTGGCCGTGCCCACCAGCGCGGCGGCGTTCGCCAGGACGTGCCGGCGGGCGACCTCCGCTGCCAGGCCGGACGGCCCACCCAACGTGCTGCCCGGTTCGCAGATCCCTCGCTGGTAGTCCATGAGCAGCAACGCGCTGGGCATAGTGCCTCCTGGCCTCGACGCCATATACGGGATACAGGATACTCCGCGGCGACAGCCAGAGCCAGAGCCCACCGGACGGCGTACCGTTCGATCATGGCGACAGCACATCCGATCGGCCCCGACACCGGCTCACTCGTCCTGCGCACCACCCGCCAGGGCCTGGCCACCAAGGTCGGCCACGACCTGACCATCGAAGTGACCCGCTGGTCGGGCACCGTCACGGTGGACCCGGCGGGCCACGGCATCGACGTCACCATCGAAATCGGTTCGCTCGCGGTGGTGCACGGTGCCGGCGGCGTGAAACCACTGTCCGATCGGGACAGGAACGAGATCCGGACCAACGCCGCCAAGATCCTCGACTCGAGCCGCACCCCGACCGCCCGGTTCGTCGCCACGTCGGCCGAGCTGGGCGCAGACGGCGGCGGCACCGTCACCGGCACGCTCACCCTGCGCGGCGTGTCCCGCGACCACACCCTGACGATCACGCCGCTGGGCGAGGGCAGGTTCCGGGCGACCGGCACGGTGACGCAGACCGAGTTCGGCATCAAGCCGTACACGGCGTTCCTGGGTGCGCTGAAACTGGCCGACGCGGTGACGGTCGAGGCCGAGGTGACCCTGCCCGGCTGAGCACCGGCTCAGCGGCCCTGCTCCGTCTTCCGGGTGCGGAGGAACCCGCGGAACGCGCCGAGGGATCGGGCGCGGCAGTAGCCGCCCACCACCAACGGCAGCGCCACCACCACGCCCCACCTGTGGTGGAACACGCCGGTGCACGCATGCATGCGGCCGGCCCATTTCTGCTGCTGTCCCCGGTAGTACGTGGCCGGTTCCCTGTGCACCGCCCAACGGTACGTCGCCTCATCCGCCTGCCGCGTGGGCCGATCGCATGCCCGGAACGCGACACCGCCGGCGACCGAATCGGTCGCCGGCGGTGTCGGGATCCTCAGCTCCAGAGGATTCGCCGTTCCTCAGCCATCGCGCGGCGGAACTCCCGGTACGCCCCGAGGGACCTGACGCAGCAGTAGCCGCCCACGAGCATCGGCACCAGCAGGACGAGTCCCCACAGGTGGACGAAGGCCGCGTTGCCCAGGATGAGGACGAGCAGGAGGAAACAACCCAGTGCCAGCATCATCCGAGCGCGCCATCGGGTCTGTTGGCTGAAATGATGTGTCTGCGGGTCGATCACGGTTGTCTACCCTCCTCAGTAGTCGGGGTTCACGATGTCCTCGGCGGCCGTCGCGATGAAGGCCGTGTTGACGATGCCGATGTTGAGGCCCCATATCCCGGCGAACGCAGGGCCTCCCCTGTCCATCACCCTCTCCTTACTGGTGCCTATGCGTGCTTCCGCCGCCTCCCTTGCCTCCTTGCCCTCCAGAGCAGCTCCGCTTCCGCCGAAGAGGCCGACGCCGTCGAGAACGGTTGTCGTCGGGTCGAACTTCCTCTTCAACCCCATGTTGAAGCCATCCGACGCCACGGCGCCCCACCCGGTGAAAGTGGATATCGCCTCGGCAGGGGCGGCGCACTCGACTTGCGCGGCCATGAGACATCCGAAGGCGACGCCTTGAGCGCCCGTGCTGACGGAACCGAGCCAGGCTGAGGTCAGGTCGGTCCCGACGATGCCTATCTTCCGCCACGTCTTCTTGGTCCAACTGAACGGGTTGAACCAGCGCTCGGTGGTGTCCGGGTGGATCCGCTGTGTCCGCGCCAGCCGGAAGAACGGGTCACGGGGCGACGGACGGTGGCCGGCCGCGCGGTGGGTCACCGGGTTGTGGAACGGGTCACCGTTGGTGATGCGACCGCCACCGACGCTGGTCGGCGGACGTGGCGCCGGCTTCTTCTTCTTGCCGCCGCTCGGTTTGGCCGGGCCGTTGGGGTTGCACGGGCCGCCGCAGGTCGGGAAGAACTTGCCGGTCGGGTCGGAATGAGTGACCGGGTCGTTGCCCGCGTAGTCGTAGCCGCCCATCTGGGTCGGGTCGCCGGTCTCCATCACCGGGTCGTCGGACAGGAACCGGCCGGTCGCCGGGTCGTACTCCCGGGCACCCAGGTTGACCATGCCCGTCGCCGCGTCGTCCGTGCCGCCGACGTAGCCCTTCGAATCACCCGGCCACGCACCCGGTGTCGTCGTCCGGTCCTGGCCGAACGGCAGGAACTGACGGCGGCTCACCGCGTACGTGTCGGAGTCGACGGCCAGCGTGTCGGTGCCCTGGCGGTCCGGGATCAGGTACACCGGGTTGTTGATGCCACCGGACGCGGTGGAACTGCGCGCCGCGATGACCGTGTCACCGACCGAGTAGTACCGGGTGGCGGTCAGCGCGCCGGTGGCGGTGTCGAGGTCGATCTCCTCGTCACCGTCGCCCACCAGCGCGGTCACCTTGCCGGGATCATGCTGCACCACGAGGTTTCCGTCGGCGTCGTACGCATAGGTGCTGGTACCGGCCGACGAGGTGTCCGATGCCAGCTTGCCGTCGTCGGTCCAGGTGAGCGACTGGTTGCCGCCGCCACCGGTGATCGACGTGGTGTCACCCGATGCGTCGTAGGTGTAGGACGCCGTGTCCTGCGCCGCCTGCGGTCCGGTGCTCGTCGTGGACGTCAGGGTGTGCGGCTGGTCGGTCGCGGAACCCGCGGCCGGGTAGGCGTAGTTGGTCGTGGTGTCGCTCGCCGTGGTGCCCTTGACGTTGTGGTCGGTCTGGTTGAGGCGATCACCTGCCGCGTCGTAGGTCCAGGACTGCCAGTAGGGCGAGGGTCCGCCCACCGTGGTGGAGGCGCCCGCCGCCGGCGTCGCCGCGCAGTGGTCGATCCCGGTCCACGCGGCACTCAGTCGCGTCGCGTAGTCGTAGCCGAAGCACTGGGTGTCGGTGGTGGCACCGCCGTTCTGCTTGTCCGTCGTGGACGTCACCAGATCGGCACCCGCCGACACGGCGGCCGACGCGTACGTGTAGCTGGTGTCGTCGACGGCCGTCGTCTGGTTGGAGTCGGTCGTGCTGGCGTCGGTCAGCCGCTGCGTCTGCGGGTCGTAGGACAGCGAGAGTGCCACGTTGCCCGCGGTGGCCGGCATCGTGTACAGCACCGGCTTGCCGAACTGGTCGTAGCCGACCGAGTTGACGTAGTTGGTGGCCAACGCTCCGGTGCTGGACGTCTTGTCCGCCTCACCGAAGGCGTCATAGCCGTACTGGACCGACTCCTGCGGCAGACCGGCCGCGGCGCCCAGCGTCTCGGTCGTGACGTCACCGGTCGCGTTGTACCCGTAGGACACGGTGAAACCGGCCGCCGGCAGCAGGTTGGCGTCCGGACCGCTGATCGTGGTCGTGGTGCCCGTGGACTGGCCGGCGGTGGTGTAGCCGGTCACCGTGTCGGTGACGGTGTCACCGTTGGACTTCGACGTGCTCGACGTGAGCTGGCCGGCGTCGATGGTGTCGTAGATCCACGACGCCAACTGGTCCAGGCTGGTCTGCGCCGCACCGCCGGTGGTGTCGAACTCGGCGGTCTTCCGGCCCGCCTTGTCGTAGGTGTAGCTGAGCTGCTTGCCCCTGCCGTCCGTGGTGGTCAGCAACTGGCCTGCCGCGTCGAACGTGCTGGTCGACTTCCCCGCGTCCGGGTCGGACGTGGACGTCTTGTCGCCCAACAGGTCGTACGTGTAGGACCAGCTGTTGCCCGCCGCGTCCCTGACCGTCGCCCGGTCATTGGCCGGCGTGTAGGTGTAGTGGGTGTCGGAGTAGTCCGCCGCCGGGTCGGTCGGGTCCGTGGGCACGCCCGCGTGGTACTGCAACAGGTCGGTCGTGTTGCCCCGGGCGTCGGTGATCGTGGTGCTGGCGGTGCCGCCGGCCGGTGGCACCGTCGTCGTCGAGTCACCGGTGTAGCCGTACGTGGTCTCCCACGTCCGGACACCCAGCGCGAACGCCGTCTCGCTGACCTTGCGGCCGTCGGCGTCGTACGCGGTGCCGGTGGCCGAGGGGACGGCGCCGACCTGGGCCTCGACGTAGGTGCCGGACACGACACCCGTGGTGGGGTACGGGTCGGTGGACTCGGACACCAGGCCGTCGGTGTTGTAGACGGTGTCGCCGATGGTGCGGCCGCCGCCCAGCACCTGGGTCTGGGTCTCCCGTTGCCGCAGCAGTGCGTCGTAGAGCGTCAGGGTCTCCTGATAGGTGCTGCCGTTGGCGCGCGTGGACGTGGCCACCGTGGACGGTGCGGAGGACGAGATCAGATAGGTGAACTTGTAGTCGGGCAACAGTCCGGCCGCCGGGTTGCCCGGTTTGTACACCGCCGTCAGCCTGCCCAGCGCGTCGTACTGCTCGGTGGTGAGCAGCCCCGCCGGATCCCTCACGGTTTTCGCCAGCTCGCGCAGCGGGTCATAGGTGGTGGTCGTGACGTGCGCCAGCGGGTCGGTGACCGTCTCGCCGGTGGGTTCGGCCCCGGTGAGCGGCGTGAAGGCGGTGGTGGTCGTGCGGCCGTCCGGGTCGGTGTTGGTCAGGGTGCGGCCGTACTCGTCGAAGGTGCTGGTCGTCGTGGCGTAGGTGGACGTGGTCGGGTCACCGGTGTAGGTGATCGCGTCCTGCGACTTGGTGACGTCACCCGCGGTCGGGGCCGCACCCACCGTGGTGGTGCCGTCGTAGAACGTCCGCTTGTCGGACACGGCGTTCTGCGGGAACACCGGAGCCGTGCCACATGCGACGGACACCTCCCGCTCCTCCGCCACCAGGTTGAAGACGTGGGTGGTGGTGTTGTCGGCGTAGCTGGTGGCGGTGCACAGGTTGTCGCCGGTGGTCGACAGGTCGCCCTGGTCGTTCTCCTGGGTCACCCTGCCGTGCGCGTCGTGGGTGTAGTCGTCCTCGGTGACGCGGGTGGTGCCACCGCCCAACGGCGTGTAGACCTTGGTGTCCTTGGTGCCGGTGAGGAACGACTGCGACGTGGGGATGCCGTCCGGCATCGTCTGGCTGGCCGTCGCCGCCGAACTGAACGGGTCGGTCACGGTGTCGGTGACGATGTTCGCCGCGGTGTCGGCGCCGTTGTAGTCCACCTGCTCGTAGGTCATGCCGGCGAACTGGTTGGCGTCCGTGGCCGGCGGGTCACCGTGCACGTCGGAGACGGTGGCGCTCCGCGTCCCGGTGGTCAGCTTGTCGCCGTCCATGCCGCGGAAGTACGTGTACCGGGTGTTCTGCACCGGGTCCGGTGCCGTACCGGTGGACACCAGCATCCCGGCGAAACCACGCCACTGGTCCCAGGTGTGCTCGTCCGTCGGCGTCGTCGGGGTGATCGGGCTGTCGTTGTAGTGCCACGCCGCGCCGCCGATCGGCGTGTACGTGGTCTGGATGTCGTCGTTCGCGCCACCGCCGGTCGGGTCGTTCTGGGTGACGCTGGCGACGATGTACTTGTAGAACCAGTCCTCGATCGGCTTGAGCTGCCCGGTCGGTGTCCAGAAGTCCGGATAGCACAGGGCCGTGTTGGTCGACTCGACCGCCGGTTTGGTGGTGGGGCCGCACGCGGCGGCCGACGGCGTGGCGTTGGCGTAGTCGATGGTGACGTCCTCACCGGTCTCGGTGCGGATGTCGGTCAGCCGCTGCCGGGTGATCGAGGGGAAGGCGTCGGTCGGGTCGTTGACCCGGTTGTCCTCCGGTGTGCCGGTGAACGTGATCGCCGGTATGCCCACCGCCGCGGTCGACCCGCCTGCCGTGGTGTCGTCGCCGGCACGGCTGATCGACGCCAGCCACAGCGCGGGCGTGGTGTTCACGTCGGCGACGGCCGGGAACGTGTGGGTCAGCGACCACGTGTCCACCGGCGTCTCGGTGGTGCCGACGAGCACGTCGGTCTCGATGCCGCTCAGGGTGAACTCGGACCAGAACGACGGGCTCTTGATCGTGCACGTGCCACCGCTGGCGCAGTTGAGGTCGAACGGCACGTCCGGCCACTTCGACGCGGTCGCCGACGTGAGCGTCGACGGGGTGCACGGCGCCGTGGTGCACCGGCCGGTGGAGGTGAACAGCACCCGGGCCGCCGGGTTCGTGGAGTACACCTGGCCGGCGCGCTGGCCGTACTGGATCTTGGTCAGCCTGCCGCCCCGGACGTACGAGGTCGTGGTCGCCTTGGTGCCCTTGTCCTGCGCGTAGAAGTTGGACTCGGTGGCGTAGAAGTAGGACACCGCGTCGGAGTGCGTGTCGACGACGTAGTCCAGGTTCCACCGGTAGGCGAGCTGGCAGTGGGACAGGGAGAACGTCGCGTTGAAGCAGCCTGCCGGCTCACCGGGGAACGACTGCGTCGAGTACACCGGCTCGGTCCACGCCGAGTTGGTCGGGGTGGGGGCGGTGGCGGTGCCGAACCCGGGCAGCTCGTTGAGGCCGAAGGTGTACTGCGTGCCGTCGTCGGTGGTGACGACGAAGTACTCACCGCCCTGGCTGCCGTTGACGGCGCCGGTCTTGAGCTGCACCTGCTCGTCGCTGTCGTCCCGCGGGTGGTAGCTGCCGTCCGCGCCGTGCACCAGGACGGTGTTCTTCCCGTTGAGCGACAAGGTGAGCGCGTTGTTCGCCGACCAGCAGTCGTCGAACGTCTTGGTGGCGTCCGTCGTGTTCTGCTGGCACGACTGGTAGGACCGCTCGATGTAGCCGGGGCTGTAGTCCCAGCCGTCGCCGATCCAGGACGCCTGGTTGTTGGTCGAGGACGTGAGGCCGTCCACCGACTGCGAGTCGTAGGTCAACTGCACCTGCGGGGTGAGGCCGCCGGGTACGTCCGGCACGTCGATCGGGTAGTCGTAGGTGAAGTCGTCGGAGGCGCCGCCCGCCTGCCACTGACCGGCCGGCTTCAGGGAGGTGGCCGTGTAGTCGCCGCCACCGCCGCCCGCGTCCGAGGTGGCCGCCACCACGACGGCCGCGGTGCCGTTGGTCGGCACGTCGGCGGACACGGTCCGGGCACCCGCGTTGTCGGCCGACACGATCGGTGTGCTGGTGCGGCAGGTCGCCACCGACGGCGTCGTCAGCGCACAGGCCGGCAGTGTCACCAGCCGCAGCCGGGACGCCCAGTCGCCGCCGAAGGCGTCGGCGAACGAGCTGTAGTCGAGGGTCAGGTGCACCGGGCCGCTACCGGCGGTGGTCCGGCCCACGCTCATCAGCACACCGCTCACGCCGGCCGCGGTCGACGCGGTGCGCGGCTCGACCTTGACGTGCATGGTGGGCGGGGCCGGTGTGGTGGTGGTCGCGGTGGTGGCCGGGCCGACCCAGACCGGCAGCGTGCCGGCCTCGGTGCCGTTGGTGACGGTCGGTGCCGGTGCGGCCAGGTGGGCACGGTCGGGCAGCTTCGCGGTCGTTCCGGTCGCCGCCGTCGGAGTGCCGGTTGCCACCACGGTGGCGGCGCCGGACGGCCAGGTCACCGCGTCCGGGTGCCACGCCGGCATCGCGGCCGGCTTCGTGTAGTGGCCGGCCACCGGTGTCACCGGGACGGTCCGCTGCTTGTGCGCCACCGGAACCGGAGGCGCCGCGAGGGTGGCCGCGGCGACCGGTGCGGTCGCCACGCCACCCACGAGTGCCGCCGCCATCAGGACCAGCAAGGCCCCTTGGCCACGGCGTAACCAGGACGGGCTGTTGCCCGCACGTCGAGCCATTCGAACCCCTTCCCCAGACCACGGCCGGGCACGCTGGATCGCGCCCGGTCCGTGGGCGTAGCCGGACGATCAGGAGCTGATCAGGTGCTGAAGTAGCCCTGCACGGTCACCACGAGATCCGTGGTGCCCAACTGATAGAAGAAGTCGACCGCGCCGTCCGCGCCGACCGGGACGATCGCCGTGTTGGACACCAAACCCCCTGTGGGGGCGTTCATGTTCGACGTCGCCGGCCGAGCCGTGCCGTCCGGGTAGACGGTCAGGAAGCCGGCGGCGGTCGGGTTGGTGATCGAGATGTGCAGGACCACGGCCGTGACGCTGCCGTCGGCGGGCACCCCGGCCAGCCCGGTGACCTGTTGCACCGTGGGGGTTCCGCCGACCAGCGGGCGGTCCGTGCCGCCCGTGCCGACGTGGCGGGTGTCCAGGAGTCCGGCGTCCAGTGGGCTGAACGTCGCGCCGAGACCGGTCGTGTAGTAGCCGACGGCGTCCGCCAGCACGTCGACCGAGCCGCCCGACGTGTTGACGATCAGTACCGATGTCGCGTTGGCCGGCATCGGCACGATCACCAGATTGGCGACGGTCTGGCTCTTGGCGTAGTTCACGTTGGATGTCGACGGGCGGGCACTGCCGTCGGGATAGAGCGTCAGGTTGCCGGTGGTGGTCCCGTCCAGCACGGTCACGTTGACCACCACAGCGGACACGCCGTTCTCCGGCACGCCGTCCGCCGTGCCCTCGACCTGGAGCCGCACCGTCCCGTTGGCCGGGACCGGCGTCCTGGTGGACACGCCGACCGCGTTGCGGGTGTCCAGGATGCGGCTGCTCGGGACGGTGTCGAACGTGCTGTCGCCCTGGACCGCCGTGGGCTTGTAGTAGCCGGTGACGTCGACGACGACGTTGACGGAGCCCACGTGGTTGTAGATGTCGATCGTGCCCACGCCGGACACCTGGGAGATCACCATGTTGGCGACCGTCTCGCCCTTGGTGAAGTCGATGTTCGACGCGGTGGGCAGGGGCGTGCCCGCCGGGTACACCGTCAGGAAGCTGGGCAGCGACCCGCCGATCGCCGTGACGTTGGCGACGATCGCGCTCACCTGCGTCGGATCCGTTGGTATTCCGGCCAAACCGGTCACTTTGAGCGTCCGCGACACATTCGCGCCGATCGCACCTCCGGTGGACCGGGTGTCCAGAATCCGGGTCGGGGTGAGGGACACATAGGTCGATCCGGTGGTCGCCGCCTGGGCCGGTGCGGCACCCGCGACGACGAGTCCCGCGGTGACGCCCGCGACCCCCAGCAACGACACGATCGACTTCCACCAACGAACACGACCCATGACGCACCATCCGCATCGTGGTTGAGCGAGAGAAGAATTGGGTGGGTGGGCCGCCCCGCTCGGCCGGATCGTATTGAACCAGGAGCGGACCCGGAACACCACATGCGACGGAAAACTGGAGAGCCTCAATTCCTGCCGTCCAATGATTCGGCCATGTGGTCGGGACCGACTGAGCTGTTTGGACTGTCGGATGCCGTGCCCTGCTGGACTGATCGGCCGCTGTCCAGGTTCGTCGGCAGCGATTACGGTCATGTCGCTCGACCAGCGGAAACGAGAGAACCGTGTCAGCACAATATATATCGGCGCACTGGGGGAAGGACCCGCGATGACCAGCGCTGGCAATTATGTGTCCACATCCGACTTGCGAAGTTATCGGCGACAATATAGTCACATCGGTCGGACGGCCGTCATTCTGGTGGCCGCGCTCGGCGCGCTGCTGGGCGGCGTGAGTATTCCCGCCGCGGCGGCTTCACCCGCCCAGCAGCCGCCCCGGGAGACGTCCGGCCAACCGGTGTCCGGCCACACCGAGAAAGGCACGGCCGCACCTCCGGGGACCATTCCGCGGCTGAGTGTCCAGGACCAGGCGGCCATGCAGGTGGCGTCCGACAAGGCGCACAACACCGGCGTCGCCACCAGCGTCAGCACGCTGACCACCGAGACCGAGAACGTGACCGCCGACCCCAACGGTGGCTACACCTTCACCGAGACCATGCAGCCGGTCCGGGCCAAGCACGGCAACTCGTGGGTTCCGGTCAACACCACGTTGCGCCGCAACACGAACGGCACCTTCTCCCCGGTCGCCACCGCGTACGGCTCGGTGACGTTCTCCGGCGGCGGCACCGGTCCGCTGGCGACGACCACGTCCGGGTCGACCACGATGGCGGTGTCCTGGCCGAGCGCGCTGCCCACGCCGACGGCCAGCGGTGACCACGCGACCTACCCGGCCGTGCTGCCCGGTGTCGACCTGGTGCTGACCGCCAACCCGTCGGGTGGCTTCTCCGACGTCCTGGTCGTCCACGATGCGACCGCTGCCCGGAATCCGGCGTTGGCCGACATCGCCCTGCCGGTCCGGGTGACCGGCGGCACGCTGGCCGGAGCGGCCGGCGGCGGGCTGCAGGTCACGCCGGCACACGGCGGTCGGGCTCTGGTGGCGAGCGCACCCCGCATGTGGGACTCGACCGACACGCTCCCCACGGACCGGACCGTCGACACGATCGACCGGTCCGATGTCGACCACGCGGGCGACGCCTCCCGGCAGTCCGGCATCCGCACGACGGTGACGTCCTCGCGGATCTCCCTGGTGCCCGACCCGTCCGTGCTGACCGGTGCGCACGTCACCTACCCGGTCTACCTCGACCCGTCCGTGCAGTGGAGCAACGCAGCGGGCGGCAACCTGTCCTACACCGAGGTGAAGCAGGCCAGTCCCTGCCACGGCACGTCGTTCTTCAAGGGCGCCAACACCGACGGCCAGGCGATGGGCGCCGGTTTCAACCACTTCACCTCGTGCATCGGCATCGAGCGCGCGTTCTACGAGTGGTCGCTGCCCACGAGCCTGCTCGCCGGCGCGACGATCAACACGGCGACCGTGAAGACGATGAAGGAGTTCTCCGCGTCCTGCATCTCCAGCAGCGACACGCTGCGCGTCGCCGGTGGCATCTCCAGTCGTACGACGTGGGACAACCAGCCGGCGATCGGCGCGCAGATCCAGAACATCACCGTCGGCAAAGCCGGTTGTGGCGGTGGCGAGGCGCCGGCCGCGTTCAACGTCACCAGCACGATCCAGGCCCACCGGTCGAACACGGCGATCGCGTTCGCGCTGATCGGCAA
The DNA here is from genome assembly GCA_036491115.1 of Pseudonocardiaceae bacterium. Classification (GTDB taxonomy): domain Bacteria; phylum Actinomycetota; class Actinomycetes; order Mycobacteriales; family Pseudonocardiaceae; genus DATEPR01. The sequence goes on from DASXCQ010000020.1 coordinate 123,017, forward strand.
CGAGTCGTCGTCGGCGGCCAACCTGCAGTTCTCCCGGTTCGCGCCCTCCGGCCCGACCGACCCCACCCAGCCCACCCTGACGATCCAGTACAACCGCCCGCCCAACACGCCCAAGCCGGTCAGCGCCACGTCGGGCAGTAACAAGACCGGTTGCGTGACCAGTGCGAGCGGGCCGTACCCGTTCATGGGCAAGACGATCGCCACCAACCCGCCGGTGCTCTCGGCGGTGATCTCCGACCCCGACAAGAACATCGTGCAGGCCAAGTTCCAGTACTGGGTCAACGGCACGTCCACCATCCACACCGTCATGTCGCCCAATCTGAAGTCCGGCCAGACCGCGAAGGGCTCGCTGCTGTCCACGTTCGTGTCCGGACTGACCAACGGACAGGTGGTGGACTGGAACGTCGCCGCGTTCGACGGCCTGGCCTGGAGTCCGTTCTCGGCCACCTGCCACTTCACCGCCGAGCCGATGGCACCGGCCGAGCCGACCATCGCCTCTGCCGACAACACGTTCAACTCCACCGACACCGGCCAGGTGCCCACCGACGTCAACCCCACCGACGAGTGGCTGTTGAACAACACCAGCGGTGTCGCGACCGACAGCGCCGGCACCAACCCGGCCACCCCCACCGGCACCACCGCGTGGACCCGGGATGCCACCCGGGGTCAGGTGCTCGGCCTGGACGGTGCCTCCGGGTACGCCAGGACGGCCACCTCCGCCGTGACCACCACCAGCTCGTTCTCCGTGTCCGCGTGGGTGAAACTCAACGATCTCGGCAACTTCTACACGGTCGTGAGCCAGGCCGGCACCCACGTCGGCAACTTCTACCTCCAGTACAGCCATTCCGCGAACGCGTGGTCGTTCGTGATGCCCTCGACCGACGCCGCGGGGTCGACGCAGTTCGCCGCCACGGCGACGGGTGCGCCCGCGGTGAACGCGTGGACCAACCTGATCGCCACGTTCGACGTGACGTCGGGCGCGATGGTGCTGTACGTCAACGGCGTGCCGGCCGACACGTCGACGGACACCGCGGTGCCGTGGAGCGCGACCGGTCCGCTGACCATCGGCGCGGTGGCGCCCTCGGGCGCCGCGGTGAACAACTTCGTCAACGGGGACGTCAGCGACGTCCAGGTGTACAACTCGGTGCTCAGCTCGGACGACGCGAACACGATCGCCACGCCGGTGACCTCGTTCACCGGCACCGGTCACGCCGGTGACACCGGCACGTTCACCGTCGCCACGCCGAGCACCAACGCCACCAAGATCGTCTACAGCCTCGACCAGCAGCCCGCCGCCATCAGCCCGCCCGCGTCGCAGGTGGTGTCCACCTTCACCGGTGGTGTGGCGAACGTGCCCAGCGGCCGGTGGCCGCTGACCGAGGCCGTCGGCAGCACGACGGTGGCCGACTCCACCGGCGGCCACACCGCCACGCTGGCCGGCAACGCGACACTGGCCAGCGACGCCACCCGTGGTACGACCGTGCTCGTGCCGGGCACCACCGGGTACGCCCACACCACGGGACCCGTGCTCAACACGGCCCAGTCGTTCTCGGTGTCGACGTGGGTGAAGCTCAACAACCTCACCAATTTCTACACGGCGGTCGCCCAGGCGGGCGCCAATGACGCCGCCTTCTATCTGCAGTACAACCACACCACCAACTCGTGGTCGTTCGTGATGACGGCCGCGGACGCCGCGGGTACCGCGCAGTTCGCAGCACACGCGGTGGCGGCGCCGACAGTGGGGGCGTGGACCAACCTGATCGCCACGTTCGACGCGACGTCGGGCGCGATGGTGCTGTACGTCAACGGCGTGCCGGCCGGCACGGCCACCAGGACGGCGACGCCGTGGAACGCGCCGGGTCCGCTCACCATCGGCGCTGTCGCGCTGACCGGTGGTGCGGTGAGCAACAACGTCGCCGGTGACGTCAGCGACGTCCAGGTCTACGACCGGGTGCTCACCCCGGTCGAGGCCGCGACCCTGCGCAACACGGTGACCGTGCACGTCCGGCCGCTGGCGCCGGGACCGCACAAGCTGTTCGCCTACGCCATGGACGCGGCGGGCGACACGTCCGGCTTCAGCCACAACGTGTACTCGTTCCAGGCAGCGGGCGACCCGATGGACAAGACCACCTGCGACACCTGGGCGGACTGCCTCGCCTCGGCCAGGTACGGCAACGACGCCATCCAGTCCGGCACGGCCAGCACCGGGGCCGGTGCGGACGGCGCCGACTCCATCTCGCAGTCGGCACTGACCACCGCGGGCTGGAACGGGCCGGTGACGGTCGACGGTGCCACGTTCACCCTGCCCGCCACCGGGCCGGACAACGTGCTCGCCGCCAACGAGACGATCGGCGGCAACTTCGGGGTGTCCTCGCTCAGTGGCACCGGCACCACGTCACTGGTGTTCCTGGCCACGTCGACCGGTGCGCCGACACCGGACCCGGACTCCGCGAACGACCTGTGCGGTGATTCGGGCACCACGGCGGCGCCGTTCGTCCCCGGAACCACGCCGGTGTCCGGAACGTACGCGTTCCAGGGCACCAACCCGGCGCAACTGTGCGGCGCCACCGGCACCATCAGCTACACCGGCGGCCCGACGCAGACCTACCAGTTGAGCGTGCCGGACTGGCTGAGCGGCACGTCCACGGTGGCGGCCGTGAGCTTGCCCGGTGGCGAGCTCACGCCGTCCGGAACGGCGTCCGCGAGCGCGAGGATCTACGCGTTCTCGGTGCCGCTCAGCTCGCTGCACGTCGGCCAGGCGATCACGTCGATCACCCTGCCCGACGTGTCGATCGGCGGTGCCGCCGGCAACCAGTCGCTGCACGTCTTCGGCATCGCCGCGCGCAACACGACCACCAGCGGGCTGGCCGCCGGCCAGACCTGGACCGGATCGTGGGCCGGCCCGACCGAGGGCCTGTTCACCTTCGGCACCACGGCGATCGCGGGCCAGACGTACCGGATCGCGCTGAAGCCGTCGCTGGTCACTCCCGGCACGGCGGGCTCGACGGTGCGGTTCAAGTTCGACAACTCGCTGGGTTCCGCGCCGCTGCCGATCACGGCGGCCACCGTGGCCATCGACTCCGGTACCGGGTCGGCACCGTCGGCCACCCCCACCGGGGCGGTGACCGCGCTGCACTTCGGCGGCCTGGCAGGGGTCACCGTGCCGGAGGGCGGCATGGTCTACTCCGACCCGGTGACGGTCCCCATGACTGCCAACCACTACGTGCTGGTGTCGTTCCAGCTGAAGTCGACGGCGGCCATCCCGGCGCTGCCCGAGCACACCTGGTCCGGCACGGCGTGGGAGTACACGGCGGCAGGTGCCACCCACGCCGCGGACACCACCGGGGCCTCGTTCACCGGTTCCAACGGTGCCTTCACCAACGTGGTCACCGGCATGGATCTGGTCACCAACGGCACGGCGACCCAGGTGGTGCTCGGTGACAACCTCGTCGACCCGGACGAGCCGAACGCCCGTGCGGCCGCGGAGAGTGACCTGACCGCGAACTTCACCGCGGCGGAACCGACGGCGCCCCAGTCGTTCGGCACGCTCGGCGAGGGCATCGAGGCCAACGAGGTCCTGACCGACAACAAGGAGGACTTCGCCGGCAAGCAGGTCGGCGGCCCGTCCGTACTGTCCAGGTTGGACCGTGATGTGCTCGACCAACCCAACGTGACCACGGTGATTCTGGATGAGGGATTGGAGGATGTGTTGAACGGCGCTTCGGCCGACGACCTGCAGAACGGCTACCAGCAGGTGTTGGGCGCACTGGCCAACGCCGGGATCACGGTGGTCGCGGTGGCGCTGCCGCCGTGTGCCGGCTACGCGGGCGGTGGCCCGCTGGCCGACGACCCGTGCACCACGACGTCCACGGCGGCCACATCGACGGTGGACAGCCAGCGGACCACGGTGAACGGTTTCCTGACGTCGGGTGCCGGTGGCCAGATCGCGGAGTCGATCAACACCGACGACATGCTCGGCGCGCTGACCGACCCGACCGACCCGGACAGCGCGAAGAAGCTGACCGGTTCGGCCGCGTCCGCCGACCACGCGAACCTGAACCCGGCAGGATATGCCGCGCTGTCCACGGCGTACATGGGTCCGGTGGACCAGTGGTTGCTGGACAACGTCGAGTTCGACGCGACGGACACGGACGCCCAGGACACCGTCGGTGAGGTCAAGACACCGTGGGCGGCGATCCACAACCTGACCTTCGGCAAGCACGACGCGACCATCCCGGGGGCCGGGTTCACCTGGGCGACCGTGACGGACGCCGCGGGCACCGCGCGGGACGCGCTGACCCTGGACGGGGTGGCCGGCGAGGCAACCACGGCCGGGCCGGTGATCGACACGTCGGCGAGCTTCAGCATCTCGGCCTGGGTCAACCTGCCGTCGGTGCCGACGTCGACGGTGGACATCGTGTCGCAGGACGGCCTGGCCAACACCGGTGCCGCACTGCAGTACGACGCCACCGACCACGCCTGGGCGTTCACCATGGGGACGGCGGACACCGCCGGAGCCACCCAGGTGCGGGCACTGTCCCAGTTCGGCCCGACGCCGAACACGTGGACCCACCTGGTCGGCACGTACGACGCCACGTCCGGCACGGCGACGCTGTACGTCAACGGCGCCACCAACCACACCGCGGCCTGGCCGGCCGGCAGCACGCACTGGCGGCCGACCGGGCCGCTGAGCATCGGTGCCAGTCTCGGCAAGGGCTTCCTGCCCGGCTCGGTGAGTGACATCGAGGCATGGAACTACGCGCTCACCCCGAACGACACGAACGCGCTGTTCCAGCAGATCCAGTAACACGTTCCGAGGGCGGCGGCCGGTGGTACTCCACCGGCCGCCGGTGCGGTCGTCCATCCTCGACGGCCGCCAGGGCGTGGTGCGCGTACCGGGGACGCTAGGCGGGCGATCGCCGGGCGAGCAGCGCGGTGATGGCGCGGACGTCCGGGAGTTCGGCCAGGTGGTCGAAAGTGTCGATGAGCTCGGCGACGGTGTCCGGGTCCAGGCGGGTGGTGTTGGCGCGGAACTTGGCCAGCCAGTCGGCCCTGGGCAGCGGGTAACGCCAGTGGCTGCGCGGCATCGTGACCGACGCGGTGAACCGGCGGCCGTCGACGCAGTCGACCGTCACCGGGTTGTGCGCGATGTCCGGGTTGGCCGGCAGTTGCGGGTCGACGTAGCCCTCGATGCGGGACAGCACCGAACGCACCGCGTCGCTGTGCACGGTCGACTCGTCGAACAGGTCAGGCGTGAGTCGTCGATACAGCACCGCCATCGCGGCCATGTACTGGAGGCTGAACTTCGCGTCCAGCGACGTGTGCGGGTACGGCCGGTTGAACCGGCCACCGGTCAGTCCGATACGGATCGACAGAATGTCCTCAGTGGACAGTTCATGGTCCGCGACGATGCCCAGCGTCGCCTCGAACGTCTGGTGCATGTAGTACCCGGCCGGGTACATCTTGATCCCGATGCCCGGGTTGAGCGGGTAGAAGCTGCTGCCCAGGTCGGCGGTCAGGCGCCACGCCTGCGGTGTGGTGGTGGCGAAGAACGCCTCGAAGAACGACCGTTTGCCGTCGAACACCGCGGGCGACGCGGTGAACCCGTCGGCGGCCAGCAGCGCCGCCCTGACCCCGGCGTGCGCGGCCAGCCCGGCGTGCAGCGGCTTGGTCATCGTGCCGGAGTGGCCGTCGATGCCACCGGTCATGGAACTGGCGATGCCGAACGCCTCGGCCATCCGGTCGCCGGGCAACCCCAGCAGCCGCCCGCACGCGGCCACCGCGCCGAACGTGCCGAACACGCCCGTCGGGTGCCACCCGAACCGGCCGGACACCGACGAGTGCAGCCTGCCCATCACCTCGTAGCCCGCGGCCTGCGCGGTGACCAGTGCCCCGCCGGAAGCGCCCAGCAACTCCGCCACGGCCAGCGCGGCCGGGAAGATCGGCGCCGACGGGTGCGCGCCGGGCAGCCACATGTCGTCGTAGTCCAGCGCGTGGGCCGCGGTGGCGTTGGCGAAGGCGGCGTCGGCGCGGGTGGCACTCGTGCCGGTACCCCAGATCGTGGCCCGGTCACCGTCGGCGGCCGGGCCGGCGAGGCGGCGGACCGCGGCCGCCGCCGGTTCGTCGACACCCGCCATCGCGACGCCGACCAGGTCGAGGCACTGGCGGGCGACCTTGCGCACCAGTTCGTGGGGGAGCGCGTCCACGGTGAGGTCGGCCACGTAGTCGGCGAGCACCCGCGTCGTGGTCCTCGGCTCGGTGTCGGTCATCTCACTCCAGGACGCGGATCGGTGTGCCGTCGACATAGGCGCGCACGTCCTCGACGGCCTGGCCGTAGAACGCGGTGAACGTGGCACGCGTGACGTAGCCGAGATGGGGGGTGAGCACCGTCCTCGGCGCTGTCCGCAGTGGATGGTCGGCGGGCAGCGGTTCCTCGTCGTACACGTCGAGTCCGGCACCGGCGATCCGCCCGTCGCGCAGGGCCCGCAGCAGCGCGCCCTGGTCCACGATCGGCCCGCGCGACGTGTTGACCAGATAGGCCGTCGACTTCATCGCGGCGAGTTCGGCGTCGCCGACCAGCCCTCGGGTGGAGTCGGCCAGGATCAGGTGCACCGACACGATGTCGGAGAGCGCGAACAGCTCCCGCCTGCCGACCAACCGGGCACCGTGCGCGGCGGCCCGTTCCTCGGTCAGGTGCGGACTCCACGCGACCAGGTTCATGTCGAACGCCCTGGCCACGGTCGCCACCTGAGCACCCAGCCTGCCCAGACCGAGCAGGCCGAGGGTGGACCCGTGCAGGTCCAGCCCGACGGTCGGTTCCCACCGCCCGGCGCGCATCGACGCGTCGGCCTTCGGCACCTGCCGGCACAGCGCCATGATCAGCGACCAGGTCAGTTCGGGCGCCGCCCACCGCAGCCCGTCCGTGCCGCACACCAGCACGCCGCGCGCCCTGGCCGCCGGGACGTCCAGCGCCCGGTTGCGCATCCCGGTGGTGACCAGCAGCCGCAGGTCGGGCAGCGCGGCCACCAGCTCGGCGGGCATCGGCGTGCGCTCCCGCATCAGCATGACGATCTCGAAGGGCCGCAGCCGTTCCACCAGTGCCGCGCGGTCGGCCACGTGGTCGGTGAAGACCGTGACGTCCACATCGGACAGTGCGGACCAGTCGGCGGCCGTCGCGGCGGCGTGTTCCCAGTCGTCCAGCACCGCCATCCCGCGGGTCATCGGGACCGCTTGCGGTTCAGGAACGCCCGCATCCGCTCGGCCTTGTCGGTGCTCTCGTAGAGCAGGCCCTGGGCCACCATGTCGAACGCGGTGGTCTCGGTGCGGGTGGACCCGATGGCCAGCTTGGTCAGCTCCAGCGCCCGCCAGGAGCGGCGGGCGATCGACTCGACCATGGCCGCCACCGTCGACCCGGTCTCGTCCGGTTCGACGAGCCGGTCGACCAGACCGGCGGCCAGCGCGTCCTGCGCGCCGACGACGTCACCGGTGTAGAGCATGCGCCGGGTCAGGCCGAGCCCGACGAGCTGGTTGAGCCGCCAGTTGCCGCCTGCGCCGGCCATGATGCCCAGCGACGGCTCCGGCATGGCGAAGCGCGCGGCCGGCGTGGCCACCCGCAGGTCGCAGGCGAGCGCCAGTTCCAGCCCGCCGCCGTAGGCGGGACCGTCGATGACCGCGATGGTCGGCCACCGGAACCCGGCCAGTTGGGCGAACAGCCGCACGTTGATCGGCACCAGCGCCTCGTCCAGGCCGCGGGCGGCCAGCGACGCGATGTCCGTGCCGGACACGAAGATGCCCGGCGTCGTGGAGTGCAGCACCAGCACGGTCGGTTCACCGCTCTCGGCCTGCTCCAGGAACTCGCGCAGGGCGTGGCTGGTCGGCACGTCGAGCGCGTTGCGCTTGTCCGGCCGGTTGACCCCCAACCACGTCGCGTCGCCCCGGACCTCGACGAGGAGTGAGTCGGTCGTCATCGGGCGTCGATCCTGCCGTTCAGTTCGCGGGCGATGAGCTGCGAGCGGATCTCGGCCGCGGCCTGCATGTGGGAGCTGCCGATGGTGCGGGCCAGTTCGCCGTCCTGCTTGCGGATCGCCTCGATCAGGTTCATGTGCTCGCCGACGGACGCCTTCCAGCGGCCCGGGTAGCTCAGCGTGGTGGAGGGCAGTTTGGCCACCTGCGCGGTGAGCCTGCTCTGCAGGTCCTGCAGGGTCTGGTTGTGGCAGGCGACGGCGAGTGCCTGGTGGAAGACGGTGTTGGCGGTCTGTAGACGGGTGGGGTCCTCGGTGCCCTCGAGCTCGGCGCCCACGGCCGCCGCCGCCTCCAGCCGCATCAGGTCGGTCTCGCTGCGCCGGTACGCCGCGTCGAACGCGATCGCCCCCTCCAGGTAGACCCGGACGCGGTAGATGTCGATGATCTCGTCGGCGGAGCGATCGCGGACGAACAGGGCCGAGCCGCGCCGCTCGATCAGGCCGTCCTGCTCCAGCCGGGCCAGCGCCTCACGGATGGGCGTGCGGCTCACCTTGTACTGCCGGCACAGGTCCACCTCGGAGAGCCGGCTGCCGGGCAGCAGCCGCCCCCCGGCCACCGCGCCGCGGAGCTGCTCGTACAGGGCCACGGTTTTGGGAGCTGACGGCAGAACGTCCACTGCTACTCCTGACGATGCTCGGTGCGTCGTGGTCGACACGGATAGTATAGGGGTATACGAACTGGGGAGACAGGTATACATTACGCCCGATGAGTCGACGAGAATCTCCCGACCACGCGTTTGTGGCCGCGACACCCGTGTCCGGGCGGTCCGTCGCACCCGCGCGGCTACGGACGCTGCTCGCCGGGCCCGGGATTCTGGAGCTGCCGACGGTCTGCGATCCGCTGGGCGCGCGGACGGCCGTCGCCGCCGGGTTCGCCGCCGTGACGCTGCCCGGCTTCGCCGTCGGTGCCCACCTCCCCGGCGACACCCTGCTGACCTTGGCCGACGTGGAGCGCGCCGTCGGCCGGGTGGCCGACGCCGGTGGAGTGCCGGTGCTGCTGGACGCGGACACCGGCTGGGTCCCGCCGGCCGACCTGCCCGCCGCCGTGCGCCGCCTCGCCTCGGCCGGTGCCGCCGCGGTCCGGCTGTCCACCCAGCACCTGCCGGCCGCCGTGCCGTTCCAGGATTGCGTCGAACACGGCCGCGCGCACGAGGAACTGCTCCGCAGGGTCAGGGCGGTCGCCGATGTGGACGTCGTGCTCGCCGTCCGTTGCCAAGTCGATACCGACAGGTACGAGCACGCCGCCGAACTGCTTGCCGCGGGCGCCGAGGCGCTGCTGGTCGGCTCGACGGACGAGACCGTGCTGCGCAGGCTGCCGGCCGAGTTCCCGAACGCCTGGCTGATCCACGCCGCCGACCCCGCCGTGCCCGGCCGGCCGTCGACCTACCCCGTCGACCACCTCGCGACCTGGGGATATGCCGGGGTCGGCAACCAGTACCACCGCTGCTACTGCGCCCGCATCGCGCCGGCCGCGGCGGACGAGCGGCGCCAACCCCATGTCGCCGGGCGAGGCTGACCGTCCTCGTGCGACTGTGCGACAGTCCAGTGGGGATGTGACGAACGAAGGGATGCGATGACCGCCGAGCAACCGAGCCAATCGGACATCCGCCGCCAGCAGGGCCTGGAGATCCGCGACCGGATCCTCGGCCCCGCGTGGAACGAGCAGTCCCGCACGTCGCCGGGACTGGAGATGTTCACCGAGGCCGGCATCGAGAACATCTGGTGCGGCAGCTGGATCGACCCCACCCTGGAACTGCGGCTGAAGAGTACGGCCACCATCGTCGCGATGATCGCCATGCGCCACTCCGGACTGCTCGGTTTCCACGTCGCGGGCGCACTGCGGGAGAACCTGCTCACCGCGGACGAGATCCGCGCGCTGGCGCTGCATCTCAACCCCTATGTCGGCTACCCGACGGCCAGGGACGCGATGGTCGTCATCGACCGCGTCATCGCCGAACACGAGCAGCACCAGGAGGGGACACGGTGAGCAGCGCGATCGACGTGCACGGACACTGCGTGCCCAGGGCGTTCCTGGACGAGGTGGTGCGCGGCAAGCCCTACGGCGTGCACGGCGAACTGACCGACGACCGCTACGTGCTGACGTTCCCCGGCGAGCAGCCGTTGCGCCCGGTGGCCGGCGTCATGCTCGACACCACCGACCGGAGCGACTGGTTCGCCAAGCAGGACGTCTACCACCAGGTCGTCGCGCCGTGGCTGGACGTGCACGGCCAGGACCTGCCGGCCGCCTCCGGCACCGCGTGGGTGCGGCTGCTCAACGACGCCATGGCCGAGTCGGTCGCGGTTCGCTCCCGCAACCTGTCCGCGCACGCCACCCTGCACCTCGCCGATCCCGAAGCCGCCGCGACCGAACTGCGCCGCGCGGTGCGGGAACTGGGCATGCGCAGCGCGATGATCCCGGCGGCGCAACCGGTCGGGCGGCTGTCCGATCCCGGCTTCGACGCGCTGTGGTCGGTCGCCACCGAACTGGACGTGCCGATCGTGCTGCACCCGCCGACCAAGGCGCCGTCCAACGACCTGATGGCCCGGTTCCCGGCGCTCAGGGGCCTGTTCGGCCGGCAGATCGACTCCACGCTGGCCACCGCCGAGCTCGTCCTGACCGGGGTGTTCGACCGGTTCCCCGGACTGCGCTTGGTGGTCGTGCACGGCGGCGGGTTCCTGCCCTACCAGGCCGCGCGGTTCGACCGGGACGCCAAGGGCGGGCCCGCCGACCGCCGACCGCCCTCGGACGTGGTGCGCTCGCTCTACTACGACACCGTCCTGCTGTCCTCGGCCGCGGTCCGGTTCCTCTACGACTACGTGGGCGCGGGGCGGGTGCTCATCGGGTCGGACTTCGGTGCCGCCCCCCAGGAACGGGCTGGCGTCCGGGTGACCGCCGCCGTGCGCGAGGCGGGTGACGCCGACGCGACCGGTGCCGTGCTGGCCGGCAACGCGCGGGCCCTGTTCGGAGTCCACTGACATGCCCAGACGACTCGTGGTCGGTGTCACCGGGTCCAGCGCGCCGCAGCTGGCGATCTCGCTGCTCACGTTGCTGCGCCCGATCGAGGACGTCGAGGTGCACCTGGTGGTGTCGCGCGGCGCAGAGCGCAGCATCGAGCTGGAACTGAACATGAAGCGGGCCGAGGTCGAGGCGCTGGGCGACGTCGTGTACCCGCCGGACGACATGGCCGCCGCCATCTCGTCCGGCTCGTTCCTGGTGGACGGCATGGTGGTCATGCCGTGCTCGATGAAGACCCTGGCGGCCGTGGCCACCGGGGTCAGCGTCGACCTCATCGCCCGTGCCGCCGACGTGAACCTGAAGGAGCGCAGGCGGGTGGTCCTGGTGACGCGGGAGACACCGCTGAACCTCATCCACATCCGCAACATGGAGACCGTGACACTGGCCGGGGCCACCGTCCTGCCGCCCGTCCCGGCCTTCTACCACCAACCGGAGTCGGTGGCCGACCTGCTCCGGCAGACGGCGGGGAAGGTGCTCGACCAGTTCGGCATCGAGCACAACGCCTTCCGCCGCTGGCTCTAGCGAACGAACCCGAAAGTAGGTGACCCGTGGTCGAACCAGCCCGTTTCCCCATCACGCTCACGGTGAACGGCATGCCGCACAGCGTGACGGTCGAACCCCGTCGCACCCTGCTCGACTGCCTGCGCGACGACCTGGTCTATCCCGGTACCCACGTCGGGTGTGAGCACGGCGTCTGTGGTTGCTGCAACGTGATCGTCGACGGCGCCCTGGTCCGCTCCTGCCTGATGCTGGCGGTGCAGGCGGACGGCGCGGACGTCGAGACGATCGAGGGCGTCGGCACCGAGGACGAGCTGAGCCCGATCCAGGAGGCATTCTGCGCCAAACACGCCATGCAGTGCGGCTACTGCACGCCGGGCATGGTCATGACGCTGGAGGACCTGCTGCGCGGCAACCCGCAGCCGACCGAGGCGGAACTGGTCGACGCCGTGTCCGGCAACCTGTGCCGCTGCACGGGTTATCAGCAGATCCTGCAGGCGGCGCGCTCGGTGATCGCGGACAACGCGGCCAAGGCGGGCCAGGCATGACCGGCACGCGGAGCCGCTACCGCTACGTCGGCCGGCCGATGCCGGTGATCGAGGACCGCCGTTTCGTGCGCGGCCGGGGCCGCTACATCAACGACCTGGCGATGCCGGCCATGCTGCACCTGGCCGTGGTGCCGGCGCCGGTAGCCCACGCCAGGCTGCTGGGCGTCGACGCGGCCGAGGCACTCGCCTCGCCCGGCGTGGTCGCCGTCCTCACCGGAGCCGACCTGGTCGAGATGATGGAGCCGGTACCGCAGGAACTCGCCCTGCCCGAGGTCATCTGGTACCCGCTGGCGGTGGACAAGATCCGGTACGCGGGGGAGTGGGTGGCGGCCGTCGTCGCCACCTCGCGGGCCGCCGCCGAGGACGCGGTGGAGCTGGTGGTCATCGACTTCGACGAGTTGGAGCCGCTGGTCGACCCGCGCCGCGCCATGCGGCCGGACGCTGCGCTGCTGCACGAGGCGCAGGGCACCAACGTGGTGTGGAACGAGCGGCACACCTGGGGCGACGTGGACGGCGAGTTCGCATCCGCCGACCACGTCTACGAGTACTCGTACCGCTGGAACCGGCACTCCGGCGTGCCGCTGGAGACCTTCGGCGCCATCGCGCAGGTCGACCAGACCGGCATCCTGGAAATCTGGGCCTCGCACCAGAACCCGGACATCCAGCAGGAGGCCGTCAGGGTCATGCGCACCCCGAAGGTCAAGGTGCACATGGACATCGACATCGGCGGCTCGTACGGCTCCAAGCGCGGCCGAAAGCAGATGTACCTCACCGCGGCCGCGGCGATCCGTGCCCGGCGGCCGGTGAAGTTCATGGAGGACCGGATCGAGAACATGCAGGCCGGCGACGGCCACGGTCCGGATCGCTACTACACGGTGAAGGTGGCCGCGTCGGCCGAGGGCATGGTGCGGGCGCTGGACATCGACGTGATCGAGGACCTGGGTGCCTACTGCGGCCGCGGTCCGCGCCAGATCACCAAGCCCACGTCGGCGGTCGTCGGCCCGTACCGTATTCCGGCGGTCCGCTACGGCGGCTACGGCGTGCTGACGTGCAAGACGAACCAGGTGCCCTTCCGGGGTGCCGGCCAGTCCCCACACAACTTCGCGATCGAGCGCACCATGGACCTGCTGGCCCGCGACCTGGGCATCGACCGGGTGGAACTACGGCTGCGCAACTACATCCAGCCGGAACAGTTCCCGTACGAGATCCCCGGCGGAGCCATCTACGACTCCGGCAACTACCCCGGTGCGGCGGAACTGGCCATCAAGCAGGCCCGCTTCGAGGACCTATTGGCCGAGCAGGCCGAGGCCCGCGCCGCCGGCAGGCTGTACGGCATCGGCACGGCAGGCGGCATCGAACCCGGTGGCGCGGCGGCGGAGCACGGTGAGGGCGTGCGGATCGAGGTCGACGCCACCGGCCACGTGGTGGCCACCATCGGCTTCCAGTCGGCGGGCCAGGCCCACGAGAGCATGGTCACCCAGCTGGTCTGCGAGGAGCTGGGCGTCGAGATCGAGGACGTCATCGTCCAGCGCGGCCACGGCCTGGGCGGCATCTATGCCGGCGCCCCGACGGGTTCCCGAATGACCCAGATGCTGGGCACGTCGATCTACCAGTGCGCGAAGAAGGTACGAGCCAAACTGACGGCCATCGCGGCCTTCACGCTCGAGGTGGAACCGGACGAGATCGAGATCGACGGCACCACATACCGGGTAGCCGCCGACCCGGCCAAGGCCATGACCTGGAAGCAACTGGCGAAGACGGCCTACGGACCGCGACTGAAGAATCCGCCCGGCATGGAACCCGGCATCGTGGAACTGAACGTCTACGCCGGCCCGGACATCGTCACCAAGCGCAAGCTCACCACCGGTGCGAAGCAGTTCCCGACCTACGCCTTCGACTTCCACGTCGTCGTGGCCGAGGTCGACCCGGACACCTGCGAAATCACCTTGCGGAAGTACCTGGTGGTCCACGACTGCGGCACGGTGCTCAATCCGCTGGTGGTGGACGGTTTCGTGTACGGCGGCATCGGCCACGGCATCGGCGGTGCCATGTACGAGAACTTCGCCTACGACGAGAACGGCCAGTTGCTCGCGGTCAGCTTCATGGACTACCTGATGCCCACAGCGGCCGAGGTGCCCACGGTCGAGTTGCACGAGCAGTGCACGCCGACACCGCTGCATCCCTATGGCGCCAAGGGTGCCGCGGAAGGCGCCTACATGACAGCACCGGCGGCGATCGCCAGTGCCATCGAAGATGCGGTGGCGCCACTGGGCGTGCGCATCACGGAGGTGCCGATCACCCCGCAGCTGATCTTCGACAGCATGATGGCCGCCAGGAGTAACGCATGAAGCCGGCCCCGTTCGACTACCATCGCGCCACCGACGTGGACGACGCGGTAGCGGCACTGCACGCCGTCGAGGACGGCAAGGCCATCGCAGGCGGCCAGAGCCTGATCGCGCTGCTGAACCTGCGCCTGGCCAGGCCAGAGCTGTTGGTCGACCTGAACCCGTTGCGCGACCTGGACTACATCGAGCCCACTCCCGACGGCGGCCTGGTGATCGGCGCCATGACACGGCAGCGGGCGGTCGAACGGTCGGCGCTGGTGCGGGAGCGCTGCCCGATCATGTTCGAGGCGATGCCGCTGGTAGCGCATGCGGCGATCCGCAACCGAGGCACCATCGGCGGCAGCCTGGCGCACGCGGACACCGGCTCGGAGCTGTGCACGATCAGCCTGGCGGTGGACGCGAGAATGCGGGTCAGAGGCCAAGCGGGCGACCGAGAAATCAAGGCGGCGGACTTCTTCGACGGCCCCCTCACCACGGTGCTGACGCCCGACGAGATCCTCACCGAGATCGTGGTGCCGCCCGCACCGGCCCGTTCCGGCGCGGCGTTCGCCGAGGTGTCCAGAAGGCGCGGCGACTTCGCACTGGCAGGCGTGGGGGGAGTGGTCGGCGTGGGCGAGGACGGCACGGTGACCCACGCCCGCCTGTCCTACACGTCACTGGGCCCCACCGCACTGCGCTCACCACACGCCGAGGAATCGCTGCTGGGCAACCGGTTGGACGAAGCCACCATCGAGAAGGCGGCGTCAGTGGTGGGCGAGGACCTGTCGCCGAGCGACGACCTACACGCCACAGCGACCTTCCGCCTGCACCTGGCACGAGCACTGACCAGGCGAGTGCTCCACACGGCGGCCGGGCGAGCCGCCACCTGACCCGGTCGGGCTCGTCACACACGTGGGCGATGGCGAGCCCGACCGACCACGGCGATGGTCCTGATGCCCGGGAGCCCGTTCAGACGCCGCAGGGCCGGCTGGCGGAATCCGGTCCAGCCGTGTTCATCGCTGATCGCGCGTAGCAGCCGGAAGGGCAGCGGACCCGGGTCGGCGGCGGTCATGACGACGGCGCCGGTCCCGTCCCTGGTCGATGCGGTCAGCACGGAGAAGAACGAGGCAGCACCGCCGACATGGCTGAAGCGCTCCTCGCCGTGCAGGAACATGCCCAGGCCCCCGGAGTCGGGCGGCCGCATGCCCAGCAGCGGCAGGAGGTTCCAATTGCCCTTGGCGGGCAGCCGGGCGTACGGGGTAAGGAACTGGGTGGCCGATCGCGAGCGGATCGGCGACGGCCGGCCGGCCAGCGCGTTCTGCACCGCGCAGACGTAGCGCGCCAGGTCGTCGGGCGTGCTCCAGAGTCCTGCCGCGGCGGACTCGGGGTAGCTGTGCCAGTCGTGCCGGGCGGCGGCCGGCCGCAGGTGAGCCGGCAGCGGCTGTTCGAAGGTGCTGCGGGTCATCCCGAGCGGTTCCAGGACGAGGGTGCGGGCGGCGTCGGCGAAAGGTTGGCCGGTGACGTCGGCGATGAGCTGCTGGATGACCGCGTAGCCGCCGCCTGAGTAGCGGAAGGTACCGGGGTCGGCCCGCACGGCCGGTGTCACCGAGGGCGGAGTCCCGTCCAGGACCTGGCCCAAGGTCGGCAGATCGGCGTCCTGCCGGTAGCCGGGAAAGAACGGGACGCCGGTGCCCGCGGTGTGCCCGAGCAGTTGCCGCAACGAGACCTGCGCGGATCCCGGCAGCCGCCACGAGGTGAGCTGCTGGTTGACGTCGCCGTCGAGATCGGCCTGACCACGCGCGGCCAGTTCCAGGGCGGCGAGCGCGGTGACCGGTTTGGAGATCGATCCGGCCTGGAACAGCCGGTCCGGTGGTCCGCCCGCGGCCCGGCTCCAGGCGATGGCCGACCGTTCGATGACGGCGACGCCGACCGGAGCGCTGGACCGCGCCAGCACGGCGGTCACCGACTCGCCGGGTGAGCGGCTGGAAGCGGGCATGTTCCCTCCGCCACAGGCTGCGATGACTGGGCGCCAGCCTACAGCCGGAGCGCGAGCCCGTGGTGAGGTCAATGCGATGGAACCGACCGGGACCGCCGCATCGGGGTCGGCGGGTCCGGCCGGGGGCACTAGTCGGCGGTGTACAACCCGCGAATCCGCTTGCGCGAGTGCGGCTTGTTGGCAGCGCCCCGCTCGCTGCCACTGACCGCCTTCCACTCCGGCGTCTTGTTCACGTCGAGATCGCGCAGATGGTAAACGGCGAAATACTCCGGCGACCCGTTCGCACTGCGGTACCGATGAGCCGACAAGGTCCCGGGCGCGGCCCCCAGTCCGGGCACGTGTTCCTCGTCCATCCACGCGTCGAACTCGACCTCATGCCCCGGCGCCGGCTCCTGCCCCACAGCCAACAACGCCGTAGCGGCACCGAAGTCGCCGGCCTCGACCAACGAGTCGATCTGCTCACCCACCCACACCGACACCCCGTCGCCGAACGAGGACACGCCCACAGTGGACTGATCGTCCACGAGTAGCACCCGCCGATAGGCAGGCGAACCGTCCACCGCATGCCAGTGGCTACCGGCAGACCCCGCGATGGGCTGCTCCGAACCGAGCAGGACGATGGTGCGAGGCGTGGTCATCAGTTCTCCGTCCCCAACTGGTCCAGCCCGTAGAACCGCTCCACCTCGGCCAATCGGGGCGCGGGCGGCCGGGCACTGAAGAAGTCCGAAGCGGAAGCGCGCATCCCGGTGGTCCGAGCCAGATCCACGAACATCTCACCGAACTTGAGAGTGACCCCGAGGCAGTCGACGACGGCGATCTCGTCCACCCGGGTCAGGCCGGCCACCGACAACACGGTGGACACCGGAGCCTCACCGGGAATCACCACGTCGACACCGTGCTCCCGGGCCAACCGTCGAGTCACCTCGGTCACCCGGTCGACCACGGGCCCCGGCTCGTCGAACGCGTCGAAGACGGTCCGGTAGTCCTGCCCGAGGGACTGCACCCCCCAGGCCCGGGACCGCATGCCGTACTTCTC
Organism: Pseudonocardiaceae bacterium; assembly: GCA_036491115.1. Classification (GTDB taxonomy): domain Bacteria; phylum Actinomycetota; class Actinomycetes; order Mycobacteriales; family Pseudonocardiaceae; genus DATEPR01. The sequence goes on from DASXCQ010000020.1 coordinate 140,456, forward strand.
GATATGCGACTCGTACAACGGAATGTAGTCGTCGATCATGGTCAACACGGCGAACCGACGCCCCAGCATGGCGGCCGCGTACATGGAAGCCTGCGCATAGCTGATCACCGGAATATCCACAAGAGACTGGGCCTCGGCATGGATGTTCTCGGGCAGGTTCATGATCAGGAACCCGTCGTACCCCTCGGCCTCGGCCTGCTGCACGTTGCGCAGCAGCTGCAACGAGTGCAGGTATGCCAGGTAGACGTACCGATTGTCGTGTCCGGGATACTCGGTGACGTACGTGCTCGGCGTCAGCCCGTGCAGGTCGACCACGGTGGACGGCTGGCCGACCCGGCGGAAGTGCTCGGTCATCGCCGCCGCGTACTGGGGCAGCTTGGCCAGTTCGGTGCGGCTCTGGTGCCACAGCCTCATCCGCGACACTCCTTCATCCGCGCGACGCCGGCATATTCAACCGGCCCAACTCACTGCTGATCTGGTCGGTGCACGAGAGCAACGCGGGCAGGAACTCGTCCCGCAGGCTCGCCGGCGTCGGATCGGCGGCGTGGGTAGCCACACCGAGTGCGGCGACAACGGTCCCGTGCCCGTCGGTCACCGGCACTGCCACCGCATGCAGGCCCTCCTCGAAACCCTCGTCCCCCAGGGCATAGCCATCGCGATAGATCCCGTCCAACACGGCGGCGACAGCCCGCCGATCAGCGGGCGTCCTGGCCGTCAACGGGTCGAACGAGGTCCGCTCCAGGTAGGCCCGACGCTCGTACGCGGGCAGGGCGGCCAACAAGACCTGACCCATGGCCGTCGCATACGCGGGCACCCGGGTCCCCACCGGCACGTTGACCGCGAGCATCCGCTTCGCGATCACCTGTGCCACATAGAAGACGTTCCCGTCATCCAGCACCGACAGGAACGCGGACGTGGACACCCGCGCCACGAGCTCGTTCAGGAACGGCATGGCGACGTTGGGCACGCTGAGCGTCGACAGGTACGGATAGCCCAGCTCCAGCACGGTGGGCCGCAGGGAGAACGCGCGGCCGTCGGTGCTGACGTAACCGAGGTCCACCAGCGTCAGCAGGAACCGCCGCGCGGCCGCACGAGTCAGCCCGGTCCGGCCGGCGACCTCCGTCAACGTGAGCCGGGGGTGTTCCGGGTCGAACGACCGCAACACGGAGAGCCCGCGTTCCAGCGACTGGACATAGTCGGTGTTGCGGCGCGGACCCGAAGCGCGCCCGGCACCCTCCGACGACGCGACCTCGTCGCTCGTGTCAGAGGTGTTTCTGCCGCGCACGCGCCCTCCCCGGTCCAGTTGTGCGCAATGTGAACATCGGTGCGCACCGCAGCAGGCTACCGGCGGTCCGGAGAGCCTGTCAAAGGTGACCCAGCAGCGCGGCCAGCGAACCCGGCGACGGCAGTGCCGCCACCGCGTCGGTGATCGCACCACGCTGGGCGTCGGTGTGGCGCAGCCGGGTCAGGTCGGCGAACTTGGCCGCCAGCTCGGCCTCGGTCAGCGGGTTGCCGGGATCGCCCTTGGGCTGATCCGTCGAACCACGCACCACGTCACCAGACGTGGTCCGGACCTCCACCCACGCCGGCCAGTCCGCCGGATACCGTGCATCCAACGAAGAGTCGGACACGCACGAGACCCGATCCATCAGCGCCACCACGGCCGGGTCGGCGTAGCGGGCCGGGTCGAACTGCTCGGTGCCCAGCCTGCCGTCCAGCAGGGTCACCGCGGTGACGTACGGCATGCTGAACTGCGCGTCGGCCAGCGTTTCCGGTCGCCGGGTGCGGGCGGGCGGCTCCCAGACGGTCGCCAGGCCGGGCTCGATCAGCCCGATGGTGACCGACTCGACATCCCGGGCCGCGATCGGATGCTCGGCCAGCAGACCGAACAGCGCACCCACCGGCGACTGCGTGTTCCGGCAGCTCGGATACGGCTTCACGCCGGTCTGGAGGACCTCCGGCGGGTCCGCGCCCAGCCCGGCGAGCAGCCGCTCCGGCCGGGGCGCGTCGCTCTGCGCCACGAGAAAGCCCCGGCTCCCGGCGATCGGGTCGGCCAGCCCGGGAAAACCGCGCCGAGCCAGCAACGCGCCCTGCACCCCGCGCTGCACCGCGTAGGCCGGGTGCAGCTGCTTGGTGACCGCGCCCTCGACCCGGAACTGCATGCTGCCGCCGGCCACCGTGCCGGCCAGGGCGACGGCGGCGACGGTCCGCTCCAGGTCCAGGCCGAGACACACGGCCGAGGCGGCGGCCGCGCCGAAGTGGCCGGTGGTGGCCGTCGGCTGGAAGTGCCGCGCCCGATGCGCGTGCGGGTTGACCGCGCGGGCCACCCGGCACATCACCTCGTACCCGACGTAGACGGCGGTGAGCAGTCGTCGCTCGTCGCAGCCCGCGATGGCGGCGGCGGCCAGCGCGGCCGGGAAGATCACCGAGCCGGGATGGGCCGAGCCGGCCGTGTGCGTGTCGTCGTACTCGTAGCAGGCGGCGGCCACGGCGTTGGCCATCGCGGCCTCGACGGCGGAGCAGTCCTCGTCGGTGCCCATGATCGGCAGCCGGGCGCCGCTCCGCCGGTCGAGGTCGACCTGCACGTGCTCGCGCATGATGGTGGCCACCGGGTTGGCCGACCCCCAGACGGTCACCCCGATGTGGTCCAGCAACAGCGTGCGGATCGCCTCCAGGGTGGCCTCGTCCGGCGTCCGGTCCAGGACCGCGTCGAGCAGTTGTCTGGTGAGCGAGTCGGTCATCTGACCTCCGGTTGTTGACGTCGGTCCCATCGCGCTGGTTAGACTACCCGCATAGTGAACCTCGGTTCGCATCGCGCACAAGTGCGGGATGGTCGTGAAAGGAAGTGTGACCGGATGTCCGCAAGGGAGACTTCGTTGCGCCGTGCCCGAACACCGGTGGCAGGCGTGAAGGACCTCGGCTCCTATCTGGACACCATCTCCGACGACGCGGGCGAGTACCGCGCGGTCAGCCGGCCGGTCAACCCGATGGACTTCGACGTCACGGCGATCCTGGAGCACCTGGACCGCAGGCACGAATACCCCACGGTCGCCTTCGAGAACCCGCTGGACATGCACGGCGACCCCAGCCAGTTCCCGCTCGTGGCCAACCTGTGGGCCACCCGCGAGCGCTGCGCCCACGCCGTCGGGCTGCCGCGCGAGGAGGCGGGCGCCCAACTGGGCCTGCGCTTCGCCGACATGGTGGACCGGCGACGTGAACCGGTGGTCGTCAAGGACGCCCCGGTGCAGGCGAACGTCTGGCGCGGCGAGGATGCCGACCTGTGGCGGCTGCCTGTGGTCCGGCACTCCGAGATGGACCTCGGCGGCGTGCTCACCATGGCGCTGGCCATGCACGCACCCGGCGAGGACTTCTACAACATCACGTTCGTCAAGCAGTTCGCGGAGAGCCCGCGCGGCGGCGGCGTGACCATCCACTCGGCACACATGAGCCGCATGCTGCGCGAGTGGGAGCGGCGCGGCGAGACCGTGCCGGTGATCAACATCCTGGGCCACCACCCGGCGTTCTGGACCGGCACGCTGAACAACACGCCCTACGGCGACAACGAGTACGCCACCGCGGGCGGTTTCCTGGACGAGCCGGTGCGCCTGGCGCCGTCGGTCACCTGGGGCGACAAGTTCCTGGTGCCGGCCGACGCGGAGATCATCCTCGAGGGCGAGATCGTGCCCGGCGACCAGACGATCGTCGACCCGTTCGGCGAGATCAGCCGGCAGTACCAGCCGCAGGAACTGGCGCCGAACATGCGGATCACCGCCATCACCTTCCGCGACGGCGCGATCATGCAGGACATCTTCAGCGGCCACCGGGAGCACATGCTGCTGGGCAGCATTCCCCGCGAGGGCACCATCTACAAGCACCTGGCGGAGAAGATCGGCACGGTCACCGCCGTCAACATGCCCTTCTCCGGCTGCGGCCGCTACTCGGCCTACATCTCCATCCGCAAGGGCACCGACTACCAGGGCAAGCTGGCCGCGCTCCAGGCCGCGGCGCACGTGCCCAACCTCCAGGTGGTCGTCGTCGTGGACGACGACATCGACGTGTTCAACGAGGAAGACGTGCTGTGGGCGGTCAACACCTACGTGGACCCGTCCGTCGACGTCGACACGATCAAGAACCTGCGCCATCCCACCGACCCGAGGGGTCTGGGGTCGACCAGGGTGCTGATCGACGCGACCCGCCCGACCAACATCGCGTTCCCCACCCGGCTGCGGGTGCCACCGGCCGCGATGGAACGGATCGTGCTGGACGAGTGGCTGGACGAGGTTGGCGACCGGGTGAAGGGAAACCGATGACCACCAAGCACATCTTCTGGGCGACGTGCCCGAACTGCGCGCAGCCGTTCCTGGTGGACGGCACGCTGCGGTACGCGGGGATCAAGCTCATCTGCCCGTTCTGCTCGCACCGGTTCCTGCCCGACGACGCGGCGGAGCTGGACGAGCGGCCGGTGCGCTAGATGCGCATCTCACATTCGTTCGTGGTCCCGGTCGACGTGGACAGCGCGTGGGACGTGCTGCTCGACGTCGAGCGGATCGCCCCCTGCATGCCGGGGGCGGCGCTGAACAGCTTCGACGGTGACGCCTTCACCGGGACGGTCGCCGTCAAGCTGGGCGCGATGGCCATGAGGTACGCCGGCACCGGGCAGTTCGTCGAGCGCGACGCCGGTGCCCGGCGGGTGGTCTTCGAGGCCAGCGGTCGGGAGACGAAGGGCTCGGGCACGGCCAAGGCGACCGTCACGGCCACGCTGCACCCGGACGGCAACCGCACCAGGGTCGACGTGGACACCGATCTGGCCGTCGCCGGCCGGGCGGCGCAGTTCGGCCGCAGCATCATGAACGACGTCGCCGGCAAGCTGCTGGACCAGTTCGCCACGTCACTCTCCGCGAGCATGACCACCCCGGAACCGGCCGCACCCGTAACGACCCTCCCGGTCGACACGCTGGCCGCCGCACCCGCCGCGAACCCGGAACCGATCGATCTGGCCGCCCTCGGCCGCGAGGTACTGCTTCGTCGGACCGCCCTGCCGCTGGCCCTGATCGCCGCGATCGTCCTGGTCACGGCCGTGCTGCGGCGTCGCGGGCGGCACTGACCCACCCTGTCCCGGCGCTCCGTCGTAGTGACGGACCGTGACGACTCTGCATCCGGAATATCTCTATCAGAACACGACGACTAAGTCTGGTATACAGGCCGACCCGGTCCGTATACTCCCAACATCTCGCACGCAAGAGGTGATCGCATGAGTTTCGACCTGACCGACGAGCAGCAGGCGTTCGCCGCATCGGTCCGGGCTTTTGCGCAGGCACGTCTCGCGCCCGACGCGCTCCGTCGAGCTCATGAACCCGGCTACGCCTGGGACGCGGCCAAGCTGCTGGCCGAACAGGATCTGATGGGGCTCACCATCGCCGAAGCCGACGGTGGCCAGGGGGCGTCCCTGATGGACGCCGTCATCGCCATCCAGGAGGTGGCCAAGGCGTGCCCGAAGAGCGCCGACGTCGTCCAGGCCGCCAACTTCGGTGCCATCCGCACGTTCGCCGAGTACGCGTCGCCCGAACTCAAGGCGCGCTACCTGCCCGACCTGCTGGCCGGCCGGGCGCTGCTGTCACTGGCGATGAGCGAACCGGAGGCCGGTTCGGCAGCCACCGACCTGCGCACCACGGCCACCGAGGACGGCGGGGACTACTTGCTCAACGGCTCCAAGGTGTTCTCAACCAACAGCCCGGACGCCACCGCGTTCCTGGTCTACGTCCGGTTCGGACCCGGCGTCCGCGGCATCGGCTCGGTGATCGTGGACCGGGACGCGCCCGGACTCACCGTCGCGCCGCCGTCGGACTTCATGAACGGTGAGCAGTGGAGCCAGCTGTTCTTCGACGACTGCCGGATCCCGGCGGGCAACGTGGTGCTCGGGGCGGGCGGGTTCAAGAAGCAGATCAGCGGCTTCAACGTGGAGCGGATCGGCAACGCCGCCCGCGCCCTGGCGCTGGGCCAACTCGCCTACGAACTGGCGAAAAGACATGCCACCGAACGGGTCCAGTTCGGCCGGCCACTGTGCGAGTTCCAGGGTCTGCAGTGGAAGTTCGCCGACATGGCCGTCCAGCTGGACGCCGCCCAGCTGATGCTCAACCGGGCCGCCGTGCACGCGTCGGCCGGACTGCCCGACGTCTACGAGACCTCCGCCGCGAAACTGACCGCCAACCAGGCCGGGTTCGCCGCCGCCAACGAGGCCCTGCAGGTGATGGGCGGCCTCGGCTACACCCGCGAGACGCTGGTCGAGTACTGCCTGCTGCGCACCAGGGGCTGGATGATCGCCGGCGGCTCCATCGAGATGCTCCGCAACCGCATCGCCGAGTGCGTCTTCGACCGTCGCTTCAGCCAGCGGCCGGCGGTGGCGGCCTCATGACCGAGCTCGCGAGGGCGTCAAACAGCACAGCCCCTGCTGTCAGGGCCGTGCCGAGCGCCGGCGAGGTGCGGTCATGACCGACCAAGCCGCACTGGGCCGAGTGCTGTTCCACCCGGCCAGCGTCGCGCTCGTCGGCGTCTCGGACGACCTCGCCAAGACGACCGGCCGTCCCCTGTCCTACCTGCGCCGATCCCGGTTCGCGGGCACCGTGTACCCGGTGAACCGCAACCGGGACGAGGTGCAGGGTGAGCGGGCGTGGTCCAGCCTGGCCGCGCTGCCCGAGGTGCCGGAGCAGGTGTTCGTCATGGCGCCGACCGCGGCCGTGCTCGGCGTGGTCCGCGAGTGCGTCGACCTCGGCGTGCCCGTGGTGACCGTGCTGGCCGACGGGTTCACCGAGAGCGGGCCGGCCGGCCGCGAGCTCACCCGGCAGTTGCGGGACGTGATCGCCGGTTCGGCCACCCGACTGGTCGGGCCGAGCAGCCTGGGCGTGGTCAACCTGCGCAACGGCATGCTGCTCACCGCCAACGCCGCGTTCGCCGAGGGCGACCCGCTGGTCGGGCACACCGTCGCGGTGTCCCAGTCCGGCAGCATGATCGGCGCGCTGACCTCGCGCGGCAAGGCGCTGGGCGTCGGGTTCGCCGCGCTGGTGTCGGTGGGCAACGAGGTCGACCTGAACGTGGGCGAGATCTGTGCGTCCACCCTGGACGACCCCACCGTGCACGGTTACGCGCTGTTCCTCGAATCGGTGAACGGCGCGGACAGCATCCGCCGGTTCGCCGACGCTGCCCGGCAGCGCAACCGGCCGGTCGTCGCCTACAAGCTCGGCCGGTCCGCGGCGGGCGCCGAACTGGCCCAGTCGCACACCGGTGCACTGGCCGGCGAGGAGGAGGTCAGCGCCGCCTTCTTCGCCGACTGCGGCATCGCGCGGGTCCGCACGCTGGACGCACTGCTGGAGGGCGTGTCGCTGGCCAGCAGGGTGCCCATGCCGGGCAGCACCCGGCCGCCCAGGGTCGGCGTGGTGACCAGCACCGGCGGTGGCGCCGCGATGGTCGTCGACCAGCTCGGTGTGCTGGGCATCAACGTGCGGCAGCCCTCCGACCAGACGTTCGCCACCCTCGCCGAGCGCGGTGCGCCCGCCAGGACCGCGCGGATCGTGGACCTCACCCTGGCCGGGGCCCGCTACGAGGTGATGAGCGCCGCCCTGGACACCCTGCTGGAGGCCGGTGAGCACGACGTGCTCATCGTCGTGGTGGGCTCGTCGGCCCGGCTGGAACCGGAGGCCGCCGTCCGCCCGATCGTCGAGCGAGCGGGCACCACGGTCCCCCTGGCCGCGTTCATCGTGCCCGACTCGCCGCGCGCGCTGGCCGCGCTCACCGCGGCGGGCGTGCCGTGTTTCCGGTCACCGGAGGCATGCGCGGACGCCGTGTCCGCCGTACTGTCCCGCCGTGGGCGGGTCATCCCCGAAATGCGTTTCGGCGGTGCGTCCGAACCGGACGCCGGCAGCAGCGCCGTGGCCGCCGGGTCGGACGGCAACGTCCTGCTGGACGAGGGGAGCGCCTACGAGATCATCGACGCCGTCGGCATTCCCCGCCCCGAACTGGCCATCGTGGAGCGCGACGAACTACCCGTGCTGTCCTTCGACTTTCCCGTCGCGGCCAAGGTCCTGTCCGACGAGATTCCACACAAGACCGACATCGGTGGTGTCGTCCTCGACATCGAGGACAAGGAAGCGCTGCTGTCCGCCGTGGACGAGATCCGGGCCAATGTCGCCCGTCACCGCCCCGAGCTGGCGATGTGCCGGATTCTGGTGCAGCCGATGGTCAGCGGGGTCGCCGAGGTCCTGGTCGGCTACCGGATCGACCGAGAGGTCGGGCCGATCGTCCTGGTCGCGGCCGGTGGCGAACTGGCGGAGGTCTACGCGGACCGCAGCGTCCGGCTCGCCCCGGTCGACCACGCGACCGCCGTCGACATGATCGGCGAGGTCCGTTCCCTGCGGGTGTTGCAGGGCTTCCGCGGCCGGCCGGCCGGTGACGTGCACGCCCTGGCCGACGCCATCGTCCGGGTGTCCCGCATCGCGGAACACGCCGAGATCGGCGAACTGGAGATCAATCCACTGATAGTCCAGGCCGAAGGGAAGGGTGTGGTGGCGGTGGACGCCCTCATCCGGGTGACGGGACGGGAGCCGGTATGACGACCCTGGCCGACCGGCTGCGCAGCCTGTACACACTGGACGACCGCACGGTCGAGAGCGGCCGCTACGTGTCCACGACGCTGCTCATCGACGCGGGCGCCGAACGGGCCCTGGTCACCATCGACGCCGGGCGGGTCACCTCCGTCACCGACGCGGCGTCCCGGGTCATGCCCGGCTGGCAGTTCGCGTTGCGTGCACCGGCCGACGAGTGGGAGGCGTTCTGGGCGGCGACGCCCAGGCCCGGCTCGCACGACCTGTTCGCCCTGCTGCGCCGCAAGCAGTTGCGAGTGGAGGGCGACCTCCACCCCTTCATGAGCAATCTCCTGTATTTCAAGGCACTTCTGGCGCTTCCGAGGGCAGCGTGATGGCAGCAGTCGTCGAACCGATCACCGGCCGCTACGTCCGCGTCGACATCGGCGGTGTGACCCACCGGGTCTACGTCGAACAGGCGGGCAGCGGGGTGCCGCTGCTGTGCCTGCACACCGCGGGTGCCGACACCCGCCAGTTCCGTGGCGTCATGAACGACGACGAGGTGCTCAACCAGTGCCGGGTGGTCACGTTCGACCTGCCGTGGCACGGCAAGTCGTCCCCGCCCGCCGGCTGGCACGACACCACCTACCAGCTCACCGCGAGCCGGTACTCCGAGATCGTCGTGGCGATCATCGACGCGCTCGACCTGGACCGGCCGATCGTGATGGGCTGCTCGATCGGCGGGCGTGAGGTGCTCTACCTGGCCGCCGACCACGCGGACCGGATCGGTGGCGTCATCGGCCTGCAGTCCGGTGGTCACGTCGACCCGTACTACGACACCGAGTGGCTGAACCGGCCGGACGTGCACGGCGGCCTGGTGTGCGCGGGTGTCGTGTCCGGACTGATCTCGCCGACCGCGCCGGACAGCGAGCGCTGGGAGACCCTCTGGCACTACATGCAGGGTGGGCCCGGCGTGTTCCAGGGCGACCTGTACTTCTACAAGATCGACGGCGACGTCCGGGACCGGTTGGCCGCCATCGACACCGACCGCTGCCCGGTGTTCCTGCTCACCGGCGAGTACGACTACTCCTGCACCCCGGACGACACCCTCGGGGTGCGGAAGTCGGTCGTCGGCTCGCACGCGACGATCATGTCCGGCCTGGGCCACTTCCCGATGAGCGAGGACTACGAGCGCTTCGGCACCTACTTCCGCTCGACGCTGACGGCGGCACTGGCCGAGCGCGAGCGGCTGCTCGACGGCGGTGAGCCGGCATGACCGCGGTCCGACCGGCCACCGAGCCCGCCGTCGACTACCCGGACCTGCGGCTGCTGGTCGACGGGCAGTGGCGGGGAGCGCCGGTGACGACACCGGTGGTCGACCCGGCCACCGAACAGGTCATCGCCGAGGTGCCGCACGCCACCACGGACGACATGGACGCCGCGCTGGCCGCCGCCGAGCGCGGCTTCCGGACCTGGCGGCGCACGCCGGTCGCCGAGCGGGCGGCCGTCATGCGGGAGGCCGCCCGGCTGGTCCGCGAGCGGGCCGACCGCTTCGCCACCGTGATCACCAGGGAACTGGGCAAACCGCTGGCCGAGGCCAGGGTGGAGGTGGGCACCGCGGTCGGCATCCTGGAGTGGAACGCCGACGAGGGCAGGCGCACCTACGGCCGGGTGATCCCCGGACCGCCCCACCGCAGGCAGTTCGTCCAGGCGGAGCCGATCGGTCCGGTGGCCGCGTTCGCGCCCTGGAACGCGCCGCTCATCACGCCGTCCCGCAAGATCAGTTCGGCGCTGGCCGCTGGCTGTTCCGTGGTCATCAAGCCGGCGGAGGAGACACCGGGCACGGCTGTCCTGCTGGCCCAGGCGTACCTGGACGCGGGCCTGCCGGCCGGTGTGCTGAACGTGCTGTTCGGCGAGCCGGCCGCGATCTCGCAGCGGCTGCTCACCTCGAACGTGATCCGGGCGGTCACCTTCACCGGGTCCACCGCGGTCGGCCGGTCGCTGGCCGGCACGGCGGCGCTGCACATGAAGCGGGCCGTCATGGAACTCGGCGGGCACGCCCCGGTCCTGGTGTGCGACGACGTCTCGGCCGACGACGTGGCCGCGGGTGCGGCCACGGCGGCGTACCGCAACGCGGGCCAGGTCTGCACGTCGCCGACCCGGTTCTTGGTGGCCCGGTCCCGGTACGCGGAGTTCCTCGACGCGCTGACCGACCGGGTCGGCGCACTCCGGCTGGGCAACGGGTTCGACGCCGACACCGACGTCGGCCCGCTGGCCAACGAACGCCGGGTGGCCGCGATCGACCACCTGGTGGCCGACGCCGTCCGGCACGACGCCCGGGTGACCACCGGCGGCAGGCGCCGGCCCGGCCCCGGCTATTTCTGGGCTCCCACCGTGCTGGCCGACGTGGCCGACGACTGCGAGGTCGCGCGCGTCGAGCCGTTCGGTCCACTCGCCACGGTCGCGGCGTTCGACGATCTCGACACCGCGATCCGGCGCGCCAACAGCGTGCCGTTCGGTCTGGCCGGTTACGTGTTCAGTAATGACGCGGCCACCGTGCGCAGGCTGGGCGCGGAACTCGACTGCGGCGCGATCGCGGTCAATCACTGGCAGGTGTCCGGGCCGGAGACCCCGTTCGGCGGGCACAAGGACAGCGGGTTCGGTTCCGAGGGTGGCATCGAGGGAATATCCGCTTTCCAGCAACTGAAATTTCTCAGCGAACAATGATGCGGGAGGGTAGGCCGATGTTGTACCGGAGCACGCGAGAATGGCCGGACGATTTTCTTGACGGCCTGTCGAACCCGTACCTATACTGCCCGACAAGCTGCACTGATCGGCGACCGAAATGACATCCAACCTGACGGACGTGCCTGCTGTGGACACGACGGCCAAGGCCACCGAGCCCCCCATCGTTTTCGACAATGTCAGCCTGCGGTTCAACAGAAACGCGAACCTGACCATCGACCGGATCAATCTCACTGTCGAGCGGGGCAAGTTCGTCAGTGTCATCGGTCCCAGTGGTTGTGGCAAGAGCACCCTGCTCAACCTCTCCGCCGGGCTGCTGCAGCCCAGCGGCGGCGAGGTCCGCTACGTCGGCGAGCCGGTGAGCGGCATCAACACCGAGATCGGCTACCTCACCCAGGACCCCAACCTGCTGCCCTGGCTGAGCGTCGGCGCCAACATCGGGCTGCCGCTCAAGCTGCGCGGAGCGACCAGGAGCGAACAGAGGGCCGCGGTCGAGCAGTGGGTCGAACTGGTCGGACTGACCGGTTGGGAGAACCATTTTCCCCGCCAGTTGTCCGGCGGTATGCGCAAGCGCGCCTCCATCGCCAGGGCATTGATCTGCGATCCGAGTCTCGTGCTGATGGACGAGCCGTTCGGGCCGTTGGACGCGATCACGCGCATGAAACTCCAGCAGGATCTGCTCGATCTGACGCAGACCGGCGACCGGACCGTGATATTCGTGACGCACGATCTCAGTGAGGCCATCTGCCTCTCCGACGAAGTCGCCGTCATGGCAGGCGGACCGGGAACGATCAAGGGCATTCTTTCGGTGCCCATCGAGCGACCCAGGAAAATCATCGACCTGACCGAGTCGCCGATCTACACGCAATTGGCCAAGCAGTTGTGGGCGCTTTTCCAAGCCGAGGTGTAGATACGACCACCTCGCACAATTCGTCTGGATCCGAGTCGATCGGGTTCAGGTAGCCAGAAAGTGGAATGAGGTAGACATGTACGTGCGCAGCGCGGCGCGCTTCATCGGCGGCCGCGGCCGGAGAACCGGCCTGGCTCTGGCGGTTGGCTGCGTGGCTGTGACTCTGGTCGCGGCCTGCGGCAGTGGTTCGGGTGGCGGCGGGGGCGCCAGCAGCGGCAGCGGCGGTGGCGGCACCACCAGCATCCAACTGGGTTATCCGCTGCCCAACGTGCAGAGTGTCGCGGTCCAGATCGCGACCAAGAACGGTGTCTTCCAGCGCAACGGCCTGGATGTCACCGCCACCTCGCTGGGCACGGCCAACGTGGTGAACGCGGCCCTCACCAGCGGCTCGGTCAACTACTCGCTGACCAGCGCCAGCCAGCTCATCACCGCGGTGGGCAAGGGTGAGGGCGTGATCGCCATCGCCGGCTACACGACCGGCACGCCGGTCGACGTCATCTTCTCCAACAAGATCATCGGCCAGAAGCACCTGTCCAAGGCGACACCGGTCGACCAGCTCGTCCGCGCGCTGGCCGGCGGCAAGATCGGCGTGTCCAGCCCGGTCATCAAGGACCAGGAGGGCTCGCTGCTCAAGGCGTACAACGTCGACATCAAGTCGGTGCAGACCATCACGGTCAGCTCCGAGGGCGGCCTGACCAACCTGTTGAAGTCCGGCCAGATCGACGCGTTCATCGCCGGCCCCCCGGTGCCGCAGATCGCCGAGACGCAGGGCGCTGGCAAGATCCTGATCACCGGGCAGAACGCTCCGGTGTGGAACGCCGGCAACGCCAACCTGGTGCTGGCGGCCAACAAGTCCTACGCCGACGCCCACCCCGACCTGACCAAGAAGGTCGTCGCCGCCGTGCACGCGGCCGTCCAGTACGTGCTGCGGAACAAGACGCAGGCCGCGTCGCAGTCGGCCAGCCTGCTGGAGGCGACGCAGGCCGAGGTCGAGGAGAGCATCCCGCTGGCCGGTTACTCCAACTGCGCCCCGATGAGCGCGGACCTGTGGAACAAGACCGTCCAGTTCTCCATCGCGTCCGGCACGCTGCCCAGCACCGCCACCGCGGCCGAGGGCAAGGTCTGGACCAACCAGTACACGACACCTCAGCAGGGCTGCTGAGCCGCCCGACATGCAGGGCGGAAGGAGGGTGACATGACCGCGACGGAAACACAGTCGCAGACACCGGTTTCCATTCCCAGGCGACTTGGTCCGGGCCAGGTCCCGCGGCAGCGCGCCTCGTTCCGCACCAAGTCCGGTGCGATCACCATCGTCGGACGCATCGTCGCCGTGTTCGCGCTGATCGGTCTCTGGCAGCTGTTCAGTGGTCGGGTGCTGCCCGACTACTCGATCAGCAATCCGCACGACGTGTGGAACAGCTTCTGGAGCATCATCAGCACCCGGGAAGGCTGGGTGAACATCGGCGTCACCGCGAAGGAACTGGCGCTCGGGTTCGGGATCGGTGTCGCGGGCGGCACGATCATCGGCCTGGTGCTCGGCTACTTCAAGACGGTCGGCGCGATCCTGGAGCCGTTCATCGGTGCGGTGAACGGCATCCCCAAGATCGCGCTGGCGCCGGTCTTCGTGCTGATCCTCGGGATCGGCACCTGGACCGACGCGACGATCGCCGCGATGATGGTGTCCCTGGTGCTCTTCTACAACATCTACATCGGCATGCGCACCATCAACACCGAGCTGGTGTCGGTGATGCGGCTGATGCGGGCCAACCAGTGGCACCTGCTCCGGTACGTGTACGCACCGTCGTTGCTCTCGCCGTTCTTCGCCGGTGTGAAGGCGGCCGGGCCGTTCGCGGTCCTCGGCGTCATCATCGGCGAGTTCGTCGCGTCCACCAACGGTGTCGGCCACGACCTGTCCTCGGCGTCGAGCAACCTCAACGCCGCCGGGGTCTACTCGTCCATCCTGGTTCTGGTGCTGATGGGGTTCGTGCTGAACCTGCTGCTCAGCGTCCTGGACCGGTGGACCGGCCGCAAGCTCGGCATGCTGCCGTGACCGACGCGGACCACCCGGCCCGGCGCCGGGTCGAGGCGGGCGTGCAGGTCCACCTGCCGTCCTACCTCGACTCGTCGCTGGCCGAGCTGACCGGCATCGCCACCACGGCGGCGTCGGCCGGTTTCGACCAGGTCTGGGTGACCGACAACCTGGAGTGCCGCAACACGTTCGTCGTGCTCGCCGCGTTCGCGCCGGTGGTGCGGGCCAAGCTGGGCACGGCGATCATGGCCCAGTACTTCCGCAGCCCGGTCGAGGCGGCGCGGGCGCTGACCACGGTGAGCGAGCTGATGGCCGGCCGCGAGCTGTCGGTCGGCCTGGGCACCGGCAACCCGACCACCAGCAGGCTGATCGAGATGCCGCGGCCGGTCGGGTTCATGCGGCAGACCGCCCAGTGCCTGCGGGCCCTGCTGGACGGCGCCGAGATCGACCTGGACACCTACCCGCTGCTGCGCGACCACTTCCGGTTCGCCCCCGGCGCCCGGCTGCGCGTCGCCGCCATGCCGGCCGGGCCGATCCGGCTGTACGGCGGCGGCAACGGCCCGCGCGGCCTGGCCATGGCCGGTGAGCTGATGGAGGGCCTGATCTTCGGCTGGACCACCAAGCTCAATGCCACGCTGGGTCGGGTGAAGGACAAGCTGGACATCGTCGCCGAGGCCGCCTCGGCGGCCGGCCGGGCGGACACGTTCCGGCGGGTCACCGAGCTGAAGATCTCCGTCGCCCGCGACCACGCCGCCGCCCGTCGGTTCGTCCGCGAGGACCCGTCCTGCGCCCGCCGCACCCTGGGCCTGCGCAAACGCGGGTATACCGACGACGACCTGCGGCAGCTGGGCATCGACCCGGTCGACGTGGACGCGCTGGACCGCGCCTACCGGGCCGGTGGCCCGTTCGCCGACTTCAGCGAGCTGGTCACGGACGCGATGATCGACGCCTCCTACATCGCTGGCGATCCGGCCCACTGCGCGGAACGCATGGCCGACTTCGCCGAACTCGTCCGGGAGCACCAGTTCGAGCAGGTGATCTTCTCCGAGCTCGGCCCCGAGCCGGCGGTGGCCGTCGAGCTGATCGCCGATGCCGTGCTGCCCGTGCTCGCTTCCGTGTGACACGAAGGGAATCCCCGCATTGGACACCGACCTGACCGGGAAGACCGCGCTGGTGACCGGCGCCGCCCGCAACATCGGCCGGGCGATCGCCGTGGCCTTGGCCGGTGCGGGCGCCCGCACCGCGGTGGTGTACTCCGGCAACAAGGACGCGGCGGCCGAAACGGTCCGGCTGATCACCGACGCGGGCGGGCAGGGTCAGGCGTTCGGCCTGGACCTGACCGACCTGGACTCGGTGGCCGCGACCGCCGACGCCGTGACGGCCGCGTTCGGGCCGGTGGACATCCTGGTCAACAACGCCGCCGTGCGGCCCAAGCGGAACCTGGCCGAGGTCACGCCGGAGCTGTGGGACGAGGTGTTCGCGGTCAACGTGCGCGGCCCGTTCTTCCTGTCCCAGAAGTTCGTGCCCGGCATGGTGGAGCGCCGCTGGGGCCGGGTGATCAACCTGGGCGGCCTGCACGGCTACAAGGGCAGCGCCCAGCGCACCCAGGTGCACGCCAGCAAGGCCGCGGTGATCGGCATGACCAGGGGTATCGCCTTCGAGACGGCACCCTACGGCGTGACGGCGAACGTGGTGGTGCCCGGCCGGATCGACACCGAACGCGGTGCCGTCGCCAGGTACGGCGCCAAGGAGGACCCGGCCCTGGCGGCCGCCACGGTGCTGATGCGGCGCCTCGGGCACCCGGCCGACGTGGCCGACATGTGCCTGTTCCTGGCGTCCGACCGCGCCGCGTACATCACCGGCCAGGAACTGTTCGTCACCGGAGGCACCTTCCCGATGGTGCCGTCGGCGACCTGACCGGAGGCGACACGACATGGACGTCACTGCACTGCGCGAGTCCCGGGTGACGGAGCGGCTCGCCGCCTATGCCCGGTCCACCGACTTCAGCCAACTGCCCGACGACGTGGTCGACCGGGCCAAGCGCGTCGTCGCCGACGAACTGGGCTGCATGGTCCTGGGCAGCACGATGCCGCCCGGGGACCGGATGCGGTCGTTCGTCGCGACGATCGGCGGCCATCCGCGCTCCAGCGTGGTCGGCGGCGGCATCCGGGTGCCGGCCGGCTACGCCGCGCTGGCCAACGGAACGTCGTCGCATTCGGACGAGCTGGACGGCGTGCACGTCAGCCAGGGCCACCCGGCCGGCACCTCGGTGGCCGGGGCGCTCGCCGTGTGCGAGCAGCTCGGTCTCGGCGGCCGCGACCTGATCAACGCCGTGGTGCTGTCGTTCGACGTCGGCTGCCGGGCACTGATCGGCATGGGCGGCGGGCACGCCGTGCGCCGCGAGCACCACGTGCACGGCAGCCCGCTCTACTCGCTGGGCGTGGCCACCGCCGCCGGCCGGCTGCTCGACCTGGACCAACTGGGCATCCAGTACGCGATGGCGCTGGCCATGCTCAACATCTCGGTCCCGGCGTCGTTCTACGACGAGCGCAACCACATGAGCAAGGCGATGAACCAGGGCCAGGCCGCCTACGCCGGGGTCACCGGCGCGCTGCTGGCCGCCACCGGGTTCGAGGGCCACGAGCGGATCATGGAGACCAAGGACGGCCTCATCGACGGGTGGCGCACCGAACGCACGGACGTCGACGCGATGACCGCGGGGCTCGGCGAGAGCTACAGCATCCTGGACGCCGGCTTCAAGTACTACTCGGCCGGCTACCCGATCAACTCAGCGCTGGCCGGCGCGTTCGCGCTGATGGCCGAACACGCCATCGCCGCCGATGACGTCACCCGCGTGCGGGTCGGCATGGCGCCGGCCAGCGCGGACGTGGTGGACAACCGCTCGATGCCCAGTATCTGCCTGCAGGACATGCTCAGCGTCGGCATGGTGCTGGGCAGGCTGCACTACGAGGATGCCCACGAGCCGGCCAACCTGGAACGGCCGGACGTGCGCCGGCTGCGGGGCGTCATCGAGATCGTCCGCGACCAGAACCTGGCCCAGGACGCGGCCGCCCGGCGGGTCTCCTGGGTGGAGATCACCACCAGCGGCGGCCAGGTGCACCGGGGACCGGCGCGCATCGCACCCGGCCACTGGGAGCTGGGTGGCATGCCATGGGACGACCTGGGGGAGAAGTTCGCCTCGCTGGTCGACCCCCGCCTGGGACCCGAGGCCACCGAGCGGATCCTGACGTTCGTGCGGGACCTGGAGAAGCACGACGATCTGGCCGAGCTGAGTGCTGCGGTGACCGGGACCGCGGTCTCCTGACAACGGGGCCACGGGCCGCCCGGCGGGATACGCCGGACGGCCCATGGTTCTCGGGGGGAGGGGACGATCAGAAGACCGGGATGGATACCGGACCGAAGTTGGCGGTCTGGAAACCATCGAGGTCCTGCAGCTGCGGCAGGCCCGCCGACAACTGCTTGCGGTACTGGACGGTCACTGTCGCGCCGTTCGGTAGCAGAGCGCCACCGAGGGTCAGGTCGACGACCGCGTTCAGCGGCGGGCTGTCGTTGAGCACCGTCACGCCGGTGACGGCACGGCTGACGCCGTTGACGGTCACCGAGAACCGGTTGGCGGCTGGGATGCCCAGTGCCGTCGCGAGCATTTCCTGGTCGAACTGCATCAGGACGTCATGGGTAGCGCGGTCGGCCTCGTTGTTGCCGGTCGGAGCAGGCGCCGTCTGAGGCCTGGCGGTCGGGTTTTCGCCCGTCGGTCCGGGCACGCTGGCCGGGTGGGTCCAGAAGCCCTGCGAGCTGCAGGTTTCCGGCGTCGGCAGCGTCCGGGTCGCCGTGTAGCTGTACCCGTGGGTGAGACCCGGGGCGTCGGTGAAGTTCGCCGTGCTGTCGAAGCCACCCTCGGCCGGCTGGAAGGCCACCGGCGGCAGCGGGTTCGGCACCAGGTTCACCGGGTTGCCGACACGGCCGCCGGTCACGGCGTTGTAATCCTGCTCCTGCGCGGTCAACGTCCAGACCTCGTTCGGGTCCGTGGTCGGGAGGTTGATGTCCACGATGAGCGTGCCCTGCACCCTTTCGACAAAGGTGAGGAGATCACCACAGGGGCCGGTCACGATGAGCGCGTTGGGGCGACCCGCCGCTGACGCCGTGCCGACCGACATGACCGCCAGGCCCGTACCGACGACGGCCGCGACCGCCAGAATGCCAATTTTTCGTCTCAGCTTCATGCTTTTCTCGCCTTCGCATCAATTGTGCTGAGGATTTTCCGCAATCCGAGTGCGTCGGGCCTGCCTCAGCCCGTCGGGATCGTCAATTCGGATGGTTTTTGGGTAAAACGGACCGCGGGCCCACGCCCTGAGCTGCCGTGGTCCGGTTGGGTAATCCGGTGTTGTATGGACGATCCCGACGGATCGATCACGACCAACCGGGTCGGTACGGGTACCAGTCCGGATTGGGCGGCGGCGGTACTCGTTCGGCCTGGACGGTCGAACCGTGCATGGGAACCCTCCTCCTACCCACGCCGTGAGCTCTCGGTTGCGGGATCACGAGCCACCACGTCAGGCTTCCCTTGGCAGGCGCGAGGAGGCAGCCTGAACTGAAGGGTGCTACGACCCCTCGATTGGGGGGCACCCCACCGGTTCGGGTTTTCGGTCCGGTTCACCTGGGTCGCTGAGGGCGATTCGGCGATTACGCCGAATCCTGCCACACCCCGGATCCACCGCGGCACAGGGGTATACAACCACGGAGTACGTTGTGGATTGTTGCTATGAGCCAGAATCTACTGTGGACATAATTTCTCCGGACACGGCTGGACGGCCGGCCCGAGGGGATCGAGCCGACCGTTGTCGTCCGGTACTACCGCGCTGCGGCTACCGCCTGCCGCCCGTCAACTGCCACATGCCGAACCTGCGGGCCGCCAGCACCGCCAGGACGGCGAGCACGACCACGCCGGCGCTCTCCACCGCGAACGTCGACTTGAGCAGCGGAGCGGACAGCGTCTCGTGGTAGCCGAAGAGGCTGCCGTAGATGCTGATCAGCAGCGCGGCCAGCGTGCCGAGCGAGAGCAGCGAACCCAGCGTGCTCATGATGGCGAGCATCCGGTTCGGCACCACCGCCAGGGCGATCGCACCGAGCAGGCCGAGTACCGCGTTGATGATGAAGGGCACGCCCACCGCGGTCAGGTAGTAGCCGGTCGCGTAGAGGTGGAAGTGGATGTAGGCCATGCCCAGCAACAGCAGGGCTCCCACGATCCGCAGTACCACCAACACCACGACATTCGAGCGCGCGGTGGACGCCCCCACGGTCTCACTCGTAGCCATTACGCCTCCTCCGACGCCGCATAATGTTCAGTTTGCCGATCTTGGGGCCGCTGACCACCGGACGACACCCCCGTGGTCATGGCCCCCTGCATCAGGTACGGATCAGATGCCGCAATGGATCGGATCGGGACTGTATCGCCCGCCACGTCGGCGGTCCCTCGCTACGCCCCGTCCACGGGCGAGAGCTGAGTGATCGTCAACCATTGCTTGACGAGGGTGCCGACACCACGCTGTGCGGGTCGACCACGCAGACCTGCTGACCCAGGTGACCCGGCGTTGAGCACCGCCGCCACGAGTACCCGTTCGTCGACGGTAGAGCAGGTCTACCGCTACGGCATCCCGGAAGAGGGAAGGGCGGACGTGCCATGCTCGGTCGGGGCGGCGGACGCGAACCCGCTGTGCACCCAACGCCGACCAGGGGAGGACCGACATGAGCGGACCGGGCGAGGGCGTTCGACAGCGGTTTCCCGTCTTCGAACGGCAGGTCTACCTGAACAGTTGCTCCCAGGGCGCCCTGTCCGACTCGGTCCGGGCCGCCTACGTGGGGTATCTGGAGACCCTGGAGTCGGACGGGTCGCTGTGGGGCGAGTGGGTGGACCGGGCCGAGCGGTTGCGCCGGGCCTACGCCAGCCTGCTGCACACCGACCCGGCCGCGGTCGCCGTCACCACGTCCGCGTCGGCCGGTGCCGCCGCCGTCGCGTCGGCACTGGACTTCACCGGTGGCCGGGACACCGTCGTCACCACCGACCTGGAGTTCCCCACCATCGGCCAGGTCTGGCACGCCCAGGAACGCCGGGGCGCCCGGGTGGTGCACGTGCCGGCGGCCGAGGACAACACGCTGCCGCTGGACCGGTTGGCCGCCGCGATCGACGACCGCACGGCCATCGTCTCCGCGACGCACGTGTGTTACCGCAACGGCAGCCTGCTCGACGTCGGCGCCATCGCCGACCTGGCGCACGCGCGGGGCGCGCTGCTGCTGGTCGACTCCTACCAGGCGGCGGGCGCGGTGCCGGTGGACGTGGGTGCGCTCGGTGTCGACTTCCTGGTCGGTGGCGCGCTGAAGTACCTGCTCGGCTCGCCCGGCGCCGCCTACCTCTACGCGAACCCCGCCACCACGGGTCATCTCACGCCGACCACCACCGGCTGGTTCGCCGACGAGAACATCTTCGCGATGCGCATCGACGCCTACCGCCCGGCAGCCGACGCCCGCCGGTTCGAGGCGGGCACGCCGGCCATCCCGTCGGTGTACGCGGCGACGGCCGGCGTGGAACTGCTGCTGGAGATCGGCGTCGAGGCCACCGCGGCGCACGTGGGCAAGCTCAACGACCGGCTGATCGACGAGGTCATCGCGCTGGGCGCGGTGGTCGCCACGCCGAAGGACCGGGCCCGGCGTGGCCCGCTGGTCGCCGTGGCGTCCACGGACGCCGAAGCGCTGGTCGACCGCCTGGCCGCCGACGGCATCGTCACGTCGTCCCGCGACGGCAACCTGCGGGTGTCGCCGCACTGCTACAACACCGACGCCGACATCGACAAGCTGCTCACCGCCCTGCGCACGCACCGGGATCTGTTGTGCGGTCGGTGAACACGGTTGGCCCGCCGGTCAGAGGCGGCCACCATGGGATTATGGCGGTAGCGCGGTACGACGGTCACGCCGACTGGTACGACACGACATTCCGTCACCTGGCGGACGGCTCGGCGGGGCTGCTGGCCGCCCTGCTCGGACCTCCGGACCCGGCCAACCCGCTGTGCGTCGACATCGGCTGCGGCACCGGACTGCACACCGCGGCCGTCCGGTCAGGTGGCCACACGGTGGTCGGCGTCGACCTGTCCGCCGACCAACTCCGCGTCGCCTCCGCCCGCAATCCCTTGGTGGTGCGGGCTGACGCGGCCCGGCTGCCGCTGCCCGACGACTCGGTGGGTGCCGTCGTCATGACGTTCACCCACACCGACGTGGACGACTTTCCCGCCGTGGTGGCCGAAGCGGCCCGCGTGCTGCGGCCAGGCGGCCGGTTGGCCTACATCGGACTGCACCCGTCCTACGTCGGCGCGTTCGCCGACCGGCACGGCGAAGCCGCCGACCACCTGCTGACTTTCACCGCCGGCTACGGCAACGAGCACCTGCACATCGACCCCACCGGCCGCTTCCCGATCCGCAGCCGGGTCGGCGCCCGTAACCTGACGCTGACCACGTTCCTCGGCGCGTTCCTGGCCCAGCGGACGTTGTCACTGACCGAGTTCACCGAACTGGACACCGACATGCGGCCCTGGCGCGTGGAGTCCGCCGACGGCCGGATCGTCCCGTGGAATCTCGCCGTGCTGGCGGTGGCGCGCTGACGAGGCGGGCCAACGGCGGTTCGGCGACGGCGACGACCCAGCGCGCTGGAACCCCGGAACCGGACCACCTGCCGGCGGTCTGATCAGGCGAGCTGGTCGACCAGGTCGGTCAGCGCGCGGCCCAGCGGTAGGTCGACCAGGACGTCGGCATGGGCGTCGCCCCTGGTCCGACCCTGGTTGATGATCAACACCGGCTTCCCGCCCGATGCCGCGTGCCGGACGAACCGCAGGCCGGACATGACCGTCAGGGACGAGCCGAGCACCAGCAGCGCGCCGGCGTCGTCGACCAGGTCGTAGCACTCCCGCACCCGCTGCCGGGGCACGTTCTCGCCGAAGAACACCACGTCCGGCTTGAGCACCCCGCCGCCGCACTCCACGCAACCGACCAGCCGGAACCCGCTCACCACGTCCTCGGCCAGCTCCACGTCACCGTCCGGGTTGATCCGCGTCGCGGTGGCCTCGAAACCCGGATTGGCCGACCGCAGCCTGCGGTCCAGTTCGGCACGGGTACTCGTGCGCCGGCAGCCGATGCAGATCACCCGGTCCAGGCTGCCGTGCAGCTCGACCACACCGGGCGTGCCGGCCGCCTGGTGCAGGCCGTCCACGTTCTGGGTGATCACGCCGGACAGGTGGCCGCTGGCCCGCAGGGCGGCGACCGCGTGGTGGCCGGCGTTGGGGTGGGCGCGGGCGATGGTGCGCCAGCCGACGTGGCTGCGTGCCCAGTACCGCTGCCGGCCCGACTCGCCGGCCACGAACTCCTGGTACGTCATGGGCGTGTGGCGGCGCAGGCTGCCCTGCTCACCCCGGTAGTCCGGGATGCCGGACTCGGTGGACAGGCCGGCCCCGGACAGCACGACGACCCGTCGCCGCGCCACCACCTCGACCACCTCGGCGAGGCTCGTGGTGCGCGGCGGCGGGTCGCCGGTCGGCTCCCAGGTCAGCGTCGGTCGCGTCCGCACGACCGAATATTACGTGCGAATCAGCCGAGCAGGTCGGGTCGCCGCCACGGCATGCCGCGCACGTGGTGGTCGAAGAACGCGAGCATCACCTCGTGCCAGACCAGGTTGTGGTTGGGCGAGGTCACGAAGTGGTTCTCGGTGGGGTAGTAGAGGAACTTGTGCGGGCTGGACCCGTTGCCCGCCTTGGACCTCGACGACAGGTCCCACCACAGCTTCATGCCTTCGCCGATCGGCACCCGGTAGTCCTTGTCGCCGTGGGTGACCAGCATCGGGGTGGTGATCGCGTCCGCGAAGTGGTGCGGCGAGTTGGCCTCCGCGGTCTCGTAGGTCATCTCCTGGCGGAACCAGTGCGCCACGTCACCCACGTCCATGGACTGGTTGAGGTGCCAGACCGAGGCGTGCGTGACGATCGCGGCGAAGCGGTCGGTGTGGCCGGCGATCCAGTTGGCCATGTAGCCGCCGAACGACGCGCCCAGCGCGCCAGTGCGGGTGGCGTCGATGTCGTCGCGTTCCAGTGCGGCGTCGGTGATCCGCATCAGGTCGGTGTACGGGGCACCGCCCCATGCGCCCCAGCCGCGCCGGATGAAGTCCTGGCCGTACCCGGTGGACAGCGCGGGGTCCGGCATCAGCACCGCGTACCCGTGCGACACGTACACCCAGGTGCTGGACAGCCACGACCACTTGTTGGCCGACATCGTCGGGCCGCCGTGGATCTTCAGGATCAGCGGTGCGGGCGCGTCGGCACCGGCGCCGTGCGGCACGGCCAGCCAGGCGCGGACCGGGGTGCCGTCCTCGCCGGTGGCGGTGACCTCGGTCAGGATGCCCGGCAGGTCCAGGGTTTCGGCCGGGCCGAGCAGGTGTTCGATCGTGCCCGACCCGTCCAGCGCGATCCGCACCGGAGCGACCGGGCTGTCCATGGCAGAACGGCCGGCGTGCAGCCAGCGGCCGTCCGGCGTGATCGCCAGGTCGGTGTAGGCACCGTGGTCGGGGGTGAGCCGGGTGACCTCGCCGGTGGCGACGTCGATCCGCCACGCGGGCGAGCGGCCGGCGTCGTCGGCGTGCACCACGACCGCCGTGCCGTCCGGCGTCCAGATCGGCGTCTCCGGCCAGCGGTCCCAGTCCTGGGCGACCGGGGTGAGGTCGCCGCCGGTGATGTCGACCACGGCGACCCAGCGTTCGTTGGGCTCATCCGGGCTGGGCCTGCGCTCGGCGATCATCGCCACCCGCCTGCCGTCCGGGGAGATCCTCGGCGTCTCGTACTCGTGACCGGGATCGTCGGCCAGCATGGTCCGATCCCCGGTGGCCACGTCGATCGCGACGACGGTGTGCCGGGAGCCGACCTGTTCCGGCACGGCCCACTGGACCACCACCGTGCTGCCGTCCGGGGTGATGTCCCAGGTGCAGTCGTCGTCGAACGCCGACGCGACGTGGCCGGTGATGTCCTCCAGGTCCAATTCGGCGCCGTCGGCGGCCAGATCGCCGTCGATCCGGCCGGCGAACAGCCGGGTGCGGTCCGGACCCAGGTCGTGGTTCCAGAATCGCACCGGGAACTCCTCGTGCAGGATCACCGACACCTTGCCGTCCTTGCGCCGCGTGCGCAGTTCCCGGTCGGCCTCGGTGTCGGCGGCCGAGGGCAGCATCGCCACGCCGACCACGACGGTTCCGTTCTCGCCGACCACGACACCGCGCACCCCGCCGGGCGGGTTCGCCACCACCTTGGCGTCACCACCGCCCGCCGGTTGCAACCACAGCGCCGCGACGTCGTCCTCGTCACCGTCGGGATCCGGCCGCGCGGACACGAACAGCAGGTCGCCGGACGGCGTGAACGCGGCCCCGGACTCGCCCTGCGCGCTGCGGGTCAGCCGCCGCGCCGGCCGGGCGCCCCGCGGGTCGACGTCCCACAGGCCCGTGACGTAGCGATCCTGCTTGGTGTCCCGGGTGGCCATGCCGACCACCACTCGCCGGCCGTCCCTGGACAGCCAGTGCCCGCCGACCCTGGGCAGGTCGGCGAACGCCTCCAGATCGCCGAACGGGTCGGTGGGTGCGGCCGCGGTTTCGTCGTTGGTCACCGAGGTTCCTATCAGTCGGGGAGTAGTGGCACGGACAGCCCCTCACCATGTTTCAGCAGGGCGGCGCGGGTGATCGCCGCCGAGCCGAACCGGTCGCGGACCGAGTCGAGTGTGCAGTCCAACGCCGAGGTGTCGACGTCGTCGAACGGCAGGGTGAGCTGAACGGAATCCGCATTGTCCAAATTGGACAGTGCGACGCCGATCAGGGTCAACCCGCCCGACTCGATCATCGGCCGGGCCGCGGCCAGGAGGTGCAGACCCATGCCCAGAATAGTGGGCGTGTGGGCGGTGGGATGACCGATCGTGTGAGATCGGGTCGCCCTGGTGTAGTCGGCGAACCGCATGCGCAGGGTGACCGTCCGGCAGACCCGTTCGGCGGTCCGCAGCCGCCGCGCCACCCGGTCCACCAGCCCGGCGAGAATCGCCTCCAGCTCCGCCGCCGGCCTCGGCCGCCTGCCCAGTGCCCGCTGCGCGCCGATCGAGTGGCGCCGCACCCCGACCCGGACCGGCCGGGGGTCGACGTTGTGCGCCAGCGCGTGCAGGTGCCGGCCGGACGCCTTGCCGAGCATCGACACCAGACTGGCCTCGCCCAGCACGGCGACCTGCCCGACGGTGGTGATGCCGCGCTCGAACAGCTTCGCCGCGGTGACCTCGCCGACGCCCCACAACCGTCGCACCGGCAGCGGGTGCAGGAACTCCAGCTCACCGCCGTGCGGCACGACGAGCAGGCCGTCCGGTTTGGCCACCCCGCTGGCCACCTTCGCCAGGAACTTCGTCCGCGCCACGCCCACGGTGATCGGCAGGCCCACCTTCGCGGCCACCTCGGCACGCAGTCGGGCCGCGATCTGGCTGGGCGTGCCGGCGATCCTGGCCAGCCCGCCGACGTCGAGGAACGCCTCGTCGATGGACAGGCCCTCGACCAGCGGCGTGGTGTCCTCGAACACCGCGAACACGGCCTTGCTGGCCTTCGAGTACGCCGACATCCGAGGCTGCACCACGATGGCGCCCGGGCACAGCCGCATGGCCTGCCCGCCGGACATCGCCGTGCGCACCCCGAACCGCCGGGCCTCGTAGCTGGCCGCGAGCACCACACCGCCGCCGACGATCACCGGCCGGCCGCGCAGCCGGGGGTCGTCCCGCTGCTCCACGGATGCGTAGAACGCATCCAGGTCGGCATGCAGGATCGGGCCCTCACCGGTCACGCCACCATCGTCGCCCTGGCCACCGACAACGCGGCGGCGGACGCGGTAGGGCGACCTCCTGCCCTCTCGCTCGTACTCCGCCCGCACCCGGTCGAAGAACGCCGTCTCCGCCCGCGGGTAGTCGCCCGGTCGCAGGGTCGACGAACCGGTTCGGCGGCCCTGGCCGCGTCGCCGGCGGGCCGAATCAAATGTCCATAATGGACTTATGGCTGGATCGTGACCCCGGGCCGGTAGCACTACGGAGTCGCGGCGACCCCGATCCGGCCATCATTACGCCATGTCCGGCACCCAGCGGGACTCCGTCCTGCGCCTCGCCGATGAACTCCGCGACCTGGCCGGTCACCTCTCCCGGGTGGCCGACGAACTGCTCATCGACCGCAAGCCCGAACCGGCACCGGTAGCCGCCGCCCCACCGCCACCGCACCTGGCCCCGCCACCGCCAACGCGGCTGGTCTCGCCGCCGCCGGGACCAACGCGGCTGGTCTCGCCGCCGCCGGCACCGCCGCCGCCCGTTCCCGCGGTCGACGAGTTCTGGGACACCTGTCGGGTCGACACCGAGCGGGCGCTGACCGCCCCGCCGACATCCGGTGCGCTCACCTGGGACCTGGTGGGCAGCCGTTCGCTGGCCTGGCTGGGTGGCGCGGTCACCGTGCTGGGCGTGGTCCTGCTGCTGATCCTCGCCGTCCAGGAGGGCCTGCTCGGGCCCGGTCCCCGGCTGCTGGCCGGCATCGGCCTGGCCGGGGTGCTGCTCGCCGCCGGTGCCGTGGCGCACCGCAAGCCCGCCGGCCAGGCGGGTGCGTTCGCGCTGTGTGCCACCGGTTTCGCGACGCTGTACGCGGACGCGGTCGCCGCCACCAGCCTGTACGGGTTCCTGCCCGACGCCGCCGGCCTGGTGGGAGCCCTGGTGGTGGCCGCGACCGGGCTGCTGCTGGCTGATCGCTGGGGGAGCGAGGCGCTGGCGGTGTTCGTCGTCCTCGCGGCGGCGGCGGGCGCGCCGATCATCACCGGGCTGAACCCGCTGCTGAGCGCCTTCCTGCTGGTGCTGGCCGTGGCGGCGACGCCGGTGCGGCTGCGCCGGAACTGGCGGTACCTGGCTGTCGCCGCCGCGGCACCGCCACTGGTGACGACGTTCGCGCTGACCGGCGTCGGCTTCGCTTCGCCGGGTGGCCAGGTCACCGGCGCGGTGGTGGTCGCGCTGGTCACGGTGGTCGGCACCCTCGCACTGGCCATCGCCACCGTGCTGCGGAATCCGGCCGACCCGGTCGCCGTCGGACTGTTGGCCGCGGCGCCGGTGCCGGTGATCGCCGCGGCGGGCCTGCTGTCCGCGCCGGTGGCGGCCGGGGCACTGGCCGCCGTGGCCGTGCCGCTGGTGGTGCTGTGGGCGATACACCTCGCCCATGGGGCGTTCCCCAGCGCGTTCGCCGGTACGGCCGGCATCGCCGCAGCGGTCGTCGTCGGCCAGGCCACCGTGACGGCCACCGTCGGTCACGGTGCCGCGCTGCCCATCGCGCTGCTGTGCCAGTCGATCCTGTTGGCGCTGGTCGCGAGGGTGCGGGCCGGCCGGGGGTCGTTGGTGGTCGCCTCCGTGTACGGGCTGGCGGGTGTCGTCCTGGCGGTCATCGGCCCGGTGCCGCCGGCCGCGTTGCTGCTGGTGGGTCAGGCAGGCGTGCTGGGCGTGCCGGCGCTGGTGGTGTCGGCGGCGATCGTGCTGGCGGCGGTGTCGATCGGCTGGTCGGCGCCCCGGCAGCCGGTGCGGAACGTGACGCTCGGACTGGCCGCGCTCTACGGCTACGCCGGCACCGTGCTGTCGGCCGCGCTGCTGGTCTGGCCGGGTGCCACCGGGTTCCGGATCGGCCAGGTGGTGATCACCGTGAGCCTGGCGGCCGGCGCGCTCGTCCTGCTGGCCAGGGGTGCCAGGTCGGTGCCGGCGCGGATCGCCGGCCTTGCCATGGTCGGCGCCGCCGTGCTCAAGCTGGGCGCGTTCGACCTGGAGACGCTGGACGGCATCGTGCGGGTCAGCGCGTGCCTGGGTGCCGGTGTGGTGCTGCTGGTGGCCGGGGTGCGCTACGCACGGGTCGGCTCAGGTCCCTGAGCGCTCGCCGATGGTCCGGCTGCGGCCGCGGAACTCGGCGATGACGGTGTCGTCGCGGCGGACGGTGACGTCGTAGATGCCGTTGCGGCCGTAGCCGGTGCGCTGCTGCGCCGTGGCCACCAGCAGGTCGCCCAGCCGGGCGCTGGCGACGAAACTGATCTCCGCGCCGGATGCGACGGTGACCGGGCCGAAGCTGTTGCACGCGCAGGCGAACGTGGTGTCGGCGAGCAGGAAGACGTAGCCGCCGTGGGCGATGTCATGGCCGTTGATCATGGACTCGGTCACCCGCATCCTGGCCACGGCCCGCCCGTCCCGGGCCTCGACCAGCTCGATGCCCAACTTCCGGGATGCCGCATCGGCGTCGAACATCGTGTGTGCCGCGTTGCTCACGCCGTCCTCACTTTCGCGTGACCGGGAACGACGGTACCATAACTTCCTGAACGTTCGGTCGGTAATTCAGGAGGAGGCCGACGGTGACGACCACCGAGACGGACCTCGAACGACACTTCGAGCACACCATCGAGCGCGACCAGCGGATCGAGCCGCGCGACTGGGTGCCCGACGCCTACCGGGCCACGATGATCCGGCAGATCGCGCAGCACGCGCACTCCGAGATCATCGGCATGCAGCCGGAGGGCAACTGGATCACCCGCGCGCCCTCGCTGCGCCGCAAAGCCATCCTGCTGGCCAAGGTGCAGGACGAGGCGGGCCACGGCCTGTACCTGTACTCGGCCGCCGAGACCCTGGGCGCCGACCGGGCCGAGCTGACCGAGAAGCTGATCACCGGCCGGCAGAAGTACTCGTCGATCTTCAACTACCCGACCCTGACGTTCGCCGACGTCGGCGTGATCGGCTGGCTGGTGGACGGCGCCGCGATCTGCAACCAGGTGCCACTGTGCCGCTGCTCCTACGGCCCGTACGCCCGCGCGATGATCCGGATCTGCAAGGAGGAGTCCTTCCACCAGCGGCAGGGCTTCGAACTTCTGCTGACCATGATGCGCGGCACCGACGCCCAGCGGGAGATGGTGCAGGGCTCGGTGGATCGCTGGTGGTGGCCGTCGCTGATGATGTTCGGCCCGCCGGACGCCGAGTCGCCCAACACGGAGCGGTCGATGGCGTGGAAGGTCAAGCGGCACACCAACGACGAGCTGCGCCAGCGGTTCGTCGACATGACCGTGCCACAGGCCGACGCGCTGGGCGTGACCCTGCCCGACCCGAACCTGGCGTGGAACGCCGAGCGCGAGCACCACGACTTCGGTGACGTCGACTGGTCGGAGTTCCAGAACGTGTTGCGCGGCAACGGACCCTGCAACAGGCAGCGGGTCGCCCGGCGGCGCGCCGCGCACGAGGACGGTGCCTGGGTGCGCGACGCGGCCATGGCCCACGCGGCCAAGCACGAGGAGAACGCATGAACAACTGGCCGCTGTACGAGGTGTTCGTGCGCGGGAAGCGGGGCCTCAACCACGTGCACGTCGGGTCGCTGCACGCGGCGGACGACCAGATGGCCCTGCACCACGCCAGGGACCTCTACACCCGGCGCAACGAGGGCGTGAGCATCTGGGTGGTGCGGGCGGCCGACATCACCGCCTCCAGCCCGGACGAGAAGGACCCGTTCTTCGCACCCAGCGGTGACAAGGTCTATCGCCACCCCACGTTCTACGAGATCCCCGACGACGTCCCCCACATCTGAGCGGGTAGCCATGTCCTTCGACAACGTCTACGAGGCGATCACCGAGGAGCAGGACGACTCCCGGTGGGCGTTCGGCACCGGGTTCGCCGATCCACTGTCCGGTGTGGACGCAACCGTGCCGGCGGGCGTGACCGCCGACGAGTGCCTGGCACTCGGCGACGACGCGCTGATCATGTCGCACCGGTTGCAGGAATGGGTGACGCGCGCGCCCGAACTGGAGGACGAGGTCGCACTGGCCAACATCGGCCTCGACCTGCTGGGCCAGGCCCGGCTGCTGCTCACCAGGGCCGGGCAGATCGACGGTTCCGGGCGCGGCGAGGACGACTTCGCCTTCCTGCGGGACGAGCACGAGTTCCGCAACGTGCGGCTGGTGGAACTGGACGACGGGCATTTCGGCCACCTCGTCGCCCGGCTGTTCGTGTTCGGCGTGTGGCGGCTGGCGCTGTTGCGCCGGCTGCTGGACGCCACGGACCCGGTGCTGGCGGCGATCGCGGCCAAGGCCGTCAAGGAACTCGGCTACCACCGGGAGTACGCGGCCGGCTGGGTGGTCCGGCTCGGCGACGGGACCGACCTGTCGCACCAGCGGATGCAGGAGGGCCTGGACGCCACCTGGCCCTACGTGCCCGAGTTGTTCCAGGGCCCGGAACGCGCCGAGTTCGACGAGGTCGTGGACCAGGTCCTCGCCGCCGCCACGCTGCACCGGCCCGACGGAGGAGCCGTGGGCGCGGTGGGTGGCCGGGCCGGCCGGGACGGCGTGCACACCGAGCGGATGGGCTTCCTGCTGGCCGACCTGCAGAGCGTGGCGCGGGCCCATCCGGGGGCGACATGGTGACCGCCCGGGCCGTGGCGGCGTCGGTGACCGATCCGGAGCTGCCCATGCTGACCCTGGCCGATCTCGGCGTGCTGCGTGCCGTGGACGAGACCGGCGGCCGGGTCGTCGTGTCGATCACCCCGACCTACAGCGGCTGCCCGGCCATGGACACCATGCGCGACGACCTGGTGCACGCCCTGACCGACGCCGGCTACGCCGACGTGGAGGTCCGCACCGTCCTGCACCCGGCGTGGACCAGCGACTGGATCAGCGAGCACGGCAGGCGGGCACTGGCCGCCGCCGGCATCGCCCCGCCCGGTCCGGCGCCCGCAGGCCCGGTGCCGCTCACCCTGGGCCGCCCGCGCCGCGGGCTGACCTGTCCCCGCTGCGGTTGCGCCGACACCGAGGAACTGTCCCGGTTCGGCGCCACGGCCTGCCGGGCGCTGTGGCGGTGCCGGTCCTGTGCGGAACCGTTCGAACACGTCAAGGAAATCTGATGGCCGCCAGCACCAGGGTCGGCTTCCACGAGCTGACCGTGTCCGACGTCGCGCGGCTGTGCGCGGACGCCGTCGCCGTCACCTTCGACGTGCCGACCGACCTGTCGGCCGACTTCGCCTTCCGGCCCGGCCAGTCGCTGACCCTGCGCCGCAGGGTGGAGGGCCGCGACGAGCGGCGCTCCTACTCCATCTGCGCCCCGGCGGGCGCCGCTCCCCGGATCGGCGTGCGCGAGGTGCCGGACGGGCTGTTCTCGTCGTGGCTGGTGCACGGCCTGCGGCCCGGTGACCGGATCGAGGTCGGCACCCCCACCGGCACGTTCACCCCCGACCTGCACACCTCGGGACACCACGTGCTGATCGCCGCGGGCTCGGGCATCACGCCGGTGCTGTCCATCGTCGCGTCGGTGCTGCGCGACCCGGCCAGCGAGGTCACTCTGCTCTACGGCAACCGGCGCACCGACACCGTCATGTTCGCCGACGAACTCGCCGACCTGAAGGACCGCTACCCGGCCCGGCTGAACCTGGTGCACGTGCTGTCCAGGGAACCGCGCGAAGTGGATCTGTTCTCCGGCCGGCTGGACGCGGCCAGGCTGACCGCGCTGTTCGCGATCCTGCCACCGATAGATGCCGTCGATCACTGGTGGCTGTGCGGACCGTTCGGCATGGTGGCCGACGCGCGGGACGTGCTGGCCGTTGCCGGCGTGCCCGCGGAGCGGATCCACAGGGAACTGTTCTATGTGGACGACGTGCCGCCCGAGCCGGTCCGGCACGCCGACGCCCTGCCCGACGGCATCACCACCGACGTGACCATCGTGCTGGACGGCCGCTCCACGACGATGGCGCTGCCCAGGGATGTGCCGGTGCTGGAGAGCGCGCAGCGGGTCCGGCCCGACCTGCCGTTCGCCTGCAAGGGCGGCGTGTGCGGCACGTGCCGGGCGCGGTTGACCGAGGGCGAGGTGGCCATGCGCCGCAACTTCGCGCTGGAACCGGCCGAGCTCGCCGCCGGTTTCGTGCTGACGTGCCAGTCCCTGCCGGTGTCGGAGACGCTGACGGTCGACTACGACAGCTGACCGAGCAGGTGCGCCGCCGTGCGGCAGCCCGCGGTGGCCAGTTCCAGGTTGGCCAGCGACGCGGCGTGCACCTCGTCGGTGGCAGCCATGACGCAGTCGCTGACCACGTAGACGGTCAGGCCGAGATCGGTGCCGTGCCGCGCGGTCTGCTCCACGGTGAGATTGGTCGACACACCGGTGACGAACAGCGTGTCGATGCCGTGTGCGGAGAACCACTCCGGCAGGTCGTCGCCGGCCAGCCCGGACAGCTTCTGGTTGTCCACCACGCGGTCCGATTCGGCCAGTGGCGCCATCTCGTCGATCAGGGCGGCGCCCGGCGCGTCCGGCCGGAACGCAGCTTGTGCTTCGCCGACGGCGTTCATGAAAGTTGTGTTGCGTACCAACCCGCCTTCGCCCTCCGGCACGGTGAAGCGGGTGAACACCACCGGCAGGCCGGCGTTGCGTGCGCCCGCATGGAACCGCGCCGCGCGGTCCACCACACCGCTGGCCGCCACCGGCGCGGCGAGCATGCCGCCGAAGAAGCCCTCGGCCCGGATCACGTTGACCTGCCAGTGCAGCGCGAGCACAGCGGCACCAGCGGCGGGAATCGTCTGGTCGTCCGTCACACGGCGATCCTGCCACGACGGCACGCGGTCCACGATGGACGGGAAAGCCCCCGGCCGCTGGGGGGAGGTCGGCCGGGGGCTTCAGACCCGGCTGTTGGGGGATCAGCCGGGGGTCTTCGTGCGTACACGGGACAGTGTGCCAGACGTCAGCGGAATTGGGATGCCACTCGGCGAAAACCCGAGCCTTATATCGTCGGATGTACTCGGATGTCCGACGCTACACATCCGTTCGGTCGCACTTATCATCACCGCGTGGCGCAGTCCCAGTCTACCGAACGCGTGGCGCCGGATCGGCTGGCCGCCGGTGTCGTACTGGCCAGTGGATCGGGTACGCGGGTCGGTGGCGAGCTCAACAAGGTCTACCTGCCGATGGCCGGACGCAGGGTCGTCGGCTGGTCGTTGACGGCGTTGTCGCGGGTCGTGGGCGTGCTGGTGCTGGTGATCCGGCCGCAGGACCGGGCACTGGCCGACGAGGTGCTCGCCGATCCGGCACTGGCCGGGGTGGTGGTGGACGTCACCCATGGCGGGGCCAGCCGGCAGGATTCGGAGCTGCTGGCGTTGCGACTGCTGGCCGAGCGGATCCACTCCGGCGCCGTCGACACCGTCCTCATCCACGACGCGGCCCGCCCGCTGGTCACCCCCGAACTGGCCGCCGCGATACTGCGTGCCGCCCGCGAATCCGGCGGCGCCATTCCCGGCGTGCCCAGGGCCGACCTGGTGCGCGTCGACGCCGACGGTGTCGTCGCCGAGGCCGACCTGGGCCGGGTGGTCACCGTGCAGACACCGCAGGGCTACCGGGCCGCGCCGCTGCTGGCCGCCTACGAGCAGGCGGCGGCCGACGGATTCGCCGGCACCGACACGGCGGCGTGCATGGCGCGGTACTCCGGTGTCGCCACCCGCTGCATTCCGGGTGACGTGCACAACATGAAGATCACGTACCCGTACGACGTCGCGATCGCAGGACAACTGCTGGCGCGCGATACTGCCCGCTATGACGTGGATGGTGTACGGGGCGTACGGCTACACAGGTGAGCTGGTGGCGAAGCAGGCGGTGGCCCGAGGCGAACTGCCGGTGCTGGCCGGCAGGTCGGCGGAGAAACTGATACCGGTGGCCGAAAGCCTCGGCTGCCCGCACGTCGTGGTGTCGCTGGACGACCGGTCGGGACTGCGCGCCGCGCTGGCCGGCGTCGACGTCGTCGCCCATTGTGCGGGACCGTTCGCCCGCACCTCGACCGACATGGTGGACGCCTGCCTGGACACCGGAACGCACTACCTCGACATCACCGGTGAGATCGATGTGTTCGAGGGCATCTACGCGCGGCACGACGAAGCCGAGCAGGCCGGTGTGGTCCTGTTGCCCGGCGGCGGTTTCGACGTGGTGCCCACCGACTGTCTGGCCGCGATGCTCGCCGAACGCCTGCCCGGCGCCACCGAACTGGAGTTGGCGTTCACGCTGGGCGGCGGCATCAGCGGCGGCACGCTGAAGACGGCCATCGAGGGTGCCGGCGCGGGCGGCCGGGCCAGGGTCGACGGTGAGCTGCGCACGGTCCCGCTGGCCCACCGGACGGTCGTCGCCGAGTTCCCCTCCGGTCCCAAACGAGCCACGTCGATCCCTTGGGGCGACGTGAGTTCCGCGTTCCGGTCCACCGCGATCCCGACCATCACCACCTACACGGTGCTGCCCGGCGGGGATCTGCTGGGCAAGGGACAGCAGTACATCGCGCCGCTGCTGAAGATGCCGTCGGTGCAGAAGGCCGGCGCGGCACTGGTGGACCGGTGGGTACGCGGGCCGAGCGAGGACCGCCAGGCCGCGCGCCGGGCAGAGGTGTGGGGCCGGGTCAAACACCCGGACGGCCACGCGGTCGCCGCCGCGCTCACCACGCCCGCCGCGTACGCGTTGACGGCCGACGCCGTGGTGCGGGGAGTGGCGCGACTGGTGGCCGGCACGGTGGCGCCGGGCGCGCACACCCCGTCCAGCGCCTTCGGCGCCAACTTCGTCGCCGAACTGGACGGCGTCCACCTGGGCGACGACCTGCCCGGCGACCCGGGCGAGGCGGCTACCGGGCCAGCAGAGAGCTGACCTCCTGGGCGGCCGGGCCGGCCTGGGCGAGGTGGGCCAGGTGCTCCGGCACCTGCTCACCGCGGTGCGTCATGGCCTGCGCGTACAGCCGGCCCGCCCGGTAGGACGAGCGCACCAGCGGTCCGGCCATCACACCCGCGAAGCCGATCCGCTCGGCCGCCTCCTTGTGCCGCACGAACTCCTCCGGCCGCACCCACCGGTCCACCGGGTGGTGCCGCACGGACGGCCGCAGGTACTGGGTGATGGTCAGGATCTCGCAGCCTGCCTCGTGCAGGTCACGCATGGCGTCGGTGACCTCGTCCGGCGTCTCGCCCATGCCCAGGATCAGGTTGGACTTGGTGACCAGCCCGGCCTCGCGGGCGGCGGTCAGCACGGCGAGCGAGCGCTCGTAGCGGAAGCCAGGGCGGATCCGCCGGAAGATCCGGGGCACGGTCTCCAGATTGTGCGCCAGCACCTCGGGGCGCGACGCGAACACCTCGGCCAGCTGGTCGGGCTCGGCGTTGAAGTCGGGGATCAGCAGCTCCACGCCGGTACCCGGGTTGAGCTGGTGGATGTCGAGGACGGTCTGCGCGTACAGCCAGGCGCCGCCGTCGGCCAGGTCGTCGCGGGCCACACCGGTGACGGTCGCGTACCGCAGGCCCATGGCCTGCACCGACTCGGCCACCTTGCGCGGCTCGGTACGGTCCAGCTCGGCCGGCCGGCCGGTGTCGATCTGGCAGAAGTCGCACCGCCGCGTGCACTGGTCGCCGCCGATGAGGAACGTGGCCTCGCGGTCCTCCCAGCATTCGTAGATGTTGGGACAGCCGGCTTCCTCGCACACCGTGTGCAGGCCCTCCCGGTGCACGAGGGCCTTCAGTTCGGTGTACTCGGGACCCATCCTGGCCCGCGTCCTGATCCAGGATGGCTTCTTCTCGATGGGCGTCTCGCTGTTGCGGACCTCCAGCCGCAGCAGCTTCCGTCCGTCAGGCGCAACCGTCACACAGCAGACTTTACGCTGATCGGGCTGCCCGTCCGGTGGGTGAGCGGCGTCACGCCGGGTCGGGCTCGACCCTGGTCAACTCGGCCGTCACGTCCCACAGCCGGGCGCTCACCTCGGGGTCGTGCGCCGCCCTCGGCACGTGTGCCCGCCCCGGCCGGCCGCGCATCTCGAACGCGCCGTCCGGGCCGTAGTAGTCGCCGCCGCGCACGTCGGGCGACGTCGCCGCGTACAGGGTGGGCAGGGCGCCGTGCTCGACGCTCTGCGCGAAGAACCGCCCACCCAGCTCGCCGAAGTACTCGATCGCGGTGGCCATCGGCCCGGCGTCCCGCGAGCCGGCCATGTTGCTGACCAGCCTGGTCGCGGTGTAGCCGGGGTGGGCGGCGACGCTGACCAGGTCCAGGCCCTTGGACCTGGCCCGCCGGTCCAGTTCCAGCGCGAACATCAGGTTGGCCAGCTTGGCCTGCCCGTACGCGGTCATCGGCTCGTAGGTGCGGTGCTCGTAGTTCGGGTCCGAGGTGCGCACCTTGCCCATTCGCGCGGCCGGGCTGGACAGCGTGACCACGCGGCTGCCCGGCGTGGCCCGCAGCGCCGGCATCACCAGCCAGGTGAGCGCGGCGTGGCCGAGGTGGTTGGTGCCGAACTGCAGTTCGAAGCCGTCCACGGTGCTCTTGCGCGGCGTCATCATCACGCCCGCGTTGTTCACCAGGATGTCCAGCCGGCCCTCGGTCATCGACCGGACCTGCTCGGCGGCGGCGTGCACGGACCGCAGGTCGGCCAGGTCCAGCGGCACGAGGTCGACGGCAGGGTCCCGGCCGGCGGCCCGGGCGGCGTCGCGGACCGTGTCGACGGCGGTGGCGCCGCGTTCCGGGGACCGGCAGGCCATCAGCACCCTGGCACCTCGTTCGGCGAACACCTGTGCGGTGCGCAGGCCGATGCCGGAGTTGGCGCCGGTGATCAGCACGGTTCGTCCGGACTGTACTGGGATGTCCTGCTCTGACCAGCGTGGCATGACCACACAACTACCGCAGGGTAGCGGCGGGCGCCAGTGTGCGATGGTCGGTGCCTGGTGCCAGGCTCACGCCCATGACCGATGCACCCGTATACCCGCAGGGCACGCCCTGCTGGATGGACCTGTGGACGCCCAACCGGCAGGTGTCGATGGACTTCTACGCCGGCGTGTTCGGCTGGACCTACCGCGTCGGGCCGGCGGAGCAGCACTCCTACACCGAGGCTCTGGTCGACGGTAAGACCGTTGCCGGCCTCCTCACACCGCCCGGCGCCGACCAGAACACCCCGATGGTGTGGACGGGCTACCTGTCCGTCGACGACGTCGACGCCGCCAGGGCCGCCATCACCGAACACGGCGGCCAGGACCTGACCGGCGTCATCACCGTGCCCGGCACCGGCATCCGGATCGTCCTGGGCATCGACCCGACCGGTGGCATGTTCGGCGCCTGGCAGGCACCCGGCCACGGCGGTGCCGAGCTGACCAACGTGCCGGGCACCCAGGTCTGGAACGAGCTGATGACGCCCGATCCCGCGGCGGCCCGCCGGTTCTACACCGCGGTGTTCGGCGTCGAGATCAGCGATCCGTTCCCCGACTTCGACTACACGACCATCAAGGTCGACGGCCGCGACGTCGGCGGCATCGGCACGTCCGGCGAGGGCGCTCCTGCCGGGTGGAGC
This sequence comes from Pseudonocardiaceae bacterium, assembly GCA_036491115.1. GTDB lineage: Bacteria > Actinomycetota > Actinomycetes > Mycobacteriales > Pseudonocardiaceae > DATEPR01. The sequence goes on from DASXCQ010000020.1 coordinate 178,120, forward strand.
GTGTACTTCTCGGTGGCCGACACCAACGCCGTGGCCGACCTGGTGCGCTCGGGTGGCGGCTCGGTGCTCGGCGAGCCCGCCGATACGCCCTACGGCCGCATGTCCGCCTGCGCCGACCCGCACGGCTCCACGTTCAGCCTGATGGGCCCGAACCTCGGCTGACGGTCAGGAACTGGCGACCAGCCGCCGGAACAACTGCTCGATCGGCCGGCCGCCGCGCGTCGGGCGGGCGGAGCCTTCCCGCACCAGCGCCAGGAACGCGGCGCCGACGCGGGCTGCCTCGTCGCCCGGTTCGTCGGGCCCGGCCAACCCGGCGGCCAGCGCGACCATGCGCTGTTCGGCGCGCACCGAGCGGCGGAACCGCTCGCCGGCCTCCGGGGTGTAGCCGTCCAGCAGCCGCCGCAGCGCGGGCTGCTGGCGCGCGGTGGCCCGCCACGCCGCCGCCACCGCGCCGACGTGATCGACGTGATCGACGTCGGCGGACCGTTCGGCCTCGGTCAGGGCGACGTCCAGCCGGCCCGTCAGCGCCTGGGTCCACCGGTACCGCAGGGCCAGCGCGAGGTCCTCGCGGCTGGGGAACGCCGCCCGCACGGACTCCAGGTCCGCGTACGGCAGCCGGTCGCCGTCGGTGGCGAGTACCAGCTCGATCGCGTCCCGCCGCCGGTAATGGTCAGCCCAACCCATACGACCACCCCTCATACTCACGGTCTGCGCCATACCCTCGGTATGGAACCGACTCGACCATACCATCGGTACGTACCGTCGGTATGTCGTAGAGTTGTGACAATGGTGACGGTGCGGTCGCGGCGGTTGGAGTATTCGGAGTCCACCAGGCATGCCCTGGTGGACAGCGCCGTCCACCTGTTCACCCGCCGCGGCTACGCGGCCACGTCGCTGGACGAGGTGGCCAAACGGGCCAGGGTCACCAAAGGCGCGCTGTACCACCATTTCAGCGGCAAACAGGCCCTGTTCGAAGCGGCGTTCGACGCGGTGGAGAGCACCGTGATGGCCCGCCTGGCCGAGATCATGGCCGGGCCCGGCGACGCGTGGGACCGCGCGATGAACGGCATCCGTCACTACATCCAGGTCTGCCTCGACCCGTCGTACCAGCGCATCGTCGTGCACGAGGCGCCCGTGGTGATGGGCTGGGAACGCTGGCGCGAGGCGGAGGACCATTTCAGCTTCGGTCTGGTCAAGGGCGGCATCCAGGCCCTGATCGACGCGGGCGAGATCGACGACCTGCCCGTCGAGGTCACCGCTCGGCTGCTGTTCGGCGCGCTCAGCGCGGGCGCCACGATGATCGCCCGCTCCGACGACCCCCGGCAGACCGGAGCCGAGGTGTCCACCAGCATCATCAGCATGCTGGAACGGCTACGCCGGCCCGCGGTGAACGGCGAGCGGACCCGTCGGGGTCGACACCGCTGAACCGTTCTCCGGCGACTGGATAATCTACCCGTCCGTGGACACCTTCCAGCTCAGGATCTTCACCGAGCCCCAGCTCGGCGCCACCTACGTCGACCAGTTGCGGGTCGCCCGGTGCGCCGAGTCCGCAGGCTACGACGCCTTCTTCCGTTCCGACCACTACCTCGTCATGGGCAGCGGCGACGGCCTGCCCGGCCCCACCGACTCGTGGGCGACACTGGCCGGCCTGTCCAGGGACACCGACACCATCCGGCTGGGCACCCTGGTCACATCGGCCACCTTCCGCCACCCCGGACCACTGGCCATCACGGTCGCCCAGGTGGACCAGATGTCCGGCGGCCGCGTCGAACTGGGCCTGGGCGCCGGCTGGTACACGGCGGAGCACAGCGCCTACGGCATCCCGTTCCCGCCGCTGGGGGAGCGGTTCGAGCGGTTCGCCGAGCAGCTGGAGATCGTCACCGGCCTGCTGCGCACCAAGTCCGGCGAGCGATTCTCCTTCCAGGGCAAGCACTATCAGGTCACCGACTCGCCCGCGCTGCCCAAGCCGGCGCAGCACCCCGCGCCGCCGGTGATCGTCGGCGGCATGGGCCCGAAGCGCACCCCGGCACTGGCCGCCCGGTTCGCCGACGAGTTCAACGTGGCCTTCACCAACCTGGACGCGGCGGTCACCCAGTTCGGCCGGGTCGACGAGGCGTGCCGGGCCATCGGCCGCGACCCGGCGACGCTGCGCCGCTCGGTGGCCCTGGTGCTGTGCGTCGGCAAGGACGACGCCGAACTGGCCAGGCGGGCCGCCGCCATCGGCCGCGAGGTGGCCGAGGTCCGGGAGAACGGCTTCGCCGGCTCACCGGCCGAAGTGGTGGACAAGCTGGGCGCCTGGCGCGAGCGGACCGGCGTCGGCACCGCCTACCTGCAGGTGCTCGACCTGTCCGATCTGGACCAGGTCGAACTCGTCGCCGGCGAGGTGGCGCCGCAGCTGTAGTTACCGGGCCAGTTGGAAGGTGACCCCGGGCAGTTCCGGTTCCGGCCGGCGGATCAGCCGCTCGGACACGGCGATCCGGCCGTCCAGGGCGGCCAGCACGGCGTCCTGGACGGCTGGCAGCGCCTCGGCGACGGTGACCTGCCGGCCCAGTTCCGCCGTCAGCGACGTGACACCGGCGTCCCGGATGCCGCACGGAATGATCTTGTCGAACTCGGCCAGGTCGGCGTCGCAGTTGAGTTCGAAGCCGTGCATGGTGACCTCGCGCTGCACCCGGATGCCGATCGCGGCGATCTTGCGCTCCGGCCGCCGGTCGTCCGCCGGCAGCCACACACCACTGCGCCCCTCCACCCGGCCCGCGTCGGTGAGACCGAACGCGTCGCACGCCGCGATCAGCGCCTCCTCCAACCGGCGCACGTAGTTCACCACGTCGATCGGGTTGGCCAGCCTGACGATCGGATAGCCGACCAGTTGACCCGGGCCGTGCCAGGTGATCTTGCCGCCCCGGTCCACGTCGATCACCGGAGAGCCGTCGGTGGGCCGGTCGGCCGGCTCGGTGCGCTTGCCCGCCGTGTACACCGAGTGGTGCTCCAGCAGGAGCAGCACGTCGCCGCCATCGTCCGCCGCCCGCGCGCCGGCCAGTTCCCGCTGCCGGTCCCAGGTCTCGGCGTAGTCGACGGTGCCCAGGTGGCGCACGTCCACCGGCTGGTCGGACGCCCGGCAGGACAGTTGAGTCACGATCCGACAGTACGCCCGGTTCAGAGCATGGAGGCCAAGGCGTCCCGCAGCGACTCGTGCCCGAACTGGAACCCGGCGCGCCGCAGCGCTCTCGGCACGGCCCGCTGACCGGCCAGGATGCCTTCGTCGGCCAGTTCGCCGAACACCAGCCGCAGCGCGAACCCGGGCACCGTCCAGGGTGCGGGCCGGTGCAGCGCGGTGGCCAGTGTCCGGGTGAACTCGGCGTTGGTGACCGGCACCGGCCCGGTCACGTTCACCGGCCCGGCCAACGTGTCGTGCTCCAGCGCGAACCGGATGGCGGCGATCTCGTCGGTCAGCGACACCCACGGCAGGTACTGGCGACCGTCGCCCAGCCGCCCGCCCGCGTACAGCGAGAACAGCGGCCGGATCCGGGCCAGCAGTCCGCCGTGCCCGGACAGCACCGGTCCGGTGCGCAGCAGCACCACCCGGGCCGCCGCCGCGGCGGTGGCGCTTTCCCAGTCCAGGCACAGCGTGGCCAGGAACCCGGACCCGGCCGGGGTCGTCTCGTCGACCTCGGTGTCGCCGGTGTCGCCGTAGAACCCGACCGCGGAGGCGTTCACCAGGGTGTCGACGCCGTGTTCGGCGACCGCGCCGGCGAGCACCTCGGTGGGTGTGTGCCGGCTGTCCTTGAGTACCTGCTTGCGTTCCTCGGTCCACCGGCGGCCGGCCAGTGCGGCGCCGCACAGGTTGACCACGGCGTCGGCGCCGGCCAGCGCGTCCGGTTCGATGAACCCGGCCGGCGGATCCCAGCGCCGCTCGTCGGCTCCGGCCGGCTCGCGGCGCACCAGTCGGCTCACGGTGTGCCCGGCTCTGCGCAGTTCCGCGACCAACGCCGTCCCGATGAGACCCGACGACCCGGCGATCACCACGCGCATGGGTCGATCGTTGCGGACTCGCGCCCGGAACGCGAACGGGGATCCGGACACGACTCGGCCCCGGTCCGTGGACCGGGGCCGAGTCCGTTGCTACAGGCCGAGATCCGCCGCGAACTCGCCCTCGGTGAGGCGGTGCTTGACCGTGGTGAGGAACCGGCCGGCGTCGGCGCCGTCGACCAGGCGGTGGTCGTAGGTCAGCGACAGGTACACCATCGAGCGAATCGCGATGGTCTCGTCGCCGTCCTCGTCGGTCACCACGACCGGTCGCTTCACGACCACCCCGACGCCGAGGATGCCCACCTGCGGCTGCTGGATGATCGGCGTGTCGAACAGGGCGCCGTTGCTGCCCAGGTTGGTCAGCGAGAACGTGCCGCCGGACAGCTCCTCCGGGCCGATCTTGCTGGTGCGGGCCCGGTTGGCCAGGTCGTTGATCTTGTGCGCGAGGCCGGCCAGGTTGAGGTCGCCCGCGTCGTGGATCACCGCGTTGAGCAGGCCGCGCTCGGTGTCGATGGCGATGCCGAGGTGTTCCGCGCCGTGGTAGGTGACCTGCTTGGCGTCCTCGTCGATGGACGCGTTCAGCTTCGGGTGCTGCTTGAGCGCCTCGACGGTGGCCTTGGCGAAGAACGGCAGGAACGTCAGCTTGACGCCCTCGCGGTGCTCGAAGTCCGCCTTGGCCCGCGCCCGCAACTTCGCGACGCGGGTGACGTCGACCTCGACGACCTGGGTGAGCTGCGCGGACTGCTGCAGTGACTCCCTGGTCCGCTGGGCCACGATCTGGCGCAGCCGGGACAGTTTCTGCGTGGTGCCGCGCAGCGCCGCGTCGTCACCGGTGGCCGGCGCCGTCGCGGCGGGAGCGGCCGCGGGAGCCGACGCGGCCGGAGCCGGGGCCGGCTTCTTGTCCCGTTCCTCGACGGCGGCGAGCACGTCCTGCTTGCGGATCCGCCCGCCGACGCCGGTGCCCCTGATCCGGCCGAGGTCGATGGAGTTCTCGCTGGCCAGCTTGCGCACCAGCGGGGTCACGTAGGGCGCGGTGTCCTCGCCGGCCGTGGCGCCGTTGGTGCTCTGCGCCTGCTGCTGGGTCGGCCAGTTCTGCTGTGGCGCCTGCCGTGGTTCCGGCTCGCGGGTCTGCTGGGGCGCGGGCGCGGCCTGGGTGGCAGGTTCGGGCGCCTGCTGGGCGGGCGCGGGCTGGGCGGGCTCGGGCTGCGCGGGCTCGGGCTCGGCTTCCTGGGGCGAACCCTCGCCGATCACGGCCAGCTGGCCGCCGACCTCGACGGTGCTGTCCTCGGCCGCGGTGATCGCCAGCACGGTGCCGGCCACCGGGGACGGGATCTCGGTGTCCACCTTGTCGGTGGACACCTCCAGCAGCGGCTCGTCCGCGTCCACGTGGTCGCCGACCTGCTTGAGCCACCGGGTGACGGTGCCCTCGGTGACACTCTCGCCCAGCGCCGGCATGGTGACCGGGGTGCCGCCGGAGGTGGTCGGCCGGTCGTCGGCGGCCGGGGCCGGTGCGGCGGGTTCCGGCTCCGGCTCGGGCTCGGGCTGCGCCGCGGGTTCGGGCGCCGGTTCCGGTTCGGGCGCCGGTTCCGGTTCGGGCGCCGGTTCCGGTTCGGGCGTGGCCGCTGGGGCCGGTGCTGCCGCGGGGGCGGACCCGCCGTCGGCGCTGTCCGCGATCACCGCGAGCTCGGCGCCGACCTCGACGGTCTCGTCCTCGCTGACGACGATCCGCTGCAGGATGCCGGCCGCAGGAGAGGGGATCTCGGTGTCCACCTTGTCGGTGGACACCTCCAGCAGCGGTTCGTCGACCTCGACGGACTCGCCCTCCTGCTTGAGCCACCGGGTGACGGTGCCCTCGGTGACGCTCTCGCCGAGCGCCGGCATCTGGACGGAGAAGGCCATGTGTCGCTGACTCCTCGTGCTCGTGCCTCTAGTAATTCCTCAGCCGTGCACGTGCAGCGGCTTGCCGGCCAGAGCGAGATGCGCCTCGCCGATGGCCTCGGTCTGCGTCGGGTGCGCGTGGATCAGCGGCGCGACGTCCTCCGGGAACGCCTCCCAGTTGACGATCAACTGCGCCTCGCCGACCAGTTCGCCGACCCGTTCGCCGACCATGTGCACACCCACAACCGGCCCGTCCGGGGCCTTGACCAGCTTCACCGCGCCCTGGGTGCCCAGGATCACGGACCGGCCGTTGCCGGCCAGGCTGTAGTTGTAGGTGATGACCCCGGCGCCGTAGCGCTCCTTGGCCGCGGCCTCGGTCAGGCCGACCGAGGCGACCTCGGGGTTGCAGTACGTGACGCGCGGAATGCCGCTCTCGTCGATGACCCTGGGCTCGAGGCCGGCGATCTGCTCCGCGATGAAGATGCCCTGCGCGAAACCGCGGTGGGCCAGTTGCAGGCCGGGCACGATGTCGCCGACGGCGTAGACGTTGGGCAGGTTGGTGCGCAGCCGCTCGTCGGTGAGCACGAAGCCGCGGTCCATGGTGACGCCGGCTTCCTCGTAGCCCACGTCGGCGGTGTTCGGGCCGCGGCCGACGGCGACCAGCAGCAGGTCGGCGGTCAGCTGCTCGCCGGACTCCAGGTCGACCGTGACACCGGAGTCGTCCTGCGTGGCGCCGGTGAACCGGACGCCGGTCTTGAACGTGATGTCCCGCTTGCGGAACGCGCGCTCCAGCAGCTTGGACGATGACTCGTCCTCCAGCGGCACCAGGCGGGGCAGCGCCTCCACAATGGTCACCTCGGCGCCGAACGAACGCCACACGCTGGCGAACTCCACGCCGATCACACCGCCGCCGAGCACGATCGCGCGCTCCGGCACGTAGTTCAGGTTCAGCGCCTGTTCGCTGGTGATGAACCGGCCGCCGAGCTCCAGGCCGGGCAGCGTCTTGGAGTACGAGCCGGTGGCCAGCACCACGTTGGTGCCGGTGATCCGCCTGCCGTCCACCTCGACCGCGTCGGGTCCGACGAACCGGCCGCTGCCCTCGACGACCTGGACCTTGTGCGCCTTGAACAGTCCCTGCAGACCCTTGTACATCTGGTTGACGACGCGGTCCTTGTAGGAGTTCACCCCGGCGATGTCGACACCCTCCAGGGAGGACTTGACACCCAGCTTGTCGCCCTCCCGGGCGTAGTCGGCGACCTCGGCGGCGTGCAGCAGCGCCTTGGTCGGGATGCACCCTCGATGCAGACACGTGCCGCCGAGCTTGTCCTTCTCGACGAGAATGACGGACAGGCCCAGCTCCGCCGCGCGGAACGCGCAGGCATAGCCGCCAGACCCGCCGCCGAGGATCACCAGGTCGGCGTCGGTCACGGAAACTCCCTCGCAAGGATATTCGTCCTACAGATCGGTGGGGGTGCTGTTCGCGCCGGTCGGGCGCGGCAACACACGCCATCTTGTCACTACGTCGGGCATTCTTGCGACGCGGGCCGACCGCGCCGCCGTCGTCGGGGACCATGGGAGTAGGGGCGTGCGAGCGCCGGTCGGGGAGGAGGTGTGCACATGGGCTTGTTCAACGGCCTGCGGCGCCGCCGCCGGGCCAGCGACGTTCGCCGTCAGGATCCGAAGAACACCGCTTACCTGGCGGACTGGGCAGCACAGCGGCACGGTGTCGAGGCGTTCGTCGAGCCGAAGACGACCGTGACGGAAACCACGGTGGTGCTGATCGCGCACGACGGTGAGTGGACCCGGCGGCGGATCACCGAGTCCGGCGCGCGGCAGCTGGGCAAGCGGCTGGGCGTGCCGGTCTACGACGTCCGCAAGATCGGCTACCCGCAGCGGATGCGCGCCTACAACGCGCGGCTGGCCAAGAAACGCCAGACCAGCCGCGCGGACGGTCAGCTCTGATCAGCCCTGCTCCGCGATGTCGGCGAGCACGGCGGCGATGGTCCGGATCGGGACGCCGGTGCCGCCCTTGGGCGTGTAGCCCCACGGTGAACCGGTGTTGTAGGCCGGGCCCGCGACGTCGACGTGCGCCCACTGGACGCCGTCGGCGACGAACTCCTTGAGGAACGTGCCGGCCACCAGCATGCCGCCCCACCGCTGGCCGGAGACGTTGGCGAGGTCGGCCAGCTTGGAGTCGATGTCGGCGCGCAGCTCCTCGGGCAGCGGCATGGCCCAGCCGCCCTCGCCGGTGGCCCGCGCGATCGTGGCGACCCGGTCGCGGAACTCCTCCGAGCCCATCACCCCGGCGGTGCGGCTACCCAGCGCCACCAGTTGGGCGCCGGTCAGCGTGGACGTCTCGATCAGGTAGTCGGGGCCGTCCTGGCAGGCCCTGGCGATCGCGTCGGCCAGGATCAGCCTGCCCTCGGCGTCGGTGTTGAGCACCTCGACCGTCTTGCCGCCGAACATGGTGAGCACGTCACCGGGCCGGTAGGCCGACCCGGAGGGCATGTTTTCCGCCATCGGCACGACCGCGGTGACATCCAGCGGGTAGCGCAGCTTCGCGGCCAGGATCACCGCAGCGGACACGGCCGCCGCCCCGGACATGTCCGAGGTCATGTGGTCCATGTTGGCCGCGGGCTTGAGCGAGATGCCGCCGGTGTCGAACGTGATGCCCTTGCCGACCAGCGCCACCTTCGCCTTCGGCTTGCTGCCCTTGTAGCGCAGCCGCACCACCCTGGGCGGCCGGGTCGAGCCGCCGCCGACGCCGAGCACGCCGCCGTAGCCCTCCTTGCGCAGCGCCTTCTCGTCCAGGACCTCGATCTCCAGGCCGTTCTCCTGCGCCTCGGCGACCACCCGCTGGGCGAACGTGGCCGGGTAGAGGTCGTTGGGCGGGGTGTTGATCAGGTCGCGGGCGAACGTGACGGCCTCGCCGATCGCGGTGGCCGCCTTGAGGGTGGCCCGGTGCTCCTTGCCGCTGCCCTCGGCGGGCGCGGCGAACTCGACGCGGCGCACCGGCTCGTCGCCGGGCTTGGTCTTGTAGGTGTCGAAGCGGTAGGCACCCATCACGGTGCCCTCGACGGCGGCGGCGAGGTCGACCGCGGACAGCGTGCTGGCGGCCCGCTTGACGCCGGTCAGGGCCCGTGCCGCGGCACCGGAGGCCCGGCGCACCTGTTCCGCGGACACCGCGCCGTCCGCGCCGGGCTTGCCCAGCCCGGCGGCGAGCACCACGCCGGCGGCGAGCTTGCCCAGCGACGGCAGCTTGACGACCTCGTCGGCCTTGCCGGCGGCACCGAGGCTGATCAGCAGGTCCAGCAGCTTCCCGTCAAGCGCGGCGTCCACCGCCTCGGCACCGGGGGCGAGCGTCGGCCCGTCCGGACCCTGGACCGTGCCGACGACGATGGTGTCGGCGACCAGTGCCGCGACGTCGTCGGGTTCGCTACTGGTCAGGCTGAGCTTGGGCGTGGGCACGGTGCTCCTTGTCGGCCGCGGGTCGATTGTGACCCATGCTAACGAGTTTCCCCCGGAAGGTTGATATCGGCTACGCCGAATGGCATGGCACCGTATACCCCCGTGACCCGGATGGTGCCGGACCGGCAAGGCGACACGAAGGGGAGCGCCGGGCCGGTTGGCACTGTACCCACGGTGGTCGGCGGGCTCGGCGCGATGCTGGGCGCCGGCCTGTTCGCCGGCGTGGCCCCGGCCACCGGGCTGGTCGGCCGGTGGCTGCCGGTCGCACTGGTGATCGCCGCCGTGCCGGCCGTGATGTCCTGCTGTTCGACCGGTGACCAGGCGGGCGTGTTCCCCGGTCCCGGCGGTGGCTACCGCTACACCCGCGAACAGCTCGGCCGCTGGCCGGGCCGGATCGCCGGTGGCCTGTACCTGGCCGGCCGGGCCGCGGCCGCCGCCGCGCTGGCCGGCTGCTTCGGCGCCTACCTCGACCCGAACCACCCGGTGCTGCCCGCGCTGGTGCTGCTCGCCGCCGTGCTCGCGGCCGACACGCTGGGCCTGCGGCCGACGCCCGCCGTCGTCCGCACGCTGACCGTGGTCGTGCTGGTGGTGCTGGCCCTGGTCGTCGTCGCCTGCTTCGCCATCCCGCCGCCCCCGCCCACCGGTGTCGTGCCGCCCGCCGGCACGCCCGGCCTGGACGACGCGACCGGCCTGCTGCCGGCGGCCGGGGTGCTGTTCTTCGCGTTCCTCGGGTTCGAGCAGGTCACCACCGGTAGCGCCACGCTGCGCCGGCCCAGGGTGGTCATCCCGGTGCTGGTGGCCGTCGCGCTCGGCACCTACCTGCTGGTCGCGTTCGCCGTGCTGCGCCAACTCGGCCCGACCCGGTTGGCCGTGTCGGCGGTGCCGCTGCGGGACGCGCTGGACGCGGCCAGCGCCGCGCCGCTGGACCCGGTGGTGACGGTGGCCGCGATGGTGGCCACCGCGCTGGGCCTGCTGCTGGTGGTCGGCGGCGGGCGGCGCACCGCGGGCGCCATGGCCGCCGGTGGCGACCTGCCCGGCATGGCCACGACGGCACGGGTGTTCGTGGTCGGCGCGGGCGCGGTGGGCGTCCTGGTCGCCGGCCCGGCCCGGGCGATCGAACTTGCCGCCACGTGCGCCCCGTTCTACTACGCGTTCACCAACGCGTCCGCCCGGCTGCTGTCCACTGAGGAACGGGCGTGGCCGGCCCGCACCGCGTGTTTCGGGCTCGGCGTGACGGTCCTGATCGGGATGACCATGCCGCCGGTGGACCTGGCCATCGCGCTGGGCGTCACCGTGGTGTCCGGACTGGCCGGTCCACTGGTCGCCGCCGTCCGATCGGTGCTGCGCCGGTAGCGTGATCCCCGTGACCGACATGCCTGCGATCCAGGGACCCCTGCACGCCGTCCACGCCGCCGGCGGAGCGAAGTTCGGCCCGTTCAGCGGGTGGGAGATGCCGCTCAACTATGCCGACGGCGTCGTCGCCGAACACACCGCCGCCCGCACCGCGGTCGGCCTGTTCGACGTGTCGCACCTGGGCAAGACGGCGGTCACCGGGCCGGGTGCGGCCGACTTCGTCAACGCCTGCCTGTCCAACGACCTCGGCCGGATCAAGCCAGGCCAGGCCCAGTACACGTTGTGCTGCACCGATTCCGGCGGTGTGGTGGACGACCTGCTGGCCTACTTCGTCGGTCCGGACGAGGTGTTCCTGGTGCCCAACGCGGCGAACAACGCCGAGGTCGCCGCCCGCCTGGCCGCCGCGGCACCGGCCGGTGTCACGGTGGCCGACGAGCACACCGGCTTCGCCGTCCTCGCCGTGCAGGGCCCGAAGTCGGCGCGGACGCTGGACGCGGTGGGCCTGCCGTCCGGGATGGACTACCTGTCCTTCGCCGACACCGACTGGCGCGGGCTGCCGGTCCGGGTGTGCCGCACCGGTTACACCGGCGAGCACGGCTACGAACTGCTGCCCCGCTGGGCCGACGCGCCCGCGCTGTGGGATGCGCTGGTGACCGCGGCGACCCCGCTCGGCGGCCGACCCGCCGGCCTGGGCGCGCGGGACACGCTGCGTACCGAGATGGGCTACCCGCTGCACGGCCACGAACTGTCCCAGGACATCGGCCCGGTGCAGGCGGGCGTCGGCTTCGCCGTCGGCTGGAAGAAGGACGCCTTCTGGGGCCGGGACGCGCTCACCGCGGAACGGGCCGCCGGTCCGCACCGCAGGCTGCGCGGCCTGCTCGCCCTGGACAGGGGAGTGCCCAGGGACGGCATGCCGGTCCGGGACGGCGCCGGCCGGCGGATCGGCGTCACCACGTCGGGCACGTTCTCGCCGACGCTGAAGCAGGGCATCGCCCTGGCCATGCTGGACACCGACGCCGGGGTCGAACCGGACGCCGAGGTGATCGTCGACGTGCGCGGCCGGGGCCTGCCCTGCCGCGTGGTGAAGCCGCCGTTCGTGGAGCTGCACACCCGATAGCTCAGCGGCGGAGATGTTGGTCGTCCAATGCCCGAGATGATGATTTCACCAGCGTGGTGGCACGGGCTACCGTTGCCACATGACACAAGCGCTGCCTTTCACCAGGACCTCCCACCCGTCGCCGGCCACCCCGGAGCGGGTCGCGGAGGTATTGGCCGCGCCGGGTTTCGGCCAGTACTTCACCGACCACATGGTGACCGTGGACTGGAACCCGGAGCAGGGTTGGCACGACGCGACGGTGGGCCCCTACCGCCCGATCGAGCTCGACCCGGCCACGTCGGTCCTGCACTACGCGCAGGAGATCTTCGAGGGCCTGAAGGCATACCGGCAGCCGGACGGATCGGTCGCCTCGTTCCGCCCGGACGTGAACGCGGCCCGCTTCCGCAGCTCGGCCGCCCGGCTGGCCATGCCGGAACTGCCGGACGAGCTGTTCGTCGGGTCGCTGCGTGAGCTGATCGCGGTCGACGACCGGTGGGTGCCCAGCCAGACCGACGAGTCGCTGTACCTGCGGCCGTTCATGATCGCCACCAGCATCGGTCTGGGTGTCAACGCGCCGTCCGCGAACTACAAGTACCTGCTGATCGCCTCGCCCGCCGGCTCGTACTTCGGCGGCGGGGTCAAGCCGGTCCGGGTGTGGCTGTCCACCGAGTACGTCCGCGCGGCGCCCGGCGGCACCGGGTTCGCCAAGTGCGGCGGCAACTACGCGGCCGCGTTCGTGGCGCAGGCGCAGGCCGTCGCCGAGGGCTGCGACCAGGTGGTGTGGCTGGACGCGACGGAACGCCGCTGGGTCGAGGAAATGGGCGGCATGAACCTGTTCTTCGTGTTCGGTTCCGGCGACCAGACCCGCCTGGTCACCCCGGAGCTGTCCGGTTCGCTGCTGCCCGGCGTGACCCGCAAGTCGCTGATCGACCTGGCCAACGAGTCGGGCCATCCGGTGGAGGAGCGGCGGATCTCGGTGGAGGAGTGGGAGAAGAAGGCGGCGTCCGGTGAGCTGACCGAGGTGTTCGCCTGCGGCACGGCCGCGGTGATCACGCCGGTGCGCGCGGCCAAGTCCCCGGAGGGCGAGTTCACCGTCGCGGACGGCGAGCCCGGCCCGGTGACGATGGCGTTGCGCGAGCGCCTGACCGCCGTCCAGTACGGCACCGCGCCCGACACCCACGGCTGGATGACCAAGCTCAACTGACGGCACAGACCAGAAGCAGGGCCGCGGCGGCCAGTTCGGCCGCCGCGCCCAGCACGTCGCCGGTGAGCCCACCGAACCGCCGCCCGGTGTGCCAGGCCAGCCCGATGACGACCACCCCGGCCAGCAGCACGCCGACCGGCGCCCGCCACGGCAGCACGAACCACGCCGCCACCAACCCGCCGACCCACCACCCGGCCGGGACCCACCATGGCTGCGTACCGGCCACCAGCGCGCCCAAGCCCTCCGGCCGAGCCGCCCGCCGCCCCCGCACACAGCACAACGGGAACGCCGCCCGGCTCACCGCGAACGCCAGCGGCGCCACCCACCACCGGTGCTCGCCGGCCACCGTGCCCAGCGCCACCGCCTGCACCCCGAGCACCACCAGCAGCGCCACCACGCCGAACGGCCCCACACCGCCGTCCTTCATGACGGCCAGCGCCCGCTCGGGCGGCCCGTAACAACCCAGCCCGTCCGCGGTGTCGGCCAGCCCGTCCACGTGCATGCCCCGCGTGGCCAACGCCACCAGCCCGACCACCACCAGTCCGGCCAACAGCGGCGGACACCGCAAGGCCACCAACCCGGCCAGTACCCCGGTGGCGGCACCACCGAGCAGCAGGCCCACCAGCGGCGACACCGCGATCGCCACGCCGGCCACCCGCCGGTCCACCGGGGGAGCGGGCACCGGCAGCACCGTCAGCCAGGACAGCGCCAACCGGAACCCGCCGAACACGGCCCTACTCGGCGGACGCACCGGAGGCGCCGGACACGCCCGCACCGTCGTCGCTCGGCCCGGTCACGCCCGCGTCCTCGAACGTCGCCATGTCGTTGAGGATCTTCGCGGCCATGGTGACCAGCGGCAGCGCGGCCACCGCGCCGGAACCCTCGCCCAGCCGCATCTCCAGGTCCAGCAGGGGCCGCAGTTCCAGGTGGTCCAGGATCAGCGAGTGCGCCGGTTCGGCCGACCGGTGCCCGGCCACCCACCAGCGCCGCGCGCCCGGCGCCAGCCGCTCGGCGACGCCCGCCGCCGCGCCGACGACGATGCCGTCCAGCAGCACGGGCGTGCGGCGGACCGCGGCCTGGGCCAGGAACCCGGTCATCGCGGCGATGTCGGCGCCGCCGCCGGCCCGCAGCATCGCCACCGGGTCGATGGTCACCTTCCGCACCCGGCGCAGCGCGTCCCGGATCGCGGCCGCCTTGCGCATCCAGCCCCGGTCGTCGATGCCGGTGCCCCGACCCACCACGGCGACCGGTTCGGCACCGGTCAGCGCCCCGATCAGCACGGCGGCCGGGGTGGTGTTGCCGATGCCCATGTCCCCGGCGACCAGCAGGTCGGCGCCCCGGTCGATCTCCTCGTCGGCGATCTTGCGGCCGGCGGCCAGCGCCTGCTCGGTCTGCTGCTGGGTGAGCGCGTCCTCACGGTCGATCGAGCCGGAGCCCTGCCGCACCTTGAACTGCGCCACCCGGTCCTGGGTGTCACCGGCGACGGCCATGTCGACCACCCGCACGGTCGCACCGGCCACCGCGGCCAGCACGTTCACGGCGGCCCCGCCGACCAGGAAGTTGGCCACCATCTGCCCGGTGACCTCGCTGGGGTAGGCGGACACGCCGGACGCGGCGATGCCGTGGTCACCGGCGAACACCACGACCCTGGGCCGGGCGAACGGCCGTGGTGGGCACACGCCCTGGCAGGCGGCGATCCACACACCCAGTTCCTCCAGCCGGCCGAGCGACCCGGCCGGTTTGGTCAGCTGGGCCTGCCGGGCCACGGCCTGGCGGTGGGCCTGCTCGTCCGGCGGTGTGACGGCCGGGAAGGAACCGGCGTCCTCGCTGGTGGTCATCGGCCTACCTCCGGGGTGGCTGGGTCGGGCGGTTTCAGGCGCAGCGGTATGCCCGCGACGAGTAGCAGCACCTCGTCGCACGTCCGGGCCAGGCTCGTGTTCAGCGAGCCCAGCTCGTCCCGGAAAAGCCTGCCAGATCGGGTCTCCGGCACCACACCGAGCCCGACCTCAGCGCTGACCAGCACCAGCCGGGCGGCGCACCGGCGCACGGCCTCGACCAGTTCGGCCACGTCATGGGCGGCGTCGCCCTCGCCGGCCCAGGCGCCGACGTCGTCCAGCACACCGGTCAGCCAGGTGGCCAGGTCATCCACCAGTACCGGCGGGTCACCGGCGCGGGCGTGGGTGAGCAGTGTGGCCAGGTCGCCAGGCCGGGCCGGTTCGACGGTCATCCAGCGGGTGGGCCGCCGCGCCGCGTGGGTGGCGATCCGCGCCTCCCACTCGGCGTCGGCCGGGTCGCGCCGCGCGGTGGCCACGTAGGTCACGGCGGGTTCGTCGCGCAGCAGGCCCTCGGCGTACCCGGACTTGCCGGACCGGGCACCACCCAGGACGAGCGTGCGGTGTGTCACAGCACCTCCCGGCGGTCGTGGGGGACGGCAACAGTACCTGGAGGCAGGATTGACAACACCGGACGGACGCCGACCCGCAGGCGACGAGGAGGGGGGTCACCGTGGACTACCGCTGGCGGTACCAGGACGACGAGAACCGCGACGTGCCGGGACCGGACGTGGCGTTCGACGGTCAGGCCCAGGCCGAGACCTGGCTCGAGGAGCAGTGGCCCGACCTGCTGGACGGTGGTGTCGCCCAGGTCACGCTGCTGCACGGCGAAGCCGAGGTCTACGGCCCGATGAGCCTGCGCCCGGCGTCGTAGCTCAGGGGCTCTGCGTCTGCCGGGGGTCGTACTCGACGACGTCACCGAGCACGTCGTCGATCGTGGCCATGATCTGCTCGGACAGGGTCACCCCGGCGGCCTTCACATTGTCCGCCACCTGCTCCGGCCTGGTGGCGCCGATGATCGCGGACGCGACGTTCGGGTTCTGCAACACCCACGCCACGGCCAGTTGCGCCATGGACAGGCCGAGGTCGCCGGCGATCGGGACGAGTTGTTGGACCCGGCTCAGCACGTCGTCGCGCAGGTAGCGGGCGATCATGTTCGCGCCGCCCTTGTCGTCGGTGGCGCGCGACCCGGCGGGCGGCTGCTCGCCCGGCTTGTACTTGCCGGTGAGCACGCCCTGCGCGATCGGCGACCACACGATCTGGCTCATGCCGGCCCGGTCGCTGGCGGGCACGACCTGCGACTCGATGACCCGCCACAGCATCGAGTACTGCGGCTGGTTGGACACCAGCGGCACGTGCAGTTCCCTGGCCAGCGCCGCACCCCGGGTGATCTGGTCGGCCGTCCACTCGGACACGCCGACGTAGAGCACCTTCCCGGCCCGCACCAGGTCGGCGAACGCCAGCATCGTCTCCTCGAGCGGCGTGGTCCGGTCGAACCGGTGGGCCTGGTAGAGGTCGATGTAGTCGGTCTGCAGCCGCCCCAGCGAGGCGTGCGCGGACTCGATGACGTGCTTGCGGCCCAGGCCGCGGTCGTTCGGGCCGGTTCCGGTCGGCCAGTACACCTTGGTGAAGATCTCCAGGCTCTCCCTGCGCTGCCCGTTCAGGGCACGGCCGAGCACCGACTCGGCGCGGGTGCCGGCGTAGACATCGGCCGTGTCAAAGGTGGTGATGCCGTTGTCCAGCGCGGCTTGCACGCACGCGCGGGCCTGGTCCTCCTCCACCTGGGAACCGTGGGTGATCCAGTTGCCGTACGAGATCTCACTGACCGACAGGCCGCTGTGGCCGAGGCGACGGAACTCCATGGCCGCCACCCTAGCGGGATCCTTCGCGCCGCTAACGAGGTGTCAGGTGACGGTGTCGCCGATCTTCACCCTCGGCTTGGGCGTGCGCAGCTTGCGCACCTGGCTGGCCCGTACGAACGAGTACCACATCAGGGATGCCGGTTTCTCGCTCGCGTCCGGGAACTTCACCCGCACCCGCTTGGCCACATCGCGACCCACCCAGGCGCCCTCGACCACCATGAACACCAGGACGATCAGCGTCGCGGGCGCCGCGTACGCCTGGATCGCCGGCACCGGCGAGATGATCGCGATCAGCACCAGCAGCGCCAGCGGCATGAACAGGCCGGCCAGGTGCCGGCGCGAGTCCACGACGTCGCGCACGTACGCCTTCACCGGTCCCTTGTCCCTGGGCAGCAGGTAGCGGTCGTCGCCGGCGGCCATGCGTTCCCGGCGCTCGGCGGCGGCGCTCTTGCGGTCCGGCTTGCTGCCTCTGTTCCGCTTGGCGGCCTCGCGCTGCGTCTTCGGCGGTGGCGCCACCGGTCCCCGGCGGCGGCCCTCGGCCTCCCGCCGTTTCGGCGTCGGCCGGCCCTTCTTGGGGGTGATACTGGGTGACAGCGGCTCGTCGACGACCTCGACGTCGTCCACGTCCGCTTCGTCGACGGTGCTGGAGCTGCGCAGGCGCGGGAACTTCACGCCTACCAGAGTAAGGCAGCGCACTTCCCCGCCGATACGTCCCGTCGTCGAGCATGTGCGACCATGAAGGTGGGAACAAACTCGTGCCCCGACCGTGTTGGCCGTTGCAGGAGACACACGGCGTGCGAGCCCCACGATCGCAAGGGAGAGTCATGACTGCCGAGACCACGACCGCCACTTCGGCGCCTGAGGTCAAGACGCACGGCGTCACGCTGAGCGACACGGCCGCCGCGAAGGCCAAGGCGCTGCTCGACCAGGAAGGTCGGGACGACATGCACCTGCGCATCGCCGTCCAGCCCGGCGGCTGTTCCGGCCTGCGCTACCAGCTGTTCTTCGACGAGCGCACCCTCGACGGCGACCTGTTCATCGACTTCAACGGCCTGAAGGTCGCGGTGGACCGGATGAGCGCCCCGTACCTGGAAGGCGCCGTCATCGACTTCGTGGACACGATCGAGAAGCAGGGCTTCACGATCGACAACCCCAACGCGCAGGGCTCCTGCGCCTGCGGCGACTCGTTCCACTAGGTCGACCGGACGAGCAACAGGGCCGCTCCCGAATCGGGAGCGGCCCTGTTCGCGTGGGTACCTAGCTGCCCAGCCGGCGGGCGCCGCTGTAGCCGCTGAACAGCGACTCGACCCGCACCACGGACCCGCTGTCCGGTGCGTTGACCATCTCGTCGTTGCCCACGTAGATCCCGACGTGGTAGGCGGGGCTGCCGAAGAACACCAGGTCACCGGGCCGCAGATCGGCACGCGACACCGAGACGCCCATACCCTGCAACGCGGCCGCCGAGTGCGGCAGGCCCGACATGCCGGCCAGCGCGTACGCGTAGTCGACCAGCCCGGAGCAGTCGAACACGTTGGGACCCGCGCCACCGAACTGGTAGGGCTTGCCGCGCTGGGCCAGCGCCTCCTGCATGGCCTTGCCGGCCACGCCGGCCGGTGCCACGAACGAGCCGGACGGCCCGACATCGGTGTTCAGCGCGGTCTGCTGTGCCGAGCTGAGCTGGTGCAGCGCCTCGTTGACCTTGGTGATCTGGGTCTGGAGCTGCGCCTTCTGCGCCGTCAGCTGCTTGACCAGCGTGGCGGCCGACGCGGCGGCGGTGGTCGCGTTCGCCTTGGCCGTCGTGGCCTGCGCCTCGGCGGACTTGGCCGCGTTCAGCGCGCCCGCGAACCGGTCCAGCGTCGCGGTACTGTCCTCGGCCAGTTCCTGCAGGTCGGTGGCCCGGTTCAGGAAGTCCCTGGCCGACGTCCCGGTGAACAGCGCGGACACCTGGTTGAGCCGGGCACCCTCGAAGGAGGCGGCGGTCAACTGGTCCACCTGGCCGCGGAACTGGCCCTCCTTGGCCAGCGCGGCCGTTTCGGCGCGCTGCGCGGTGGCGATCGCCGCGTTCGCCTTGGTGACCTGCGCCTGCTTGTTCCTCAGGGCGACCTTGGCGTTGTTGATCTGTTCGTTCAGCTTGTCCGCCTGTTTGGACAGCTGCTCGAACTTCTGCACCGGGTCGGAGTTGGCCGACGGCGCCGCCGTGGCTGGTGTCACGCCCACTGCGGCGGCGACCACGACACCTGCCGCGAGGGCTCCCCGCATGGCGAGCTTGAGTCTGTGCGACGACACCGGGGCAGGCTACGGAACGGCACGGCCCGGGTACACAGGGGGTGGCACTTTCGATACCCGATACGTCACAGTGCGTACCCGCCCTGCCGCCTACCGGCGGATGCACCCGCCGCCGCCCGGCCGCATGATTGCGGGCACGCGAGCAGAGTGGAGAACCGCGATGAGTGACCGGAAGTTCCGATTCGGCCTGGTGGCGGGCAACGCCGACACGATGGACGGATGGACGGCCACGGCCCGGCGGGCCGAGGACGCCGGGTTCGACGTGCTGCTCAGCCCGGACACCCCGAACGTGGGCGCACCGTTCGTGTCGCTGGCCGCAGCGGCCGCCGTGACCACCCGCCTGCGCCTGGGCACCTTCGTACTGGCCGGGCCGATGCGCAGCCCCGGACTGGTCGCGTGGGAGACGGCCAGCCTGGACCGCCTGTCCGGCGGCCGGTTCGAACTGGGCATCGGCGCCGGCCGACCGGACGCCGAAGGCGAGGCCGCCCTGCTCGGGGCACGGTGGCGGTCGCCGAAGGGCAGGGTCGAGCAGGTCGCCGAGACGATCAGCGAGGTCCGTCGACTGCACGCCGAGGCGGTTGCCCAGCCCGACCGGCGAGCGGCCGGTTTCCTGCGCCCGCAACAGCGACCCGGCCCGAGGGTGCTGGTGGCCGGCGCCGGCCGGTCGCTGCTGGGCGTCGCGGCCCGCCAGGCCGACATCGTCGCGTTCGGCCTGGGCGGCGATGCCGGCGAGACGGCACTGGGGGAGAAGGTCGCGCTGGTCCGGGCCGAGGCCGGGGACCGGTTCGACGATCTGGAACTGAGCCTGAACATCTGGGCGGCCGGCGACAGTACCCTGCCGCCGTGGCTGGCCTCGGCGTTCGGTCTGAACCTGGCGACGGCCGTGGACAACCAGGTCCTGGCGGTGCTGAACGGCTCACCGGCCGAGATCGCCGACGTGCTCAGCCGCCGGCGCGACCAGTTCGGCGTGTCCTACATCACGGTCAACAGCCTCGCGCTGGACGGGTTCGCCCCGGTCGTCGAGCTACTGGCCGGCCGTTAGACGTACTCGTCCAGCCCGGACACCCGCTCGACGCACTCCTCGGTGACCGTCCAGTCGCCGCTCGTCCCGGGCAGCGGCACGGCGGTCACCGCGGTGCGCACGGCGGCGGGAATGTCGGCGCAGTCGGCGATCAGCTCGCCGATGGTCTCGGCTTCCGGAGTGCTCACACCGTGAACGTAAGTCGGTGGAGACACCGCGAACAGGGGTACCACTCGGTAGTGTGGGGCGGAATCCGACAACCACCCGCCCAGGTGACCCAGGGGAGTTCAGCGTGCCCGTTGCGGTAAGCGGCAGCATCGCCACCGACCATCTGATGCACTTCCCCGGCAGGTTCGGCGAGCAGATCGTCGCCGACCAGCTGCACCGCCTGTCGTTGAGCTTCCTGGTCGACGACCTGGTGGTCCGGCGAGGCGGCATCGCCGCGAACATCGCCTTCGGCATGGCCGTGCTCGGCTGCACCCCGGTGCTGGTCGGCGCGGTCGGCAACGACTTCGACGACTACCGGTCCTGGCTGGAGCGCCACGGCGTGGACTGCTCCGGCGTCCGCGTCTCGGAGGTCGCCCACACGGCCCGGTTCGTCTGCACCACCGACGAGGACATGTGCCAGATCGCGTCCTTCTACGCCGGCGCCATGTCCGAGGGCCGGCTGATCGAGCTGCTGCCGGTCGAGGAGCATTGTGGCGGCCTCGACCTGGTGATGATCAGCCCGGACGACCCGGAAGGCATGGTCCGCCACGCCCAGGAGTGCCGGCAGCGCGGCTATGCCTTCGCGGTGGACCCGTCACAGCAGCTGGCCAGGATGACCGGCGAGCAGGTGCGCGAATTCGTCAGCGGCGCGACCGCGCTGTTCACCAACGACTACGAATGGCAGCTGCTGCTCCGCAAGACCGGCTGGACCGAGGCGGACGTGCTGGCCACGGTCGACATGCGGGTCACCACGCTGGGCGAGAAAGGTGTGGAGATCGTCACGCGAGACGGTGACGAGCTTCAGGTCCCGGCCGTGCCGGAGCTGACTCGGGCGGATCCGACCGGGGTGGGTGACGGCTTCCGGGCTGGCTACCTGGCTGGTGCCAGCCGGGGGCTGAATCGGGAGCGGTCGGCGCAGTTGGGTTCGATGATCGCGGTGCTGGTGTTGGAGACGATCGGGACCCAGGAGTGGGTGTTCGATCGGGAGGTCGCCCTGCGCCGGATCGCTGCTGCCTACGGTCCGGACGCGGCTTCGGATATTTCCGCGGTCCTGCCTGGTTGACTCGGAGTGGGCCCGCACGGCCACGAGCCCACTCCGAGCGATCAGAGCCGAACCGGGTAGTGCGGCTCCGGAATCCTCGGCACGATCGACCGCTCCACGAAAATCCCGTGCCAGATCATGAAGACCAGCAGCGCCCAGATCCGGCGCGAGTGGTCCAGGCTGCCGGTCCGATGTTCCTCCAGCAGCCGCAGCACCGCGTTCCGGTCGATCAGCTCGTCCGTCTGCGACCGCAGCACGATCTGCCGCGCCCACTCGTACATCTCGTCCTTCAGCCAGTGCCGGATCGGCACCGGGAAGCCGAGCTTGCGCCGGTTGAGCACGTGGGGCGGCACGATGTCGCGCAGTGCCCGGCGCAGCGCGTGCTTCGTGGTCTGGTTGGTGATCTTCTCGGCGAGCGGGATCTGGCTGGCGACCCGGAAGACCTCGGCATCCAGGAACGGCACCCGCAGTTCCAGCGAGTTGGCCATGGTCATCTTGTCGGCCTTGACCAGGATGTCGCCGCGCAGCCAGGTGAACAGGTCGACGTGCTGCATGCGGGCCACCGGGTCCCAGCCGTCGGAGATCCGGTACGGCTCGGCGGTCACGTCCCGGTGGCCGATCCGCTCGTCGAACGTGCGCAGCACGGCCCGCAGCTGGTCGTCGCGGAAGATGCGGGCGTTGCCGTAGTAGCGCTGCTCCAGGGTGAGCGCGCCGCGCCGCAGCAGGTCCTTGCCGCGCACCCCGTCCGGGATGTGCGTGGACACCCTGCCCATCGCCTTGCGCAGCGCGCCCGGCACCCGCTCGAACGGCGCCAGCGACAGCGGCTCCCGGTAGATCGTGTAGCCGCCGAACAACTCGTCCGCGCCCTCGCCGGACAGCACGACCTTCACGTAGTTGCGCGCCTCGCGGGCGATGAACCACAGCGGCACCAGCGCCGGGTCGGCCACCGGGTCGTCCAGGTACCAGACGATCAGCGGCAGCGCCGCCATCATCTCGCTGGCCGACACCGTCCGGACCACGTGCTTCACGCCGATGGCCGCCGCCGACTCTGCCGCGACGTCCACCTCGGAGTAGCCCTGCCGCTCGAACCCGGTGGTAAAGGTGATCAGGTCCGGATTGTGCTGTTTGGCCAGTGCCGCGGTGGCGGTCGAGTCGATGCCGCCGGACAGGAACGCACCCACCGTCACGTCCGCCCGCATGTGCTTGGCCACCGAGTCGCGCAGCACGTGGCCGATCTCGTCGTACAGCCGCTCCGCGTCGGCCTCGCCGCGGATCGGGCGCGGCCGGAACGCCGGGTGGAAGTAGCGGTGCACGGCCACCTGGCCGCCGGGCGCCACGGTGAACGACGTGCCCGACTCGATCCGGCGGATCCGGTCGTGCAGCGACTCCGGCTCCGGCACGTACTGCAGCACCAGATAGTGCTGCAACGCCCGCCGGTCCAGGCGAGGGTTGATGCCCAGCGTGCCGGACAGCTCCAGCAGGCTCTTCTTCTCGCTGGCGAACGCGGTGCCGTGCGGTCCGGTCGCGACGAACAGCGGCTTGATGCCGAACGGGTCGCGGGCGCCGAACGCCAGGCCCCGCTCCGAGTCCCAGATGACGAACGCGAACATGCCGCGCAGCCGGCTCACCGCGTGCGGACCGTAGTAGTGGTACGCGGCCACGATGGCCTCGGCGTCACCGTCGGTGTAGAACCGGGCGCCGTGCCGCTGCATCAGTTCCGCGCGCAGCTCGAGGTAGTTGTAGATCTCGCCGTTGTGCAGGATCGTGTACCGGTTGGGTGATTCCGGCGGACCCCAGTGCAGCGGCTGCTGGGAGTGCTCCAGGTCGATGATGGACAGCCGGTTGAAGCCGAACACCACCTCCTGGTTCTGCCACGTCCCCGTCTCGTCGGGACCCCGGTGGCGCATGCAGCGCATGGCGTTCGCGACGGCGGGACGCGACGCCTCCGCGTCCACTTCGGAGGGACACACCAGGCCAATGAGACCGCACACGGTGATGCGCACCTCTCGTGTCGACAGCTCGGGCAGACCCCAGGGACAGCTCAGTATGCCGTCCGGCCGGTGGGCGGCCGGAGAGGGCCGTCCCACCACGGTTTGGGCGATCTTCTGCGCACGGCTCGCACCTCACCCCACCAGGGCCCCCCGCAGGTAGCTGGGTTACGCTCCGCGTGGCCGTGGTCCGACGACCGGCCGTGATCGCAGTGGTCGTTCTCGTCAGGCGAGGAGGCGTCGAGCAGTGGGCCGCAAGCAGGGCACCCGGCCAGGCCGGTTGGCGAAGGTCATCGGTCTGGTGGTGCTGGTGGCGCTGTCCGCGTCCGCATGCAACGCCAACGTGGGCGTGCATTTCGGGTGGCCGGAAGCGATCACCCCGCAGGGCGACCGGATGCGGGACTTCTGGATGTGGTCGGCGTTCGCGTCGCTGGCCGTCGGCCTCGTGGTGTGGGGCCTGGTGATCTGGACGGTCTCGTTCCACCGCAAGCGCCGCAACAGTGGTGCCGAGGTACTTCCCCGGCAGTTCCAGTACAGCGGCTCCCTGGAGTTCATCCTGGTCGTGGTGCCGCTGGTGATCGTGTCTGTGCTGTTCTACTTCACCGTCACCACGCAGAACTACGTGCTGAAGAAGGTCCCGGACCCCAACCTCACGATCGGCGTCGTCGCCTTCCAGTGGAACTGGGAGTTCGACTACAACGGGTACAAGACCCCGGACGGCCAGGTCGTCCGCACGGTCGGCAGCTCGCAGGAGATCCCGCTGCTGGTGCTGCCCACCAACGAGACCATCCAGTACGACCTGCGGTCCACCGACGTCATCCACTCGTTCTTCGTGCCGGCATTCAACTTCAAGCGGGACGTCTTCCCCGACCCGGACAAGAACAACCAGGACTCGTCGTTCCAGAACTCGATCGACAGGGCCGGCTCGTTCGTCGGCCGCTGCGCCGAACTGTGTGGCACGTACCACTCGATGATGAACTTCGAGGTCCGCTCGGTCCCGCAGGACATCTTCAACCACTACATGCAGTTGCGCAGCCGGCTCGACCCACAGACCAACCTGCCCTACTCGGCGGCGGAGGCCCTGACCAAGACCGGCCAGGACATGCCCTCGTGCGGGCAGCTGTGCACCCCGTTCGCCGTGACCACGCACCCGTTCGACACCAGCAGGACCTCCCGCCAGGCGTCCAACTGACCCAGCGACACAGTTTCACGCACTAGCAGTGAGGTAGTGAGGACACCATGAAGGTCGAAGGCCGGATCTTCCTCTACATCGCCGCGTTCTGCTTCGTCATGGCGGTGGTCTACGGGATCTGGAGCAAGCTGGGCAGCACCGACCACACCGTCGAGCCGGTCGGCCTGATCGCACTGATCCTCACCGGCGGCCTGGCCCTGATCGTCGGCACGTTCTTCGAGTTCGTCTCCCGCCGCCTGGAGCGGCCCCGCCCGGAGGACAACCCGGAGGCCGAGGTCAGCGACGGCGCGGGCGAGGTCGGCTTCTTCAGCCCGGGCAGCTACTGGCCGATCGCGCTGGCCCTGTCCGCGGCCGTGATGGGTGTCGCGCTCGCGTTCTGGCTGGTCTGGCTGCTGGTCGCGGGCGGCATCTTCGTGCTGTTCATGGTCGGTGGCCTGGTCTTCGAGTACCACGTCGGGCCCAACGCCGACTGACCCACGACACAGCAAAGGCCGCCGGCAGCCGCCGGCGGCCTTTGTGCTGTCAGCTACCGGCTTTCAGCGCCACCGTCAGGGACCGCCAGCGTTCCAGCAGGCCCGCCGCGGCACCCGAGTCGATCGCCTGGCCCACCGTCTCCAAGCCGGCCCGCAGATCGGCCGTCAGGCCCTGGTCGGACGGCTCCCGGAAGGCCACCACGGCACCGGCCGCGTTCAGCAGCACCGCGTCCCGCACCGGCCCCGGCTTGCCACCCACCAGATCCCGCACCACCTGCGCGTTCGCCTCGGCGTCACCGCCCCGCAGGTCACTCGCCGACGCCAGCCGGATACCCAGCGCGGCGGGGTCGACCTGCTGGATGCGCACCTCACCGCCGTGGGCCAGCCACACCGTGCTGGTGGTCGTCGTGGTCAGCTCGTCCAGGCCGTCGTCACCGCGCACCACCAGCGCCGTCTTGCCGCGCTGCGCGAACACCTGCGCCAGCACGGGCGCCATCACCCGGTTCGCGCAACCCACCAGGCCGGCGTCCGGCTGGGCCGGATTGGTCAGCGGGCCGAGGAAGTTGAACGGCGTCGGGACACCCAACTCGCGGCGCGCGTCCGAGGCGTTGCGCAGTGCGGGGTGGTACAGCGGCGCGAAGCAGAACCCGATGCCCACCTCGTTCACGCACCGCAGCACGGCGTCGGCCGGCAGGTCGATCACCACACCCAGGGCCTCCAGCACGTCGGCCGCGCCGGACTTGGACGACGCCGCCCGCGCACCGTGCTTGGCCACCGGCACCCCGGCCGCCGCCGTCACGATCGCCGCCATCGTGGAGATGTTGACCGTGTGCGCCTGGTCCCCGCCGGTGCCGACGACGTCCACCGCCCGCCCGGTCAGCGTCACCCGCTGCTTGGCGTGCGCCAACATCATCCTGGCCATACCGGCGATCTCGCCGGGCGTCTCGCCCTTGGCCCGCAGCGCCACCGCCAGCCCGGCGATCTGCACCGAGGTCGCGGCGCCGGACATCACCTGGTCCATCGCCCACGCGGTGTCGTCCTCACCGAGGTCCTGACCCGCGATCAGCCTGCCGAACAGCGCAGGCCACGTCTGCGTCGGCTGGTCAGCCATGGCACGCCTACCCTCGGACCACGGGCACGCGGTGCGCCCGCAGCACCTCGGCCACGGTCTCCGCGGCGGCCAGCGGGTCCAGCGGGTGCACGATCACCGCGTCCGCCTGCGACCAGGTGGCCAGCCACCGGTCGTCCCGCCGCCGCACCGCGACCACGATCGGCGGGCAGTCGTCCAGCTCGTTCTTCAACTGCCGGGACACGCCCATGCCGCCCGTGGGCTGTGCCTCGCCGTCCAGGATCGCCAGGTCGACGTGCTCGTTGTCGACCACGAACAGGACGTCCTCGATGGTGCCGGCCTCCAGGTAGTCGACCCGGCCCAGATCCGTCGCCGGGCGGTAGCCCACCGCTGTGATGATGGCCTCACGGATTTCCGGCCGGTGGCTGAACACCAGAATCCTCAGAGCAGATGCAGACTGCGCGCTCATCCGACCGTCCTTCGGCGATACGGCGGGAACTTCCCGGACCTCCACGAACTTGGCACGGTTGACCTTAGTACCGCCGGGACGGTGTGACGGACCCGACCGCCGACCCCATGCGGCCAGCATCCTGACCACAGGCAATAATGCGAACCGTGACAACGGCAGCGCCCACCATCGGCCAGCGGATTCACACGCTGAACCGGCCCAACATGGTCAGCGTCGGGACGATCATCTGGCTGTCCAGCGAGCTCATGTTCTTCGCCGGCCTGTTCGCCATGTTCTTCACGGTGAAGGCCCAGAGCGACTCACCGGTCTGGCCACCGCCACCGGCCGAGCTGGACATCAAGTACTCGTTGCCGTTCACCGTGATCCTGGTGGCGTCGTCGATCACCTGCCAGTACGGCGTGTTCGCCGCCGAGCGCGGTGACGTGTTCGGCCTGCGCCGCTGGTACGCGGTCACGTTCGTCATGGGCCTGATCTTCGTCGGCGGGCAGGCCGGCGAGTACTACCAGCTGATCGCCCTGCACCACACGACGATCGCGTCCTCCGCGTGGGGCTCGGTGTTCTTCCTGGCCACCGGTTTCCACGGGCTGCACGTCCTCGGCGGACTGGTCGCGTTCATCTTCCTGATGATGCGCACCAAGATGAGCAAGTTCACGCCCGCCCAGGCCACCGCGGCCATCGTCGTCTCCTACTACTGGCACTTCGTCGACATCGTCTGGATCGGTCTGTTCCTCTGCGTCGAAGTTCTGCGCTGACGTCCGCACTGACAGCAAGGGTTGCCGAAACACATGACCACCACGAACCCGTCCGCCGAGGACGACAGGGCTGACGACCGGGCCGACCCGCCCGTCGTCGACAGCCTCGACGTGACCCCGGCCGGCGCCCCGGCCGCGGTCCGGCGGACCCGGTCGACGTCCAGGCTGCGCAGCCGCCTCACCGGGGTACTCGCCCTCGGCGTGGCGCTGGTCGGCGCGGGCGCGCTGTACAGCGTGCTCGTGCCCACTCCGCAGACGGCGCAGGCGAGCGACCAGTCCAGCGCGCAGCTCGTCGCCCAGGGCCAGCAGATCTTCCAGGACACCTGCATCACCTGCCACGGCGCGAACCTGCAGGGCGAGCAGGACCGGGGCCCGTCGCTGATCGGCGTCGGCTCGGCCGCCGTGTACTTCCAGGTGTCCACCGGCCGCATGCCGCTGGACGCGCAGAGTGCCGAGACCGAGCCGAAGCCCACCAGATTCACCCCCCAGCAGATCGACGCGCTCGGCGCCTACATCGAGGCGCACGGCGGTGGCCCCCAGGCCCCGAAGGCCGGCGCCAACCTGGCCGACGGCAACCCGGCCCAGGGCGGCCAACTGTTCCGCCTCAACTGCGCGTCCTGCCACAACTTCACCGGCCGCGGCGGCGCGCTGTCCGCCGGTAAGTTCGCGCCCGATCTGGACCCGGCGAGCGAGGACCAGATCTACACCGCGATGCAGAGCGGCCCGCAGAACATGCCGAAGTTTTCCGACCGGCAGCTCACGCCGGACGAGAAGAAGGACATCATTGCGTACGTCAAGTCCGTGTCGAACGGCAACAACAACCCGGGCGGCGACGCGCTCGGTGGGTTCGGCCCGGCCTCTGAGGGCGTCATCGCGTGGATCGTGGGAATCGGCGCACTGATCGGCGTGACCTTGTGGATTGGATCGAAGGCATGAGCAGCGAGGACACTGCGGGGCACGGCGTTTCGCAGCCTTCCGACGCCGAACTGGCCGAGATGGACCGCGACCAGCTCGTCGAGCTGGGCGGCAAGCTCGACGGCGTCCAGATCGTCGACTATCCGGACCCGTGGCCTGTCAAGGGCACGCGCGCGGAGAAGCGCGCCGAGCGGATCGTGGCGCTGTGGTTCGCCATTTCGGGTATCGCCGGGCTGGCGTT
>DASXCQ010000021.1:0-1709 GCA_036491115.1 Pseudonocardiaceae bacterium
CGTGGACGGTCAGGTCGTCGTCATACTCGACCCGGTCCACCCGGTGCCGCATCCTCTCCAGGCCGAGCGCCCGCCAGCCCACCTCATTGGGCTCACGCGAGAAGGGCCGGTCGTTGTCGATGGGAGCACGCCACACATCCACCTGCACCGGGTCGATGGGCAGATCGCCCAGCTTCAGCAGGTCCCCGGACGCCGGGTCGAATTGTGCATCGCCGATCCGAATTCCGGCCGCCGTCCGGTGCACCGGAACCGGCGCCGTCAAGGCCGCGGGCGGTCGCTGCGTGATGCAGGCCTGGCCCCAGGCGACCACATGGCCGGCTTTGGCCCAGGGTTCATCGGTGGCCAGCGCCGCCGTCACGGTGAGCCACGATTCCTCGTCCTGACGGTCCAGGGCAGGCCGGGCGACCGTCGCCGAACGGCCGGGGGGTACCGGCGGCACCGCGAGGTCGCCACTGGCCAGCGGCACGCCCTCGACCTCAAAGGACCACCTGAAGACCAGGTGAGACAGGCTGCTGACTTCGTAGCGGTTGTCGATCCGGAGCCCGTCCGCACTGTGCGTGATCCGGACTGGCTCGAATACCTTGGCGAACTCGATCAGGCCGGGAGACGGAGTCCGGTCCGGGAACACCAGGCCATCGGCCACGAAATTGCCGTCATGCACCGGCTCACCGAAATCCCCGCCGTAACCGAAGAATTCACCCTGGCCATTCCGGGTGCGCAAGCCGTGGTCGATCCATTCCCAGACGAATCCGCCCTGGCAGCGCGGATACTTATCGAACAGCTCGCGGTATTCGAGCAGTCCGCCCGGCCCGTTGCCCATGGCGTGCGCGTATTCGGCGAGGATGAAGGGCATGGCCCGGCGGCGGGCATCGAGCGCCCGGTCGGCGAGCGGTTCCTCCGCGCAGCGCCCGATCGCATCGACGTCCGCGTGCGAGGAGTACATCTTGCTGTACACGTCGACGTGCGCGCACGTCCAGTCACGCTCGTAGTGCAGCGGACGCGACGGGTCGCGCTCGCGGGCCCAGCGGGCCATGGCGGCCAGGTTCGCGCCGCTGCCGCATTCGTTGCCCAGGGACCACATGATGACACTGGGATGATTCTTGTCCCGCTCGACCATCCGGCGCATCCGCAGCACGAGTTCGTCACGCCAGTGCCAGTCATCGGCCGGGTTGTCCGCTACCATCGGCCAGCCGCCGGGGGTTACTTGGGTGCCCGCAGGCGCGTAGAAGAACCCATGGGTTTCCAGATCACACTCGTCGACTACGTACAAGCCGTACTCGTCGCACAGCTCGAGAAACCGCGACTGCGGAGGGTAATGGCTGGTCCGGACCGCGTTGATGTTGTGCTGCTTCATCAGCAGGATGTCGGCCAGGGCCACCTCGTCGTCCACCGCCCGGCCGCGGTCGGGGTCGAATTCGTGGCGGTTCACCCCGTGAAACAGCACCCGGTTGCCGTTTACGGTCAGGACGCCGTGACTGATCTCGACCCGGCGAAAGCCGATCCGGAGCCTGATCCGCTCGGTCGGGGAATCCAGGATTCCGTCATAGAGCCGGGGTGACTCTGCCGACCAGGGCTCGACGGGAATCCGGACCGTTTCCCCGGCGGCGCAGTCGACCTCAAGCTCGGGAACGCGGAGCCGCACGGCGGCGGCACAGGAGGCCTCTACCCGCAGCGTTCCGGCACCGGTGCGGTGGTCGTAGTCGGCGTGG
>DASXCQ010000022.1:0-1527 GCA_036491115.1 Pseudonocardiaceae bacterium
GTTCGCCACGGTGAGTTCGGCGCCGGGCTGGGAGCACGCGGACAGCTTGTCCCGGTAGTACTGCTCCACGCCCCCGTGCCAGTCCAGGTGGTCCGGGTGCAGCGAGGTGACCGCGACCACGGGCGGCGAGCAGGGCAGGTCGGTGGCCTGGTAGCTGGACACCTCGATGACCCAGAAGTCGAAGTCGCCCGCGTTGCCCGGGTCGTAGGGCACGGCGCCGATGTTCCCGCCGACCATGCACCGGTAGCCGAGCCCGGTGAGCAGGTGCCCGGTCAGCGAGGAGGTGGTGCTCTTGCCCTTGGTGCCGGTCACGCACAGGACGCGCCGCAGGTCCGCCTCTGCGAGCCACAGGCCCAGGCCGCCGACCACCGGGATGCCCGCCGCGGACAGCTGCGCCACCTCAGGCCGGTACCGGGACAGGCCGGGCGTCTTCACCACCACGTCGCAGCGCTGGAGGGCGGCCAGGCCGCCGTCGGCGGTGGCGAGCACCGGGCGGCCGTCCACCGGCCCGGACGGACGGTCGTCGACGAGAACCGGCTCGGCCCCCAGCGCCAGCAGCTTGCGCAGGTTGGCGTGGCCTTCCCGGCCTAGGCCCCAGATCCCGGCGCGTGTTCCGGCCAGGTCGGACCAGGAGAGCTTGGGCCGCGGGCCGGTCGTGGGTACGGTGCTCACCGGTACCGATCCGGGATGAAGTTCCTGCCGACCGGCTCGAGCATGGCGGCGGTCTCCGCCCGTGACGGCGCGTCCGGCCAGCTGGCCACCTCGGCCGCGAGTTCCTGCAGCAGGCCGGAGTCCGCCCGGTCGTCGCGCCGCGCGGCCAGCAGCACCGCGGCCCGGCACTCGGCGACCTCGCCGACGCATTCGAACGGCTTGGCGCCCGCACCCAGCAGCGACCGGAACTTGGGCTTGAGCGCGGGATCGTCCAGCGGCTCCCCGGCCACGGCGAAAATCTGCCGCAGCGCCCCGGCCGGAAGGAAGGGCGCGAGGATCAGGTCGATGAACACGCACTTGTCGCACTGGCCGCACCAGTAGGCGAATCGCCGCGACCGTTCGGTATAAAAGGCCTTGTTACAGCTGCGGAACGAGTCGTGGTACCGGGTGAGCGCCGCGAACTCGCGCCCCACCCACAGCTCGGTCCGGTCCCTGAGCCAGGAGAAGTATTCCGGGGCGGGACCCTGATCGGCCAGCACGTCGCGGAAGGCGGCTTCGAACTCCTCGCTCTTGGAGAACTGGTGGTTGACCGGGCGGCCGTCGAACTCCAGGGTCGGGATGGACGCCGACCACTCGTTGGACATCACCACCGCGTCCCGGCCGCTGAGCACCGCGGCCAGCACGGCGATCGCGGACAGGATCCCGGTCACCGGCACGTGCCCGTTGAGGAAGCCGAGTTCGGCCGAGCGCAGCAGCTGCGGGTCGATCTCGCGTTCGGCGCGGACGACCGGTAGCCCGGTCACCGCGGCCGGCTGCTCGATCGCGTCGAACCGGTCGGCGGGCCTGCTCACCACGAACAGCGCCACGTCGGCTTGC
>DASXCQ010000023.1:0-22991 GCA_036491115.1 Pseudonocardiaceae bacterium
GGAGGTCGCCGAGTGGCGCGACCGGGGCGCCACGCACCTGTCCGTCAACACCATGGGTGCCGGACTCGGTCCGGTGGCTGGTCACCTGGCCGCGCTCACCGAGGTCGCGGGAGCGCTGGAGCTGTCCTGACGATCAGCGCGCGGGTTCTGTCGTGCTGGCCAGCAGGCTCAGTACAACCTGGCCAAGCGGGCGTCCGAGTCACTCGACGAACTGGACAAGGGCGGCTCGGGTGAGACCGTCGGCGTCGG
This sequence comes from Pseudonocardiaceae bacterium, assembly GCA_036491115.1. GTDB lineage: Bacteria > Actinomycetota > Actinomycetes > Mycobacteriales > Pseudonocardiaceae > DATEPR01. Next base: position 250 of record DASXCQ010000023.1, read on the forward strand.
GCTGATCATCGCCGCGCTGGCGCTGTCCGGGGTGGGCGGTGCCGCCCAAGCATCGGATTCGATCGCGGCCGCGTTCGGCGGTGGCCGGCGGCGGCGACCGCGAGCAGGCGGTGCAGGCCGTGGTCCTCGCGGGCGCGATCATCACGGGTGCGGGCAACGAGGCAGCAGACGTCCGAGCCGAGCACGCCGCGCCACCCGCCACCCTGGCGGCAGCGGTCCACCGGCACCGCGCGACGGCGGCCGACCGCACCGAGTACCTCTACCTGCTCCAAGCCATGCTTTCCGTCCTGCCGCACCGTGTTCTCCGTCGCCGGCCAGGTGGTGGCGGAGCGGCGCCCCTGACCGTCGAATGGCCGGGGCGCCACAGGTTTCGGCTGGTTCAGCCGGTGATGACGTACAGGTCGTAGATGCCGGGAGCGTTGACGGTGGCCGGTGCGATCGCGTCGCACAGGTAGTCGGTCCACTGGCCCGCCGCCTTACCGGCGAAGCCTGCCGAGGAGCAGGCGTCCGGCCAGCTGAAGGTCTTGTACAGCTGCCAGGGTGGCGGCGGGGTGTTGGTCGCGTCGGCGGGTGCGCCGAGTCCGATGGTCGCCGTCACGGCGACGAGTAACAGTCCCACTGCTGTCGCGATGTGCTTCATGGTCTAGACCTCTATCCGGATCGGGAGGCGGACAGGGCGAGCGTAGGTGACCGATGCACCGGAAGCCGTTGCCGGCACGAGAATCAGCCGGCCGCCTGCCCGCCGAGTGGTATAGACCTGTGGCGCCGGGCCTCAGTTGCCGGAAAGTCGAGCTCCGGCTGCTGGCCGGCCGACAGTAGGAAGTGGGCGATGAACACGACGTCGCCGTCGAGCGCGTCGAACCGGGCGATGCGGAGGCCTCGGCCTCGTAGAACACGTCACCCGGCGCCAGCGTGGCGGCGGGTTCGCCGTCGACCTGGTCGACTACCGAGCCCTCGACGATGCCGCCGACCACCGGACAGTTGTGGACGTGCAGGCCCGCCGCGACACCGGCCGGTATCCGGATGCGCCGGGTCTCGATCCGCTCGACGGTCTTGGCCACCGGCAGCTCGACGTCCGCCAGCACCGCGCGGGTAATCGATTCGGTCATAGCCGGCAGCGTGGTCGGCCGGCCGGAGACTTCCGGTTTCCCGTGGGAGACGGCGAGAGCGCCCGGTCGCCGACGATGACGGCATGGGTCAACCTTGGGGGCTGTCCGGTCCGCAGTTCACCGGCCTGTACGTCGCCGGTTACCTCGGCACGCTGGTCATCGTCTACGTGGCTCAGGCCATGTTGTCCCGTCTGGGTTCGGTCGCTCTGCGCTACGTCGCCCTGGACGGCACCGACCATGCCACCCACAAGGAACAGGGCAGCATGGTCCGCCGCTACATCATCTGGCGGAACAAGCACGGCACCGACGAACGCCTACGCAAGATCGTCAGCAGGGCGAACGTTGCCTGAGGCGGAGAAAGCCGTGGTACGGCATACTGACCTGGCTCACCGTCATTCCCCTGGCGTCTTCGGGACCGCGTAGCGAAGCACCGTGGTCTCGCCCTCCACGTGGGAAGAGATCGCCTCAAGTCTGATCGGAGCGCCATCGGCGCTCTCAAAGAGGCGAACGCCCCCGCCGACGAGGACCGGAGCGATGTGCACGATGATCTCGTCCAGAAGCCCGGCCTCGAGACACTGCCGGGCGACATTGGCGCCAAGGATGACCACATTCGCACCATCCGCGGCCTTCTTGGCAAGTGTCACCGCCTCCTCGATCCCCATGTCGAGGAACTGGCCGGTCACACCCTTCACGACAGGGGGCCGCGCCGGCGGATCATGGCGCAACACAAAGAACGGCCCGCGAAAGGCGCCACCGTAGAAGCCCGGTTGCAGGCGATCCTCGACATCCTGCGTACGCCGGCCAACCAGCAACGCTCCCGTCGATCGAACAACCTCGTCGGCGGTCTGGCCTGACCCGCCATCGACGTCGAAAACCCACCCCATGTCATCGTCCCGCCCCGCTATGCAGCCGTCCAGGCTCAACGGCGTGTGCCAGAGCACCTTCCCCATCCCACTCACCTTCCCTGAAGCAGGTACAACCCCGTTGACCGGGATCATCCCCAAGACTCATCGGCGTTCGACGTGATCATAGGCGGGCGCGGGCAGGGCGAACGTTGCCTGCTGCGGCACTAGCGCCCGGCCGATGCCAGGTAGTCGTCGGTGAGTTGGAGGACCTGGACGAGGTTGCCGTCCGGGTCCTCGAACGTGGCGAACAGTCCGTTCGGGCGTGGTTCCAACGGGCACAGCCAGCGCACTCCCAGCTCGTTGAGGCGATCGACGATCACCCGGGCGTCGTCGGTGTCGATGTTGAGCACGACGCGTCCCGGTTCCGGGTTGTGCGGGTGGACGTCGTCGCGATGGTCGATCAACACTCCGACACTGCCCAGCCGCAGCCAGCCGTTGGGGTCGGGGGCGACGTCGAAAGCGTGCTCGTAGAATGCCCGCAGCCGGTCGGGATCGGTGGTGCCGAGCAGGATGCTGGAACCGCGTAGGCGCGGTCGTGGCGCGGGCAGTGGCTGGGAGATGCCGATGAGGTTGTTCTCGCTGTCGTGGAACCAGGCCGCGAGTTCGCCGCTGCCCTTGCTCGGGTAGTTCCCGTCGATCCGTGCGATGCCGCCGGTCGTGGTCAGGTCACCGGTCGCGTACTCGAGGAAGGTGACCCCGCGGGCCCGCAGCCTGTCGACCTCGGCCGCGAGATCGTCCACTTCCAGGCTCAGCTGGGTGAAGGAGCCGTCGGACTGCCCTGCCGAGAGGAACAGGCAGAACACGCCGTGGGCCGTGGCGTACCGGAGGGCGCCCTGTCGTTGTTCGACGGGGTCCAGCCCGAGCTTGTCGTGATACCACGTCCGGACCCGGTCCAGGTCGCGAGCGGGCAGCCGGGGCTCGATGCGTGCGCCGGTCAAGGTCATCTCGTCACATCCCGTTCAGTAGTCCGGATAGGACACAAGGCTGAATATGACTATACGATCTGCTAGTATGAATATGCAACCAAAGGAGGCGAGACATGCCGGTGCGGCGCGGGTACCGGCAGGCGTGCGGGATCGCCCGCAGCCTGGACATCATCGGTGAGCGCTGGTCGCTGCTGATCGTCCGCGAACTGTTGCTCGGACCCAAGCGCTTCACCGACCTGCGCGCCGGCCTGCCCGGCGCCAGCCCGAACGCGCTCACCGACCGCCTGGCCGAACTCACCGGGTCCGGGGTCATCCGCCGCCGCCAACTACCGCCGCCGGCCGCGTCCTGGGTCTACGAACTCACCGACCGGGGCAGGCAGCTCGAACCCATCGTGCTCGCCCTGGGCGACTGGGCCCTGAGCATACCGGCCCGGACCGAGCAGACCTTCCTCAGCATCGACTCCCTCATGCTGAACATCCGCACCTACTACACGCCACCGGACGACTCGCCCGCCGCGGGCATCCTGGTCCGGATAGCCGACGACAGCGGCACCCGGACGTTCGGCGTCTGGCTCGACCCCGATGGCGCCGAGGTCCGCCACGAACCGCCCGAGCAGCCCGACGCCGTGATCACCACCGACATCCCCACCCTGCTGCGGGTCCTCGGCAACCCTGACCAACTGGCCAAGATCCCGAAGCGCCGCCTCACCATCAGCGGCGACCCGGTTACCGTGCGCAGGCTCGTCGCAGGCGTCACGCCACCTCAACCCGTGCGCTGACGGATGACATATGTCCTATGTGAAAGCGGCGTCCGTGTTGGATGCTGAGCCGGTCCGCAGAGGGTCAGATGGGGGTTGACGCGGGTGAGTGCGGTAGAGGTCGTTGAGCTACGCAAGAGTTATGGCCAGGTCGAGGCGGTACGTGGGGTGAACTTCGCCGTCGAGGACGGCGAGATCTTCGCACTGCTCGGACCCAACGGCGCGGGCAAGACCACGACATTGGAGATCCTGGAAGGCTTCCGCCAGCGCGATGCCGGCGAGGTGCGGGTGCTCGGGCACGATCCGGGCGAGCGGTCGTCCGGTCGGTTGCTGCGCGAGCAGATCGGGTTGGTACTGCAGGACATCGCGGTCGAGCCGTACCTGACGGTCCGCGAGACCATCGCCCGCAACGCGGGCTACTACCCGGATCCATGCGGTGTCGACGAGGTGATCGACCTGGTCGACCTTGGCGAACAACGCACGCAGAAGGTCAAGGACCTGTCCGGCGGCCAGAAACGCCGGCTGGACCTGGCGCTGGGCATGATCGGCAACCCGAGGCTGCTGTTCCTGGACGAGCCCACCACCGGTTTCGACCCGAACGCCCGGCGCGGCGCGTGGGAGGTGGTGGCGAACCTGCGGTCCGCCGGCACCACCATCGTCCTGACCACGCACTACATGGACGAAGCGCAGGTGCTGGCCGACCGGGTCGCGGTGATCGCCAACGGCCAGATCGTCGCCGAGGGCACGCCGGCCACCATCGGGGGCCGTGACTCGGCGCTGACCCGGGTGCGGTTCGCGCTGCCGACCGGCGTGGCCGCATCGGACGTGCCGGTTCCCGGCTCGGTGACCGACGGCGTCGTCACGATCGAGGTGGAGGAGCCGACCGCGGTGCTGCACCAGCTGACCGGCTGGGCGCTGGAGCGCGGCACGACACTGCCCCAACTGTCGGTGGAACGGCCCAGCCTGGAAGACGTCTACCTGCGGCTGACCGGCAGCACCGGCAAGGAACACGAAGACGAGACACCGGCAGCGAAACCGCGCCGGCGGAGCGTACTGGCCAGGAGTGGACGATGACCACCGCGATCCCAGCCCCGTCCCGGCCCGCCGGCCGCCGCAACGATTTCCTGTTGCTGGTCCACCAGGTGCGCTACGAGCAGTTGTCGTTCTGGCGGAACCCGCAGAGCGCGTTCTTCACGTTCGTGTTCCCGGTCGTGATCATCGCGATCTTCGGTGCCGTGTTCAACGGTGGCGGCCCCAACTCGTTCTACTATGGACTGACCGGGCTGCAGTACTACGTGCCCACGATCGCGGCGCTGTCCGTGTTGGGCGCCTGTTACAGCCAGTTGGCGATCATTCTCGCCATGCGACGGCAGAACGGCATCCTCAAGCGGCTGCGCGCCACGCCGTTGCCCGCATGGGTCTACTTCATCGGCCTGCTGGCGCACTGTGTGGTGATCAGCGTCATCGAGGTCGTGCTCATCGTGGGCGTCGGCCGGCTCTACGGCGTGCCGATGCCCACACACTGGACCGCGCTCCTGGTCACGCTCGTGCTGGGAGCGGCCAGCTTCTGCGCGCTCGGTGTCGCCGTGGCGTCGCTGGTGCGCAATTCCGAGGCGGCTCCCGCGGTCGTACAGTTCATTCTGTTCCCGCTGGTATTCATCTCGGGCACGTATTTCCCGATCCATTCCGACGTGCTCAACCGAATCGCGGACGTGTTGCCGGTACGCCCGTTCAACGAGGCGCTGCTGGGACCGTTCGCCCAGCACACCGGATTCGACTGGCCACACCTGGCGGTCCTGCTGACGTGGGGCGTCGTCGGCGCCGTGGTCGCGGTCCGGCGGTTCCGCTGGGATCCCCGCCGGGAGTAGGAGGCAGCTCGCCGCTGTTGCCCTGGACCGGTCACCCACCTCACCGTAGTGTGGGTGACCGGCGGCGGGGTGTGGCACGGACCCGGCCGCCTTGTGGTCCGACAGGCCCGGTAGACACTATGTTCACGGTCGGGGCTTATCCTTTCTGGGGGATTTTCGTGACTGAGGAACACTTCCACTTCAGACCGTTCTCGACGGACGAACGCGGCGGCGGAGAGGGCGAATACTTTCGTCCGGTGCGCGGACTCGGCATCGCGGCGACGATCCTGCTGCCGCTCGTCTGCGTGGCCGAACTCTTCGTGAACCGGCAGGAGTGGCAGACCGCCGGACTGATAGCCGACGTGCGGAACGGCGCGGTGTCGTCCAGCATGGCGCTCGGGGTCTCGGCGTTGTCACTGAGGTCCAGTTCAGGCCTGTCGCTCCTTGCGCTCGTGGCCGCCGGCATCGTGTTCCTGCTGTGGCTGTGGCGGGCCAGGCTCAACGCTGAACTGACCGCCGGTCCCGAATCCCAGCGGCGCGGCCGCGGCTGGACCATCGGGGGCTGGATCTGCCCGGTCGTCAACCTCTGGTTCCCCTACCAGATCGTCCGCGACGTGTACGCCGCCAGCGCCCGGCGACCGGTGCGGGCGCCCCTTGTCGGCGTGTGGTGGGCGGTGTTGGTGGCCAACGTCGTCATCGCCAATGTGGTGGTGCGCTTCATCACGTCGACCGACCCTGTCCAGGAGGCACACACCCTGGCAACGCTGGGCACCGTGTCGCTGATCCTGGAGGCCGTCGCCGCGGCACTGATCGTCGTCATCATCCAGCAGGTGACCAACGGGCAGGAACGCACGCCAGGAGTGTGAGCCGCCCCGTATCGGGTCCCCGATTTGCCCCCTGGGGGTATGCCGTGGCGGGCGTGGTCGTCAGAATGCCATGGCATGAGTCAGGACCCCTATCGCGTTCCGCCCGGGCCGCCGCGCCGCGGTCCTGCCCCTGGGCGTCGACCTGACCAGCCACGTCCGGATGGCCGGGAGCGGGCTCCGAACCCGGGGCCACCGCAGGTGACGGGGCGGGAGGTGCCACCGCCGTACCGTCCATCCCCTGGCCAGGGCCCCGGCGGGCGTCCACCACGCCCGGCCGAACGGCCGCGGCCGCCCAGTCTCGCGGAACAGCCGACCACGGTGATCCGCAGGCCCACTCCCCCACCCACCCGGCGCTACGAGCCACCGGCACCGCTCCCTCCCACCACACCCGAGCCGGACCCGTACCGGCGGCCGTCGCCGGAGTATCAGTCACGGGACGAGCCCTACGAGCCGTCGCCGAGCGCTGACCGCCGGTACCAGCCGCCCGATCAATCTCCGGTCGCCTACCAACGCGAGCGGGACCACCGCATCGACCGCACCAACCTGATCGCCAACACCATTCGGGTGGCCACGGCGCTCATCGCGCTGGTGTTCGTGCTGCACATCGTGTTCACCCTGTTCAGCGCCAACCAGAACAGCGGTTTCGTCGCGTTCGTCTACGGCGTGGCCAAGGTGTTCGTGTTCGGATTCGGCGACGTGTTCACGCCCGGCGACGCCACGATCGGCCTGGTCGCCAACTACGGACTGGCGGCGATCGTCTACCTCGTCGTCGGCCGCATCCTCTATCGCGCCCTTCGGCGCGACTGAGGTCGCCGGCCCGCCACCTCACACGGCGAGCAGGGCGGGAGCCAGTCGTTCCAGTTCGTCGAGCGCGGCGGCGACCGAGGGACTGGCCCGGCCACCGCGCCGGGTCACGGTGAGGATCTTGCGCCGGGGCTCGCCGATGCACGGCAGCCGGACCACGGCGGCATGCGCCGGCACCTGCGCCAGCCGGGGAACCAACGCCACGCCCAACCCGTGCGCCACGAGCGCGATGGTGGCGCTCCAGGCCAGGGCGTCGTGCGCGACGTTCGGGGTGAAGCCGGCCGCACCGCACGCGGCCAGGACATGCGTGCGGCACGTGCACGCCGCGCTGGGCACGATCCACGGGTCGTCGGCGACCTCGACGAGGTCCACCCGCCCGCGGCCGGCCAGCCGGTGATCGGCCGCGACCACCAGGTCGAACGGGTCGTCCAGCAGCGGGTGCTGGTCGAATCGGGCCTGATCACGCGGCGGCTCGTCGGGCTTGGCCTCCACCACGGCCAGGTCGGCGTCGCCGGTGAACAGCAGATCGAAGCACTCTCCGGCCTCGGCCTCGCTGATCCGCGGACTGAGTCGGGGATGACGCGCGACCAGCCCGGCGGCTGCCGGGGCGAGCAGCGCGGTCACCGCGACCGGGAAGCCCGCCATGCGCAGCGGTCCGGTGGGTTGGTCGCAGTCGGCGCGCAGATCGAGTTCGGCCAGTTCCCACCGGGCCGAGATCTCGTCCGCGTGCTGGAGAAGTCGTTGTGCCGCACTGGTCAGCCGCACCCGGCGGCCATTGGGTTCCAGCAGCGCCACGCCCAGTTCCCGGCCGAGCTGGCGGATCTGCTGGGACGCCGCCGACGGGGTGAAGTGCAAGGCCTGTGCCGCCGCGGTCACGGTGCCGTAGTGGTCCACGGCTCGCAGTACGTGCAGCCGACGCAGGTCGATCATGTAGTTGATTCTTCACGGTAATGCCGGAAAACGCAACCTGGACCTGCTGGAACTGTGCCATCAGGCTGGAGGTGGAGTCGAAGGAGGTCCCGATGGCAGGCAGGTGCCCGCACTGCGGATGGTCGGACGCAGACCCGTTCCACGTGCTGTCCCGGCATCACACCGTGGACGGACTGACCACCTGGGTCCGTTGCGCCTGCGGTTCCCTACAGGTGTGGCTGCTGGATGCCGCCGGTGCTCGGTTGCTCCTGCGCGGTCGGCCCGATCTCTCCGAGGAGGTGCGCCGGTGATCACCGTTTTGCTCGCCGCACTGATACGGGCCACGGTGATGTCGCCGCCAGGAGTCAACGTGACCTGGCCTGGTCGGGGTGCACTGTCGACCGTGGCGCCATCAGGGATCGGACGACGAACCGGCATCGACAGCCACCTTGGGCGCGCCGACGACCGAAACCCCGACATCCACCCCTGACGTGCAGCCGACCATCGCCACCATGCCGGCGATCAGGACCCACCCAACGTCGCACGTGTGCCGATCACGAACGGCACAGTGTCCGGCCCAGGGAACACGCAAGTGAACGACAACGCCCGGAGGGCGCGACCGCGGTGGGCTCAGGCAGCCCAGCGGACCGGGCGCGTGCTCGCGACCATGCGGGCCGTGAACCCGCTCGTGTAATCGCGCCACCAGCGGGCACCTAGCTGCCGTGGCGCCGGGGTGGCGATGATGCGCGCGTAGATGTCCTCTGCCGCCGCGTCGGGCAGGCGCACGGCGGCCGCCCACGTGGTCAGCGCATCGTCGAGGCTCATGATTCCTCCGTACCGTGTTCTGGCCCATCGTAACGGGCGAGCGCGCCGGCCAGGGTTTTTCGCGCCTCCGACAGGCGGTAGCGCACGGTGCCCGCGGGGACGCACAGAGCCGTGGCGATCTCGGAGCTGTTCAGGCCCGACGTGGCCAGTGCGAGGGTGACGCGCTGGTGTTCGGGCAACGCCGCGATCGCGTCGCCGACGGTCGCGACCCGGTCGGCCGCCACGACCGCGGTGTGCGCGGACGGCGGAACCGTGACCGGTTCACGGCGCAACGCGGCCTCGGCGTCGGCCTTGCTGCGCTCATGCCGGTGGATGTCGACGGACAGATTCCTCGCGACCGTGAACAGCCACGCCCGCTGCCCGTCGGCCGACCTGCCACGCAGTTCGTCGAACCGCTGCCACGCCCGCAGGAACACGTCCTGCATCAGGTCTGCCGCCGCCCATCGGTCGCCGGTTCGGCCGACGAAGTAGGCGTGGACGGCGGCCCGATGGGCGTCGTACAGCCCACGGAACTCACTGGTCCGGTCCACCGGAGACCCGAATGCTGCCGTAGATGTCGGTGGCGCGCACCTGCAGGATCGGCACGATCTCCGCTGGTGCCGTGACGTCACCCAGGATCGTCAGATCAACGACCTTCTCGCGGATGGCGTCCTCGGTGACGCCGGGCGAGATCGTGAGGTCGCCGAGCACGACCGCACTGACCGGTTCGTCGAGCAGCCGGAAGAAGTCGGCGCCGACCTCGATGTCGTCCATCACGATCCACGGCGTCGCTGCCTTGTACCACACGGCCTGGCCCTGCAGGTCCAGATATGGCTCCAGCGCGTCCTGCGTCGACGCGGGCGCGATGAACTGGCCCGCGGCGATGATCCGCGCGTACCCGACCCTGCCGACGGATCCGTTCACGACGACCTGGCCTGCCGCCAGCAGCAGGTCGTCAGGCGTGCCCGAATGGTTGGCCAGCATGGCGCCGGACAGCTTGACCTGGCCGCTGAGCACCCTGATGTCCACGTTCTCGGTGTACCGGTAGTAGCTGACGGAACCGACGATGCTGCCCAGGACGCGGCCGAGGTTCGACTCGCTGCCCTTCGGGGCGACGATCGTGCCCACCACGTGGATCCGCCTCGGCACGACACCTGTCACCGGGCTGGTGATCACCAGCAGGCCGGTCACGATGAGCACGTCGTTCTCCGCACCGAGGCCGTCACCGCCGACGGTCAGCAGCCCGGTGTGGAAGCGGACGTCGGCGTCGTCGGGCACGTAGATCGTGGCACCGACGTCCTGCGAGGGGATCGCGGCGTACGCCGCCGCCAGCGACTCCCGGATCACGACCGTCCCGACATCCTCGATGCGGGTGATCCCCGCCAGGTCCTCGGGTGCGCGCAGATGGCTCAGATCCAGCAGGCCCTGGTCGCGCAGCACGCCGTTGTCGGCAACCGGCTCGCTCATCGTTCCCTCCTCGCCACCTGGGCACCGACGAGCACCAGCCGCGGCACGCGGCGGCGCCTGCGTGTCCACGCCTCCAGGCGTCCGACCGACCGTACCCACCAGCGGTCGCCCGTGCGCGCCTTACTGATCAGCCTTGCCCGTTCCACCTCCCGCATGAGGTCGGCCTGCCGCAGCCTGGCCAGCGTGATTTCGTTCATCGTGGTCACGACCCTTCGTCTCGTGCTCTCACCCATCACTACGGATGGGTGGCGCGAGTGTTGGGTCGACGGCGCGACCGGTCGAGCCCGATCAGGCCGAAGCTCCGCAGTGGACGGACCGTCACACAGCGGCGGTACCGATCATTCCCTCCCGCGTGACCAGGCCGACCAGGTCGTCCTCGCTCATCCCGTCGGTACCCGCCGGCCGCACCGGCAGTACCAGATACCGGCGCTCGGAACTGGAGTCCCACACCATGATCTCGGCGTCATCCGGCAGCGTCAGCCCGAACTCGCCCAGCACGGCACGAGGTTCACGCACCACCCGCGACCGGTAGGCCTCACTCTTGTACCAGGACGGCGACGGCCCCAGCAGCCCGGTGGGATAACAGGAACACAGGGTGCAGACGATGACGTTGTGCCGTCCCGGCGTGTTCGCCACGACCTTCAGCGGCTGCTCCCGCAACCCGCTGCGCATGGACAGCCCCAGTTCGGTGATCACGGAGTTGGCATCGGCCAGCAGCCGGGACCGGAAGTCGTCGTCGGTCCAGGCCCGAGCCACCATCCGCGCCCCGTTCAACGGTGACGCGCCGGCCAGGTACCGCGCCAGGACCTCGTCCAGTTCCGGGTCGCTCACCAGACCGGCCTCGATCAGCCGCTCCTCCAGCCGCCGTACCCGCGCCGCGACCGGCGTGCTCGCGTGCGTCTCACCCATGTTCGGTCACCGCTTCCAGGTAGGACTGCCACAGGTCCACGCTCACCGTGTGCACCCCGTCACCCCACAGGTCCCGGGCGGCGAACCGCACCGTGTAGACCGGTTCCACCCTCGGGTCCAGTGCGCGCGCGAGGTCGTCGGCCAACGGCCACTCGCCCTGCGAGTCGACCACCACACCCTGATGCCCGCGCACATACCGCGGCGCCCGGGTGTGATGGTCGGGGTCGACGTTGTGCACCCGCACCCGGTCCCCGGGCGCGAACCGGGCCGGGGCGACATCATGCATGGTCGGGCTCCGTGAGCGTCTCGATCGCGGTCAGCCAGCGCTCGTAGTAGGAGGCGGCCAGGTACCGCTCCGGCGGCATCCGCTCGATCGCGTCGCGGAACTGGTCGATGGTGTACACCCCGCGTCGCAGCAGCGCGACGTTGAGCGCGTAGACCCTGGCCTCCCAGTCCGCGTGGAAGGTCGCGGGCTCGTCCATGTCCGCGGCGACCTCGCCGAAACCCGTCTGACCACCAACATCGTTGACCCGGCCCATCCCCGGACCCTAACCAGGGCGTCCGGCGTTGTCGACCACGGCCAGCGACGACGACATGCGACTTGCGCCACTCAGGTGGTTGTCCGCTCCGCTTCTGGACCAATCGATCACGGCGACCTACGGTGACCGACGGCCCGCTGTGTCGCTGAGAGGACCGCTATGACGACCGCCCCGGACCTGCCCGACATTCTGTCGCCATCCTTCGCCGCCGATCCCTATTCCGCCTACGTGCGGCTGCGCGACGAAGCGCCGTTGCACTGGCACGAGCCGATGCAGAGCTACATCCTCTCCCGTTACTCGGACATCGAGGTCGCGTTCAAGAATCCGACGTTCACCACGGACAACTACGGCTGGCAGCTGGAACCCGTGCACGGGCGGACGATTCTGCAGATGAGCGGCCGGGAGCACTCGGTCCGCCGCGCGCTGGTCGCGCCCGCGTTCCGCGGCAGCACACTGCAGGGCCGGTTCTTGCCGGTCATCGAACGCAACGCGGCGGACCTCATCGACGGCTTCCGGTCCGCGGGCGAGGTCGACCTGGTCGCCGGGTTCGCGCGGCGGTTTCCGATCAACGTGATCGTCGACATGCTCGGTCTGGACAAGGCCGATCACGAGCGCTTCCAACGCTGGTACACGTCGATCATCGCGTTCCTGGGCAATCTCAGCCAGGATCCCGACGTGACGGCGGCCGGTCTGCGCACACACGACGAGTTCGCCGAGTACCTGATCCCGGTGATCCAGCGGCGCCGCGACAACCTGGGCGACGACCTGTTGTCCGGGCTGTGTTCGGCCGAGGTCGACGGCACTACGATGAGCGACGAGGACATCAAGGCGTTCTGCAGCCTGCTGCTCGCCGCCGGCGGTGAGACCACCGACAAGGCCGTCGCGAGCCTGTTCGCCAATCTGCTCCGGCATCCCGACCAACTGGCGGCCGTGCGCGCCGACCGGACACTGATTCCCCAGGCGTTCGCCGAAACGCTGCGCTACACGCCGCCGGTGCACATGATCATGCGGCAGCCCGGGGAGGACGTCACGGTCAGCGGCGGCACCATTCCGGCCGGCAGCACCGTGACGTGCCTGATCGGGTCGGCGAACCGGGACCCCGAACGCTACAAGGACCCGGACTCGTTCGACATCTTCCGGGACGACCTGAAGGTGGCCACCGCGTTCACCGCGGCGGCCGACCATCTCTCGTTCGCGCTGGGCAGGCACTTCTGCGTCGGCGCGCTGCTGGCCGAGGCCGAAGTGGTGACGGGGACCAACCAACTCCTGGACGCGATGCCGGACCTGCGGCTGCGCCCCGGTTTCGTTCCTGCCGAGCACGGCGTGTTCACCAGGGGCCCGGCGGAACTGCCGGTCGAGTTCACGCCGGTGTGAACCGCACCGGGAGCGAGTGCAGGCCGCGCATCCACACCGACTCCCGCCACACCAGCTCGTCCGGCGTGACCGACAGGTCCAGGTCGGGCAGGCGGTCCAGCAGCACCTCGATGGCCGCCTGCGCGATCACCTGGGCCAGTTCTGGTGCGGGATAAGGACATCCGTGCTCGCCGTGGCCGAACGACACGTGCGCACGGTTGCCCGACTCACCGGGATCGCCTGCCGGGTGGACCTGCGGGTCGGCGTTGCCGGCGGCCAGTCCCAGCACGAGCATGTCCCCGGCCTGGATGTGCTTGCCGGCGAGGTTGGTGTTGCGCACCGCGAACCGGCCGATGAAGTTCTGCGTCGGCGTGTCCTGCCACAGCACCTGGGCCAGTGCCTGCCCGACGCTGCGCCGGCCGCCGGCCAGCGTCACGGCGAACCGCGTGTCGGTCAGCATGAGCCGCAACGTGTTGCCGATCCAGTTGGCCGTGGGTTGCTGCGCGGCGGCGAGGACCACCAGCAGATCCTGTTGCATCTCGTCGTCGGCCAGCTGCGCGGGATGCTCGATCAGCCGGGACGGGACATCCGATCCCGGCATGGCGCGCTTGGTCTTGAGCAGGTCACCCATGCGCTGCGCGACCCGCTGGTACGCCGGGACGGCGCCGTCGCCACCGTCCAGCGACACGGTCAGGTCGGCGGTCAGCTGGCGGGCCTGCGCACCGGTCAGGCCGAGCAGTTTCGCCACGACCAGCGCGGGAGTCGGGTGCGCGAAGTCGGTCATCAGGTCCGCGACGCCGTTCCCGCAGAACGCGTCGACCAGGTCGTCGGCGGTCTGCTCGCACAGCGACCTCAGTTCAAGGCGGTCGATGGCGTCCAGCGCGTCGCTGATGGCGCCTGCCCGTCGTTGGTGCTCGGCGTCCTCGGTGAACATCAGCGAGGGCTGGTAGCCGACGAACGGCAGCAGCGACCAGTTCTCCGGCGTCGTGTCCCACCCGTTCCAGCGCTGCGTGTTGCGCGCGAACAGCTGGGGGTTGTCGCAGATGTAGTAGATCTCCCGGTAGCCGACGACCAGCCAGGCCGGCACGTCGCCGTCCAGCAGGATCGGCGCGACCGCACCGTAGCGGCGCCGCAGGTCCCGGTAGAGCTGGGCGGGATCCTGGGAGAACTCCGAGCCGTAGAGGCGCACCGGCTGCTCGTGCTCACCGTTGTCGCTCAGCACTCCGCTGAACGAGCTTCTGGAGGAATGGATCATCACACGGCCTCTCGGGCGGAGTGCAGGGTGAACAGGTGTTCCACCAACGCGATCAGCGCGTCCTTGCACGACTGCCGGTCACGGGCGTCGCAGTCGATGAGCGGGACCCGCTCGGACAGCTGCAGGGCGCCCCGCACGGCGTCCAGCGAGTGTTGGTTCTTGCCGAAACGGTTGCGGGCCACGATGAACGGCGTCCCGGCGGCCTCCAGCCGGTCGATCGCGTAGAACGAATCGTCCAGTCGCCGGTCGTCGACCAGCACGACGGCGCCGAGACTGCCGAGGAACAGCCGGTCCCACAGGAACCAGAACCGCTCCTGACCCGGTGCGCCGAACAGGTAGAGGACGCGCTCCCGGGTCAGGGTGATGCGGCCGAAGTCGAACGCCACCGTGGTACTGGTCTTGCCGGTACCGCGTCGGAGATCGTCGATGCCCTCGCTCGCGCGGGTCATGGTTTCCTCGGTGCACAGCGGCCGGATCTCGCTGACCGCCTGCACCAGGGTGGTCTTGCCCACCCCGAAACCGCCGATGATCACGACTTTGATGCCTTCGCTGGCGGTGCTGGCCAGGCGTGGCTGCTCGAATGGGTCAGAGTTGTTGGAGTCCACGAAGCACGTCCTGCAGAAGGTCGAGGGAGGGCAACCGCGCCGGAGTCGCCGGGCTGGCCGACGGGTGGCGGGCCGATACCTTGCCGGAGTCCAGTAGATCGGTGAGGAGGATCTTCGTCACGCTGACCGGGAACCTCAGATACGAGGCGATCTCCACCACGGCGGTGGGCCGCACGCACAGTGCGAGGATCCTCCGGTACTCCGACTGCATCCCCGGCTCGGACTCGGACTCGGACATGATGAGGCTGACGACGTCGAGTGCGTCGTCCGGTACGGGCATGCGACCACGAGTCACCGCGTACAGCCGGTCCGGTGTCTCGTGTTCCAGGGGCCCCCGTGTCATCCCGGTCGCCCCACCGCGTTACGTGGCTCCGCGACCAGGTTGTCACCCAGCTGCTCCACGAGTCCGTGCATGTTGTGGCCGATCACGCCCGCGTCGGCGGCACCGTTGGCCAGCACGGTCAGGTGCGCACCCTCGCCGGCCTCGACGATCAGCAGCAGGCCGCCGTCGAACTCGGTCATGGCGTTGCGCAGTCTGCCGGTGCCGCTGCCGAACTCGACGGACGCCGCACCCGACAGGCTGGCGATGCCCGAGGCGATGGCGGACAGTTGGTCGGCCTGGTCGATGCTCAGCCCGGCGGTCCAGCACAGCTTGAGTCCGTCGCGGGACAGCACGACGGCGTGCTGCGCGCCTGGTGTCCGCTCCACAAGCTGTTCGAGCAACCACACGAGGCTCTGGTTGGTGGTCATGGGGATCGCGGAGCGGGAGCTCCTGTCTCCTTCCGTTGTCCTGGCCGTTACGGCTGTGCCGCCTCGCCGTCCGGTCGGGTGTCCCGTTCGTTCTCGCTGTCGCCGGCCGCGCGTTGGAACGCGCCGAAGGCGGCACCGGGATCGGTGTGCGAAGTGCCCGCTGGTGCCGTCGTCGTCTCCCGTTCCGTGACGCGGGCCAGTGTGCGACCCGGCTGGCGCCGCGCCAGTTCGAACGGCTGGTTCTGGTCCACCGGTTCGTCTTCGGGAGCCAGGACCGAGGTGGACTGCCGGACCTCCGAGCCGCCACCGGCGATGAGCTCGCCGCGCCGGGCGGGAATGGCCGGGCTGAGCCGCACCTCCCCGGTGACGAGCTGGCGGGGAATCATCACGACGACGCCGACGCCACCGCGGGCCGAGGGCCGGTACGACACCGTGAGGTCGTGCTTGCGGGCCAACTGCCCGACGACGGCGAGGCCGAGCCGGGTGCCGCTCACTCCGGACAGGTCGCCTGCCGGCGCCGAGATCGCCGCCTCGGCCCTGGCCAGTGCGCGGGGCCGCATGCCGATCCCGCTGTCCTCGATGGCGACGACCACGCCGGTGTGGGCTTCCTCGACGTACACGTGCACCTGCTCGGTCGGCGGCGAGAACTGTGCCGCATTGTCGATCAGCTCGGCCAGCAGGTGAATGACACCCTCCGCCGCGTAGCCGACGATCGCGATCTCGACCGGGGCGTGCAGCTGCACCCGGCGGTACTCGCTGATCCGGCTGATCGCGCCACGCAGCACGCTCTCCATCGAGATGGGCCTGGCCCACCGACGGCCCGAGCGGGCCCTGGCCAGCACCGCGATGCTGTCCGCGAGCCGACCGAGCTGCGCGTTGTGGTGGTCCACCTCGAGCAACCGGGCGAGCGTCGCCGCGTCGGCGGTGTCCTCCATGTCCCGCAGTTCGGCGGCCATGCTGGTGGTCTGCGCCTGCATCCTGCTGGCCGCGTTCGCGCACGCCGCGAGTGCGGCCGCCCTGGCCCGCTCGACGCGTCCCATGTGCTCGGCGACGAACCGCACCACCCGGCGGCCCCAGTCGCTGGCCGGCGGCTCGATCTCGGCGAGCGCGGTCGACGCGGACGAACCCGCCCGCAGCCGGTCGACCAGCGCCGGGATCACCTGCTCGACGATGCTGTTCACCTCGGCGTCCACCTGCGCCCGCAGGGCGTGCGCCTCCCGCGCGGCCGCCGACTGTGCCTCGGCGATCTGCTGCGTCACCCGGGCGGATTCGGCCGACGACTGCTCCTGCGCGGCGCGGACGGCCAGGTCCGCCTTGGCCTGGATCTCGACGGCGCGCTGCCGGACCCGGTCGACCTCCGCCCGCGCGTCCTCGGCGGCCATTCGGATCCGGCGATCGGCGTTCTCCCGCGCGTCCTCGACGGCCGTCTCGAGTGCGCGGGTCCGGACGAGGCCGAAAGTCGCCGCGGCGGCCGCGGCCGACAACAGCAGGGCGAACGAACCCAGTGACCACGCGGCCGCCACCCGAAATGCCGGCGGCGCGAACGTGACCACGATCCAGGTGACCGTGCCGGTGACGACAAGCGCCACGACAAGCACCCAAAGGTGTGTCGGGGACGAAGTCGACCTTTCTCGGGCGGCCGTGACGCCGTGTGCTGACATCGATCAAACCCTCTGCGGCTGTCGGGGACGGAGGCACCACACGAGTCAGGGAATGTACTCACATGGTCACGGCGGGTCGCACCCAGGATCGTCGGAACACCGCACCGGCCACCGAGATCAGGACGATCTCCGCTGATCACCCGACAACCCCCCAGGGGAATCGCGCGGCTTCCCCTAGCGCGTTGAACGTCGACGCATCTTTTTCTTCACCGCGCGGCGGAAAGTCCGGCCAGCACGAGGTTCACCAGTCGTCGCATCGACGTGGCGACCTGATCCGGTCGGAGCGCGGGGAAGGACGCGATGGCCATCAGGCCGACGCGCACGTCCTCGACCGACACGTCGGCACGTACCGCACCCGCGCGGCGCGCACGGTCGACAAGCTGCCGCAGTCCCTGTTCGTCCGCGCGGCGGTCCGCCACGAACGTCGCCGCGGCCGGATGGGAACCGAACAGCGCCTGGTTGAGTCCCCGGTCCTGCAACTGGCGCTCGGCGAAACGCCGGATGGTTCCGCTCAGCGCCCGCCCCGCGTCGGGTTCGTCCAGCGCGGCGCGCACCTCGGCCCGGCAGGCGGCCACCTGCTCGGCGAGCGCCGCCGTGACCAACTCTGTTCGAGTGGGGAAATGCCGGTAGACCGTGGCCACTCCCAGACCGGCGCGCCGGGCGATCTCACGGGTGGGTAGGTCGAACCCGTCGGCGGCGAATCCGGCACGCGCGACCGTGACGATGTGCTGCCGGTTGTGTGCGGCGTCGTCCCTCGGTTTCCGGGTCGTCCTCATGCGCGCACCTCTCACTTTCCGGTGATCCGGAACAGCTGATCCGCATCCCTGCCTACCGTAGGACAGCACCCGGAACAGCGGAGAGGTGATCATGATCGCGATCCGGTTCGACCGGTTCGGTCCCCCAGACGTGCTCGGCCTGCGCACCGCGGCCGAGCCACACGCGGGTCCCGGCCAGGTGCGGATCAGGGCGAGAGCCGCCGGGGTGTCACCGGTCGACCTCACGCTGCGGGCCGGCGGGTCGCCGTCGTCCGCGCACCTGGTCCTGCCGCACATTCCCGGCGTCGACGCGGCCGGGGTGGTGGACGAGATCGGTGCGGGCGTCGAGGACCTCGCGGTCGGCGACGACGTGTTCGGCACGGTCGACATCGCCACACTGGGTGGCGCCTGCGCCGAGTTCGCCGTGCTCGCCTTCTGGGCGCGGAAGCCGGAATCGCTGTCCTGGACGGAGGCCGGTGCCGCCGGGACGAGTGTCGAGACGGCAACCAGAGCCCTTGACCTGCTCGACACCGGCGAGGGAACGACGCTGCTGATCGACGGCGCGTCCGGCGGTGTGGGCAGCGTCGCCGTCCAACTGGCCATCGCACGCGGAGCCAGCGTGATCGGCACCGCCCGGCCGGAGAGTCACGCCTTTCTCGCCGGCCTGGGTGCGAGGCCTGTTGCCTACGGGCCGGGACTGGCCGACCGGATCGGAGCTCCGCACGTCGACCAAGCACTCGACGTCGCAGGCGCGGGTTCGCTCGACGCACTCGTCACCCTCACCGGCAGCGCGGAGTCGGTGATCACCCTGGCGGACTTCACCGGCCCGCGGCCCGGGGTGCGCCTGTCCCGCGGGCAGTTCGGCGGTGAACCGGACGGACGCCACGGGCTCGCCCTGGCCGCCGCGCGGGGACCGCGACAGGGAAAGATCGTGCTCGATCTCACCGTTCTCGGCTCGGCGGGATGACGGCCTCTCAGGTGCGGGCGATGGCCGCGTACATCAGCGATTGCCAGGGATCGCCCTCGAAGGGGTCCTCCGGATCGGGAAGCAGCAGCGGCACCGGCACGATCCCCGGTGCCATCAGGGTGTATCCCCGCAGGATCCGCGCGATCTCGTCACGGCCCCGGTAGGCGACCTGGATCTTGAGATCCTCCCAGTACATGCGAGCCAGGTTCCGCATGTCCGCCTCCTGGCCGACCTCGGCGGTGCCGTGGGTGAGGACCAGGAAGCTACCGGGCGCCACCGCCTTCCGGTAGGCGGTGAGCAGCGCTCGGGCCGGGTCCGGTTCGCCGGAGACGAAGTGCAGCAGCGCGCCCATGACCAGAACCACGGGCCGCGTCAGGTCGATGAGCCCAGTGGTGACGTCGTCACCGAGCACCGCGTCGACGTCACGGGCGTCGGCCCGGAGGACCCCCAGGCCAGGGTCGCCGGCGATCGAGTCCTCGATCGCGTGGTAGGCGACGGCCTCGTAGTCGACGTACACCACGCGGGCGGCAGGATCGACGCCGCGGGCGGCCTCGTGGATCGAGCCGCGGGTGGGGACTCCGGCTCCCAGGTCGATCACCTGGAGCGGTCCCTGGCCGGCCGCCCAGCGGACACCGCGCAACAGGGCCTTCCGGTTCTCCCCCGCGTTGCTGACCGAATTGGGAAACATCGACCGCACCCGCTCGGCGAAGTCGCGATCCGCCCTGTTGTTGTGATGTCCACCCAGGTACGCGTCGTACACCCGCGCGGTGCTGGGCGTGGCCGTGTCGAGTCCCGCCGGGAGAGGATCGACGTCGTCGGCGCCGTCCTGCTCCTGCCACCGCAGTGGATCGTGAGCCTCGGGCCCCGCCATTCCGATCGCCGCCCTTCCACGGGACAGTGGTGATCTCATCGTGCACCATCGCCGGTACCACCCGCCACCGTCGCGGCCTGGTGCGGGCGGCCGGTCAGATGGTCCTGCAGGCGGGCGTGGCGGAACTGGTACACGGCACCGGCCCGGCGTAGCGCGCCGCGCTGGCAGGCGTCGTCCAGGAAGGCGAGCAGCCGCCACGGGAGCCGACCCGTCAACGGGAGCCAGATCCGAGCCAGGGCGAGCCACTGGCCCCACGCGGTCGTGCAGAGCCCGTAGCCCAACCCGGCCGCGAACGCGCCTTCGACACCGAACACGGTCCCGATCTCGATACTGATGGGAAAGCCGTTGGTGAAGCTGGCCACGATCCCGACCACGGACCCGAGCACGATCGCCCAGATGACCACGTGGGAGGCGACGTTCGCCCGGTTGGAGCGCAGCAGGTTGGCCGGGCTGACGGCGGCGCGGACGTCGATGGGGGTTTCCAGCCAACCGATGAGCCCGAACACGAGGCCGGCCGCGAGCCCCACCTCGGGGGGAAACTCGATCGCGGACCACAGCCCGCCGCCGAGGCCGTCGTTGAGCCCGAGTCGCGGCACCAGAAGCCCGTCGATGAGCAGCAGCGCGAGCGCCACGACCGACCCGACCAGGACTCCGTAGGCGATTCGGGTGCCGAACGGGGCGCCTGTCCGCTGCCGTGGACCGCCGAACAGTCGTACCCGGACCGGTGATGGCTTGATCAGTTCACGGCGGTCCGCGATCCAGTACATCAGGCCGAACACCAGCGCGGCGACGAGCCCGTGCAGGAATCCGACCACCAGCCCACGGCGGACGGCGAAACCGAGTCCACGCGCCGTGCCGACCAGGTCCACCGGCAGGTTCCCGACCGCGGTCGCGACCCCGAACAGGTAGCCGGACAGGGATGCGAGCACGAGGGTGCGGGCCCAGCGGGGCACCGACCTGCCCAGCTCCCACCAGGCGAGGTCCCGGGTGCCGAGCCGATCCAGGTGCACGGCGAGGTAGCTGAGCCAACGTCGGGCGCGTTGCGGGTGCCAACTCGACGGACGTGTCGTGTCGTAGATCGACGGGATGAGGCTGCCCAACAGGTGGTCCTCGAGCTCCTCCGTGGTGCGGAACCGCGTGGTGTCCAGGAGGGCGACCGGCCGGCATGCCGGACCGTCCTGTCCGCTCGGGTCGCGTTCGCCGTAGACGGCGCGAACCAGCGCGACCATCAGTGGCGTGGTCAGTACCGTGCTGACGTTGACACTGGACGGGATGCCGGGATTGCCACGCAGTGCGGCCAGTAGCTGGTGCCATTCCGGCGCGGCGGGCTTGGGGCTGCTGCGGAGCAGGTATTCCTCGATGCCGTCCAGGGTGAGATCGTTCAGCTCGATCACCGCGGCACTGGTCAGTCCCCGCGTTCCCGCGACGGCGTCGGCGTATTCCCGGCAACGGCTGGTCAGCACCAGCCGCAGCGTCGTCGCGGACAGTTCGCGCAGTGCGGCCGCGTGCAGACCGTCGGCGATTTCGTCGAATCCGTCCAGGACGGGCAGAATCAGCTGCCGGCTGACCAGCATGGCGGCCAGCGTCTCCCCGTCGGCGCCGACCGCGGCCAGGCCCGGTTGGTCCCGACAGAGCTGGCCGGCCAGCCAGTCCTCCAGCGGTTGGACCACCGGATTCCAGGACCCGATGCTGAAGATCTCCGGCACGGCATCGCCGGAGGCGCGGACGCGCAACAGGTCCAGCACGAACCGCAGACCCAGGATGGTCTTCCCCGAGCCGGCTCGGCCCAGCACCACCAGCCGGCCGGACGGAATCCGCCGGTAGACGTCGGCGACCTGGTCCAGGCGTCCGCGCAGATCCAACGCAGCCGCGGTGTCACCGGCCCGGATCCGGCGGATGTTGGCCCAGTGGTCCGTGATCGCCTCGTCCGCCGTTTCCCAACACACCAGCAGCGGTATCGGATCCTGGATCTTCCGGCGTTCCTCCTCGTGCCGCCAGCGGTTCGTCACCGAGTCGGCGAGTTCGTCCGCGGTCCTGGCCAGTTCGATCTGCCTCGCCCGAAACGACGTGTGCATCAGTCCGTCGATACCGGCGATGATGCGGCTCAGGTCCATGTCGGCGTCCCGGTGGCGCAACCACCGAAACTGGCGATCCGGCAGCGCGGCGATATCGGCTGGCAGCTCGCTCGCGGCGGGCATCGTGGCATCGTCGGTCAGGATCGGTATCACCCGCACCCCGGCGGCGAATGCCACTGCCAGTTCACGGCGAATCCAGTCATCGGGATCGTCGATACGGCGCCGCCCGGACGGATCCGTGGCAGTCAACCAACCCGGGCCGATCAACGCCAGCAATACCTGAGCCGACCGCACCCGCCCCAGAATCTCGTCCCCGAAATCCGCGCCGGCCTCGATCGACTCACTGTCCAGGAACACCTGATCATCACCGAACCGCCTGGCCAGCTCGCGATACAGCAGTACGTCATAACTGCGGGTGTCCTTACTTCGATAGTTGATGAACACACCACTCACCGAGAAACCCCCAAGAGCAATAGTCAATACCTGTGGATGAAGATCTTTATGCTGCGGTGGGTGCGGGTTGGTCATCGGGTCGCTCGACGAGGATGCCGTTGACGAACACCGTGCCTGCCCGGACGAGCGCGACGAGCTGTGGTGCGTTCACCAT
>DASXCQ010000024.1:0-35890 GCA_036491115.1 Pseudonocardiaceae bacterium
TCGGGTTGATGATTCATCTGGTGTTCGACTGACAGATCGTATCTCTTTGGGTGTGTTGGCGGAGATTATTCCTCGTGATGTGATCGAAGACGTTCTTACTGAGACTGGACGTCGTGAGCAACGAGTGCGTCTGCTTCCGGCGCATGTGATGGTGCGTTTTTGTGTGGCTATGTGCTTGTTTTTCGATGATGACTACGAGGAGGTGATGCGCAAGCTGGTTGGCTCGTTGAAGTCTATGGATTCGTGGCGGGACAACTGGAAGGTTCCATCTACATCAGCAATCACGCAGGCGCGGCAACGATTGGGGCTTGCGCCGATGGTCGAGTTATTCGAGCGAATCGCGGTTCCGGTTGCCGGTCGTGGCACTCGCGGTGCTTGGCTTCGATCGCGACGGTTGATGAGTATGGATGGATTTCATCTCGACGTTCCGGATAGTGATGAGAACGCCGAGGAGTTCGGCCGAAAGACCAATGGGGATAAGGCCAGCGCTTTTCCCCAGGTGCTGACGGTAGTGTTGGGTGAGTGCGGATCACATGCCATCGTGGGTGCTGCGTCTGGGCCGTGTAATGGGGATGAGCGGGGCTTGGCGGAACGACTTATTCCGCGTGCGGAGTCGGACATGTTGATCACGGCTGACCGCAACTTCTACAGCTTCGCCTTGTGGGGTAAGTTCCGTGAGACTGGTGCTGACCTGCTGTGGCGCGTCAAGTCAAATCTGCGGCTGCCGCTACTGAGATGGTTGCCAGACGGCTCTTACCTATCGCTCGTCTGTAGTCCAAAAATTAGCGGGCAACGGCGCTCTGATTTGATCCGGCAAGCCGAAGAAGGCGTCGCTATCGACGCGAGCGATGGCTACATCGTCCGGGTTGTTGAGTACGATGTTCCAGATCGAGAAGGGAACGGAACTGGTGAGATCATTTGTGTGATCACATCGGTGCTCGACCCTGCCGAGGCCACCGCCGAGGAATTGGCTGCTGCCTACCATGAACGGTGGGAATGCGAAAATCTGATCGATGAAGTCAAAACCCATCAGCGCGGCGCCGCGAAGGTTCTGCGTTCGCAATCGCCAAATATGGTGCGCCAGGAAATCTTGTCATTGCTGCTGGCCCACTACGCTATCCGAAACCTGATGTGTCGGGCTGCCGACGAAATCGGTGAAGATCCGGATCACCTATCGTTCATGCGATCAATCCGCGTCATCCGCCGCCAAGTGACAGGGCAGGCGGACTTTTCCCTCTGAACATCGCAAACGATCATTAGTTGAAACCATCGCTGAGATCAACGAGAGACGCACCAAAGGGCGTAGACACCGCACCAACCCTCGCGTTATCAAACGCGGACGCCACAACGCATACATTGTCAAGAAATCGCACCATCACGGCGCCCGACACCCCGGACCGCCGACCATCCGTATCCATTCTCCGAGCTTAACTTAGTGGTATTGTGCTATAGGTGGTGCTATAGGTCCCTGAACGGTTCGATCTTGGCGCCCAGTTGGTTCAGGCGGTCGGCCAGCTGTTCGTAGCCTCGGTCTATGACGTAGACGTTTCTGAGGACCGAGGTGCCCTTGGCGGCCAGCATCGCCAGTAGTACTACCGCTCCTGGGCGTAGTGCCGGGGGGCAGATGACTTCGGTGCCTGACCAGTGGGTGGGGCCTGTTACGTAGATCCTGTGGGGGTCCAGGAGGGTTACTGTGGCGCCCAGTTTGGTCAGCTCGGTCAGGTACAGTGCGCGGTTTTCGTAGACCCAGTCGTGGATGAGGGTGGGGCCGTGGGCCGTGGCTGCTATCAGGGCGAAGAAGGGGAGGTTGTCGATGTTCAGGCCGGGGAAGGGCATGGGGTGGATCTTGTCCCTGGGGGCCCTGAGGGTGCTGGGCTGGACCGTGAGGTCCAGTAGTCTGGTGTGGCCGTTCGTTGCCGGGTATTCTTCTGTTCTGCGGTAGTCAAGGCCCATCTCTTCCAGCAGTGCCAGCTCTATTTCCAGGAATTCTATCGGTACTCTTTGGATGGTTATTTCTGAGTTGGTCACTATGGCTGCCGTGAGCAGGCTCATTGCTTCTATGGGGTCCGGGGACGGAGCGTAGTCCACGTCTTTGTTGATGTCCGCCTTGCCGTTGACCTCTAGTGTTGTCGTGCCTATTCCTTTGATTGCCACCCCTAGTTGGGCCAGGTAGTAGCAGAGGTCTTGGACCATGTAGTTGGGGCTGGCGTTTCTGATGATCGTGGTGCCTGGGTGGCGGGCGGCTGCCATGATGGCGTTTTCGGTTACCGTGTCGCCGCGTTCGGTCAGGATGATCGGCTTGGTCGGCCTTGTCTTCGTGTCCACTGTGGCGTGGTAGTTGCCGTCTGTTGCCTTGACTTCCAGGCCGAACGGCCGGAGTGCGGTCAGGTGTGGTTCTACGGTCCTGGTGCCCAGTGCGCAGCCGCCCGCGTAGGGAAGTCTGAACTGGTCGTGGTGGTGGATCAGCGGGCCCAGGAACATGATGATGCTTCTGGTGCGTCGTGCTGCCGCTACGTCCATGTTGGCCAGGTTGAGGACTGCCGGTGGGGTTATTTCCAGGTCGTTTTCCTGGCCGATCCAGCGGTGGCGGACTCCGATGCTGCTCAGGACTTCGAGGATTCTGTTGACTTCTTCGATCCTGGCTACCTTGCGTAGGGTCGTCTTGCCTCTGTTCAGCATTGCCGCGCACAGCAGTGCTACGCCGGCGTTCTTGCTTGACTTGACCGCGATGTTGCCGGCCAGTTGCCTGCCGCCTTCGACCCTCAGGTGCATGGGGCCTGATCGGCCCAGGGAGACGATCTCCGAGTCCAGTGCGTTGCCGATGCGGGTGAGCATCTCCAGTGACAGGTTCTGGTTGCCCTGTTCGATGCGGTTGACCGCGCTCTGGCTGGTGCCGAGTGCGTCGGCGAGTTGTGCCTGGGTCCAGCCGCGGTGCTTCCTGGAGTCTCGGACGAGGGTGCCGATGCGTCGTAGGTAGTCGCCCAGGAGCAGGGTGCTGTCCGCCATGGCCCCGGACCCTATCTCACATGTGATGTGGACACCTGGTGACACGCGGGTTGCTGGGGCGGGTGTGGTGATTGGTGGGGTTGGTGTGACGGTGCCTATGCGTGCGGTGATGTTTGGAGTGCGGCTGCCAGGGCGTCGGTGACGTCTGCTGCGTGGTACGGGTGTTCTGTCGGTTCGATGGCGTCGAGGAACGCTTGGTAGGTCGCGGCGTCGCGGAGTGGGGCGAGTGTGGCCGCGAGTTCGGCTGCTCGTCCCGGGTTGCTGCCGGGTGCTGTGTGGTGCCAGTGGGTGCACCACTGGGCGGTGAGGGTCGTGTCGTCGTCCCGCATGCGGATCAGGTCCCATGCGGGGTTGGCGATGGCGCTGTCGCCCCAGTCGAGGATGACGTGGTGTCCGTCGTGGGTGCGGACGTTGCCCGGGTGGAAGTCGCCGTGGATCAGTGTGTCCGGGATGCCTTGGTCGTCCAGTTCGTGGAGTTCGTCGGCCAGTTGGTACAGCGCTTCTCGGCGTTGGTGGGGGAGTGGTGCCGTGTCGATGGTTGTTCTGATGCTGTCGATGAGTGCTGGTGTTCTGCGGTCGGGGACGCCGTGGGCCAGGAGTTCGGGTGTCGCGTCGTCCTGGATGTCCAATAGGTGGTGGAGCATCTCGGCTCGGTCGGCGGTGGGGGCGTGGTAGCGGTCGGTGCCGGGGATGTCGGCCAGTAGTTGGCGGCCCTGGTTGGCTGCTACCAGGTGGGGTGTGGTGGATCCGTTCAGCCAGTGGAGAACCGCTGCCTCGTGGTGCATGAACGGTGGGACTTCTTTGAGCCAGAACGGTCCTCGGGTGGTGTCCAGGCGCCAGATCGAGGACAGGTTCCAGGTGCGGAGTTGCTGTTTTCCGGTGACGTGGTGGCCTTGGTCGGCCAGGACGTGTGCTGCCCAGGCGAGGCTGTTCGCCGGTCCGCCGGGGTTGGCCCAGGGCATGCGTTTCGGGTGGGGTTGCGTCCATGC
This sequence comes from Pseudonocardiaceae bacterium, assembly GCA_036491115.1. GTDB lineage: Bacteria > Actinomycetota > Actinomycetes > Mycobacteriales > Pseudonocardiaceae > DATEPR01. The sequence goes on from DASXCQ010000024.1 coordinate 3,996, forward strand.
GGGGTCGGTGTCCGGCCGGGTGCCTGGTGGGGGTGGGTCGGTGAGTTCGGCTACGTAGGTGACCGCGCCGCCGGGGGCTTGGGGGAGTTCGGTGTCGAGCAGGCGGAGGACGGTGATGTCGATCTGGTGGATCGCCTTGGCTGCCTCGGCGAGGTCCGTGGTGTCCTGCCACCACGGGGTGGGCATGGTGCCAGGGGGAGGGTGCCCAGGGGTTCGCCTGTCGGGTCGACCATGGCGAGGGTGGCGGTGCGGGGTGTCACGTGGTGAGTGTGCCTGGGAGCCGGTCGGTGAGGCGACGGATAATGCCGGCCGGCGCGGTGGGTGGTGGGTGGTCAGTTCGGCAGCGTCGCGGGCGTCTCTCAGGTCGCCGCGGCGTATTCGATCGCGTCGACGATGCGGGCCGGGGTGACGGGGGCGTGGTTGATGCGGGGGGCGCCCAGTGGTCGTAGGGCGTCCTCGACGGCGTTGGCGATGGCGGCGGGTGCGGGGATGGTGCCGCCTTCGCCCGCTCCCTTGGCGCCCAGCGGGTTGAGGGGGCTGGGGGTGTGGATGTGGAACAGTTCGACGGCGGGTACTTCGGTGGCGGAGACGAGGGAGTAGTCGAGGTAGCTGGCGGCTTGGGGTTGGGCGTCGGCGTCGTAGGCGGCTTCTTCGTACATGGCGTTGCCGATGCCGTGGGCGAAGCCGCCGAGGACCTGGCCGTCGACGAGTGTGGGGTTGATGACGTTGCCGCAGTCGTGGCCGATGACGTACTTGAGGACGGTGATGCCGCCGGTGTCGGGGTCGACCTCGACGACGGCGGCGTGGGCGCCGCTGGCGTAGGCGGCGCGTTCGGGGGCGAAGTAGGCGGAGGTTTCCAGGCCGGCTCGGACGCCCTTGGGCAGGGTGATGCCGTGTTTGCCGATGTTGGCGACCTGGGCGAGTTCCAACAGAGTCCTGGACTTGTCGACGTCGCCGTCGAGGCAGGCGCGGTCGCCGACGAAGGTGATTTCGGCGGGGTGGCAGTTCAGCAGGACGGCGGCGGTTTCGGTGAGGCGTTCGCGCATCTGTTGGGCTGCCTGGTAGGTGGCGGGGCCGGCGGTGGCGGTGATGCGGGAGGCGAAGGTGCCTTGGCCGAAGGGGATTTTGCTGGTGTCGCCGGTGGTGACGTCGATGTGGGTCATGCCGAGGCCGAGGGCGTCGGAGGCGATCTGGGCGTAGACGGTTTCGTAGCCCTGGCCCTGTCCTGCGGCGGCGAGGGTGACGAGGATGCGGCCGCGGTTGGTGAGTCGGACTTTGGCGCCTTCGTAGGGGCCGAGGCCGCAGCCTTCGACGTAGCAGGCGATGCCGATGCCGATGAGTCTGCCTTCGGCGCGCAGTGTCGCTTGTCGGGCGCGGAGGTTGGGGTAGTCGAGGCGGTCGAGGGTGCCGGAGAGCAGGGCGGGGAAGTCGCCGGAGTCGTAGGTGAGGGGGCTGCCGTCGCGGAAGGTGATGCCGACTTCGTAGGGGAATTCGTCGGCCTGGATGAGGTTGCGTTCGCGGACCAGTGCCGGGTCGATGTCGAGATGTTCGGCGATGCGGTCCATCATGCGTTCCATGGCGAACACGGCCTGGGGTCGGCCGGCGCCGCGCACGGACGACGTGGGGACCATGTTGGTGTAGCAGGCGAGTAGTTCGACGTGGATGTTGGGCACGTGGTAGGGGCCGGGGACGGTGCTGGTGGTGATGGAGGGCACCTGGAGGCCGGCGCAGTAGGCGCCCTGGTCGTGTTCGACGAAGTCGCGGACGGCGATGAGGTGGCCTTCGTCGTCGAAGCCGACCTCGATGCGGTGGGTCTGGGAGCGTTCCATCATGGCGGCGACGAAGTTCTCGGAGCGGTCCTCGACCCATTTGACGGGTCGGCCGATTTTCTTGGCGACCCAGGGGATGACGACTTCTTCGCCGTAGAACTGGGCTTTGGGGCCGAATCCGCCGCCGACGTCGGGGGGCGCGATGATGCGGATGTCGTCCTCGGGCATGTCGTAGATCGTGGAGAGTTGTTGGCGGGCGTAGTGGGGTGACTGGGTGGTGTCCCACACGACGAGTTGGCCGGTTGCCGGGTCGTGGCGGGCGGCGACGGCGCGGCATTCCATGGAGTGGCCGCCGCCTCTGGTGACGGTGAACTCGGCGCTGACGGTGTGGGGTGCGTCGCGCATGGCCTGGTCGGTGTCGCCCGCGGACTGGGTGAGTCGCACGGCGACGTTGGTGTCGGCGCCTTCGTGGGCCATGGCGCCGCCGGGGGCGAGCGCGGCGGCGGTGGAGCCGACGGCGGGGAGTTCCTCGTAGTCGACCTCGATGAGTTCGATGGCGTCCTCGGCGAGGTAGCGGGTCTGGGCGATGACGATGGCGATGGGTTCGCCGACGTAGTGGACGGCCCTGGGTGGCATGGGCAGCCGGGGGTAGTCGCGCAGTTTGGGGTGCATCACCTTGGGTGCCAGGGGTTTCTGGATTTCCATGAGGTCGGCGCCGGTGTACACGGCGATGACGCCGGGTAGTTCGCGGGCGGCGTCGGCGTCGATGGCCAGGATGTTGGCGTGGGCGAAGGTGGACCGGACGAACGCGGCGGCCAGGGCGCCGGGTAGTTCCAGGTCGTCGAGGTAGCGGCCGCGGCCGGTGAGGAGGCGGTCGTCCTCGCGGCGGGCGACGGAGGTGCCGATCATGCCCTTGACGACGCCTGCGTGGTCAGTCACCGTCGGTCTCCTTGCTGGCGTCCAGTACGGCTTGGACGAGTCCGGAGTAGCCGGTGCAGCGGCAGATGTTGCCGGACAGGACGTCGCGGGCGTGGTCCTGGCCGTGCACGGGTCCTTCGCGGAGGGCGGCGGTGACGCTCATCAGGAACCCGGGGGTGCAGAAGCCGCACTGGAGGGCGTGGTTGTCCTTGAACGCCTGCTGCAGGGGGCCGAGTTCGCCTTCGGGGGCCAGGCCTTCGACGGTTTCCACGGTCGCGCCGTCGGACTGGACGGCGAGCATCAGGCAGGAGCGGACGGCGGCGCCGTCGACGATGACGGTGCAGGCGCCGCACACGCCGTGTTCGCAGCCCAGGTGGGTGCCGGTGAGGCGGAGTCGTTCGCGGAGGAAGTCGGCGAGGGTGGTGCGGTCGTCGACGACGTGTTGTTGGGTGGCGCCGTTGACGGTGACCGAGATCAAGTGTCCGGTCGCTTCAGTCACCGGTCACCTCCTGTTGGGTGCGGATGTCGGTCAGGGCGCGGCGGACCAGGGCGCCGGTGAGGCGTTGCCGGTAGGCGGCGCCGGCGTGGATGTCGCCGGTGGGGTCGACGGCGGCGCGGGCCAGCGCGCCGGCTTCGGCGATGACGGTGTCGTCGAGGGTGTTGCCGATGACGTGGTCCTCGACGCCGGTGAGGCGTTGCGGCGTGGAGCTGACGCCGGCCGCGGCGATCCGGCAGTCGCGGACGACACCGGCCGGGTCGGTGTGGCACAGGGCGGCGACGCCGGCGAGGGCGAAGTCGCCGCGGCGGGTGGCGAACTCGTGGAAGGCCGCGTGGGTGCCGGGCGGGGGGAGGGTGATGCGGACCCGCAGCAGCAGTTCGTCCGGTTCCATGGCGGTGGTCAGGTGGAACTGGAAGAAGTCGGCGACGTCGATGGTGCGGGTGCCGCGGGCGGAGACGACGGTGCACGCTGCGTCCAGGACGGACATGACGGTGGGCAGTTCGGCGGCGGGGTCGGCGTGGGCGAGGCTGCCGCACACGGTGCCTCGGTTGCGGATCTGCGGGTGTGCCACCTGGTGCAGGGCGGCGGTGAGGACGGGCAGTGCGGCGGCGATCTCGGGGGAGCGTTCCACGTGGCGTTGCCGGACCAGGGCGGGGATGGCGACGGTGTCGGCGGCCCAGCGGATCTCGGTGAGGTCGGCGGGTAGCCGGTTGATGTCGACGAGGTGGTCGATCCGGGCGAGCCGGAAGTTCAGCATCGGCATCAGGCTCTGCCCGCCGGCCAAGACTTTCGCCTCGTCGCCGTACTCGTGCAGCATGGCGAGCGCCTCGTCCAGTTCGCGGGGAGCGTGGTAGGTGAACCGGCCGGGTTTCATCGGTAGCACTCCCGTACCGCGGCGGCCAGTTCGGGTTGTTCGATCAGGGCCATGTGTCGCAGGTCGGGCAGTATCCGCAGGGTGGCGCCGGTGATGTGGTCCGCCAGGTAGCGGGCCATGTCCGGTGGGGTGGCGTAGTCGTGTTCGCCGGCCAGCACGAGGGTGGGTGCGGTGATGGCGGGCAGCAGGTCGCGGGCGTCCATGGCGCCCATGGCGCGGCAGGCGGCGGCGTGCGCGGCGCTGTCGGTGGCGACGAACAGGTCGACGACCCGGTTGACGTCGTCGGGGTGGGTGTCGCGGAAGGTGTCGGAGAACCAGCGGTCCACCTGGAAGGTGACCTGCTTGTCGCGGGGCACGGTGGCGGCCTTCTCGGCGCGCTCGGCCCACGCGGTGGGGGCGTCTTCGCCGTACCAGGCGGTGGTGTCGGCCAGGATGAGTGACCGCACCCGGTCGGGGTGTCGGGCGGCGTAGGTCATGGCGACCCCGCCGCCCATGGACATGCCCAGCAGGTGCACCGGGCCCAGGGTGAGGGTGTCCAGGGCCTCGGCGAGGTCGGCCGCCATGTCCTCGATGCCGAACTCGTCGCGGTCCCACGACGTGCCGCCGTGGCCGCGCAGGTCCGGGGCGTACACGGCGAACCCGTCGGCCAGGGTGGTGCCCAGGGGTCGCCACAGTTCGCCGCACAGTGCCAGTGGGTGCAGCAGTACCACCGGGTCGCCGGCGCCCCACGTGGTCATCGCCATGCGGCCCTGCCGGATCTGCACCAGCCGTTGCCCGGCGACCGTCATGTGTTCCTCCAGAACAGCTCAGCGGCGTTCCCGGCCAGGACCGCCTCGGTGTCGTGCTCGGCCAGACCGGCGGCGCGCACGGTGGCCACTGGTGCCGGGTCGCCCAGGGCGAACGGGTAGTCGCTGCCCAGCAGCACGTGTCCGGCGCCGACCAGGCCGGTCAGGAACGCCACGGCCGGGGCGGACAGGGTGACGGTGTCGAAGTAGAGGTCGGGCAGGTAGTCCGAGGGCTTGTCGCGGGCCAGGTCGCCGGCGCGGGCCTCACCGACCCGGTGGCCGCCGTCCAGCCTGCCGGCCGCGTAGGGCAGGAAGCCGCCGCCGTGCACCAGGACCAGCCGCAGTGCGGGGTGGCGGTCGAGCAGGCCGTGCAGGATCAGCTCGGTCACCGCGAGCGTGTTGTCCACCAGCCGGCCGAAGACGTTGCCCATGGTGCCCAGGGTGGTCAGGTCACCGGAGGGGCCGCAGGTGGGCGGGTGCAGCAGCACGGGCCTGCCCAGTTGAGCCAGTACCGTCCACAGTGGTTCGAGTTTCGGGTCGTGCAGCACGGTGCCGCCGACCGGGTTGGTGTTGAGCACCACTCCGGCCAGTTCGGGCCGGGCCAGCATGGTCCGTACGTCCTCGGCGGCGGCGTCGCCGTCGTCCACCGCGACGGTGGCCAGGCCGACCGTGTCCGGGCCGGCGTCGGCGACGGTCTGGCAGAGCGCGTCGTTGAGCCGTAGCGCCCAGGAGCGGGCGTCGGCGGGGGCCATGCCGGCGCCGAACTGGATGTCCAGCCAGGGCGAGAGCACCTGCCGGGTGATCCCGGTGCCGGCCAGCCACGCCTGCCGGGCGGCCGGCTCGATCATCCTGGGCCGCACGGGTCGGGTGTCACCGGCGCCGGGCACCGTCACCACCCAGCCCTCGTCGCCGCGGCGGGCGGCGAACCCGTGTACGGGGGTGGCGGCCAGGTCGGTGAGCAGCCCGGCCGGAACCACGTGGGCGTGCACGTCAGCGACAGCGCTCAACGGTCACTCGCCTCTTTCGATCGGTTGCGTCGATCACCGAGGCTATGGGCGCGGCCGCCTGCGGACCAGCGCCGATTGCTGTTGCCGGGGGTTAGCGGGGCTAACAGCCCCGGTCGGCGGGCCGCCGGGGTGGCGTGATGACATGTTCGGTGCGGATATCGGACCTGGTCGTGGAGGTGGGCTCGGGTGAGCGCGAAGCGGCGGGTGATCGTCGGCATCACCGGCGCCAGCGGCGCCGCCTACGGGCTGCGGATCCTCACCCTGCTCCGGGCCGCCGCCGACGTGGAGACCCACCTGGTGGTGTCGCGGGCGGGTGCGCTGACGTTGCGGCACGAGTGCGACGTGTCCCTGGCGCAGGTGCGGGAACTGGCGGACGTGTCCTACCGGCCCGGTGACATCGGCGCGGCCATCGCGTCCGGTTCGTTCGCCGTGGACGCCATGGTCGTGGCCCCTTGTTCGATCAAGACGCTGGCCGCGATCGCCCTCTCCTACACCGACGACCTGGTCAGCCGCGCCGCCGACGTGTGCCTGAAGGAGGGCAGGCCGCTGTTGCTGATGGTCCGGGAGACCCCGCTGCACATCGGCCACCTGCGCACCATGGTCGCGGTCACCGAAGCGGGAGCGATCATCGCGCCACCGGTGCCGGCGTTCTATCCTCGACCAGAGTCCGTCGACGACATGATCGACCACTCGGCCCGCCGCGCGCTGGCCAGGGTCGGCCTGACCGAACTCGCCCCACCCGCCTGGGAGGGCGAGCTGAACGGCAGTCGCGGCGGGTGACACGGCGGGCCGGAAGGACACTGGGTGCTGGAGGTACGGCGGCTGCGGATCTTCGCGGCGGTCGCTGAGCGCGGATCGTTCACGGCCGCCGCCGAGGAGCTGTTCATGACCCACTCGGCCGTGTCCCAGCAGATGGCGCTGCTGGAACGGCAGCTGGGCATGCAGCTCATGGTGCGCGGCCCGCGGGGTGTGGAGCTGACCGAACCCGGCAAGGTCCTGGCCGAGCGGGCCACCGTGCTGCTGGGCAGCATCGCGGCCCTGGAACGTGAGATGCGTGATCTCAAGGCCCGCCACTCCTATGTGCGGCTGGGCGCGTTCCCCACCGCGGGCGCCGATCTCATCCCTCGGGTGGTGCGGGAGTACCAGAAGCGCTACCCGGACACCCGCATCGTGCTGCGCTCCGCGCACGCCGGTGACATGGCCGCCTGCCTGCGTGACGGCTCCATCCACCTCGGCCTGGTGTGGGACTACGACTTCGCACCCCGCGGCATGCCCGCCGACGTCGACTGGGTCCACCTGGCCGACGACCCGCTGTGCGTGCTGTTCCCCACCGACCACCCGCTGGCCGGTGAGGCGTCGGTCGACCTGGCCGAGCTGTCCGGCGAGGAATGGGTGGTGCGCGGCCACCAGTCGCCCTACGACGACGCGTTCGTCGTGATCTGCCGGATGGCCGGGTTCGAACCGACCATCGCGTTCGTCACCGACGACTACCCGTCCGCGCAGGGCCTGGTCGCCGCCCATATCGGCATCAGCACCGCGCCGCGGCTGTCGCTGGTGGCGCAGCGGCCCGACGTGGTCGCCGTGCCCATCGCCGCGCCCGCCCCGCACCGCAGGATCGCCGCGGTCCGGCTGCGCGGCGCCAACCACCCGCCGGCCGCCCAGCAGATGCTCGACGTGCTGCGCGAGTCGACCGTCCACGAGCCCGAGGTGCCGTCCGCATGAGCATCGACGAACTGGGCGACGTGGTCCGCCCGGCCGGCAGCGACGTGCTGGGCCGCATGCTCGGCGAGACCCGCTCGGACACGTCGCTGGTGGACAAGATGGTCGAGGACCTCGCCATGCGCATCATCGACGGCCGCCTGCCACCCGGCGCGGACGTCAACTCCGTCGAACTGGCCCGCCGCTACGGCAGCAGCCGCACCCCGGTCCGCGAGGCGCTGCTCACCCTGCAACGCGAGGGCCTGGTCGACATCCCGGCCCGCCGCCGCCCCCGCGTCGCCCTGGTCACCCTGGCCCAGGTCCGCGAGATGTACGAGGTGCGGGCCAGCCTGCACGCCCTGGTCAGCGAACTGATCGTGCAGTCCGCCGACGAGTCCGGCCTGGACGTGCTGCGCGCCCGCCACGACCAGCTACGGGTGGACGCCGAGCGTGGCGACGTCGAAGCCTATTTCTGGCACAACGTGGCGTTCCGCCAGTCCGAGGCGGAGATCGCCGGCAACCGTCAACTCACCCGCCTGCTGTCCACGCTGGGTCTGCGCACCCTGCAACTGCGCCACCTGTCCCTGTCCTTCCCCGGCCGGCTGGACCGTTCCGTCGAGGACCACGAACGCCTGCTCGCCGCCTACACCGACCGCGACGCACCGCTGGCCGCGGCGCTCACCAGGTCGATCATCATGGCCGGTTACCGCGCCATCGAGGCGTCCGGCTGGTCGGGCCTGGAACCGGACACGGAATGACCCACCCGACCGGGTTCACACTTCGTCGTTGCCCAGTCGCGCAGGATCAACCGCCAGGAAGTCCAGTACCGCCGTGGTGAACTCGGCCGGGCGTTCCATCGGCAGGCCGTGGCCGGCGCCGTCGAACACCCGCAGCCGGGCGTCCGGGATCAACGTGGCCGCCTGCTCACCCATGGCCAGCGCGTTGACCTGGTCGTCCGAACCCCACAGCACCAGCGTCGCGCTGCGCACGTGCGGTAGCCGCCGGGCCGTGTGGTAGCGCAGCCGCACCTGCGGATCGGACATGTGGTGCATGATGCCGCGGAACCGGTCCACCCGGACCGGATCGGCCGCCAGCTCGATCCATTCGGCCACCAGCCGCGCCTGTTCGTCGGCCGGCAGGCCCAACCGGCCCATCGCGGCCCGGATGTCCTCGGCCGAGGGCGCCGTGAACGCCGCCATGCTGGTCAACTGGCGCGTCGCCAACCCGCCCGCCGCCACCAGCACCAACCGGTCCACCCGCTGCGGGCTCTCGTAGGCCAGCAGCGACGCCAGCCAGCCACCCATCGAATGCCCCACCACATGCGTGCGTGCCAACCCGAGGTGATCCTGGAACTCCCGCACGAAGTCCACCAGATACGCGAACGAGTAGGGCGACTCCAGTTGGTCGCCGGGACCCCAGCCGGCCGCGTCCGGGGCGTACACGTGGAACCGCCGCGCCAACGCCGGCAGGTTCGGCAGCCAGCTGTGCCCACCGGAGTTGAAGCCCGCGCCGTGCAGCAGGATCACCGGGTCACCGGTACCCGCCTCGAAGAACCGGGTGCGGCCGTGGCTGAGTTCCACCGTCCGGCACGCGACACCCGTGGACGAGACCCGCTGCGTCATCAGCACTCCTCAAGAACGGCGCCATTATTGTTGACAATATAGGTCAGGTGGACGCCAGCGCCACTCCCTGCCGGATCGCCTCCACCAGACTCGCCTCGTCCGCCACGCCGGTGCCGGCGATGTCGAACGCCGTGCCGTGGTCCACACTCGTGCGGATCACCGGCAGCCCCACCGTGATGTTCACCCCGGCGTCGATGCCCAGCACCTTCACCGGGCCGTGGCCCTGGTCGTGATACATCGCCACCACCAGGTCGAAATCCCCGCGCACCGCCCGGAACAGCGCCGCGTCCGCCGGCAGCGGACCCACCGCGTCCACGCCGTCGGCCACCACCGCGCCCACCGCGGGCTCGATCTTCGCCTCCTCGCCGTGCCCGAACAGGCCGTTCTCCCCGGCGTGCGGGTTGATGCCGCACACCGCGATCCTCGGCCGCGCGATCCCGGCCCGCACCAACGTCGCGTGCCCGCGGCGGATCGTCCGCTCCACCAGGCCGGGCTCGATCCGCGCCACCGCGTCCAGCAGGCCGACGTGCGTGGTCACGTGGATCACCCGCAACCCGGGCGCGGTCAGCATCATCGACACCTCCGGCGTGCCGGTCAGCTCCGCCAGCAACTCGGTGTGCCCGGGATAGCGGTGGCCCGCCGCGTGCAGCGCCGCCTTGTTCAACGGAGCCGTGCAGATCGCCTGCACCTCGCCGGCCATCGCCATGCTCGCCGCCGTCGCCACGTACTGGTACGCCGCCTCACCCGCCTCTTCGGACAGCTCCCCGAACGGCATCCCCTCGGGCACGTTGCGCAGGTCAAGACAGTCCACCGTGCCCTCGGCGTACACACCGTCGTCGACCCCGCCCACCGGATGCACCGCAACGCCCACAGTGGACAGCCGGGCGGCCTGGCGCAGCCGGGCCGCGTCGCCGATCACCAGCAGCCGGGCCCACTGGTGCGGCTGCCCGCCCGCCAACGCCTTCACCACGATCTCCGGACCGATGCCGGACGGGTCGCCCATGGTCACGGCGACGGCTGGACGGGTCACACTGGCCTCCCGGTGAGCTGGAACAGTACGTCGGCGAGCACCCTCGGCCCGCCGAAACCGCCTGCCTTGGACACCAACAGCGGCGCCCCCGGCACGTCGGTCGAACTCAACACCACACCCGGCGCCAACTCGCGGTGCACGGCCAACTCGGTCGCACCCACCCGCCGCAGCCACGCCCGCGCCACATCACCACCGGTCGCCACCACGACACCCGCCCCGGCGCACCCGCACGCCACCGCCGCCAACCGGTCCGCCACGACGGCAGCCCGCCCGACCATGGGCGCGTCCGGATCGACCACCACCAACACGTCCGCACCCACCACGCCGGCCGGCAGCGGCCCGGCCGGCGCCACCACCACCGTCCGCACCCGATCGCGCAACCACGCCGCCTGCCCGGCCGCGGCCGGACTGCCCACCACCGTCACCACCGGACCCGCCACGGCCGGCGACACCGAAGGGGGAGCCGCCGGCGCCGGCAGGTGCCGCGCCAACCCACCCGAACCCACCCCGAACAACCCCGGTGCCGCCAACGCTGCGGCCACCACCGCCAGGTCCGCCCCGGTCACCGCGTCACACACCACCGCCTCCACGCCCCGCGCCAACTCCGCCACCCGGGGCAACGACGCCAGCCCCACCGCGCGCACCGCCAGACCCGCCGCCCGCAACAACGCGACCGCGTCCACACCCGGCCGGCCGTCCGCCCACACCACGCCCTCGCGCACCACCCGGCCCGTCGCCGGGAACGCGGGCGCCACCACGGCCACCGCACCCGGCACACCGATCCCGGCCAACGCCGCCGCCGTCGCCGCCACCTCGGCCGCCACGTGCCCACGCAACGTCGAGTCCACCTTCCGGTACAGCCGCCGACCCGGACCCGACGCCCTCACCGCCGCCATGGTCCGCGCCACCGCCTCGGCCACCGGCGCCGCCCGCGAGTCCAGATCCACCGCCACCACCGGCGACCACGACCCCGGCACCCCCAACGCCACCCGCGCCCCGGCGAACGCCACCGCCGTGTCCGCCGCGCCGGTCAGATCGTCGGCGACGATCGTCAACGGCGTCATCGGCCGGCGAGCAGATCGACGACGTCGGCCAACGCCCGCTCGTCGCCCACGTTCCCGGCGAACACCACATACGGCACACCCATCGCCGCCGGCGCCGCATCCACCGGCGCGAACACCGACACCATCCCGGGAAACACCTGCCCCAGCACCACCGCCCGGCGCAGCCCCAACCCGCGCACCGCCACGTCGTGCGAGGTGATCCCACCCTTGGCCACCACCCACGCCGGACCCGCCGGCAACGACCGCGCCACCACCTCCGCGACCCCCGCCGACACCGCCCGGGAGATCGCCAGACTGGTCAACCTGCCGTCCCCTACCACCAGGTCGCGGCTGGTGAACAGCACCACGTCCGACCCGGCCAGCGCCGCACCCACCCGGCCCGCCGCCCGCGCCACCGCGGCCGGCGCCCGATCCGGATCGGCCACCGCGGCCGCGTCCAACTCCACCGCCGCCAACGCGCCCCGCTCCCGCGCCACCGCCAGCTGGCGGCTGGTCTGCCCCACGTGCGACCCCACCACCACCAGACCGTGCCCACCGGGCCGGCCGCCCGGCCAGATCGACGCCGCCGTCACCGGGCCGATCGGGTCCACACCGGACAGTGCCCGCACGAACGACGGCCCGGTCCGGAACAGGAAATCGTCCGGCACCGACAACAGACCCAACGCCACGATCTCCAGGTCGGCGTAGTCGGTCGCGTTCACCACCACGAACCGGCCGTCCGACACGCCCCGCAAGATGTCCGCCACCCGCTCCGGCCCGCCGACCCGGATGTCGTCCAGCGACACCGAACCCACGTCCGCCGCCGCGATCGTGCCGCCACTGCGTTCCGCGACGAACTCCCGCAGGTCCGAGGACGAGTACCCGAACGTCGCGTCCCGCGCGAACTCCGTCCCACCCACCGGCACCGGCCGGCCGCCCACCATCGCCCAGTGCACGTCACCCTCGGTGAACCGGCCGGCCTCGAAGTAGGCCGGCACCAGCAGCACGCCCCGGTAGTCCCGCCCGGTGACCCGGCGGCGCACCGCCCGCAACGCGTCCACCTCGGCCACCACGTGCCCACGCAACGTCGAGTCGCTGCGGCTGACCAACCGCACCGGCACACCCAGCGCTTCGCCGTGCCGCAGCACGCTGGTCGCCACCTCGGTGGTGACCGCGGCCGCGTCGGCCTCGGGCAGGCTGCGCGTGTTGGTCAACACGAAACTGGTCGAGGGCGCCGCCATCGCGAACCCGTACTCGCGCTCGTCCAGGGCGGTCACGATCGGCACGCCGTGCATCGACTGCGACCCGGTCGGGTCGTCGTCCAGCACCACGATCCGACGCCCGGCCGCCGCGTTGGCGGCGCGGATCGCCGCACGGGCACCGGGCTCGTGTCGCGGCTGCCGCATCGCGTCCCTCCGCTAGTGGGCGAGCGTGGCCAGGCCGGATCGGATCGCCCGCCGGTAGCGGGGCACCCGGCCGGCGAAGTTCACACACAACGCGCCCAGCACGTGATCCTGCCGCACGTATTCGACCACGAACCGCGTCCGGTCCCCGGCCTCGTCCACCAGCCGTGCCGTGTCCGTGGTCACCCCCACGAACTGCAGGTGCTGGCCATACAGATGGGTCCAGAAATAGGGGACCGCCTCGTAGGCGGCGGGCGGCGAGTCGAACGCCAGCAGCGAACGGGCCGCGACGTCGGCCTGCTGGCCGGCGTTCGTCCAGTGCTCCACCCGCATCGCCCGGCCGAACAACGGGTTGAACCAGCGCGCCACGTCACCCGCGCCGACCACCCGCGCCGCCGTGCCGGCCCGGCAGAACTCGTCCAGCACCAGACCGTCGTCCACGCCCAACCCGGAACCGGCCAACCACCCGGTGTTCGGCGCGACCCCCGTGGCCAACACCACCACACCCGCCTCGACCACACTGCCGTCGGCCAGCTCGACACCCTCGACCCGGTCCGTGCCGACCAGGCTGGTCACCGCGGTGCCCAGCCGCAACACCGTGCCATTGCCCGCGTGCAGCCCGGTCAGAAACGTGCTCAGCGACGCGTCGTCGGTGTCGACCAGAACCCGGCCCATCGGGAAGTCCACCATGTCCACCAGCGTCACCGCGCAACCCCGCGCCCGGCACGACGCGGCCACCTCCGAACCGATGAAACCGGCCCCCACCACCACGACCGGCGGCGCGGCGGCCAGTTCGGCGCGCAACGCGGCACAGTCCTCGATCGTGCGCAGCGTGTGCACCCCGGACAGGCCGCGACGCAACCCGGCCATGCGGTGCGGCGACGCACCCGTCGCCACCACCAACCCGTCCCACGTCACCTGCTCACCGTCGGCCAACGCCACCGTGCCACCGGCCACGTCCAGGCCGACCGCGCGCCGACCCAGCAACAGCTCGGCGTCCAGGTCTGCGACGGGCAGCACCGCCGCCGCGTCCTCCCACGTCCCGCCGAGCAGCTCCTTGGACATCGGGGGCCGGTCGAACGGCGGGAAATGCCGCTCCTCGCCGACCAACCGCAGCCGGCCGGCATAGCCGTGGCGGCGCAACGCCTCGCCCGCCCGCACCCCGGCCAGTGACGCGCCCACGATCACCACGTCACCCAGCGGCGCACGGTCAGGGCTCATGCACCCATTCGACAGCTTGTCGACAATAGTGTCAACGTCCTTGTCCGCCGATGAGGTCGGCGAACCGGGTGCCCGCCGGCACCACACCCTGCTCGGCGCAGTAACCGGTGAGGATTTCCAGACTCGGCGCGATGTCGGCCATGCCGACCGGCAACGGATCCACCCCGCACTCCCGTAGCCACCGGTCCCGCTCGGTCGGCTCGGCGGCGCCGGCGACCGAGCCGAACAGCTCCACGACGGCCGGAATTCGTGCCACCACACGGGGATCGTCGCGGGCCACCAGCACGTGGTTCACCGGCACCACGCCGTGCCGGGCCACCCACTCCCGGTCGGCCGCCACCGGATCACCGAACACGCAACGCAGATCGTCGGCCATGTCCTCCGGCCCGATCACCGCCGCCCGCGCCGCACCGGCCCGCAGCAGCTCCACCACCCGTGGGCTGCCATCCACCCGCGTCACGTTCGGCGGATACGCCACATCCGGCACGTGGTCCGGACTCGTCGTCACCCACGTCACGTCCGTGACGCCGCTGTGCTCGCGCAGCATGCCGCGCACCCACACCCCGGTGGTCTGCCCGTAGGAGCGGATCGCGATCCGCCCGCCGGTCAACCCGCCGGAAACACCCGGCCCGAACACCAGTGCGTCGTGCTGCGGCCGCGCCACGACCGTGACCGGCACCAGGACCAGTGGGTAGCCGCGCGCCCGCGCCTGCAGGAACGTGGCCGCCGCCAGCTCACCGAAGTCGTAGGTTCGGCGGGCGACCATACCGGGAAACTCCCCGCTGGCCGGGCCGGACGGCGCCCGCAGATCGATGCCCAGCCGCGCCAGCCGCGTCGGGTCGGCCCGCAGCGGATCCAGGTGGCGGTGCCGGCCGACCATGAGGGTGACGAGGGGAGTGCCACTGCTCACCAGAACCTCGCAGCCAGGTTTGTGGACAATCCGGTACCCAAAGATAGGCTGAACCGCCGACGAGAAGCCAGTGGTCTACCCGCCTGCCAGCGCTGAGACCACGATCACACAGAATGGCGTTCGGTGAGGTTGTTCACCGCCACAGATTGAAACAACTTTGATTGACAATCGTGCTGACATCTGTAACTCTCAGGCTGGCGGGTTGCGTCAGCGCGTAGCGACCGGAGGTGGGGATGGCATCGACGACGGAGCCGCTCCGCGTCGCCGTTCTCGGCCTGGGCGAAGCCGGCAGCGAGATCGCCACCGACCTCGTCGCCGCCGGTGTCGACGTGCGCGGCTACGACCCGCTGGACATCCGGGTGCCCGGCGTGACGCGGTGCGATCGTGAGTCGCACGGCGCCCGGGGCGCCGCCGTCGTCCTCAGCGTCAACAGTGCCTCCGCTGCCGTTGACGCCTGCCGCGCCGGGCTGGCCGGCACGGCCACCACCGCGGTCTGGGCCGACCTGAACACCAGCGGCGGCCGGTTGCAGCGGGAACTGGCCGCACTGTGCGACGCGGCAGGCGTGCTGTTCGCCGACGTCGCGATGATGGCTCCGGTACCGGGCAAGGGACTGCGCGTCCCGATGCTGGCCTCCGGCAGCGGTGCCACCGCGTTCGCCGACACGTTCCGCGCCCTCGGCGGCGACGTCGCCGTGCTGGACGGTCCGCCCGGTGCGGCCTCCGACCGGAAACTGGTGCGCAGCGTCTTCTTCAAGGGCATGGCCGCCGCCGTCGTCGAGGCGTTGCAGGCCGCCCGGGCCGCGGGCTGCGAGGACTGGTTGCGGCACAACATCACCGACGAACTGTCGAAAGCCGATGCCGCCACTCTCGACCGCCTGGAACAGGGCACCTACCAACACGCCGTGCGCCGCGCCGCCGAGATGAACGCGGCCACCGACATGTTGACCGACTTGGGTGTGCCCGCCCGAATAAGCGCCGCCACCGCCGAGTTGTTGACGGCACTCGCCGGTACCGGAAGGCGGGAACCTCCGTAGCATACGGAGTAGTGTGAACCATCCGCGGCAATCGGCCGTTCGAGCGCAAGAGATTGAGGAGAGATGGCGGGCAATGCGAAAGCGCATGCCGGGCAAGGAGTAGACCTCGCCCCGGCATCGACTGGAACACCGCAACCCCGATCGGAACTGACCGGGGACGCCGTCTACCGCATGATGCGCGACGACATCGTCGCCGGCCGGCGGATGCCCAACGAACGGCTCATCGAGGCCGATCTGGCCGCCGCCATGAACGTCGGCCGCGCCGCCATCCGGTCCTGCCTGGTGCGGCTGGAACAGGACGGGCTCGTCGTCCGCGAACCCAACCGGGGCGCCAGGGTCCGCATGGTCACCGAGGCCGAGGCCACCGAGATCCTGCAGACCAGGGCCGTGCTGGAAGGACTGGTCGCCCGCGAGGCCGCGGTCCGGGCCACCCCGGAGGCGGTCGCCGAAATGCGCGAGATCCTCATCGAGATGCAGACCTGCATCGAGGCCGACGACCTGCTGGGCTACTCCGACGGCAACGCACGCCTGCACGCCACGATCGTGCGGACCTCCGAACACCAGACCGCGGCCCGGCTGATCGCCGGACTCAAGGCCCAGGTGGTCCGGTTCCAGTACCGCACGATCCTGGTGCCCGGCCGGTCGAGGGGATCGCTGCGCGAGCACACCCTCATCGTCGACGCGATCGCGGCGGGCGACCCGGAGCGCGCGGAAGCCGCGATGCGGGCCCATCTGTCCCATGTGGCCGGCACCATCAAGGAGTCCCCGCACCTGCCGGACGGCTTCTGACCCACCGGAATTCCCGGCCATTCACTCCTCGACGCCACACACGGATTTCCACACCCGCGGAAATCCGTGCCGAAATGTCGATGTCAACGGAGGTGCACATGAGTGGTCGGCGGTTGCTGGTGGTGGGCGCACACAGCGCGGATTTCGTCTGGCGGGCGTCGGGCACGATCGCCAGACACACCGCGAATGGCGGCGATGCCGTCGTGGTCGCGATGTCCTACGGCGAACGCGGCGAATCCGGTGAACTGTGGCAGACACCGGGACAGACCGAGGCCAACGTCAAACGGATCCGGCACGCCGAAGCGGAACGCGCCGCCGGCATCCTGGGTGCCCGGTTCGAGGCGTTCGACCTCGGCGACTACCCGCTGCAGATCGACGAGAAGGCCGGCCACCGGCTGGTCGAGCTGATCCTGGACTTCCAGCCGCACGTCGTGCTCACCCACCCGGACGCCGACCCGTTCAACCCCGACCACCCCACCGCGCACCACGCCGTCCGCCAGGCCAGGCTGCTGGCCTCCGGTGCCGGGGTGGCCAGCGGCTTCCGCACCACCGCGCCCTCGGAGTTCCTCGTCTTCGAACCGCACCAACCGGAACTGTGCGGATTCGTGCCCACCGTGTACGTCGACGTCACGCCGTCGCTGCCCGCCCGCGACGAGGCGATGTCCTCGATGGCCGCCCAGGGCTACCTGTACCGCTACTACACCCAACGAGCCGAACAGCGCGGCAACCACGCCCGCAAGGTCACCGGCGACTCCGCCATCTTGCACGCCGAGGCGTTCCAACGGCTGCTGCCCAACGTGGTCGGTGCCCTGTGACCGGCCGCGATCCCCGCACCGTCGCGGTGATCGGCGGCGGCACCATGGGCCTGGGCATCGCCCAGGTGTTCCGGTTCGCCGGACTACGGGTCATCCTGTGCGACGCCGACGAGCCGACCAGCCAGGCCGCCAGGCAGAACATGGCCGCCCGCACCGAACGACAGGTCGCCGCCGGACTGCGCCCGCAGGCCCACGCCGACCAGGTGGCCGACGTGGAGGTGGTCTTCCCGGCCACCGCCGCGGTCGCCGAAGCCGACGTCGTCATCGAGGCCGTGCCCGAGGTGATGGCGCTCAAGCAACAGATCCTGGCCGACATCTCCCGGGCCACCCGGCCGGACACCATCATCGCCACCAACACCTCCTCCTATCCGATCGACCGGCTCGCCGAACCGGTCCACCTGCCCGACCGGTTCCTCGGCTGGCACTGGTTCGGCCCACCGGAATGGGTGCCCTGCGTCGAGGTCATCCGCGGCCCCGCCACCTCCGCCGACGTCGTCACCCGCAGCAAGGACTTCCTCACCGCCGTGGGCAAACGGCCCGCCGAGGTGTCCAACGCGCCGGGTTTCGTCGCCAACCGGCTGCAGATGGCACTGTTCGCGGAAGCCATCCGGTGCGTCGAGGAAGGTGTCGCGTCCCCGGCCGAGATCGACGAGATCGCCAGGGGCAGCTTCGGTTTCCGGTTGCCGCACTACGGCCCGTTCGCCATCGCCGACATGGCGGGACTGGACACCTACGTCGCCGTCTACGAATGCCTGCACGACGCCTACGGCGACCGGTTCACCCCGCCGGACCGGCTGCGCAGACTCGTCGCCGACGGCCACCACGGCACCAAGAACGGCCACGGTTTCGCCGACTACACCCCCGACGACGCGAACCGGCTGATGTCCGAACGGGACGCCCGCTACGCCGCGATGAACGAGTTCGTCCGCCGCCAGAACCATGACTAGCGGGTCGGTGCTCGTCGTCGGAGCGGGCGCCATCGGCGGTGTCATCGCCGCCGCCCTCACCGCACACGGCCACCCCGTCCAGGTGCTGGACGCCAACGCGGCACACGTCGCCCGCCTGCGCCACCCCGGACTGGTCACCGACCGCATGGGCACCGTCACCACCACCCCGATCGACGCCGTCACCCACGCCGACGACCTCGGCGGCCGGTTCACCGTCGCGATCGTCACCGTCAAGTCCCCACAACTGGCCGCCGCACTGGGACCCTTGGCCGAACGCGGACCGGTCGACACCTACCTGTGCCTGGGCAACGGTCTCGTCCAGGACCGGGTCGGTGCCATCGTCGGTGCCGACCGGCTGCTCGCCGGTGTCGTCGAATGGGGCGCCACCAACCACGGCGCCGGCCACGTCGCCCAGACCACCACCGGACCGTTCGTCATCGGTGAACCCGACGGCACCAGCTCCGCCCGCCTTGCCGCCGTCGCCGAGCTGCTCGCCGACGTGTCCGACGTGCGCACCACGCCCGACATCCGAGGCCAGATCTGGTCCAAGCTCCTGGTCAACAGCGCCATGTCCGGGCTGGGCGCGGTCACCGGGCTGCGGTACGGCCAGATCGCCGACCACCCGCACGGCAGACGCGCCCTCTACGGGCTGTGGCGGGAAGGCTGGGACATCGGCGTCGCCCAGGACCTGCGCCTGGACACCGTCCTGGGCATCCACCCTGACGACCTCGCCGTCCGACCCGGCCATCCGACCCGGGCCGCCGACCGCGCACTGGCCACCGCCATGACCGTCGCCGCCGCCACCAAGGCATCCATGCTGCAGGACCTGGAACGCGGCATCCCCACCGAGGTCGACGTGATCAACGGCGGTGTCGTCGCGACCGCAGACCGGCTCGGCCGGTCCGCCCCGCTCAACGCGCGGGTGGTCGACATCATCCATGAGTGCGAACGCGGCGGGCGCCGACCCGGCATCGCGAACCTCGCCGACCTGCTCCCGTAACAGGAGACCACAGTGGACACCTACGACACCGTCATCACCTGCGCGTTGACCGGCGGCATGACCGTCCCGGCGCAGAGCCCGGCCATCCCGGTCACCGTCGAACAGATCGTCGCCGACGGCGTCCGGGCCTGGGAGGCCGGCGCCGCCGTGCTGCACATCCACGTGCGTGAACCGGAAACCGGCAAGCCGAGCTCCGATCTCGGCCTGTTCGAACAGGTTCTGGTCGGTCTGCGCGAGCGGACCGACGCCGTGCTGCAGCCCACCACCGGCGGGGGCGTGGGCATGACCATGGCAGAGCGGGGCGCCGTGGTCACCCGGTTCCGGCCGGAGATGGCCACGTTCAACGCCGGCAGCTTCAACTTCGGCATCTACCCGGTCGCCGGGCGGGATCTGCCCTTCGCCGACTGGGAACGCGACTACCTGGAAGGCACCCGCGACTACGTCTTCCGCAACACCTTCGCCGACATGACCTACCTGGCCGGCCTGATGCGCGACGCCGACACCCGCCCGGAGATCGAGATCTACGACGTCGGCCAACTGTTCAGCCTGCGCCGGCTGATCACCGACGGCATCGTCACCCCACCGTTCAACCTGCAGTTCGTGCTCGGCGTGCTCGGCGCCAACGGAGCCGAACCCGACCAACTGCTGCACATGCTGCGCACCGGGCAACGCCTGTTCGGCCCGGACGCCTTCACCTGGTCCAGTGCCGGCGTCGGCTACCCCGGCGAGTTCCACCTGGCCGCGATGAGCCTGATGCTGGGCGGCAACGTCCGCGTCGGCCTGGAGGACAACCTGCGGGTGGCCCGGGGCGAACCGGCCAGGTCCAACGTCGACCTCGTGCACAAGGCCGTCGAGCTGCTGCGCCTGTTCGACCAGGTGCCCGCGACCGCGGCACAGGCCCGCGCCCGCCTCGGTCTGAAGGGCGCCGACCGGGTCGGATTCTGACCAACTATATGCAATCCAGGATCGTTGACAATCTGGTTTCGGTGCGGTTTGCTGGTGGTCAGCGCGTTGACAGCACCACCACCTGTGTCATGAGGGAAGGGCGCGGATGCGGATCGAAGCGGATCTCACCTTGTGTCAGGGCCACGCCCAGTGCGAGGAAGCGGCGCCCGAGGTGTTCGAGGTCGACGACGAGGGCTACGTGCGCGTACTCGACACCGATCCGCCCGATGCCCTGCGCGACAAGGTGGCACAGGCCATCCGCCAGTGCCCGGTCGCGGCACTGAAACTCACCCAGAGCCAACCCGCGTAGCACCCGAGGCACGAATCGACCCACCCGCGTTTGCCCGGGTACAGCTCCCTTCGGCAACGGCGGCCGACAGGTAAGGGGTGTTGAGTGTCCGTAACCGCAGATCACGAGCGTGTGACCGTGCCCAGCGCGATCCGGCGGATCAGTCCGGAGGAGAACGTCCGGCTCACCCGCGTCGGCGCCGGCACGCCGATGGGCGAGGTGTTCCGCCGCTACTGGATGCCCATGTGCCTGTCCGAGGAGGTGCCCACACCGGACTGCCCACCGGTCCGGTTGCGCATCCTCGGCGAGGACCTGATCGCGTTCCGCGACACCAACGGCGCCGTCGGCGTCATCGACGCCTACTGCGCCCACCGCAGGGCCCCACTGTTCTTCGGCCGCAACGAGGAATGCGGCCTGCGCTGCGTCTACCACGGCTGGAAGTACGACGTGCACGGCAACTGCGTCGACCTGCCACCGGAACCGCCGACCAGCAAGATGCTGCGCCGCGTGCACCTCAAGGCGTATCCGACCCACGAGGCCGGCCGGCTGATCTGGGCCTACCTGGGACCGCCCGGGGAACGCACCGACCCGCCGGACTACGAATGGCTGCGGGCGCCGCTGGAGAGCGTGCGGGTGTCCAAGTGCATCCAGTCGTCCAACTTCCTGCAGGCCATCGAGGGCGGCATCGACACCGCCCACGTGTCCTACATGCACAACAACCACATGAGCGACCGCAACCAGCTGGGCGTGATCGACAAGCGACCCCGCCTGGAGGTCGAGATCACCGACCACGGCTTCCGCTACGTCGGCATCCGTAACGTCACCGAAGACCAGCTGTACGTGCGGGGCTACCAGTTCATCATGCCCAACCAGAAACTCCAGGGCGCGTTCCTCAGCCTGTTCGGCGACGTCTCCTCGGCCGAAGGTGATCTCAACGAGGTCATGCGGGAAAAGGTGCCCAACGTGTACGGGCACGTGTGGGTGCCCATCGACGACGAGAACACCGTCGTCTACACCATGCGGTACTCCAAGAACGTCGGCGAGCCGTTCCCCGAGGAGTACTGGATCGCCCGCGAGACGTCCTCGGGCCGCGGCCCGGACGACTACATCCCCGGCACCTTCCACCTGAAGAAGAACCTCGGCAACGACTACGAGATCGACCGCGAGCTGCAGGCCAGGGAGAGCTTCACCGGGATCACCGGCATCAACACCCAGGACGTGGCCGTCCAGGAAGGCATGGGCCCGATCGTCGACCGGTCCCTGGAGTTCCCCGGCACCACCGACCGTGCCATCTGCGCCGCCCGCGAACTGCTCCTGGAAGCCGCCGACGACGTCGAGGCCGGCCGCAAGCCACGGGCCGCCGACCCGGAGGACTCCCGCAACGTGCGCGCGGCCGACGTGGTCATCCCGGCCGACGCCGACTGGCACGACCTGATGGACGCCCAGTTCACCGCGCAGTGGTGACCGGGATGCCCAACTTCTACGACGACTGGCTGGGCATGTGGGACCGCGCCGAAGCGCAACGGCGGGAGTCCCGGCGCAACATCCACGACGAGGAACTGGACTGGGTGGAAACCACCCAGGACCACAAGGCCGCGCTGCTGGTCTCCCCGGAGACCGGGTTCCGCACCTGGGGCACCACCAGCATGATCGCCGAGATCCCGCCGGGCCACCACACCGGCGCGCACAAGCACGGCGAGGAGGCCATCTTCATCCTGTCCGGCAGCGGATTCAGCGTCATCGACAACATCCGCTACGACTGGCGGGAACACAGCGCCGTGCTGGTGCCCTTCGGCTCGGTGCACCAGCACTTCAACACCGGTGACACCCCGGTCCGCTACCTGGCCGTGCTGGCGCCGCACCTGGAGTTCTTCGCCGGCCTGCACCGCACCATCCAGGTCGGGCCCTGGGGTGAGACCCAGGGTGAACCGGACGTGGAGCGGTCACCGGACGGCATGCACCCGGGCGGCGTCGACCGGGTCGTGCTGCACCGGGAGAACGCCACCGTCAAACGCGCCGAGGGCGACGGCGTGCCGGTGATCGGCATGACCATGCCCGACTTCGACCCGGAACACCCCCTGGTCATGGGCAGTGTCGAGGGCGCCGACTCGCTGCCACCCGGCTTCCACAAGGCAGAGGTGCTCCAGTACATGCGGATCAACAGCAACCGCAACGACTTCCACCCGCACGAGGTGGAGATCAGCGGCCTGCTCACCGACCCGCCCTACGAGTACGGCGGCATGCACGCCCACATGGAGGCCCACCTCTACATCCTGCAGGGCGAGGGCTACTCCCTGGTCAACGGTGAGAAGGTGCCGTGGAAACCGGGCACCGCGCTGCACGTGCCCGGCCCGCAGACCCCGCACCGGCACGTCAACGAGTCCGGCGTGCCGGCCACCATGGTGCGCATGGCGTTCGGCGTCCGCTACTTCTTCGAGAAGGTCGCCCAACGCGAGTTCCCCTACCTGTACCTGGAACCCCGCCAGGCCCTGGTGGAGCGCAACACCAACGTGTCCCGGTCCGGCCGATGACCGCGGCCCGGCACGAGCACGCCCACGTGCACGACTCGTTCACCGCGATCAGCCCGCACACCGACCCGATCCTGGCCGAGGGCTGGCAACGACTGGTCCTGCCGCCGCACATCACCGACCGGCTGCTCAACCACGCCCTGCTGTCCATGGAACTGCGCAGGCGCGGGGTGTCCGGCAGCGTGCTGCCCGTGCACGGCCTGTCCCTGATCACCGGCCCGCCCGGCGTCGGCAAGACCACGCTGGCCAGGGGACTGGGCGCCGAGGTGCTGAAGGTGCACGGCGAGCAGTACGGGCCGGTCCGCGTGGTCGACGTCAACCTGCACGTCATGCCCAGCGAACTGCTCGGCCGCACCCAGCGCAACGTCACCCAGCTGTTCCGCGAGGAACTGCCCGCACTGGCCGAAACCGGGCCGGTGATCGTGGTGCTGGACGAGATCGAGTCGCTCGCGGTGTCCCGCTCCGAGGCGTCGCTGGAGATCAACCCGGCCGACGTGTTCCGAGGCACATCGGCGCTACTGTCCGGAATGGACTGGTTGAGCCACTCGGTGCCCGGCATCGTCGTCGTGGGCACCACCAACCTGCCCACCGCCCTGGACTCCGCGTTCGTGTCCCGCGCCGACCTGGTGCTGGACGTGCCGCTGCCCACCGTCGACGTCATCCACGCCATCCTGGTGGACACGCTCACCGAACTGGCCCGGCACTACCCGGCCTGCGCCGACCTGGCCGCCGACCCGGTCCTGCACGCCGTCGCGTCCGG
This sequence comes from Pseudonocardiaceae bacterium, assembly GCA_036491115.1. Taxonomy (GTDB): domain Bacteria; phylum Actinomycetota; class Actinomycetes; order Mycobacteriales; family Pseudonocardiaceae; genus DATEPR01. Next base: position 27,882 of record DASXCQ010000024.1, read on the forward strand.
CCTGGACGGCACCGACGGCCGACAGGTCCGCAAGTTCGTCGTCGACACCATGATCCAGCACGCCGACACCGCGACCGACCCGGCGAAGCTGACGGTCGAGGCACTGGCTGACCACGCGGCGCGCCGCGACGCCATGGCCGGCCGCGCGGCCTGACACGGCACCCGCACCAAAGGAGGGCGCATGGCAGAGATCGTCCTGGGCATCGGCACGTCCCACACGCCGTTGCTCGTCATCCCGCCCGAGAAATGGCACCTCTACGCCCAGGACGACGCCAAGAGCCTCGAACTGGTCTGCCCGCCCGACGGCTGGGCCATGTCCTACCCGGACGCCGTCGAGTACCGGCCGGCCGACATCCGCGGCAAGGCCCGCGACCTGGCCACCTTCCAGGCCCAGTCGGCCCGCTGCACCACCGCGCTGGACACCATGGCAGACACCCTCGCCGCCGTCGACGCCGACATCACCGTCATCATCAGCGACGACCAGGACGAGTGGTTCTTCGACGACAACATGCCCTGTTTCTCGGTCTACTGGGGTGACACAGCACCGCTGCGACCGCGCACCCTGCCGCCGCGCGGCGACGAGGAACTGCGACGGATGATCGTCGAGGGCTACGGCGGCACCGCCCGCGACGTGCCGGTCGCGTCGAAGTTCGGCCGGCACCTCATCGAACACCTGATGGACCACGACTTCGACCTGTCCCACTTCACCTACGTCAACGAACGCCACGGCGGCCGGGTGGCCCGCCGCTATCCGACCCGCACCGGCGAACTGGACTCGGTGCGCGACATCTCCGACCGGGTGCAGGGCCTGCCGCACGGCTACTCGTTCGTGCTGAGCAGGCTGCTCACCGAACGGTCCGGCCCGATCCTGCCGGTCTTCCAGAACACCTGCTACCCGCCCAACGTGCCCTCCGCCGGCCGCTGCTTCGACCTCGGCCGCGCCATCGGCGACGCCATCCGCGCCTGGGACGACCCGGCCCGGGTCGCGGTCATCGGATCCGGCGGGCTGAGCCACTTCGTGGTGGACGAGGAGTTCGACCAACTCCTGCTGGACGCCCTGGCCCGCAAGGACGACGCCGCCCTGCGCGCGCTGCCCCGGCACCGCATGTACTCGGCGACGTCGGAATCGCTGAACTGGGTCACCCTCGGCGGTGCCGTGCACAGCAGCGACCTGGCCATGGAACTGCTCGACTACGTGCCGGTCTACCGGTCCGAGGCCGGCACCGGAGGTGGCTGGGCATTCGCCCAGTGGCAGTAGCTCCGGACAGGATTATGGACAATATTGCTGACCATTACGGCATAGCTGTTACGTTCAGTGATGGGAGGCGGTCACCATGACGGTGGCGTGGCTCGGTCTCGGCGCGATGGGCAGGCCCATGGCGACACGGCTGGCCGACCAGGGACACGACGTCCTCGGCTACGACGTACGGCCCGACCACGGCCTCCCACCGGCCGCCTCACCGGCAGCCGCCGCGGCCGCCGCGGACACCGTGTTCGTCATGGTCGCCGACGCCACCCAGGCCCGTGCCGCCCTGTCCGGTGCCGAGGGCGCCCTGACCACACTGCGGCCGGGCACACCCGTCGTGGTGTGCTCCACCGTCGGACCGGCCGCGATGAGCGAACTGGCCGACACCATCCGCGCGGCGGGCGGCACCCCGGTCGACGCACCCGTCTCCGGCGGCACCGCCAGGGCCGCCACCGGCGAACTGCTGGTCATGGCGGGCGCCGCGCCGGACGACCTGGCCGCGGTCCGCCATCTGCTGGCAGCCCTGGCCGTGCACGTGATCGCGGCCGGCGACCGGCCCGGCGACGGCCAACGCCTGAAACTGGTCAACCAACTGCTCTGTGGCGTGCACATCGCCGTGGCCGCCGAGGCGCTCGCCTTCGCCCGGACGCTGGGCCTGGACCCCGCGCTGTGCCACGAGGCCCTGGGCCAGGGCGCCGCCGCGTCGTTCATGTTCGCCGACCGGGGCGCCCGGATGACCGCCGAGTCGTTCACCGACGTGCGCAGTGCGGTCGACATCTTCGTCAAGGACATGGGCCTGGTGGCCGACGCGGCTGTCGCCGCAGGCTTCGACGCGGAGCTCGCGGCGCACGCCCGCCGCCGGTTCCAACTGGCCCACGACGCCGGGTTCGGGCGACTGGACGACTCGACCGTAATCCGGACCTATCTCGATCAAGCCGGATACACCGAGTAACAGTAGCGACAGCATGCTCACCAAAATGGTTGACAATCTCGTAGCGGTACGGTTCGCTACGCTCATGATGCGAATTGTTCGCTCGGTGGCAGTTGCGATGGGACTCGTCGGTGCGGTGAGTCTCATGGCCGCCTGTTCGTCCTCCTCGGGTGGGACGACGAACAACTCAAGCGGCAGCGGGGGAATCACAACCGTATCCATTGGACTGCCGACGCAGAGCAAGGGATTCGCGTCGCTCTACTATGCGGCGGCGAGCGGGGTGTGCGACAAGCTCGGCGTCAAACTCGATCTGCGCATCCTGACCCCGACCGCGTCGGTCGCCGCGGTCGTCGGTGGCAGCGTCAACTTCATCATCGGCAGTTCCCAGGTGCCGCTGGCCGCGTTGCAGGGCACCACGAAACTGGTGTTCGTCGCGGACACCGGCGCGTTCCCCGGTGAGGGCCTGTACGCGCTGCCGGCGATCAAGTCGATGCAGGACATGAAGGGCAAGATCGTCGCGTCCTCCACGCCCGGCGGCGCGTCCGCCGAGGTGCCGGCGCTGATGCTCGCCCATGCCGGCCTCACGCCAACTGACTACAAGATTGTCTACACCAATTCGCTGAACGGCCAGTACGCCGCCGTCGCCTCCGGTCGGGCCCAGGCCATGCTCACGTCCGCGCCGCTGCCGGACAACCTGATCAAGGCAGGCGTGCACTCGATCGAGTCGCTGGCCGACGACGGCCTGGAGTACTCGTTCAGCAACTTCATCGTGGGCAAGGCCGACTACGTCGCGGCCAACAAGAGCCTGGTCGGCAAGGTGCTCAAGTGCTATGCGGCCGGCATCACCGGCTCCCGCACCGACGTCGACGGCACCGCCACCGCTGTCGACCACTACATCAAGAGCGGCGTCGCCTACGCCAAGAGCGTGTCGCCGGGCATCGTGTCCGCGTCCAAGATCTCACCGATCGATCCCTCCACATTCGTCAAGATCCTCACCACCTACGGCAAGAACATCACGCCGGACAAGGCACAGACCGAGGCGAACGGCCTGATCGACAACTCGATCATCCAGGGCGCTGGAGTCAACGTGCCTGCCCAGTCCGCCCAGTAGGCGACGACCAATCGCAGGAGGAGGCGTCGTGGCCACCCCGAACGCGAGCGAGACAGCGGTCCGCCCAACGGACCGGGCACCGGACGACGGTGTCACCGAGGCTGCCGGTGTCACCGGCGGCCTCGGCCGCGCCCGGACCTTCGTCGTCGACCACCAGCACGGCCTGCTCGGCCTGCTGGCGGTCGTCGTCGTTCTCGGCGCCTGGCAGCTCACGGCGTCGCTGGGCCTGGGCAACATCCAGTTCACCAGCTCACCCGCCCGCATTGTCGCCGCAGCGAAAACCTATTTCGGCAGCGGTGAGGCGTGGCCGGACCTTTCCGTGTCATTCCAGGAATACGGAATCGGTATCGGACTGGCGATCCTCATTTCCGTTCCGGTCGGTATCTGCATCGGTTCCTACCGGTGGATCAGCGGCCTGCTCAATCCGATCGTCACGTTTCTCAACTCGACACCGCTGATCGCACTGGCACCGTTGTTCATCATCTGGTTCGGCCTGGGCATCGAATCGAAGGTGGCCCTGGTGTTCCTCGGCGGTTTCGTGCCGATCGTGGTCACCACCGCGGCCGGTGTCCGGGCCGTCGAGCAGTCGCTGGTCAAGGTGCCCCGCTCGTTCGAGGCCACCCAGCTCCAGATGCTGCGCACCCTGGTCCTGCCGGCGTCGGTGCCCTCCATCCTGGCCGGCATCCGGCTGGCCGCCGGGTTCGGCCTCGTCCTGATGATCGTCGGCGAGCTCATCGCGTCCACCGCCGGCCTGGGCTACATGATCTCCAGTGCCGGCAACACGTTCCAGACCGACAAGCTGTTCGTCGGCATCGCCATCACGGCGATCGCCGGCATGATCATCACGGGGATCCTGCGAGTCGTGGAAAGGTACTTCGACCGGTGGCGACTGTGAGCCAGACCGAACAGCGGGACACGTCCCGGACCGACGACACGACGGAACTGGCCGTCGAACTGCGCAACGTCGGCGTGGCCTACGGCGGCGGCCGCGGCCGCAGGTCGGACCGGTTCGTCGCGGTGGCCGACGCCAGCTTCACCGTCGGCCGCAACGAACTGGTCGCGATCATCGGACCCAGCGGCTGCGGCAAGTCCAGCCTGCTGTCGGCCATCGCCGGCCTGGTGCCGTTCACCGGCGACCTGCGGGTGATCGGCGAACCGGTCGACGGACCCGGCGTGAACCGCGGCTTCGTGTTCCAGGCCGCGTCGCTGCTGCCCTGGCGCACCGTGCTGCGCAACACCACCTACGGCCTGGAACTGCGCGGAGCCCCCCGCGCCAGCCGCACCAGGGCCGCGGAACAGGCGCTGGCCCTGGTCGGGCTGACCGAGTTCCAGGACTCCTACCCCAAACAGCTCTCCGGCGGCATGCAGCAGCGGGTCAACTTCGCCCGCGCCCTGGCCGCCGACCCGCCGGTGCTGCTGATGGACGAACCGTTCGCCGCGCTGGACGCCCAGACCCGCGAACACCTGCAGACCGAACTGCTGTCCATCTGGGAACTCACCGACAAGTCCGGCATCTTCGTCACCCACCAGATCGACGAGGCGGTCCTGCTGGCCGACCGGGTCGTCGTCCTGTCCCGCGGCCCCCGGTCATCGGTGGCACGGATCATCGACGTGCCGCTGCCCCGACCACGCCCGGCCGACGTGCGGTCGGACCCGAAGTTCCTGCGGACCGTGGCCGAACTGCGGTCCCTGCTGGACGCCTTCTACCAGGAGGGCTGATGGCCAGGGTCCCCTACCTCGACGTCGCCGATCTCGACGATGCCGACCGGCCGCTGCTGGCCAGGCCGATCAACCTGTTCCGCGGCCTGGCCAACAGTCCCGACGGCCTGGCCCGGTTCCACGCCATCGGCGAGTGGATCCGCCACCAGTCCGGTGTGGACGCCCGGCTGCGCGAACTGGCCATCCTGCAGGTCGGCTACCTCGCCCGCAGCCCTTACGAGTACAGCCACCACATCGAGATCGGCCGCGACTTCGGCCTGTCCGACGACGACATCCGCCTGGTCCGCGCCGACTCACCCCTGCCGGACGGCCCCACCGGCGTCGTGCTGCGGGCGGCCAGAGAACTCACCGTCGACCAGGACCTCACCGACGCCACCTGGCAGGCCGTGGTCGACGCCGTCGGCGTGCGGCAGGCCGTGGAACTGGTCCTGGTGATCGCCCACTACAACGCGGTGATCCGGGTACTGGCCGCGCTGGCCATCGACGTCGAACCCGAGTACCGACACCATCTGGACGAGTTCCCGTTCGAACAGACGTGAGGTGATCGCATGGCGCTGCTGCTCGGTGTCGACACGCTCTCCTACCACTGCCGCCTGGACGCGGGGGAGATCTCCGTCGAGGAGGTGTTCCGCGAGACGGCCGAGCTGGGTTTCGAGTTCGTCCAGATCAACGTCGTGCACGTGCGGAACCGGTCGGACACCGAACTGGCCGCGCTGCGCGGACTCGCCGACGAACTCGGCCTCGCCGTGCACGTTGCGGGCGAGCAGATGGGCTACGCCCACAAGGGCGAGACACCCGCCGACGGCGTGCGGCGCATCCTGGAGTGGGCCGGGTACTCCACCGCCGTGGGCAGCCCCTACCTGCGCATCTCCTCCGGTTTCTACCGGCAGGAACTCACCGACCCGGCCCTGATCGCCGCCGAACAGCGCTACGTCATCGACACGCTGCGCCTGGCCGCCACCGAACTGGCCGGCACCGGCATCCGGCTGCTCCTGGAGAACCACTCCGACTTCACCGTCGCCGAGTACTCCCGGATCATCGAAGCGGTCGGCCCGGACTCGGTCGGCGTGTTCCTCGACGTGATCAACCCGATCAGCACGCTCGCCGACCCGCTGCCGGTGGTCACCGAACTCGTCCGCTGGGCGCCCGCCGGGCACGTCAAGGACTACCGGTTCGAGTCGCACTACGTGGAAGGCGGCTTCCACCGGCGCGGCTTCGAGGTGAAGTGGTGCTACCCCGGTGAAGGCGTCGCCGACCTGGCCGCGCTCGTCGGCGCCGTCGCGGCAGGCCACCGCTCACCCGACTACCACCTGTCCATCGAGGGCCTGGACAACCGCAGGGGAGTGGCCGACCAGCGCGAACGCCTGACCTCGGCGTTGGCCACCCTGCGGGCGATCGCGTGACCGAACTGGCCGGCCGGGTCGCGCTGGTCACCGGCGCCGGCACCCGGGGTGCGGCCGTCGGCACCGGCCAGGCGACGGCGATCCTGTTCGCCCGCGAAGGCGCCTCGGTGGTGCTGTTCGACGCCGACGAACGCGCCGCCAACGCCACCGCGGACGCCATCCGCGGCGAGGGCGGCGCGTGCGCGGTGGTGGTCGGCGACGTCACCCGCGACGCCGACTGCGCCCGCGCGGTGGCCGCCGCCGTGGACACCTGGGGCCGGCTGGACGTGCTGCACAACAACGTCGGCGTGTCATCGGTGGGTACGGTCGTCGACGTGGCGGAGGACGAGTGGGACCGGCTGATGGCGGTCAACGTCAAGAGCATCATGCTCACCGGCCGGCACGCGATCCCGGCGCTGGCGGCCACCGGCGGCGGCTCGATCATCAACACGTCGTCCGTGTCGGCGATGCGGCCGCGCGGGCTGACCGGCTACTCGGCGGCCAAGGGTGCCGTGATCACGTTGACCAGGGCCATGGCCGTCGACCACGGTGCCGCCGGGATCCGGGTCAACTGCGTGATTCCCGGCCCGCTGTACACGTCGATGGCGTTGGCCGACGGTATGACGGCCGAGAAACGGGAGCGGCGCAAGGAGGCGTCGGTGCTGGGCATCGAGGGGACAGGCTGGGACGTCGCGTACTGCGCGCTGTTCCTGGCGTCGGACCGCTCACGCTACATCACCGGCGTGGCCATCCCGGTGGACGGAGGAGCGACATTGCGAGGACCGGCACGTGGCTGACGAACAGGGCCGCCCGGTGGGCCGCCGATTCACCGACCGGGTCGTCGTGGTCGTCGGAGCGGGCCAGACCCCGGGCCCGACCATCGGCAACGGCCGCGCCACGGCACATCTGTTCGCCCTGGAGGGCGCCGTCGTCGTGGCCGCGGACCGCGATCCGGGCGCGGTGGCCGAGACGGTGGCCGAGATCGAGGCGGCAGGCGGCCGGGCGGTGGCCAGGACCGTCGACGCCACCGACGAGGACGGCATGCGCGAGCTGTTCGAGTCGACCGTGCGCGAGTACGGCCGGATCGACGTGCTGCACAACAACGTCGGCATCAGCATCTCCGGCAACGACGCCCCCGTCACCGAGATCACCGTCGACGCCTTCGACCACGTCACGGCGGTCAACCTGCGCAGCATGGTGATCGCCTGCAAGCACGCGATCCCGCACTTCGTCGCGGCCGGTGGCGGCGTGATCACCAACATCTCGTCCACGGCCGCCGTGCTGGACTATCCGTACGTGGCCTACAAGACGTCCAAGGCGGGCGTGGTCGCGCTGACGTCGCATCTGGCGATTCGCTATGCCCCCCAAGGCATCCGCGCGAACTGTATTCTGCCCGGCCTGATGAACACACCCATGGCCATCGAGAACCGGATCACCAAACTCGGGCTGAGCCGCGAGGAGGTGGTGGCCCGACGCGACGCCCAGGTCCCGCTCCGGGCCCGCATGGGCACCGGCTGGGACGTCGCCCACGCGGCCCTGTTCCTGGCTTCCGACGAAGCGGGCTTCATCACCGGAGTGGCCCTCCCGGTCGACGGCGGCCAGACGTTGAAGATCGGCTGA
>DASXCQ010000025.1:0-4804 GCA_036491115.1 Pseudonocardiaceae bacterium
TGGACAAGGACAACCAGCCGCAGGGCGGGATCACCTTCCCGGACGTCGCGCTGTCGCTGGGCACGCCGGGCCCGGTGTCGGTGCCGCCGGTGGCGACCAGATCGATCGCGGACACGTGTGGCAACTTCGGCGGCTGGACCCGGTTCACCGCCGCGCAGTTGACCGCCCGCTACGGCAGCGTCAGCCACTACCTCGACCGGTACAGCGGCATCCTGAACCACCTGATCGCCGACGGCTACCTCCTCCCGGCCGACCGGGCCGGCATCCTCGGCTACGTTCAGGGCCTGTACGAGACCGCGCCGACCAGCAGGTGAGAGGGCCAATGCAGATCACCACCGAGCACACCGAGAAGGACGTCACCGAACGGGATTTCGAACTGGAGGTGGCGGGCGACCGGGTGCCCGGCGTGCTCTGGGCACCGGCCGACGCGACCGCCCCCCGGCCGCTGGTGCTGATGGGCCATGGCGGTACGCAGCACAAACGCGTCGACACCCACGTCGCGCGGGCCAGGCACTACGTGCGCGCACTCGGGTTCGCCGTCGCCGCGATCGACGCTCCGCAGCACGGCGACCGCGTCAGCCCGGAAGAGGCGGCCGAGTTCGCCAAGCGCATCCGGGAGCGGGTGGCGCAGGGCAGCGAGATGGGCGCCGAGGTCGCCCGGCTGATGGTCGAGCGGGCGCGCAAGGCCGTCGCGGAATGGCAGGCGACCCTGGATGCCTTGCAAGAAATGGACATCATCGGCAAGGACGGCCCGGTCGGCTACTGGGGCGTGTCCATGGGCACCGCGTTCGGCGTGCCGTTCGTCGCCGCGGAACCGAGGATCACCGCCGCCGTCTTCGGTCTGGCCGGACTGAACCCGGACAGCACCGCCATGGCCGAGGCCGCGCACCAGATCACCATTCCGGTCGAGTTCGTGGTCCAGTGGGACGACGAGCTCGCCTCCCGCGAGGGCAGCGTCGCGCTGTTCGACGCATTCGGCTCGACCGAGAAGTCGATGCACGTGAACCCCGGCGGCCACCTCGGCATTCCGGCCCACGAACGGGACAGCTGGGAACGGTTCTTCACCCGTCATCTGGTCGGCCGCGGGGCAACACAGCCGGTGGGCGCGTCGTCGATACAGTGAATTGGTGGCCGGCTCCCGAATTCCGATGATCGCCGTGGCGAGCGGCAAGGGTGGTGTCGGCAAGACCAGCGTCGCGATCGCGCTGGCCCGGCAGCTCGCCCGTGCCGGGCGCCGGATCGGCCTGGTGGACGCCGATCTCTACGGGCCGGACGTGCCCCGCATGCTGGGGCTGCGCCGGGACGTCCCGGCGAAGTCGGTCACCCTGGCCAGTTGGTCCGGGAACAGCGGCGACGCGAGCCTCGAAGCGCTGGACGTGGACGGGTTCAAGGTGGCGTCGGCCGGTTTCCTGATGTCCGGCAACCAGGGCCTGGCCATCGGGTCCGCGTTCGGCGACATGCTGCTGGGCCGGCTGGTGAACGACACGGCCTGGGGCGACGTCGAGGCGCTGGTCATCGACATGCCGCCGGGCACCGGCGAGATGCAGCAGTCCCTGCTCGGCATGGCGGGCCGGCTCACCGCGATCCTCGTGGTCACCCCGGCCGAGGTGTCGCACCTGGACAGCGGCCGCGCCCTCGCCGTGCTGCGCGCCGCGCGCGTGCCCGTCCTGGGCGGCGTGGAGAACATGGCCTACCTGGAGTGTCCGCACTGCGGTGAGCCCACCGACCTGCACGTCCGCGCCCCCGAGGACCGGACCATCTGGGCTGCGGGCGTGACCCGGCTGGCCAGGTTGCCCTTCCGCCCCGGCGGCGCCATCGAGGGCGCCGATCTCGCGCCCGCGGTCGCCAGCGTGCTCGACCATCTGGCAGCTGGCCTCTGATCCCGCAGTAGGTTAGCCTAACCTAACCTACTGATGAGAGGTCGGGGATGCCTCATCTGCCACCCCGGCTCGCCGCCGGCACCGAACGGCTGCTGGGGCACACCGTGCGTCGAACACGTCCAGCAGGTCAGCGAAGGGCTGCTGATCGTGATGCTGTCCGGCGACATCCTCGGCTCGCCCAAGGACACTACGGCTGCTCGGACCCGGCGCCGCGCCCACCGCGGGCTCGGCGAGCCGTGCCCGACGCCGGCGTGTTCCTCGAAGGGCGGCGAACGGCTCACCGACGAGGACGGCACGTCGGTCCAGGAGGCGGAGCAGACCCACGCCGTGCAGTTCCGGACCGGCGGCCCACCCACCGATCTGGCTCCGTACGTGCTGCGTACGGTTCCTGATCCGGCCGCGACACCGGTGTTCCGGGCCTACGACCTGGGCTGTACCTTCCTCACCGGTTACGTGCCCCAGTGCTACGGTGGCGACCTGTCGGTCCGGGTGGTCGGAGACGACGGCTCGGACATCGCCATGAACTGTGCGTTGGGCCAGGCTGCGACGACGACCGTCACCGGTCCGGACGCGCCCTCGGCGCGGCTGGCCGCGTGTACCGGTCTGCCGCAACCGATCCGGGGCGACGACACCCTGCTGGCCGCGCGGTGTGGACCCGAGGGAACAACAGCGCCCCCGAGAAGCCGACGGTGCGGTTCACCCTGACCTGACCGCCCGACAGCCCGGCTAAGCTCCCGACACGTGACCACGAAAGCGATGCCCACGACCCGGTGGCGGCAAGCGCTCCTCGTGCTGCTCGCGGTGAACAGTGGCGCGACCGACGCGGTCGGATTCGTCTCGCTCGGTGGCGCGTTCACGAGCGTGATGACCGGCAACATGGTGCTCATCGGTCTGTCCGCGGCCAAATCGGATGGTGCGGTGGCGTTGCGCTCCGCGCTGGCGATCGTGCTGTTCATGGCGGGGTGTGTGATCGGCAGCCGGGTCGCCGGTCAGCACACCGAGGGCGATCCGCTGTGGCCGCGCCAGGTGACGCGTGCCCTGTGGATCGAACTGGCCGCGTTCGCCGTGTATGCCGTCGGTTGGTGGGCGTCGGGCAGCCACCCCACCGGCAGCGTGCAGCTCGTGCTGCTGAGCGCGAACGCGATCGCGCTGGGGGTGCAGAGCAGTGCCGTGCTCCGCTTCGGCGTCTCCGGCCTGTCCACGACGTACATGACCGGCACGCTGACCACGATGATGGCCGCGCTCGCCGCCGGCCGGCACCCGCGCAAGGTGCTGCCGAGCGCCGAGATCATCGTCGGGCTGATCGTCGGAGCCGCCGCCGCGACGCTGCTCGCGATCTACGTCCCGGTGGTCGCGCCGCTGCTGCAACTGGTTCTGGTCCTCGTGGTGATCGTGACCTCGTCGATGCGGCCGGCCGTGCCCGAGGCGGACGCTCAGCGCAGCCAGCCGTAGGCGGTCTGGCGGGAGATGCCGAGGGCCTTCGCCATCGCACTGAGCTCCAGCCCGGCTGCCTTGCCCTCGATCAGCAGATCCCGCTGCCGGGTGCGGAGCGTCTCGATCTCGGTGGCGACCTCGCGCATCTCGGCCAGCAGTTCCTCGGCCTCGGCACCGGCGCCCGCCCTCGAGTGGCCCACGCCGGGACGGGGGAACGCACGGACCTCGTCGACGTCCCACCGTTTCGCCTGGCGGTCGCCGGGCAACGGCTGCGGTGCCTGACCGCGGGAGACGTAGCCCAGCCACGTCGGCGTCCGCACACCCCACGCCGCGGCGCACTCGGCGCTCGTCCACGTCTCCGGCACGGCCAGTGAGCGTACGGCACATACTGCGGAAAACCTCAATGCCGGCATTGTGGTCAATCGGTTACGTTGGCCGAATGCAGCAGGTCACCGCCCTGTCGCGGTACGACGACCTTCAGTGCCGGCCCGATGGTGCGCCGGTGGTTGTGGGCCGTGCTCAGCATCCTGTTCGGCACGGCGACCGCCGTCGCGGAGTTCGGCTACCTCGCGGCCGCCGTGGTCACCGGCACCCGGCTGGACCACTGGGCCGTCCGGCTCACCGAGGTCGAGCTGCGCCGGATCACCCGGTGCCACGGTCCCCTGCGGATCGACGTCCTCACGCCCCGACGCTGCCGGCGCTACCTCGCCGTGCGCTGGCTGGTCGGCGGGCTGGGTGCCGGCGTGTTCCTGCTGTTGCTGCTGTGCGTGGTCGTGGCCGGTTCGATGCTGTCGGCGTGGGTGTTCGACGGCGGGTGGGGACTGATCGAGAACTCACAGGGGTCGGGTCGACACCTGGCTGGTGATCGGTGCCGGCCTGCCGGGCATCCTGGTCGAGGCGATCACCGACGAGCGTCGGCGCATCGAACGCGACCTGCACGACGGCGTGCAGCAACGGCTGGTCGCGCTGGGCATGCTGATCGGCAGGGCGCGCCGAGCCGAGAACGACGAACTGCGCGAACTCCTGCGGGAGGCGTCGGCGCCGCGCGGGAGGCGATCAGCGAGCTGCGCGAGGTCGCCCACCGCGTCTATCCGGCCGGACTGGACGACGCGGGACTGCATGCCGCGCCGGAGTCGCTGGCCGAGCGGTCCGCTGTCCGCGTCCGGCTGGACTACGGGCTCACCGACCGGCTGTCCCCGGCACTGGAGACGGTGAGCTACTTCGTGATCTCGGAAGCCGTGACCAACGCTGCCAAGCACGCTGCGCCGTCCTGCGTGGCCATCACCGTGGCCCGCCAGGAGAACCGGCCCGTGGTGACCGTCGCCGACGACGGTGCGGGCGGCGCCGATCCGACCGGTTCGGGCCTGTCCGGCCTGGCCCGCAGGGTCGCCGCGGTCGACGGCCGGTTCAGCGTGCGGAGCCCGGCAGGCGGTCCGGCCGTGGTCGAAGCGAGCCTGCCGTGCGGGTGATCCTGGCGGAGGACTCGACGC
>DASXCQ010000026.1:0-46025 GCA_036491115.1 Pseudonocardiaceae bacterium
CACCCGCAACGGCTCCCGCAACGACCGATACGCCACCCCATCCACCAACACCCGACCAACATCAGGCGCATCCAACCCCAACACCATCCGCATCGTCGTCGACTTACCCGCACCATTCGGCCCCAAAAAACCCGTCACCCGGCCCGGCTGAACAGTGAAAGAAAGGTTGTCGACAGCGAGGGTTCGGCCGTACCGCTTGGTCAGGCCCACCGCCTCAATCATGCTCGCTCCCTCGGTCCCTGGAAATTCGCCTGTGTTGTGCTTCCCCGTCAGCGACCCCAAGAGTGCCCGACCGGCATCCCCGCCGCGTCCACCCCCGGTGCCGACCTCTCCCCGACTCCAGGCTGAGCCTGTCTCATCCTGGAGTCGGACGAATCCGTGACGACCCTGAGCTCAACCCTGATTCGCGGACTCGCCCGGCCGCACCAGACCCGTCTCGTAGGCCAGCACCACGGCCTGGACCCGGTCCCGCAGGTCGAGTTTGGCCAGGATGCGGCCCACGTGGGTCTTCACCGTCGCCTCCGACAGGAACAGCCGGCCGGCGATCTCGGTGTTGGACAGGCCCTTGGCGATCAGCACCAGCACCTCGCGCTCCCGTTCGGTGAGCGCGTCCAGCACGCCTGCGTCGCGTAGTCCGCCGCCGGCCGTGCCGAGGAACCGGTCCAGCAGCCTGCGGGTGACGCTGGGCGCCACCACCGCGTCACCGCTGGCCACCGCGCGCAGCGACGAGACGAGCTCGGCCGGCTGGGTGTCCTTGAGCAGGAAACCGCTGGCGCCGTTGCGCAGCGCGGAGAACGCGTACTCGTCCAGGTCGAACGTGGTCATGACGAGCACCTTGGCCAGGCCGGGTCCGGTGATCCGCTTGGTCGCCTCGACACCGTCCAGCACCGGCATGCGCACGTCCATCAGCACGACGTCCGGCCGCAGCGCCTCGGCCAGCGCGACGGCCCGCTCACCGTCGCCCGCCTCGCCGACCACGTCGATGTCGTCCTGGGCGCCGAGCACCATGCGGAAGCCCATCCGCATCAGTTCCTGGTCGTCCACCAGCAGTACCCGGATCACCCGGCCGACACTATCGACTCCGGACGATTCCGGCGGACTTATGCGGACACCGAGCCGTGTGGCGCGCGGACCGGGAAGGTGGCCCGGACCCGCCAGCCGCCGGCCTGGGTGCGGCCGACGGTGAGCGAACCGCCCAGCACGGTCGCCCGCTCCCGCATGCCGATCAGGCCGTTGCCGCCGGACACCGGCGCCAGCCTGCGAATCGGACCGGAACCGCCGTCGTCGACGACCTCCACCTCGACCAGGCCGCCGACCCGCTCCACCCGGACGGTGGCCACCGCACCCGCGCCCGCGTGCTTGAGCGTGTTGGTCAGCGCCTCCTGCGTGATCCGGTAGGCGCCCAGCCCCACGGCGGCCGGCAGGTCGGCGATCTCGCCACGCACGATCAGGGTCACCGGTAGGCCCACCGCCTCGAACCGCTCGGCCAGTTCGGGCAGCCCGGCCACGCTCGGCTGCGGTGACCGGACGTCCCGCTCGTCGGTGTCGCTGCGCAGCACGTCCAGCAGCCTGCGCAGCTCCATCAACGCCTCGCGGCCGGTCTCGGAGATGGTGCGGACGGCCTGTTCGGCCAGCCCGGGTTCGCCTCGGATGGCGTACCCGGCGCCGTCGGCCTGCACCACGATCACGCTGACCGCGTGCGCCACCACGTCGTGCAGTTCGCGGGCGATGCGGGTGCGCTCGGCGGCCACCGCGATGGTGGCCTGCTGGTCTCGTTCGGTCTCCAACAGGCGCAGCCGGGCCTCCAGTTCGCTGTGGTAGGCCCGGCGGGCGGCGACGAACTCGCCCAGCGCCCAGGCGAAGCCGTAGATCGCCGCGGCACCGATGCCCAGCACCACCTCGGCGCCGCGGTCCTGCACCCGCCAGACCACGTCCACCGCGGTGCCGGCGACCAGGATCGCGCCGTAGGTCAGCGAGCGGCGCCGGTCGGTGTAGACGACGAGGGTGTACAGCGCGACGCCCAGCGCCAGGTCGGCGGTGCGCACCGGCAGGGAGGCGGGGGTGTCCAGGTCGCCGTGGGTGAACAGCTGCAGCAGGCCGCCGGCCAGGATCAGGTACGCGGACAGGACCGGCCAGCGGCGGCGCTTCACCAGCGGCACCACCATCAGCACGCCCACCGACCAGTAGAACCACGGGTGGTGGCGGGCGAACGCCTCGTTGCTCTCGCTGATGGTGAGCAACGCCAGCACGATCGCCATGACGGAGTCGCCGACCACCGGATGCCGGCGCAGCCACAGGCTCAACCTCCGCACCGACACAGCGTAGGCAGGCCGCCGCCGCGCGCACGTCAGCCTGCGGTAGCACGGGGTGTACCCCGGCGGGCTGACGGTGGCAGGACCCGGGGTCGTTCCCGTGGGACGATGCGACGATCCCCGGCACGGCGGAGGGAAGGCACCAGTGACCACGGCGGGTGGGCAGCAGCGACCCGTGGGTCCGCTCTCGACGGCGGTGGCCGGACTCTGCGAGCGGCTCACGCCGCAGGTGTCCGCCGCGACCGGTGCCGGTTTCGCCGACGTGCTGCGGCGGCTGCGCGGGCCGTTGCAGGTGGCCGTCGCCGGCCGGATCAAGTCCGGCAAGTCGACGCTGGTCAACGCGCTGATCGGCCGGCGGGTGGCGCCGACCGACGTGGGTGAGTGCACCCGCCTGGTGACCCGGTTCTCCTACGGCACGGTGGATCGTGTCGAGGTGGTGTGCGTGGACGGCACCAAACAGGTGCTGCCGTTCGACGCGCAGGGCATGATCCCGGCCGATCTCGGCGACGCGGTGGGCGACCTGACCAAGGTGTCGCACCTGGAGGCGTACCTGACCAACGCCGTGCTGCGCGACCTGACCGTGATCGACACCCCGGGCCTGGGTTCGCTGGACGCGGCGTCGGTGGCCAGGACCGAGCACGTGCTCGAGGGCGGGCTGGACCCGGTGTCCACCGACGCGGTGGCCGGCGCCGAGGCAGTGCTCTACGTGGTGACCCAGGCGGTGCGGGCCGACGACCAGCAGGCACTGGCCGCGTTCGCCGCCGCGACGGCGGGCCGGGACGCCGGGCCGGCGAACGTGATCGCGGTGCTGAACAAGGCGGACACGGTCGTTCCCGAGTCGGTCGCGGGAGCCGACGGTGACGTGTGGCGGGCGGCGGAACTGCTGGCCCAGCGCCAGGCCGCGACGCTGCGCCCGATGGTCACCGGGGTGCTGCCGGCGATCGGCCTGCTCGCCGAGTCGGCCGAGACCGGCCGGTTCACCTCGGCGGACGCCGACGCGCTGCGTGCGCTGGCCGGACTGGACGCGGACACGGTCGGCACGATGCTGATGTCGGCCGACCTGTTCACCACCTGGGACGTGCCGGTGTCGTCGGCGACGCGGGTCCGGTTGCTGGCCGCGCTGGACCTGTACGGCATCCGCGGCGCGCTGGACGCGCTGCGCGCCGAGCCCGGCCTGGCCGCCGGCGCGCTGCGCCGCGCACTGCTGGCCGGTTCCGGGCTGGCCGGGGTGCGCGGCCGGTTGGACACGGTGTTCCGGGCGCGGGCCGACGGGATCAAGGCGGCGGCCGCGCTGGCGTCGATCACCGCGCTGGCGCACGCGTCCGGCGACCCCGGTGAGCGGCAACGGGTGCACGACGCGATCGAGGTGCTGCTGAGCAAGCCGGAGGCGCACCAGCTGCGCCTGCTGGAGGCGCTCACGCTGGTCACGTCCGGCGCGGTGGACCTGCCGGAGGACCTGGCCGACGAGGTGCTGCGGGTGGGCAGCACGGTGGACACGTCGGCGGATCTGGGCCGGCAGCTCGGGCTGCCCGACCGGTCGGCGACCGACCTGGCCGGGTACGCGCTGGAGCGGGCCGGCTGGTGGCGCTCGTTCGCGTCGTTCGGCGCGACACCCGCGCAGAGCAGGGTGGCGCACGTGGTGCACCGGACGTACTTCCTGCTCTGGCGGCGGCTGCGGGAGTCGGGGGCGGCATGAACGGAACCGATCCGCACTCCGGTCCGTCGAATCCCGGCGTGACGCCCACCGCGCACCTGACCGAACCGTTCGACCCCTACGGCGTGGTCACACAGGCCATCGCCGACCGAGGGGCGCTGCTCCAGCTGTGCCTGTACGCGCTGGACCGGGCCCGCAGCGACGCCGTGGCGGAGCGGATCGAGCAGGGTCTGGCCGCCATCGGCGTGCGCGCGGTGCGTCCGGACGGGCAACCGTTCGACCCCGCACTGCACGAGGCCGCCGGCACGGTGCCCACCGACGACGTCACGCTGGTCGGGCGGATCGCGGAGACCGAGGTGGTCGGGTTCGACGACCACGGCAGGCAACTGCGGGTGCCCGTGGTGACCGTCTACCAGCTGCGGGGTGGCAGGTGACGCTGCCCCGGACCGTGCGCCAGGCCGCCGGGCAACTGCTGGCGCTGGTCAGGGAACAGGACCCGGCCGCGGCCGACGGGGTGGACCGTGCGGTGGCCGCGCGGCCGGCGACGCCGACGGTGGTCGTGGTGGGGGAGACCAAGCGCGGCAAGAGCTCGCTGGTGAACGCGCTGCTCGCCTGCCCCGGACTGTCCCCTGTGGACGCCGATGTGGCGACGTCGGCGTATCTGGTGTTCGGCCATGCCGAAACGTGGCAGGCCAGTGCGCACTACCCGGGCCGGTTGCCGTCCCTGCCGTTCGACCTGGCGCAACTGCGGCACTGGGCGTCGGCCGACGGCGAGCTGCCCACCGGGCAACTGCCGCCCGCCTACGTCGAGGTGGTCGGGCCGGTGCCGCTGCTGGCCCGGCTGGCCCTGGTGGACACGCCGGGCGTGGGCGGGCTGGACTCGATGCACGGCGAACTGGCCAGGCAGGCCGCCGCCGGCGCGACCGCGCTGCTGTTCGTGGTGGACGCGTCGGGTCCGCTGACCTCCGGTGAACTGGCGTTCCTGCGGGATGTCGGCGAGCAGGTGGAGACCGTGGTGTTCGCCATGGCCAAGACCGACGCGTTTCCCGGCTGGCGGCAGGTACTGGACGCGGACCGGGCGCTGCTGGCCGAACACGCGCCCCGGTTCGCCGCGGCACCCTGGTTCGGCTGCTCGGCTCGGCTGGCCGAACTGGCCGGCACGGCGCCCAACGAGCAGGCCGCCACCGCCCTGCGGCAGCACTCCGGAATCGCGGAAGTCCAGGCGGCACTGCAGGAACTGGTGGTCGGGCGGTCGGTGATGCTGGCCGAGGCGAACACCCTGCGGGCACTGGGCACGGCGCTGGCCGGGCTGGCGGCCACGCTGCGCATGGAGTGCCGGACGCTGTCCTCGGGCGCGGCCGAGGCCGACGAGCTGCGGACGCATCGGGACGAGTTGGCCGCCGCGCGGCGCTCGTCCACGCGAGGCTGGCAGGTGCGGCTGCGCGGGGAGATCCAGCGGGCCAGGGTGGAGAGCTCGCACGAGGTGCAGCGGCGGATGCGGGACGTGCAGTCGTGGTTCCGGCACGCCATCGACTCGGCCGACCGGATCCGGCTGGCCGGGCTGCCCGGCCAGGTGGACGCGGCGCTGCGGTCGGTGTCCTACCAACTGTCCGACGGGCTGGTAGGGAGACTCGACCGGGTCGCGGTGGCCGCGCTGGCCGATCTGTTCACCGCGGACGAACTGGCGCTGATCCGGGCGCAGGCGGCACGGGCGGGGCGGCCGCCGGTGGTGTCGCGGCCGCCGGACCGCAGGCCGCCGAACGCGGAGGACCGGCTGCTGGTGTTCATGGGGATCACCGGCGGGTTCGGCGCGGCACGGGTGGCCGCGCTGCCGCTGGCCGGGTTGGGTGTCGCGGTGCTCAATCCGCTGGTGCTGCCGGTGACCATCGTGGTCGGCCTGGGCGCCGGGTGGTGGCTGGCGCGCACCCGCAAGCACACCGCGGACAAGCAGCACATGAGGCAGTGGCTCACCGAGTCGATCGCGGACGCCCGCGCCACCCTGGACCAGTTGGTCGCCGAGCAGCTCATCGAGGTGGAGCAGAACCTGTCCCTGGCCCTGGACGACGCGCTGGGCAGGCGGATCGACGCGATCGAGGCGGAACTGCGCGAGGTGGACGCCGCCATGCGGCTGGCCGACGGCGAACGGACCCGGCTGCTGGCCGACGCGGGCCGGCGGCTGGCCGCGGTGCGGCAGGGCAGGGAGCGGATCGAGGGCCTGCTGGCCGACATCAGGGCGCTGCGGGACGCGCCGACCGACCAGGCTGGTCAGGGGAACCGGACCGGCATACGGTGAGTCCAACAGCCAGGATGCCCACTTCGACCGGCCGCCCGACGGGCGGGGAACAGAGGATGCCGTGTACATCGACGACGGCAGCGCGGACGACTCCGCCGAGCTGAACCTCGAGGTCGACGGCGACACCGAGCAGCACGGCCCGGACTACGAGCAGGACGCCATCGGGCTGGTCGACTCGGTCGACGAACACTTCTTCGGCGGCGCCCCGCACATCCTGGTGGACACGCCGGACGGCCCGGCGGTGGCCGGCGAGGCGACGATCGACACGAACGACGACGGCCGGCTGGACACGGCCGTGGTGCACGACGCGCACGGCGACACGGTGCTGTACACCGACAGCGACGGCAACGGCAGCGCGGACGTCGCCACCGAGCTGACCCCGGACGGCGAGGTGGTCGTCGCCGACCACACCGACGACGGGTGGATGCAGACCCAGCACGGGCACCTCACCGCCGACGGCGGCTACCAGCTCGACGACAGCGGTGAACACCCGTTCGTACCGCCGGTGGGCGACGCCACACCCGCGGGGCGGGACATCGCGGACGACCGGCACTGGACCGGCTGGGCGGGCGCGCTCACCGACGCGGGCAGTGCGCCCGGCGTGGTGCGGATCGACGCCACCACCGGCCAGTGGATCAGCCAGAACTGAGCGTGACGATTACGGACAGGTAACGACCGCACCGAGTCGGTCGCCTGGTCGCCCGGACACCGGGCGCCGACGCCTGCTTAATCGATACCCTGATCGTTTTTGTGAGCGAATCTACACGATCGGCGTGCATCAATCCCGCGTCCTCGGGCTAACCTCGGTTAATCCCATCCTCGACACGCCCGACCAGCCCCCGGGCGTAGTCGAACTTTCCCACGGACGACGACGTCACACGTTCCGGCTTTAGCCGAACGTGCGATCCGTCGTTCAGTCAGGAGACGAGGCGCGATGACAGCAGTGACCATCCCCGGTCTCGATCAGGCACCGACCACCCATGCCCGGCTGCTCGCGTGGGTCCGCGACGTGGCGGAGCTGACGACCCCGGACGACGTGGTGTGGGTCGACGGTTCGGACGCCGAATGGGACCGCATGACGCGGAAACTGGTCGACGCGGGCACGTTTGTGCCGCTGCGCAAGAAGCCCAATTCGTATTGGGCGGCCTCGGATCCCGATGACGTGGCTCGGGTGGAGGAACGCACATTCATCTGCTCGGTCGAGGAGTCGGACAGCGGTCCTACCAACAACTGGATGGACCCGGTCGAGATGAAGTCGATCATGACCGGCCTGTACCGGGGCAGCATGCGCGGCCGGACGATGTACGTGATCCCGTTCTGCATGGGTCCGCTGGGCGCGGAGCACCCGCAACTGGGTGTGGAGATCACCGACTCCGAGTACGTCGTCGTGTCGATGCGCGTGATGACCAGGGCCGGTGCCAGGGCGCTGGCCAAGTTCGGCGAGGACGCCGACTTCGTGAAGTGCCTGCACTCGGTGGGCGCGCCGCTGGAGTCCGACCAGGCCGACGTGCCGTGGCCGTGCAACGAGACCAAGTACATCACGCACTTCCCCGAGGAGCGGGCGATCTGGAGCTACGGCTCCGGTTATGGCGGAAACGCCTTGCTGGGCAAGAAGTGCTACTCGCTGCGCATCGCGTCGGCGATCGCGCACGACGAGGGCTGGCTCGCCGAGCACATGTTGATCCTCAAGCTGATCTCGCCGCAGGACAAGGCCTACTACGTGGTGGCCGCGTTCCCGTCGGCGTGCGGCAAGACCAATCTCGCGATGCTGCAGCCCACCATCCCGGGCTGGAAGGTCGAGACGCTGGGCGACGACATCGCGTGGCTGCGGTTCGGCCCGGACGGCAGGCTGTACGCGGTGAACCCGGAGAACGGCTTCTTCGGTGTGGCGCCGGGCACCGACTGGCACACCAACCCCAACGCGATGCGCACCATCGAGCTGGGTAACTCGGTCTTCACCAACGTGGCCCTCACCGATGACGGCGACGTGTGGTGGGAGGGCATGGGCACCGAGCCGCCCGCGCACCTGACCTCGTGGAAGAAGCGGGACTGGACGCCGGACGCCGGCGAGCCCGCCGCGCACCCGAACGCCCGGTACTGCACGCCGATGTCGCAGTGCCCGATCATCGCCCCCGAGTTCGACGACCCGCAGGGCGTGCCGATCTCGGCGATCTTCTTCGGTGGCCGCAGGGCCACCACGGTGCCGCTGGTCGCGCAGGCGCGGGACTGGCAGCACGGCGTGTTCCTGGCATCGACGCTGTCCAGCGAGACGACGGCCGCGGCCAAGGGCAAGGTCGGCGTGGTGCGGCGCGACCCGATGGCGATGCTGCCGTTCATGGGCTACCACGCCGGTGACTACTTCCAGCACTGGATCGACACCGGCAAGAAGGCCGACGCGGCCAAGCTGCCGAAGATCTTCTACGTCAACTGGTTCCGTCGCGGTGACGACCGGCGCTTCCTGTGGCCGGGATACGGCGAGAACTCGCGCGTGCTGAAGTGGGCCATCGAGCGGATCGAGGGCAAGGCGGGCGCGACCGAGACGCCGATCGGCTACGTCCCCACGGCGGCGGACCTGGACCTGGACGGGCTGGACGTCGACGCGGCCGACGTGGCCGAGTCGCTGCGGGTGGACGCCGGTGAGTGGCGCGAGGAGCTGCCGCTGATCGACGAGTGGTTCGCCAAGATCGGCGACAAGGTGCCGACCTCACTGCGGGACGAGCTGGCCGCGCTGCGCCAGCGCCTGGGCTGAGGCCGCGACAGCAGGTCACGTAGGGTCACGGGCTACCGACGAAGGACGGTGGCCCGTGACTCCTGCTGATGCCGCGCACCACCGCGGCGTGGTGAGTTTCGTGCGCCGCGGCGGTCGGATCACGGTCGGCCAGCAGCGGGCCTGGGACCGGCACTGGGCGACGCTGGGTCGTGAGGTGGCCGACCTGCCGCCGGGCGAGCTGGACACCGCGGACTGGTTCGGCCGGAGTGCGCCGGTGCTGCTGGAGATCGGGTCCGGCATGGGCGAGACGACCGCCCGGCTGGCGCAGGCCGAAGCCGACGTGAACTACCTGGCCGTCGAGGTGTACGAGCCGGGCCTGGCCCAACTGCTGCTGCGGATCGAGGCACTCGCGTTGCCGAATCTGCGGCTGCTGCGCGGTGACGCCGTGCCGCTGCTGGTCGAGCACGTCGCGCCCGGTTCGCTGGCCGGGGTGCGGATCTTCTTCCCCGACCCGTGGCCGAAGAAGAAACACCACAAGCGACGGCTGGTGCAGCCCGACTTCGTGGCGCTGCTGGCCGGCAGGCTCGCGGTGGGCGGGCGACTGCACCTGGCCACCGACTGGGCGTCCTACGCCGACCAGATGCTCGCCGTGTGCACCGCGGAACCGTTGCTGCGCAACGAGTTCGACGAATGGGCGCCGCGGCCGGACTGGCGGCCGGTGACCAAGTTCGAGACCAGGGCCCGGGACGAGGGCAGGGTCAGCCGCGACCTCATGTTCCGGCGTGTCTGATACGGACCGTGCGCCGGCCACCCGATGGGGTGAGCCGAATTCCGGTCCCGAATTGACTCGGATGGCAGTGCCGAGTGAGGGCCTCGGACCGGTAAGTTCGCCGTCCGTGATCGCGCGTGCCGCTGCCGAGACAGCACAGCCGGTGGATCCGAAGGCCGCTGAACACTTCGTCCGCATGTACCACGACGCGCATCCGGGCGCCGGCCCGATGGGTGCCCGGCTGGCCGACGTGCGTGCCGCCATCGCGGCGACCGGCACCTATCGGCACACGGCGGGCGAGCTGGCCTACGGCGCCCGGGTCGCGCTGCGCGACTCCGGCTGGTGCACCAGCGGGGTGCCGTGGCGGCAGTTGAAGGTGCGCGACCTGCGCGGGCTGCGCAACGCGGCCGCCGTCGCCGCCGAATGCGTCGCCCACCTGCGGCACGCGATGGCCGGCGGCCAGGTGCGGCCGCTGGTCACGGTGTTCGCGCCGGACACGCCCACCGCGCCCGGCCCGACGGTGTGGAATGACCAGCTCGTCCGCTACGCGGGCCACCGCACCGGCAACGGCGACGTGCTGGGCGACCGGCGCTACACCGGGTTCACCGATGCGGTGCTCGGGATGAGCTGGCGGCCGCCTGCGCGGGCCGGCCGGTTCGACGTGCTGCCACTGGTGGTGGAGACGGCGCACGAGGGTCCCCGGCGCTTCGACGTGCCCGCCGAGGCGGCCGTCGAGGTGGCGCTGCACCACCCGGACCTGCCCTGGTTCGCCGAGCTGGGCCTGCGTTGGCCCGCCGTGCCGGTGGTGGCCAACATGGCGCTGACCATCGGCGGGGTGCGGTATCCGGCCGCGCCGGTGAACAGCTGGCACGTGGGCACCGAGATCGGCACCCGTGGCCTGGCCGACGAGGCCGCCTACGGCGTGGCCCGCGAGGTGGCCGCCCGGCTGGGCCTGGACACCTCGACCGAGCGGACGTTGTGGCGGGATCGGGCCACCGTGGAACTGAACCGTGCGGTGCTGCACTCCTTCGACACGGCGGGCGTGACCGTCACCGACCACTACGCGGAGGCCCGGCACCGGTTGGCGTGGCTGCGGTCCCGGCAGCGGGCCAACGCGCACCGGCCGACGTTCCGGGTGGCACCCGAGGACGCGCTGCGCGCCAGGCAGGGCGGACCGCCCCGCTTCGCCGCACCGGCAGCGCCGGACGGTCGTGTGCTCACCGGCGATCCGTCGAGCGAGATCAGGCTGGTCGGCGCATAGTTGTCAGGTGTCGTCCACTGTCCGTAGCGTGCTGGTTCTCGCCGGTTGCCTCGCCGCGCTCGCGGTGGCAGGCGTGCTGGCCACGACGGCGTTGCGCTCGGCGACGGTGGCCCCCACCCAGTTGGCGACGGCCCCGGTCGTGGTGGACGCCGACGAGTCGGCGGGTGCCGCCCGGCTCACCGTGCTGGCGCCGGTCTCGTTCGACTCCGGCGGTGGGCAGCGGCAGGTCGCGGCCGGCACCCAGTTCACCACGGCCAGCGCGCTGCTGGCCGACGCGCTGCCCACGCACGGCTCGGTGGCCGTCGGCGACACGCTGAGCTGCGCCATGCGGATCAGCATCTCCCAGGGCGAGCCGGTGATCGACCTGGTGCACTGCGAGCCGGCCAAAACCAGCCCGCGCGGCTGATCGCCCCTGGCAGGATCTCGGGGATGACGAGCGCGATCCGCCTGCACGCCCCTGTCGTCCTACCCTGCGATCCGGCCTGTTCTGTGCTGCGTGACGCCGTCGTGGACATCACGGACGATGGCCGGATCGGCCACGTCGGACCAGCCGCGACCGCGCCCGCCACGACGGGGCCGGTGCGCCGGTTGACCGGAATCCTGTTGCCCGGCTTGGTGAACACGCATGCCCACACCCCGATGACGTTGTTCCGCGGCATGGGCGGTGACCTGCCGCTGCTGCGCTGGCTGCGTGAGGTGATCTGGCCGACCGAGGGCAGGATGCGCGGGCCGGACGTGCGGGCCGGGATGCTGCTGGGCTGTGCCGAAATGCTCCGGGCCGGCGTGACAACCAGTGCGGAGATGTATTTCTACGACGAGGACATCGTGGCCGCCGTGCTGGCCGCCGGCTCCCGCGTGGTGCTGGGTGTGCCGCTGACCGTGACCGACCTGCCCGGCATGGACTGGCGCAGCGGGTTGGCCCACACCGACAAGTGGATCGACGCCGACGGGCTGCGCTTCGGCCCCGCCGAGCGGATCGAGATCGGCTACGGCCCGCACTCGGCCTACGTGCTGCCCGCCGAGGCGCTGCCGGTGATCGCGGCAGCGGCGCAGGAACGTGGTGCGCTGCTACAGATCCACGTCGCCGAGTCGCGCGACGAGGACGTGGCGCAGCGCGAGCGGTACGGCTCGGTGCCGGCGATGCTGGCCGAGCTCGGGGTGCTCGACGGGCGGGTGCTGGCCGCGCACGCCGTGCACCTGTCCGACGCCGACATCGACCTGTTCGCCCGGCACCACGTCGGCGTGGCGCACTGCCCCGGCTCCAACGCCAAGCTGGCGTCCGGCATCGCGCGGCTGACCGACCTGCGGGCCGCGGGCGTCGCGGTCGGCCTGGGCACCGACGGCCCGGCCAGCAACGACGACCTGGACCTGTGGGAGGACATGCGACTGGCCGGCCTGTTCGCCCGGCTGGCCACCGGCGACGCGACAGCGGCCACCGCGGCGGACGTGCTGCTACTGGCCACCCGGGGTGGCGCGGACGCGTTGGGCCGCAACGACATCGGCGCGTTGGAGCCGGGCAGGTGGGCGGACCTGACGCACGTCGACGCCGATCAGGACGCGTTCGTCGGCGGGCTGGACGTGCCCGACCCGCAGTTGCTGGCGAACCTGGTGTGGGCGGCGGGGTCGCGCGGTGTGCGGGACGTGTGGGTGGCCGGTGATCCGGTGCTCGCCGGCGGGGTACCCACCGGTGTGGACGAGGCGCGGGCACTGGCCGACGTCCGGGCGATCACGCGACGGCTGTACGCCTGAGCGGCCTGCCACGCGGAACCTCCGGGCGGCAAACGCGGTTATGGTCGTGATGGGAGAGGGGAATGACGATGCGTAGGACGTCACGATGGCTGGCTGCCGTCGCGGTCGCGGTGGGCACGACCCTCGCGGTCGCGCTACCGGCCTCGGCGAGCACGGCCACGATCAACGACGAAGCCAATGTGCTGAACGTCACGACGGTCCAGAACGAGGCGGCGACGCTGCCCGAGCCGATCTACATCTGGACGACCACCGAGGACGCCACCAGCGAGTCGGCGTTCGACGAGGCGGTGCAGGAGAAGGTGTCCCGGCAGACGCCGATCGCGCTGGGCATCAACACGAAGTCCCACCACGAGGCGCTGCGCATCGGCGAGTCGAGCGGACTGAGCCAGAGCGCCGCGAACTCGGCCGCGAGTAGCGCCAACAGCGCGTTCGTCGACGTCATGAAGTCCCGCAACG
This sequence comes from Pseudonocardiaceae bacterium, assembly GCA_036491115.1. GTDB lineage: Bacteria > Actinomycetota > Actinomycetes > Mycobacteriales > Pseudonocardiaceae > DATEPR01. The sequence continues at coordinate 13,205 of DASXCQ010000026.1, forward strand.
ACTACACCGGTGCCGTCCAGGCGGCGCTGACCAGCCTCAAGTCCTCGCTGGCCAACACCGGCGGGCGGTCGCACGGCGGTTTCGGCGGGTTCGGCTGGATCGTGGTGCTGATCATCGTGGTCGTGGTGTTCGGCGTGCTGGGCCGGATCTTCCGGCGGTTCGGTCGGCGCGGCGGGCCGGCCGGTTTCGGGCGTCGCTTCGGCCGGGGCTACGGCGGCGGGTACGGCCCGCCACCGGGCTACGGACCTGGTTACGGCGAGGGCTACGGCGGCTATGACGGCGGGTACGGACCCGGCTACCGGGGTGGCGGCGGCATCGGCGCCGGCATCGGTGGTGCCGTCGGCGGCGGTCTGCTCGGCTACGAACTGGGCAAGATGTCCGGCGAGAACGAGCAGTTCCGGCGCGACGAGATGGACGGCGGCTGGGGCGACCAGGGCGGTGGCTTCGGCGGCGACGGTGGCGGCTGGGTCACCGGTCAGGACAGCGACTTCGGCGGAGGTGGCGGCGACTTCGGTGGCGGTGGCGACTCCGGCGGTGGCGGTGACGGCGGCGGGAGCTGGTGAGTCACGGGCCGGGGCGGAACGCCAGGTCCACCACCTGCGCGTCCGGCGGCGCCTGCACGGCGTACCGGATCGCCTCGGCCACCGTCTCCACCCGTAGGTAGCGCTCCGGCCGGTAGTCGCCGTCACTCTCCAGCGCCCAGACCTCGCGCTGCATGTCGGTGTCGGTGCGGCCGGGGAACACCGAGGTGACCCGGACGCCGTGCTCCGCCTCCTCGTCGCGCAGCACGTCGGCGTAGGCGCGCAGGGCGAACTTGCTGGCCGCGTACAGGCCCCAGTCGGGCCGGCCGCGCAGCCCGGAACCGGAGTTGACCAGCACCACCCGGCCGCGGGCGGCCCGGAGCGCGGGCAGCAGCAGCCGGGTCAGTTCGGCGACGGCGACCACGTTCACGTCCAGCACCCGGTGCCATTCGGCGGCCGGGATGTCGGCCAGTGGCGCCACCGTGACCACGCCCGCGCTGTGCACCAGGACGTCCAGCCGCGGGATGCCGGCCACCGAGTCGGCCAGCGCGGCGTAGTCCGTCACGTCGACCGGACAGGGCCGGGCGCCGGGCAGTTCGGCCGCCAGCGCGGTGAGCGCGTCGACGTCCCGGCCGCCGAGCAGCACGTCGTGGGTGGCGGCCAGCAGCCGGGCGGTGGCCGCGCCGATGCCTCGGGACGCTCCGGTGACCAGGGCCAACGGCCGGTCGGAGGGCTGTGCGGTCATGGGGCGCACGGTAGCCGACCGCGCGCCCCGGACCGATCAGCCCTCCACGTCTCCGGCGATGAAGCGCTCCACGGCCTCGTACGCGGCCGAGTCGGAGTACTGCTCCGGCGGGGACTTCATGAAGTACGACGACGCGGACACCAGCGGTCCGGCGTGGCCCCGGTCCAGCGCGATCTTCGCCGCACGGACGGCGTCGATGATGACGCCCGCCGAGTTCGGCGAGTCCCAGACCTCCAGCTTGTACTCCAGGCTCAGCGGCACGTCGCCGAACGCGCGGCCCTCCAGCCGGACGAAGGCCAACTTGCGGTCGTCCAGCCAGGGCACGAAGTCCGATGGTCCGATGTGGACATCCGCCTTCTGCATCTCGTGCGGGATCTGGGAGGTCACCGACTGGGTCTTGGAGATCTTCTTGGACTGGAGCCGCTTGCGCTCCAGCATGTTCATGAAGTCCATGTTGCCGCCGACGTTGAGCTGGTACGTGCGCAGCAGCTCGACACCGCGGTCCTCGAACAGCCTGGCCATCACCCGGTGCGTGATGGTCGCGCCGACCTGCGACTTGATGTCGTCGCCGACGATCGGCAGCCCGGCGGCGCGGAACTTCTCCGCCCACACCGGATCGGACGCGATGAACACCGGCAGCGCGTTGACGAAGGCGACACCCGCGTCGATGGCGCACTGCGCGTAGAACCGGTCCGCCTCCTCCGAGCCCACCGGCAGGTAGGACACCAGGACGTCCACGCCGGCAGCGCGCAGCGCACCGACGACGTCCGCGGGCGCCTCGTCCGACTCGGTGATCGTGTCGGAGTAGAACTCCCCGAGACCGTCGAACGTGTGGCCGCGCTGCACCACGACGCCCAGCGGCGGCACGTCGCAGATCTTGATCGTGTTGTTCTCGCTGGCCACGATCGCCTCGGACAGGTCCCGGCCGACCTTCTTGGCGTCCACGTCGAACGCGGCGACGAACTCGACGGCCCGCACGTGGTAGTCGCCGAACTGGACGTGCATCAGGCCGGGCACCCGCGTGGCCGGGTCAGCGTCCCGGTAGTAGTGCACCCCCTGTACCAGGGATGCGGCACAGTTGCCCACGCCGACGATGGCTACCCGAACGCTACGGCGACGCTCGCCCATACCGGGTCCTCCTTCTCCATAGTCCCTAAGACACCTGACGAAACCGGCGCGGCCTACTGGCCGTCGCCGTCCAGCTCCGCCCGCTCGTGCTCGATCAGCTCGTTGAGCCAGCGCACCTCGCGTTCGCTCGACTCCAGGCCCATCCGGTGCAGTTCCTGGGTGTACCGGTCGATCTGCTCACCGGCCCTGGCCAGTGCGGCGCGGAGGCCCTCCCGGCGCTCCTCGACCTTGCGCCTGCGGCCTTCCAGGATCCGCATCCGGACCTCGGCCGGCGTGCGCGAGAAGAACGCCATGTGGACGCCGAACCCGTCGTCGTCCCAGGTTGCCGGGCCACCGTCGGCGACGAGCGCGGCGAAGCGCTCCTTGCCCTCCGCGGTGACCCGGTAGACCCGCCTGGCCCGTTTGCCCCAGGTCCGCGTGCCCTTGGCAGCCGCCGGATCACAGGGCTCGGGATCGGTCAGTTCCTCGACGATCAACCCGGCCCGCTGCAACCGGCGCAACGCCGGGTAGAGCGAACCGTAGGAGAACGCGCGGAACGCGCCGAGCAGGCTGGCGAGTCGCTTGCGGAGCTCGTAGCCGTGCATCGGTGCCTCGTGCAGCAGTCCGAGGATCGCGAACTCGATCACGAGGCACCTCCCTCACGGCTGGAATGTGTCCGCCACTATATCGCTCCGATACATCAGGTCTCCGTAATGTGCTCCCCGCTGTGGTGAGAGCCACGATCGGCCAGCCTGCCCCGAACGGACCAGCGGACCGACGGTGTCTCCACGTACTCTGTGGTCGTGCGGAACCGACGGCAGGTGGTGGACCACGCGTTGCAGCGCCGTGCGCTGCTCGCCGAGGTCTACTCCGGCCGCGTGGGCACGATGGAGGTCTGCGACGCCAGCCCCTACCTGGTGCGTGCGGCCAAGTTTCACGGCCAGCCCAGCGACGTGATCTGCCCCGTCTGCCGGAGGGAACCACTGACCCTTGTGTCGTGGGTCTACGGTGACGACCTGAAGCACTTGTCCGGTTCGGCCCGTACCACCGACGAGCTCGCCAGGATGTCGACGACGTTCGGCGAGTTCCGGGTGTACGTGGTGGAGGTTTGCCGCACCTGTAGTTGGAACCACCTGGTGCAGTCATACGTCCTGGGAACCGGAGACAACGACAACCAGGACACCCGCGGCTCGCGCCGGAGAACGGCTTCGGAGTGAGATGCGCCTGATCGGGCAGGCCGACCGTGGTGGTGCGCCGACAGTATGACCACCGAGCGCCGAGCTGTCGTGCCTCGGCGATCTGGGAGGTCCCTTCGTGAACGACCGTGACGATCAGCCACGTGACGATCAGCCGAGCTGGCCCACGGACAGTGATCAGGACGCCGCACGCCCCGGCCAGGGCGAACCGGCCGGTGGGGGTTCGACAGACACCCCTGCCGAGCCTGCGGCGCCGACCCGTCCCTCGACACCCCCCGCACCACCGCCGGCTCGCCCGGCGGCCGGCGGCGGTGCGGGTGGTCCCGGTGGGGGTCCGACCCGCGGGGTCCCGCCGGCCGGTCCGCCACCCGGCGGTCCGCCCAGCCCACCCGGCGGCCTGCCCAGCGGTGGTCCCGGCCCGATTCGACCGGTCGGCCCGCCCGGCCAGCCGACCCGCGCGATGGGCATGCCCGGTCGTCCGCCCGGCCCGCAGGGTCCGCCCGGCGCCCGTCGTGGTCCCGCCGCGCCCGGCCGGCCCGGTCCCGGCCGCCCGCCCGGTCCAGCCGACCGCGCCACCGATCACCTGCCGCCGGTCCGCCCGGCCCCCGACCTGCGCCCGGAGCCCGATCTCCTGACGCACCGCGACGACGACTACCTGATGGAGTCCCAGCAGCCGCCCGACGACCACGACGCGGCCCCTGTCGAATACGGCGATGACAACATGACACACGGCAGTTCGCGCAGGAAGGCGTGGCGCTGGGTCCGGCGCACGCTCTACATCCTGATCTTCCTCGGCGTGACGACACCGATCGTGGCGTTCTTCCTGATCTACCAGGACGTCACGGTGCCCGACCCGCAGACGGTGGCGTTCGGCCAGGCCCAACCGGTGACCATCTACTACGCCAACGGCGCCGTGATGGAGAAGATCACCAATGGATCGCGGATCTTCGTCAAGCCGAACGCCATCCCGATCAACGTGAAGCACGCCGTGGAGGCCGCGGAGGACGAGACGTTCGAGACCAACAACGGCTTCGACGTCAAGGCCATCGCCCGCACCGTGTACAACCAGCTCTCCGGCGGCACCGGTGGTGCGTCGACGATCACCCAGGAGTACATCAAGGTCGCCACGGGCAACGACCAGCACAGCCTGTCCCGCAAGGTCAGCGAGGTCGCCAAGGCGTACAAGATGACCAAGACGTACCCGGACAAGAACGACATCCTGGCCGCGTACCTCAACATCGTGTACTTCGGGCGGGGTGCGTACGGCATCGAGTCGGCGGCCAGGGCGTTCTACGGCGTGTCGGCCGAGAAGCTGACCCCGGAACAGGCCGCCCTGCTGGCCGGCATGATCCAGTCGCCGGGCCGCGCCAACGACACGGCGTACCAGCAGCAGCGCTTCACGTACGTGTGGGGCCGGATGAACCACGACCACTGGGTCACCCCGGCGCAGTTCGAGGCCGGCAAGTTCCCCACGCCGATAGCGGACGGCACCGGCTCGCAGGCGTCGTTGCCCTGGGACCGCACCCTGATCGTGAACCAGGTGATGGCCGAACTGCAGGCCAACGGCTGGTCGGAGAACGCGTTGAAGGCGCAGGGCGCGCAGATCTACACCACGATCCAGCCCAGGGCGCAGACCGACGCCGAGAAGGCCGTCGCCGACCGGCTCAAGACCGACACCCAGTTCACCAACGGCAAACCCCTGGTCCTGCACGGCAGAGCGGTGACCGACAACGGCAAACCCGTGTCCAAGGGCGTCCCGCACGTGAAGGACAACCCGCAGGTGAAGGCCAGTGAGGCGGCCGCCCTGGTGTCGGTGAACCAGAGCAACGGCGAGATCGTCGCCTGGTACGGCGGCAACACCCCGAAGCAGAACCAGTTGGACATGGCGGACACGCCGCACCAGGCCGGTTCGTCGTTCAAGCCCTACGTGTTCACCGCCGGGCTGGAACAGCAGCCGGACAAGATCGGCCTGAACGCGGTCTTCGACCCGAGCAACAACCAGGTGATCCTGGGCCGGAAGGTGCGTAACTCCGAGGGCGACTCGTGTGCGTCGCCGTGCACGGTCAAGAAGGCCATGACCAACTCGATCAACACGGTCTTCTACAAGATGGGCGCGGTGGTCGGGACGCCGAACGTCCGCACCGCCGCCTGGCAGGCGGGTATCCCGAAGACCGAGTACAGCCCGACCTATCAGAAGCAGGAACCCAGCCTGATCACCCTCAAGAACGGCAAGCCGGACATCGTCGAGGGTGGTATCTCCATCGGCCAGTACGAGGTGCGGCCGAGGGACCAGGCCCAGGGCTACGCCACCATCGCCAACAACGGCATGTACATCCCGGCGCACTTCGTGCGGAAGGTCACCGACATCAGCGGGCAGAACGTGCTGTACCAGTTCAACACCCCCGCGAAGCCGGCGTTCAACTCCGACCCGACCAAGAGCGCGGAGATCGCCAGGACCGTGGCGGACTCCATGACCGACGTCGCGTCGTCCTCCGGCTACCAGTTGGCGGACAACCGCCCGGCCGACACCAAGACCGGCACCCAGAACTACGTCGCCCCGGACGGGACCGACCTGAACTACAACTCGCAGGCGTGGACGATCGGGTTCACCCCGCAGGTGGTCACGGCGGTCTGGTTCGGCCACTACGACACACCAGGACCGATCTTCGGCACCGGCAACAACCTGCACCCCGGCTCGAACACCGACTACAACGTGTTCGGTCGTGAAGAACCGGGCGCCATCTGGCGGGCGTACATGAACTCCTACCTGAAGGGCCAGCCGGTCGAGCAGTTCCCGACGTCACCGCCGGACATCGGCGGCAGCTGGAACTTCATCACCAACTCCACGGCCACGGCGGAGCCCCCGCCCCCGCCGTCACCCAGCACCGGCAACCAGCCGCCGACGCTGACGTTCACCCAGCCGACCCAGCCCGGCGGCGGTGGTGGTCCACCGACGTTCCCCGGTGGTGGCGGCGGTCCACCCACGTTCCCGCAACAGCCGACGGTGACCCCCTCGCAGCCTTGCGTGATCAACTGCGGCGGTGGCGGCGGCGGTGGGGGTCCCGGCGGCCAGCCGCCCGCCGGCGGATAGTCGGGCACCGCACCGGATACCACCCACACCCAACACGGCTACCTCTACGATCCGCACGTGGTCAGCACTCCGTCGGACATGCCAGAGCCCGATGCCGAGCCGACGCCGGACGAGTCAACCGACGTCGACTCGGCATCGCCGTTGGCGGCGATCGACGACGTGGACTCGCTCGGGCCGGCCGACCGGGTCTTCCCGAGTTGGACGGAGTCGATCGGCCGGCAGGCCAGCCGGATCGTCGGCGGGCCACTGGGCACGCACGCCTCGGTGGGCCGGCACTGGTTCTGGACGCCGTTGCGGGCGGTGCTGCTGATCGGCGTCGTCATTCTGACGATGAGCTGGTTCGTGAAGTCGCCGTGCGTCCAGCAGTACACCGACTCCAACGGCGTGCGGCAGCTGGACTGGCGGGCCAACCGGCAGTACGTGGCGTTCTGCTACTCCGACATCGTGCCGCTGTACACCGCGGAGCGGCTGGACCAGCCGGGCACGTTCCCGTACAAGACGTCCTGGGTGGACAGCCCCAACACGCCGAACGCCCAGGTGCGGTACATGGAGTATCCGGTGCTGACCGGGTTGTTCCAGTGGGTCAACGCGAAACTGGCACAGGGCTGGGTGAATTTGGCCGGTACCACCGGTTTCCTGCCCAGCGCGCTGACCGTGGTGGTGTACTTCGACTTCAGTGCGCTGTTCCTGGCGCTGGCCTGGCTGGTGACCATCTGGGCCACCACCCGAACAGCCCGGCGGCGACCGTGGGACGCCGTGCTGATGGCGGCGTCGCCGCTGGTGTTGGTGCACGCCTTCACCAACTTCGACGCGATCGCGACGGCGTTCGCCGCGATCGGCCTGCTGGCGTGGTCGCGCAAGCGGCCGGTGCTGGCCGGCGTGCTGCTCGGGCTGGGTGCCGCGGCGAAGCTGTATCCGGCGTTCCTGTTGTTGCCACTGCTGTTGCTGTGCCTGCGGGCCGGGCGGCTGGACAAGTGGTTGCAGGCGGCCGCCGGTGCGGTGGTGGCCTGGCTGGCGGTGAACATCGTGTTCATCGTCGACTTCCACGCCGGGTGGTGGGAGTTCTTCCGGCTGAACATCCAGCGCGGCATGGATCCCGACTCGGTCTACAACGTGATCTCCTACTTCACCGGCTGGCCGGGTTTCGACCCGAACCTGGCGCCACACCAGAACCCCGCTGTGCTCAACCTGGTGACGACGGTGTTGCTGCTGCTGGCGTGTGCCGGTATCGCCTGGCTGGCGCTGGCCGCGCCCCGGCGGCCGAGGCTGGCCCAGTTGTGTTTCCTGCTGGTGGCCGCGTTCCTGCTGACCAACAAGGTGTGGAGTCCGCAGTACTCGCTGTGGCTGGTGCCGTTGGCGGTGTTGGCCATACCCAGGTGGAAGCTGGTGCTCACCTGGATGGTGCTGGACGCGCTGGTGTGGTTCCCGCGGATGGCGTACTACCTGGAACTGGCGCTGCTCTCGCAGCACGCGGACGACCGGGGGCTGCCGCAGGGCTGGTTCCTGGGCATGGTGATCATCCGGGATCTCGCCGTGCTCGGGCTGTGCGTGCTGATCGTCCGGGACATCTACCGGCCGGTGCACGACCTGGTCCGGCTGGCCGGCGACGACGACCCGGCGGGCGGATTCCTGGACGGAGCGCCGGACCGGTTCGTGCTGCGCGTGTCCCGCAACTCACGGTCGGGGGACGGGCCACCCCACTCATCGCCACCGATCCGAGACCTCGCCGCCTCGGATGGCACCGTCTGATCCGTCCGCCGGATCACCGTTCATCCGAACGGAGGGCACTCGTCACCTTCCGTATAGCCCGTTGGTCGTGCAGTAGTGGCCGCTCGGCGCCTACCGATGCGTAACCCATCTGGCTGATGCGACTGCCACGCCAAGATGGGCGCCAGTCGAACATGCGCGAAGGGGCACGAACCGAACAATGTTAGGGCAGCGGTACGCCGATTCCGCCGACGAGCTGACCGGTTCGGCGGTCGACACGCGCGCCCCGGAGGGCCGTGCCCTGCCGGACTGGCGGGTGGCGACCCGGCGTCGGGTGATGACGGTGTGTGAACGTGTGCTCGGTGAGTGTTTCGTGCCCAACGCCCGGACCGGGGTCGCGGTGCTGGCCGCCATCATCGGTGCCCTCACCGTGATCGCGGTGACCCTGAGCGTCGGCAACGCCCTGCTGGTGCTGTTCGTCGCCGCCGTCATGCGGATCGCCTGCGAGTGGCGCCGCTAGCGATCGGCCCTGCGGCGCACCATCTTCAGCGCCGACCACGTCGCGTCCACCGCGCACACCCTCACGTCCACCAGCCCGTGGTCCAGGGCGTAGCGGCGGACCACGTCGTCGGTCAGGTCGGTCGGCACGCCGGACGCCCGCTTCGGCCACGCCACCCACAGCCCGCCCGCGGTCGCCAGCCGCGCCACCGACTCCGCCCAACCGGCGTCCAGATCGGCCAGTTCCGGGCAGAACAACAGCAGCACGTCGTAGGGCGGGCCGTCGGGTGCCGTGTCGTGCGGGCAGTCCAGGGCGAACCCGGCAGGTGGACCGGTGACCAGCACCCGGGAGTCCGGCTTGACGCCGAGTTTCGCGGGCAGAGTGGTCATGTCGGGACCAGTTCGGCCCGGCGCGCCGCAGCGGCGGGCGAGGTGTCCATCTCGGCTGATGTCGACGGCGCGGCCAGGAACGCGAAGAACAGCACCACCAGCAGCGCCGCCCTGCCCCACACGCCCACCGCGGTGGCCTGCGCGGCGAGGCCGTCGTAGATGCCGGAGGGCTGGTGGAAGGTGAGCGCGTAGTAGTACCGGAAGATGCCGAAGCACATCGCGATGTCGGCCAGGTAGTACAGCACGATCCACACCGACCGGATGCGCAGCAGCGCGAACATCGGCACCAGCCACAGCGTGTACTGCGGCGAGTGGACCTTGTGGAACAACAGGAATCCGCACAGCATCGCGGCCGACACGGCCACCCACGGGTAGGTGCCGTCCCTGCGGTAGCGCAGCCAGCCCAGCACGCAGGCCAGCACGAACGCGACCAGGATCAGCGTCGGCGACAGGATGTCCACGATGCCCTGGAACGTCTTGTCCGACGGATCGGAGAACGGCCGGAAACCCCAGAACCAGATGGAGTTGGTGGTGAGGTCGACGTCGCGCAGTTCCTGGAAGGTGAACGACGCCCGCCAGCCGCGGAACCCGATCAGCATGAACGGCAGGTTCACCAGCAGCGCCGTGGCCACCACGGTCAGGCCCACCACCACCGCGCCGCGCACGTGCCAACGCCTGCCGGCCGGCAGGTCCCGGCCGCCCGGACCGCCGGTCAGCACGTACAGCATCAGCGGCAGGGTGAAGATCGCCGGGTACAGCTTGAACGCGAACCCGAGGCCGAGCAGCACCGCCGCGACCACACCCCTGGTCACCAGCGACCGGTTCGCACCCGCCCGGCCCCAGCCGCGGTGCACCACGTACATGGCGCCCACCGCGCACGCGGCCACCGCGAGGTCCCAGTTGTGGAAGGCGTACAGGATCAACGGCGGCCCGATCGCCCACAGCAGCGCCCGCCATCGGGACAGCTTGCCCAGCAGCCACGCCGTGACCAGGCCGAACGGGGCGAGCAGCAGCGCCGAGTAGAGCAGGAACTGGTGGTCGTTGTGCGCGTACACCGAGCCCAGCCACATCAACACCCCGGTCAGCACCGGGTACTCCACCGAGCCGCCGTAGAGCCGGCCCTTCGCGTCGATGCCGCCGTGCACATAGGGGAAGATGTGGTGGTCGATGCCGCGCGCCGTCCACAGGTACTGGATGTCGGAGTAGCAGACGTCCCGGTAGCCGCGCAGCAGCATGTCGACGCTCTGGCCGTTCGGGCCGTAGGTCGGGCCGGTGCAGCGGTCCTTGTTCGCGTACCCGAAGAACAACGTGACGCCGCACAGCACCACGAGCACCGCGAGTCCCAGGAAGCCGAGATCCTTCGGCAGCGGCATGGCCCGCCTGGGCGGTATGGGCTCCGGTCCGGGAGTGCCCGGTTCGTCCAGCTCGCCGTCCGTCCGCACCTGCTTCACGTCCGGGCCGCCGCGCGTCACTACCGGGCCACCCCGAGCGCCTCGACCAGGTATGTGATGTCCTCCGCCTGGCCTTCGGCCGGCGTCTCCACCACGGCGGCGGGCGCGTCGGCCGTGGCCAACACTTCCACCAACACCTCGGGGTCGATCGTGCCGCTCTTCACGTTGGCGTGCCGGTCGCGGGTCGAGCCGAACTCGTCCCGCGAGTTGTTCAGGTGCACCAGGTCGATCCGCCCGGTGATGGCTCTGGTGCGCTCCACCACGTCGGCCAGTTCCTCGCCGGCCGCGAAGGCGTGGCAGGTGTCCAGGCAGAAGCCGGCGCCGAACTCGCCGATCTCGTCCCACAGCCGGGCCAGCATGTCCCAGTTCCTGGCCATCGCGTTGTCACCGCCCGCGGTGTTCTCCACCAGGATCGGCACGCCGAACCCGCCCTCGGCGGCCTGCCGCTCGAACAGCTTGCGCCAGTTGGTCAGGCCGACCTGGGGATCCTCGTTCCCGGGCAGATGCCCGCCGTGCACCACCAGGCCCAGCGCGCCGATCTGGCCGGCCACCTTGGCGTGCTCGACGACGAGCTTGCGGGACGGGATGCGGATCCGATTGTTCGTGGACGCGACATTGAGCACGTAGGGGGAGTGCACGTACATCATCAGGCCCGCGTCGCGCATCGCGTCGGCCTGCGGATGAGGCTTGGGTGATTTCCAGTCCTGGGGATCGGAAAGGAAGAACTGGACAACTTCGGCACCCCGGTCGGTGGCGGCGCCGAGCGGATCGTCGTCGCGGACATGGGCACCGATGCGCATGACGTGCAGGGTAGTCGCACCTCTGCCCGGCCGGACCGGTACGGCGAGTGGGTCCGGGAACACAACTCACGGTTGCGGCGTCACCGGAAGGAGTTACCGTCGTTCTCTCTATAGTGACGCTACCGGCCGGTACCGCCCGGAGGGACCACACATGCACGGCAGATGGACACGATTCGGTGCGGCGACGGCCGTCGCCCTCGCGGTGGGCACTGGTGCGGTGATGGCGACGGCCGGTCTGGCCGACGGCGCACCCGCGCCGATCGTGCTCGGTAGCTGCGCCACCACCGTCCAGGGCACCCCCGGCACGCCGGTCGAGCTGTCCCCGTCCGCCGTGCTGTCCCCGGTGGTCAGCGCCGTCCACGCCGTCCCGATCCTCGGCCCGCCGCTGGCCAAGCCGGCCGCGTCGGCCTTCGCCGCGCTGCCACCCATCCCGATCGGCGCCCTGCCGACCGGCACCGGCACCATCACCGGCGGCCAGATCGCCAACGCCGTGAACGCCCAGCTCGCCAAGCTCCCGGTGCTCGGCACCGTCCTGGGCGTCGTGACCCACACGCTGCAGAGCACGCTCGCCGCGACCTGCGAGGTCACCGTCAAGGGCGCCAACGCCGTGGCCGCGCCGGTCCAGCAGGGCGCGTCGACCGTGGACAGCGCGTCGCAGCAGATCCAGCGGCAGGCCGGGCTGGCGCCCAAGCAGGGCACCGCGCCCGGTTCCGGCGGCACGCCGGGCAAGACCGGCACCGGCGGCGGTTCCGGCGGCGCCACCACCCAGTCGGGCGGCGGCGGTTCGTCCGGCGGTGGACTGCCCTCCGCGAACTCCCCGGTGCTCGGCGGCCTGCCGCCCAACCTGGGCACCGGCGGCGGTGACTCGTTCGGCGCCGGTGAGCTGCTGGACTTCGGCCTCGGTGAGTCGCCGCTGGCCCGGTACGCGGGCATTCCGTTCGCGTCGGCCGGCCTGTTCGACCCGGCGCCCGGCGTGAAGTACGGCGGGAACGTCCCCGGTTACGGGCCCGGCTACGGCCAGCTCGGCAAGGGCGACTCGATCCCGTCCGACGGCGTGCAGACCGCCGGGCACGCCGAGGCGCTGAACGTGGGTGGCGTGCTGGGCAACGGCGTCGGCCTGCCCATGCTGCTGGCCGTGCTGATGCTGGCCGGCGTGACCGCGGCGCTGGTCCGCACCTGGGTGCTGCGGAAAGTGCGCATTTCCTGACTGGTAACCTTGACGGGTTGCTGACGCAACGACCCCTCCTGCCACGGAGAGTCCGTGGCCGCGAAGTCCACAGGAGGTGAGTGGTCCTCATGCGTCATTACGAGGTTATGATCATCCTCGACCCCAGCCTTGACGAGCGCACCGTCGCACCGTCGCTGGAGAACTACCTCAACGTGATCCGCACATCGGGCGGCACGGTGGAGAAGGTCGATGTGTGGGGCAAGCGCCGCTTGGCCTACGAGATCAACAAGCACAGCGAGGGCATCTATGCCCTGCTGGACGTGAACTCCGATCCGTCGGCCGTCCAGGAGATGGACCGTCAGCTCTCGCTGACCGAGTCCGTGCTGCGGACCAAGGTGCTCCGCCGCGACCCCGCGAAGACCAGGGCCAAGGGCTGAGGGGCACGACATGGCTGGTGAGACGACGATCACCGTGGTCGGCAACCTGACTGCCGATCCCGAACTGCGCTTCACACCGTCCGGCGCCGCGGTGGCCAACTTCACGGTCGCATCGACGCCGCGCACCTTCGACCGCCAGAGCGGCGAGTGGAAGGACGGCGAGGCGCTGTTCCTGCGGTGCAACATCTGGCGGCAGTCCGCGGAGAACGTGGCCGAGTCGCTGACCCGCGGCATGCGGGTGGTCGTACAGGGCAGGCTGCGCCAGCGTTCCTTCGAGACGAAGGAAGGCGAGAAGCGCACCGTGGTGGAGCTCGAGGTCGACGAGGTCGGCCCGTCGCTGCGCTACGCGACGGCGAAGGTCAACAAGGCGTCCCGTGGCACCGGTGGCGGTGGCGGCGGTGGTTTCGGCGGCGGTGGCGGCAGCGCCCCGGCCGACGACCCCTGGGGCTCCGCGCCCGCGGCCGGCAGCAGCGGCGGCGGTTTCGCCGACGAGCCGCCGTTCTGACCCGCCCGACATCCATTCTTCCTGTGACGTGATACGGAGTTACCACTGTGGCCAAGCCACCTGTTCGTAAGCCCAAGAAGAAGGTCTGCGTCTTCTGCAAGGACAAGAGCGCGAACCTGATCGACTACAAGGACACCGGCCTGCTCCGGAAGTACATCTCCGACCGGGGCAAGATCCGCGCCCGCCGGGTGACCGGCAACTGCAGCCAGCACCAGCGCGACGTCGCCATCGCGGTGAAGAACGCGCGCGAGGTGGCGCTGCTGCCGTACACCTCCACCGCACGCTGATCCCGGCAGGAGCAGAGATCATGAAGCTCATCCTCACCACCGACGTGAGCGGCCTCGGCGGTCCGGGTGACGTCGTCGACGTCAAGGACGGCTACGGCCGCAACTTCCTGCTGCCGCGCGGCCTGGCCATCACGGCGTCCAAGGGCGCGCAGAAGCAGGTGACGACCATCCGCCGGGCCCAGGAGGGCAAGCGGATCCGCGACCTCGACCACGCCAAGGAGATCAAGGCCACCATCGAGGGCCTCGGTGCGGTCCGGCTCACGGCCAAGTCGGCCGGCACGTCCGGCAAGCTGTTCGGCTCGGTCACGACGGCCGACGTGGTCAACGCCATCCGGGCCGCCGGCGGCCCGACGCTGGACAAGCGCGTCATCGAGCTGTCCGGCCACATCAAGACCACCGGCAAGCACTCGGTGAACGTCCGGCTGCACCCCGACGTGACGGCCGCGTTCAACCTGGAGGTTCTCTCGGCGGGCTGAGCCCGGCTCGTCGGCGCTGACGCGACCGTTCGGGTAAGCCCGGACGGTCGCGTACCGTCACCGGAGTGGAGCAGTCGACTGCCCACAGCTACCTGTGGATGATTCGCGTTTTCGTGCTGCCCGGACACAGGCTGATGTGGCCCACGACACGCCGTCGACGACACGCCGACAATCTTTTTTCCACAGCGGGTCGTGCTACTGCAACCTGCATTTTCGTGATTGACGCGCCGAGTTGTCCCCAGGTTGTCCCCAGCTGGCGGGCAGGCTGTTATCAGCATTGTCGAACCTGTCCCCAGGCTGTCCACAGGGCTGCCCACAGGGTCGTTTGCGTAGGCCGTTCAGGCGGCCCTAGCGTCCCGGATCGTGCCCGCCGATCGCTCTGCGTGTCCGCGCCGCAATACCCGCCGAGGTCGCCGTAAGGCGTTATCATCGATCCGCCGGATCGAACATATGTGCGATGGGGAGGGGTCGTGGCGCTGACGGACGACCGGGGCACCGTGTCCGGCCCGTTCGAGAAGCAACCCCCACAGGATCTCGCCGCCGAGCAGTCCGTGCTCGGCGGAATGATGTTGAGCAAGGACGCCATCGCCGACGTCGTCGAGGTGCTGTCGCCCGGCGACTTCTACCGCCCGGCGCACCAGGCGGTGTACGACTGCGTACTGGACCTGTACGGCCGTGGCGAACCCGCCGACCCGATCACCGTCTCCGCCGAACTGGAGCGACGCGGCGAACTCGGCCGCGTAGGCGGCGCGCCCTACCTGCACACGCTGATCGCCACCGTGCCCACGGCCGCCAACGCGAGCTACTACGCGGAGATCGTCGCCGAGAAGGCGGTGCTGCGGCGACTGGTCGAGGCCGGCACCCGAATCGTGCAGATGGGCTACAACGGCGCCGAGGGCGCCGAGATCGCCGAAGTGGTGGACCGCGCCCAGGCCGCCGTCTACGAGGTGTCGGAACGGCGGATGAGCGAGGACTACGTCTCGCTCGAGGAACTGCTGCAGCCGACGATGGACGAGATCGACGCCATCGCCTCCCGCGGCGGGTCGTCGCTGGGCGTGCCGACCGGTTTCGTGGACCTGGACGAGGTGACCAACGGCCTGCATCCCGGCCAGATGATCATCGTCGCGGCCCGTCCCGGCGTTGGGAAATCGACGCTGGGACTGGATTTCGCTCGGTCCTGCTCGGTGAAGCACAGCATGACCAGCGTGATCTTCTCGCTGGAGATGAGCCGCACCGAGATCGTCATGCGCATGCTGTCCGCCGAGGCGCGGATCCGGTTGCAGGACATGCGCGGCGGTCGGATGAGTGACGACGACTGGACGCGGCTGGCCCGGCGGATGAGCGAGATCAGCGAGGCGCCGCTGTACATCGACGACTCGCCGAACATGACGATGATGGAGATCCGGGCCAAGGCGCGGCGGCTCAAGCAGCGCAACGACCTGAAGTTGATCATCGTGGACTACCTGCAGCTGATGACGTCCGGCAAGCGGGTGGAGTCGCGGCAGCAGGAAGTGTCGGAGTTCTCCCGGCAGTTGAAGCTGCTGGCCAAGGAGCTCGAGGTCCCGGTGGTGGCGATCAGTCAGCTCAACCGTGGCCCGGAGCAGCGCACCGACAAGCGCCCGATGCTGGCCGACCTGCGTGAGTCCGGCTCGCTGGAGCAGGACGCGGACATGGTCCTGCTGCTCAACCGCCCGGACGCCTGGGAACGCGACGACCCCCGGGCCGGCGAGGCCGACCTGATCATCGCCAAGCACCGTGCCGGCCCCACGTCCACCATCACGGTGGCCCACCAGCTGCACTACAGCCGATTCACCGATCTCGCCCAGGGCTGAGGTCGGCGGCGGCGAGGTTGTCGGTGGCGGCCTTGCCGGCGTCGGCGGTCCGATGCAGGAAGTCGGCGAGGACGGTCAGTTCGGCCTCGGTGTAGCCGCCGATCAGCTCGTCCAGGGCGGCGTTCATGCCGGTGTAGAGGCGGAAGATCTCCGGGCCGCGGTCGCGGCGGGCCCGGATGAGGACTGCGCGCCGGTCGGCGGGGTCGCGCTCGCGGGTCACCCAGCCGGCGCGCTCCAGCCGGTCGAGGATGCCGGTGATGGTGGCGGGGTGCAGGCCGGCTGCCTTGGCCAGTGCGCTGGGGCTGAGCGGGCCGTGCCGGCCGATCAGGTCGAGGCAGTCGTAGTCCACGTCCTTGATGCCGAGTTGGCTGCTCACCTGGTGGTTGAGCAGCGACAGCTGTGAGCTCACCTCGCGTAGCGACTCCCTGATCAGGTTGCCCAGCCGTCGCCGATGCCTGGCGTCCCCATGTTCTACGGAACTCATATGGTATGTTCCTCGTATAGTACGGACTACAGAGGACATGGTAGCCGAAGGGGGTTTCGTCATGATCCTGATCACCGGGGCGACCGGGCTGGTGGGTCGTCCGATCGTCGAGCTGCTGCTGGCGGACGGGCAGAAGGTCGCCGCACTGACCCGCGACCCGGATGCCGCCGCCCTGCCGGACGCCGCCGAGTTGGTGGCAGGCGACCCGTCACGGCCGGAGACGGTCCCGCTGGACGGGATCGACACGGTGTTCCTCAACGCGCGCGCGGTCGGCGAGAGCGCCGACGCGCTGGTGGCCCACGCCCGGCGGCACGGCGTCCGCCGGCTGGTGGCGCTGGCCGCGATCAACGTGGACGACGACCTCGCCCTACAGCCGTCCCGGGCCAACGGTGACCGCAACAAGGAGGTCGAGCAGGCCGTCGTCGGCTCCGGGCTGGAGTGGGTGAGCCTGCGGCCGACCTCCTTCGCCACCAACACGATCGGCATGTGGGCCCGGCAGATCCGGGCAGGTGACCTGGTCCGGGGGCCCTACGCCACCGCGGCGGACTCGCCGATCGATCCGCGGGATGTCGCCGAGGTCGCGGCCCGTGCGCTGGTCGGCGACGAACTGCTGGGCCGGAAGCCGGTGCTGACCGGGCCGGCGTCGCTGACCCAGGACGAGATGGTCGCCACCATCGGCCGGGTGCTCGGCCGGCCGCTGCGTTTCCAGGAAGTTCCGCCGGAGGTGGCCAGGCAGGCCATGGCGAATGTCGTGTCCCAGGACTTCGCCGACGCCTTCGTGGCCCGGCTGGCCGCCTGCGTGGGCCGGCCGGTCAACACCGACGAGGTGGCCACGATCCTCGGCCACCCGGCGACCAGCTTCGCCGACTGGGTGGCCCGCAACGCCGCCGCCTTCCAGGACTGAGGGGACCACCATGAAGCTCACCATCGTCGCCGCCACCGGCGGCATCGGCCGGCATGTCCTGGACCAGGCGCTGGCCGCCGGTCACGACGTGACCGCGGTGGCCCGCAATCCCGGCAACCTGCCCGACCGTGCGCGCCGGATCGCCGTCGATCTGGCCAGCCCGGACCCGGCCGTGCTCCGGGACGCCGTGCAGGGGGCCGACGCGGTGCTGTCCGGACTCGGCCCGCGCGGTTCCGCCGACCACGGCATCACGTCGCGGGGCACCCGCCTGATCGTCGACGCCATGCTGGCCACCGGCACGCGCCGCCTGGTCGTGGTCAGTGCCGCACCGATGGGCACCGTGCCCTCACCGGGCCGGCCCCATCCACCCAAGCACGATCCCGGCGACGGGTTCGTCATGCGACACCTGGGCGCCCCGTTCGCCAGGACCATGTTCGGCAAGCACTATGCCGATCTCGGCCTGATGGAGGACATCGTGCGGGACAGCGGGCTCGACTGGACGATCATGCGGCCGCCAAGGTTGACCGACAAGCCGCTCACCGGCACGTACCGGACCGCCTACGGCCAGAACCTCCGCCGCGGCCCGTTGATCTCGCGCGCCGACGTGGCCCACCGCATGCTCCGGGCCCTCGACCAGCCCGACTCCGTCCGGCAGACCGTCGGCATCGCCCACTGACGCTGCGGCACACTGCAGGCGTGACGTTCTCGGTGGGAACAGGCGGCCCGGAGCCGGTGACGGTGCTGCGCGGCGACCTGCCGTGCCCGGGAGTCCGGGTCGGCCGGGTCGCCGCCTACGAGTTCGACATCCCGGAAGGGATGTATGTCCGCCCGGATGCCGGGCGCCGGCAGCGGGCCTTCCTGCTGTTGGACGAGTCGGCCCAGCTCAACCAGCCGGTGGTGTTCCAGCCGGCTCGGGCCGGGTGGTGGTACGTCGACCTGGTCGAGATTCGGGAACAGGGCGACACGATCCACGTCGTCGACCACTACGTCGACGTCATCGTCGGCCCGGCCGGGTTGCCCTTTCGCGTGGTGGACCTGGAGGAGCTGGGTGACGCGCTGACGGCGGGCGCGCTCACCGTGCCGCAGGTCGCCCACGTGCTGACCGCCACCCAGGCCTTCCTGGACCGGCACTTACAGGGCAGGGACCACGACGGGCCGGACTGGCCGGACTTCCCGCCCGCCGCCCTGGCGCCGGTCCGGGACGTCGAGATTCCCGGCGCCTGAGTCAGCGTTTCCGGCCGACGCCCTGGAACAGCACCGCCGTCGTGGGCACCGGGACGAGCCGGACCGTCGCCGTGCGGCCGGCCAGCCAGCGGGCCACGTCGATCGCGGCGGGGCGGATGCCGCGCAGGGCAAGGGAAACGCCGTGCCTGGCGCATTCGGCGACCAGCCGTTCGCGGTTGACGAACAACGCCGGGTCGTGGATGCCGCGCGGTGGGGTGCCGGGGATCCGTTCACCGATGGTGACCGCGATCAGCCGCGCCGGCGCGGTGTCGGCAAGGGTGTCCAGCACCAGCAGGCCGCCGGGCCGGAGCAGGCGGCCCGCCTCGGCCACCGCGGCCGGCAGGTCCGGGACGTGTTCGAGGATCTCGCCCGCGCAGACCACGTCGGCGCACCCGTCGGCGAGCGGTGCTCGGCACACGTCGCCGCGCACCGCCGTCACGCCGTGTGCCGCTGCCTGGGCGAGTGCGCTCGCGGTGAGGTCGACGCCGACGTGCCGGTAGCCCTTGCCGGCCAGGTGCGGGGCCAGCAGGCCGGCGCCGCAGCCCAGATCGACCAGGAGCGCGCCGGGCCGCGTGGCGGGCGGCACCAGTTCGGCGCGCGCGGCCGCCAGCCAGTGCAGCATCGCGAACTGGCCTCTCGGCCGCCACCACTGGTCCGCGAGGTCGTCGTACTGGGCCGGATCATTGCGATGCACCGTCGGACGCTACAAGCGGTACGTTCGCCAACCAATCTCTCCGCGATGGGAGACGGTGTGGCGAGGTTCATGGGGCGGCTGCCGCCGGCGGGCGCGGCGCCGACCAGCCTGCCGCTCCTGTGGCTGTACGGACCGCCCGGCGTGGGGAAGTCCGTGGTGGCGTGGGAGTTGTTCGGCGAGTGGGCCGGGTGCGGGGTGCGGCTCGGGTACGTGGACATCGACCAGTTGGGGATGTGTTACCCGGAGCCGGCCGACGATCCGGAGCGGCATCGGCTGAAGATCCGGGCGCTCGCGGCCGTGGTGGCGAACTTCCGGGCGGCGGGAGCGCGGTGTGCCGTGGTGTCGGGCGTGGTGGATCCGGCGCGTGGGGTGGTGGCCGGTGACCTGCCCTCGGTGGCGTCGACCCTGTGCCGGCTGCGGTGTGCGCCGCAGGAGTTGGTGCGGCGGTTCGTCGGGCGGGACAGGCGGCCGGACCTGGTGGACAGTGTGCTGCGCGACGCGGAACTCTCTGCTGCGACCGGCTTCGCATCGTCCGATGTGGACACAACGGAACTGGGTGTGGGCGAGGTGGCCCGGCTGGTGAAGGATCGGACCGGCTGGCCGGTGCTGGCCGATCCGGTCGACGAACCCCTCGACGCCGGACCGGTGGACGGCGGCCGGGTGCTGTTGCTGTGCGGTGCGCGGGGCGTGGGCAAGTCGATGGTGGGCTGGCAGGTCTACCGGTCGGCGCTGGACGCCGGGCGTACGGCGGCGTTCGTGGATCTGGAGCAGGTCGGGTTCTGCCGGCCGGGTCCGGTCGATCATCGGCTGACGGCGGCGAATCTGGTGGCGCTGTGGCGGGTGTTCCGGGAGCGCGGTGCCGAGTTCGTGGTCGCCGTGGGGCGGGTGGCCGACGTGGCGCCCTACGCCGAGGCGCTGCCCGGGCTCACCGTCTGCCGGCTGCATGCCGGTCGGACGACACTGGCCGAACGGATCGCCCGGCGCGGCACGGGCGAGGGGCCGGTGCTGGCCGGTGAAGGACTGCGCGGCCAGCCGGTCGAGGTGCTGGATGCGGTCGCCCGGCAGGCCGCCGTCGAGGCCGAGGCGCTGGAGCGGGTGTCCGTGGGTGCGCGGATCGACACCGACGGGCGCACCATCGCCGAGGTCGCCCAGTCGGTCCGGGCCGTCGTCAACTTTGTTTGACACCCGTCATGTCGTCAACTAAGTTTGACGACATGAGCGAGGCGGCGGATCTGGTGGCGGCGGCCAGCGGGACGGACGCGCGGACCGGACTCCGGGCCGCGTTGGCGTTGCGCAGGCTGGCCGAGCACCTGGAGGCACTCCAAGTGGCCAGCGCACGACGGCAGGGCTGGTCGTGGCGGGACATCGCCGACGCGCTCGACGTCAGCAAGCAGGCGGTGCACAAGAAGTACGCGTCGCGGGAGCGGGAGGGTTGATCATGTTCGAACGGTTCACCACGGCCGCGCGGGAGGCCGTCATCCGCGCCAACGCGGAGACTCGCCGGCTGGGCCACCGGGACATCGGCACCGGGCACCTGTTGCTCGCCCTGCTGGACGAGCGGGCCGGCCCGGTCGCGGAGATCCTGCGGTCGGCGGGGCTGGCCGAGGCGACGGTCCGCGCCGAAGTTGCGAAACGGGTGGCGACACCGCTGTTCGACCCCGACGACGCGGCCGCGCTCCAGGCGGTGGGCATCGACCTGGACACCGTGCTGGCCAGGATCAACGAGTCGTTCGGCCCGGAGGCGCTGGGCGGCCGGCTGCGGGCCAGGCGCGGCGGCCCGCACATGGACAAGGCTGCCAAGCACAGTCTCCAGCGGGCGCTGCACGCGGCGGCGACCCGGCGGGACAGGTCGCTGGGCGCGGAACACCTGCTGCTCGGCCTGCTGGCCGACGACACGACGGCCGCCGCGATCCTGGCCGCCGCCGACGTCGACCCGGCGCGGCTGCGGGCCGACGTGGTCGCCGCACTGGAGAACAAGGCGGCCTGAGGGGGACATGACGAGGGCCCGGGACGTCGCTTCCCGGACCCTCGTCGTGGTGGTGCGTCAGCGGATCGGCGGCACCGGGCCGTCGTCGGTGATCCTCGGCAGCAGCGTCGTCAGTTCGGCACCACCCATCGGGTGCATCTGGCGGCCCTGCTCCAGGTCACTGATCAAACCGCGCAACTGCGCCATCAACTGCTGCGCCGACCCGGCCGGCATGTCCTGCGGCGCCAGCGCCGGGAGGCCGCCGGTGGCCGGTCCGGTCAGGCGCGGCAACGCCGGCATCGGCGGCAGCGACGGAGCGTTCACCTGCGGGTGGGGCAGCACCGGCGGGGCCGGCATGGCCTGCGTCCCGGGCCGGCCGGGCAGCGGCGGCATCGCCGGCAGGGTCGGCACCGGGGGCAGGTCGGGCAGCGTCGACAGGTTCGGCGCCGTCGGGTGGCTCACCGTGGGCAGGTTGGCCGCCGCCACCGGCGTCGACGTGCCCGGCATGTTCGGCAGCGACCCGGTCACCGGCAGCTCGCCGCTCATCGGCTCGTACCGGGGCTGCGGGTCGTACGGCGTGTTCCGGGGCTGCGGCGGGTAGGGCGTGTTCCGGGGCGTGACGGGCCGGGCCGGGATGACCGGCAGCCGCTGGGTGAGCTCGGCCGGCGAGATCGGCGGGACCGGCGCCATCCTCGGCAGCGAGGACACCGCGGGCACGCCGTCGGACAGCACCGGGAACACCTGGGTGTACGCCATGTCGGCCACCGGCATCGGGTGGGCCCGGAACAGGTCGCCGATCCTGGGCACCTGGTTGGCGCCGAGCAGGCCGTCCACGTCGTCCGACGGGCCGAACCCGGCCTGCTCACCGAACGGCGGATCCAACCGGGGGGCGGTGTCGCCGTCCGCGACCGGGACCGCGGCGTACCGGCTGTCCACGGCGCGGCCGACCACGTCGACCGGCACCCGGTACACGTTGTGCGCGGGCAGCTGGGCGAGATCGCCGGTCAGCGCACCCCATTCGTCCGCCGGGCGGAACCCGGCCGAGTGGCGGAACCGGTTGGCCGCCGCGAGAACGTGCTCGAGGCGGGTCGGTGTGGCCACGTCGCCCGCGACAGCACCACGGTCCACATTGGTCATGGCGTCGCCAGGGACGGTGTCGAGCGTGTTGTGGAGCGCATCGGTCTCCTCCTTGCCGAGTGGTGCCGGCAGCGACCCCGCGCCCGGCAGGCCGCCGGCGTCGATGGGAGTCACCGGCACGTGCTGCGAGGCGTTCGCGATGCCCGTACCGAGCATCAGCAGTCCGCCGGTTACCAGGGCTGTCCGCAGGCCGCGCTGAGCCCAGGTCTGCATGTGGATCTCCTTCGGTGCCCCGCCCTCCGGGCAGGGTGAATCGTCGAAAAGGGAAATGGCGGAGCGCGCGGGCCGACGGGCCCGCGAGTGGCACGTCAGTCAGGCGTGCTGCCGGGCCCGCGGCCGGCGCTGGCGCGGCCGAACGGGGTGCTGGCCGGGACGACCCTGATCAGGTCGAGACCTGGCACCGAGGGGGCGCCGAAGTCGTCCACGGGTGCGAGGCCGCCCGCACCCGGTGCGCCGGCACCGCTGCCGCTGGGCGCGCCCGGTGCCGGCACCGGGCTCCACGGCGCGGCGGGCCGGGGGGTGGACGGGGCGGCCGGATGGTGCACCGGTGTCGCGGCGACCGGCCGGAAGTGCGGGACCTGCCGGGCGACGGCGACCGCCGCCGGCCGGTGCGCGGCGACCGGGGTCGTCGCGTGGTGGACGTCGTGGTGCGGGGTGCGCCGGACCGGTCGGGCCGGGGTGGCCGGCCGGGCGGGCACTGTGGGCACGCCGACGACGGGCGGCACCTGGTGGCCGACTTCGCCGACCGTCGTGCGCAGCGCCGACGTGACACCGCGGACCCGCGCGGCCACCCGCGTCGGCGTGTGCCGTAGCTCGACCGGAACTGTCGGTGTGGCAACGGTTTCCGGGACGCCGACCGCGCCGAGCGGGTGCCCGACGACGGCGACCGGGTCGGCAGGCTGCGGCAGCGGGTCGGCCGACGCGGTCGCGGACGAGATCAGCCAGGCGGCCACGGTGGCCACTACGGCGCCACCGACCACGACCAGCACGCGGCACAGCAACCGGGACGCGTCCCGATCCGTCCGCGCCGTGTCCACGACCGACCGCACCTTCCGTCCGAGAAACAGGGGGATGACGGTCAGCGAGGTTGCCAGGCCGACGGGGTCGCGCGCAGCAAGGACCAGCGAAGACGCCCCGATCGTGTTACTCACCCAGCGTACGAAGAGTGGTGACACTACGTAGTGTCACCAGTCCGATACCGTGGTGGCGTGAGCATCTCCCGCTTCACCGAGGGCGACGACGTGACCCGGCGCGTGCCCCGAGTCCTCCGGGTGAGTGCGGCGTTGTCCTGGCGCCTGATCATCGTGCTCGCCGCGATCGCCGCGATCGCGTGGATCGTCGGCCGGCTGGCGATCGTGGTGATCCCGGTAGCCATCGCGCTGCTGCTGTCCGCGCTGATGGCGCCGGTCGTGGCGTACCTGCACGCCAAGCGGGTACCCAGGGGGCTGGCCACGGCCCTGGTGCTGATCGGCGGCCTGATCGTGGTCGGCGGCGTGCTGACGTTCGTGATCACCGAGTTCGCCAACGGCGTGCCGGCGCTGTCCCGGCAGGTGTCGCAGAGCCTCCAGCAGATCAGCAACTGGCTGGAGACCGGACCGCTGCACCTGAGCCAGCAGCAGCTGCGCAACTTCGTGAACCAGATCGTCAAGTCGCTCGGTGCCGACCAGTCCGCGCTCACCACCGGCGTGCTGAGCACGGCGGTGACCGTCGGCGAGATGGCCACGGCGGCGCTGCTGACCCTGTTCACGCTGATCTTCTTCCTGCACGATGGCAACAAGGTCTGGACGTTCACCGTCAAGATCGTGCCGGCCGACGTGCGGGACCGGGTGGACGTGGCCGGCAGGCGCGGGTTCGCGTCGCTGGTCAGCTACGTGCGGGCGACGGCGGCGGTGGCCGTGGTGGACGCCGTCGGCATCGGCATCGGCCTGGCGATCGTGGGGGTGCCGCTGGCCGCGCCGCTGGCCGCGCTGGTGTTCCTGGCGGCATTCATCCCGATCGTCGGTGCGGTCATCGCGGGCGCGGTGGCGGTGTTGGTCGCGTTGGTGGCCAACGGTTTGGTGCCGGCGCTGATCGTGCTGGGCATCGTGATCGCGGTGATGCAGCTGGAGAGCCACATCCTGCAGCCGCTGCTGCTGGGTCGGGCGGTGCGGCTGCACCCGTTGGCGGTGGTGCTGTCCATCGCGACCGGCGTCGAGGTGGGTGGGATCGCGGGTGGGCTGCTCGCGGTGCCGATCCTGGCCGTGGTGAACGCGGGCGTCCGGTCGCTGCTGCACGACCCGGCGATACCACCGGAGGCCGTGGACGCACTGGAACGCAAGGCCGCGAACCCGATCAGCGAGACGCCGATCGCCGACGCCCCCCCGACACCGCCGGGCGACGATGCCGAGCCGGAGCAACCGGACACCGACACCCCGAGCTCGAACTCGGACACCGATCACCGACACTGATCCGGACCGAAGGAGAAGGCCGTGGCGGTGCCGAAGACCCGACCCGCACCCGTGCACCGGCCGGCAGCGGTACGCGTCTGGCCGCTGCCCGCCGACGAGCCGACCCGTGACCCGCTCACTCCGTGGTGGTGGGCGGCCGTCGTGCTGCGGGTGCTGACCTACTGCTTCGCGGTCGGCGCGACCGCCGTCTACGACACCCACTACGCGATGCCCGCCCTGGGCTGGGTGGTGATCGCCGTACTCGGCGGGTGGACGCTGCTGACCGGCTGGTTCTTCCTGCGGGAGAACAACCGCTGGCTGGGCCTGACCGTGGCGGACCTGGTGGTGGGCTGCGGCCTGATGTTCAGCTCCCGCCTGGTGTTCACCCACACCGAGTTGGCTGGCACGGCGCCGATCCCGCTGCTCACCACGGTGTGGGTGAGTGGGGTGGTCGCGGTCGGCGCCATCCGGACCGGCCCGATCGGCGGTGCCGTGTTCGGCGCGGTGCTGGCAGTCTTCAACTTCACCACGCACGGCTACGTGGACGTCGACCTGTCCCGGGACGCCGTGCTGCTGATCGTCACCGGGTTGGTGATCGGGATGGCGTCGGTAACCGCACGCCGGTCGGGCGAGCAGCTGGCGCACGCCCTGCGGTCCGAGGCCGCCACCGCCGAGCGGGAGCGGCTGGCCAGGTCGATCCACGACAGCGTGCTGCAGGTGCTGGCCAGGGTGCAGCGGCGGGGCGCGGAACTGGGTGGCGAGGCGGCCGAACTGGCCCGGCTGGCCGGTGAGCAGGAAGTCGCCCTGCGCGCGCTGGTCGCCGCGGCACCGCCGGAGTCCACTCCGGACGGTGACGTCGACCTGCGGGCGCTGCTGCAGATCATGGCGACGCCGAGGGTGGACATCGCGGTGCCGGGCACCAGGGTGATGCTGCCGGCGCGGCGGGCCGCCGAGCTGACCGCCGTGGTGCGGGAGGCGCTGTCCAACGCCACCCGGCACGCCGGTCCGGACGCGCACGCCTGGGTCCTGCTGGAGGACCTCTCCGACGAGATCGTGCTGAGCGTGCGGGACAACGGGCCCGGCATCGAGGCCGGGCGGCTGGCGGCCGCCGAGGCCGAGGGCAGGCTGGGCGTGGCGAGGTCGATCCGCGGCCGGGTCGCCGAACTGGGTGGTGTGGCCGACCTGCGGACCGAGGTCGGCACGGAATGGGAGTTCCGGGTGCCGAGCGCACGCCAGCGGGCCAGCTGAAGGGGGACGGCTGATGGACGCACGGCCCATCTCGGTCATGGTGGTCGATGACCATCCGTTATGGAGGGACGGGGTGGCGCGGGACCTGTCCGAGCGCGGTTTCCAGGTGACCGCGACCGCCGGTGACACCGAGTCGGCCGTGCGGATCGCCACCGCGGTGCGGCCGGACGTGGTGCTGATGGATCTCAACCTGGGCACCGGTTCCGGGGTGGACGCGATCGTCGGCATCGCCGACAAGGTGCCCGCGACGCGGGTGCTGGTGCTGTCCGCGAGCGGAACGCACTCCGACGTGCTGGAGGCCGTGAAAGCGGGCGCCTCCGGCTATCTGGTCAAATCGGCGTCGGTGGAGGAGCTGGTCGACGCGGTACGCAGGACGGCAGCCGGCGACGCGGTGTTCACCTCCGGCCTGGCCGGACTGGTGCTGGGCGAGTTCCGCCGGATCTCCACCGGCCCGCAGGACGAGGACGAGACCCCGGCGTTGACCGACCGGGAGACCGAGGTGCTCCGACTGGTGGCGAAGGGCCTGTCCGCCCGGCAGATCGCCGACCGGCTGGTCATCTCGCACCGCACGGTGGAGAGCCACGTGCAGTCGACGCTGCGCAAGCTCCAGCTGCACAACCGGGTCGAACTGGCCCGCTACGCGATCGAGCACGGTCTGGACGACGACCGGGGCTGATCACCGATCGGCAACGTTCCCACGGTGACTAAGAAGTTTTGCTAGCGTGAGATCGTGTCCGTTGAAAACTCGGCTCTCCGGGCGTCCGACGCCGAGCGCGACCACGTGATCGACCTGCTGCAGCGGGCCGTCGGCCAGGGCATGCTCGACCTGGACGAGTTCGGCGAACGCACCGACGCGGTGCTGGCGGCGCAGACCAGGTCCGAACTCAACGCCGTCCTGCTGGACCTACCCGACCTGCTGCCGGACGAGCCGGTCGCCCGCGACGTGCTGGTGCTGCGCAGCGTGCTGACCGAGGTGCGCCGCACCGGCCGCTGGACGGTACCCGCGAAGGTACTGCTCACCAGCCGGCTCGGGGTGACCCGGCTGGACTTCACCCGCGCCGTGCTGGCCGGTCGGCGGACCACCGTGGAACTCGCCGTCACCGGCGGCCTGATCGAACTACGGGTGCCGCGCCGGGCCACGGTGCTGGCCGGCGCCGTGCACGTCACCGGCGGCCGGGTGGTGGACCGGCGGCCACCGGACCGGCTGGGCGACCCGGTGTTCGTGCTGGGCGGCCGGTTGCTGGCCGGCGAGGTGCGGATCACCCGCCCCGGCCTGCTGCGCAGGCTGTTCCGCCGTTAGGACAGTGGACCGAGAGCAGCCCTGGCGGCCAGCCGAGCCGCGGTGGGGGTGCCGGCGGCCGTCGCGATCCGGCCGGCGGTCTGGCACTGGTCCAGGCTGACCGAGGCCAGCGTGGCGCCGACCGTGTCGATGGCTGGCGCGTTCATCGACAGACTGCTCACGCCGAGCCCGACCAGCACGCAGGCCAGCAGCGGATCGGCGGCTGCCTCACCGCACACGCCGGCCGGTTTGCCGGTCGTGAGCGCGGCCTCGCCGACCATCCCGACCAGCCGCAGCAGCGCGGGCTGCCACGGGTCGTTCAGCGCGGCGACCGCGCCCACCTGCCGGTCGGCGGCGAACACGTACTGGGCCAGGTCGTTGGTGCCCAGGCTGACGAAGTCGGTGACCTTGAAGATCTCCCGCGCGGTCAGCGCGGCGGCCGGCACCTCGATCATCACGCCCGACCTCGGTATCCCGGCGGCCCTGGCCCGGCCGACGAACCACTCGGCCTCCTCGGCGGTGGCGACCATCGGCGCCATCACCGACACGTCGGCGCCGCTGTCCGCGGCGGCGGCGGCGATCGCGGCCAGTTGCCGGTCGATCAGGCCGGCCCGTGCGCGGGCCACCCGCACGCCGCGCACCCCGAGCGCCGGGTTGGGTTCCGGCTCCGGGGCGAGGAAGCGCAGCGGTTTGTCCGCGCCTGCGTCCAGGGTGCGGACGATGACCGGCTTGCCGGCGAACGGGGTGAGCACCTCGGCGTAGGCCGTGCGCTGCCCGGCCTCGGTCGGCTCGGTGGTCGCCGACAGGTAGCAGAACTCGGTGCGGAACAGGCCGACGCCCTCGGCTCCGGCCGCGGCACCGGCCCGCGCGTCGGCCGCTCCGCCGACGTTGGCCAGCACCTTGACCCGGTGGCCGTCGGCCGTGGTGCCGATGCCGTTCCAGTCACCGGGTCCGGTGGCGGCCGCGGCGCGCGTGACCACGTCACCGGTGATCACCTCGACCTCACCGGTGTCGCCGTCCACCACCAGGCCCTCAGCCGTCTGGTCGAGAATGCCCTGGCACGCCACGACAGCCGGAATGCGCAGGGATCGGGCCAGGATCGCGGTGTGGCTGGTGGGCCCGCCCTCCTCGGTGACCAGGGCGAGCACCAGCGCGGGGTCCAGGCCCGCGGTGTCGGCGGGCGCGAGGTCGCGGGCGACGAGGATGCTCGGCGCGGCCAGTGCCGGCACCCCGGGCGGCGCCACACCGGTCAACTCGGCGATGATCCGCCGGGCCACGTCCTGGATGTCGCCCACCCGTTCGGCCAGGTAACCGCCCACCGCCGCCAGGGTTTCGGCGAACGCGGCGGCCGCCTCGTGCACCGCGCGGGGCGCGGGCAGGCCGCGTCCGGTGACCAGCTGCTCCGCCTCGCTCACCAGTGCCGGGTCGGCGGCCATCGCGGCCGTGGTCTCCAGCACCGCGCGGGCGTCACCATCGGCGGCGGCCGCCGCCTGCTCCAGCCGGGCCGCGACGGCGTCGGCCGCGACGGTGATGCGCGCCGCCTCGGCGGCCCGGTCAGCGGGCTCGGGACCGGTGGCCGGTTCGGGCAGCGGATCGGCCACCCGGACGGCGGGGCCGGACGCCCGGCCGGCACTGACCCCGACGCCCTTCAGCCTGGTATTCGACATGGTCGCCGACCATACAGTCAGGCAGCGCTCCGCAGCACGTTCCTGATCTCGTCCACCGACGGGTTGACCAGCCACACGTCGCCGATGTTGATCGTCGGCACGGTCTCGTTGCCGTCGGCCACGGCGCGGACCGAGGCGGCCGCCTCGAGGTCCTGCCAGATGTCCCGCTCGCGGTACGCCAGCCCGGCGTTGGCCAGGTCGCGGCGCAGCATCACGCAGAACGGGCAACCGGGGCGGGCGTACATCACGATCTCGGAGTCGGCCATGACACCAGTGTGCGCCTGCCGGTGAATCAACCCTGGTTCCACCCGAGGACTGATCCACTCGACCTGCGGAAAGCGCACTCTGACCGGCGTGAGCAACACAGTTCTGACCATCGTGACATCCGTTGTCGTCCTACTGTTCGTCATCGTCCGCCAGGTGGCGAAGCGTCCGGTCAAGGAGGACGCCCGGCCCGTCGTGCTCCTCGTCCTGGTCCTGATCGGGATCTACGAACTGGTGAAGTTCCTGTCCGACCACCCGGTCACCGCCACCGCCGTCACCATGCTGGCCGCCAGCCTGGTGCTGGCCGCCGGATTCGGCGCGCTGCGCGCGTACACGGTCCGGTTGTGGCGGGACAACGGCGTGTTGTACCGGCAGGGCAACGCCGTGACCGTCGTGCTCTGGCTGATCGCGATCGGTGTGCACTTCGGTGCCGACGTGCTGATCGAGGGCGGCGTGCACAGTCCGACCAGTGGCCTGGCGTCGGCCGCGCTGCTGCTCTACATCGCCATCTCGTTCGGCGTGCAGCGGCTGGTCGTCATGTCCAGGGCGCGGACGATGGCGGTGGCGCGCTGAGCGGGGTGCCCACCAGGCGGCCTCGCCGAGCAGGCGCAGCAGGGCGGGCACCAGCATCAGCCGCACCACCGTGGCGTCCAACACGAGGGCGACGATCATGCCGATCCCGAGGAACCGCAGGGTGGCCAGCGAGGCCAGCCCGAACGCACCGGTGACCACGACCAGCAGCAGCGCCGCCGAGCTGATCATGGTGCCGGTGCGCACCAGTCCGGTGCGGATCGCGTCGGTCGTGGTCGCGCCGGCGGCGCGGGCCTCGGTCATCCGGGAGAGCAGGAACGTCTCGTAGTCGGTGGACAGGCCGAACACCACGGCACCGATCAACACCAGGATCTCCGGCTGCACCGGCTCCCGGGTCACACCGACCAGCACGCCGAACGTCGCGCCGAGGCTCAGCACGCTGAGCAACACGGCCTTGACCGGCAACAGCACCGACCGGAACGCCAGGAACATCAGGGTGAACGTGGCGGCCACCAGGATCGCGGCCATCAGCGGCAGACCGTCCACAACGGACCGGACACTGTCCGCTACCCCGGCGGTGAACCCGCCGACCAGCACCCGGGCCGGGGCCAGCGCCCGCAGGCCGGTGACGGCGGAGCGGGCCTGCCCACCGAGCGGATCGCCGGCCAGGATCGCGGTGAGCAGTGTCGTGTCACCTCGCCTCGGGCCACGCAGCACGGTCACCACGCCGGGCACCCGGTCGGCCCGGACCAGCAGTGCTCCCGCATCGCCACGCACCACGAGCAGAGCCGCGTTCTCGCCGGTGGCCGGGAAGTCCGCGTCGATCGCCGCGACGGCCTGCCGGGCCGGATCGCCGGCCGGCAACTGTTTCTCGTCCGCCGCGCCGAACCGCACCGACCCGAACGGCAGCGCGAGCAACAGCAACCCGGCCACGATCGGCACGGCGAACCGGACCGGTCTGCGCAGCACGGCACCGGCCAGCCGGGGCAGCCAGCGCAACCCGTGCGGCCGGGGCACCGCGAACCGGTTCACCCGAGGACCGAGCACCCCGAGCACGGCGGGCAACAGCGTGAGCGACACGGTCGCCGCGACCGCCACCGCCGCCATGCCGCCGTAGGCCAGCGACCGCAGGAACCCGACCGGGAACACCAGCAGCCCGGACAGCGCGACCACCAACAGTGTCGCGGAGAACGCCACCGTACGGCCGGCCATGGCCACGGTCGCACGCACGGCGGCGGCGGTGTCCGCGCCCGCGGCCAGCTCCTCGCGGAACCGGCCCACGGTGAACAGGCCGTAGTCCACGGCCAGCCCGAGTCCGAGCAGCGACACCACGTTGGGCGCGAAGCTGTTCACGTCGACGCCCAGCGAGACCAGGCGGAGCACACCGAGCGACGTGCCGATGGCCAGACCACCGACCAGTACCGGCAGGGCGGCCGCGATCACGCTGCCGAACACGAGCAGCAGCAGGACGAGGGTGATCGGCAGTGAGACGGCCTCGGCGAGCGTCAACCCCGCGGTGGACGCGTGGTCGACGGCGGCCTGCACCGGCACCGCACCACCGATCCGAGCGGTCAGGCCGGGCACGGCCAGCCGGTGCCGAATGTCCGGGTATGCGCCGGGGTCGGTGAGCGTGATGGTGGCCAGTGCGCTGCGGTGGTTCGGGGTGACGAGCGAGCCGGTGTCCCAGTAGGAGGTGGTCGACCGCACCGCCGCGCGCGGCAGCCCGTGCAGGACGGCTCGCGCGGCGACGGCCGATTCGTCCACGGTGTGGCCGGGCGGCGCGGTGTACTCCACGACGACGTCGCCGGACCGCCGGCCGAACACGCGGTCCGCCTCGGCCTGCGCCTGTGCGGACCGGCTGCCGGGATCGGTGTAACCACCCTCGCTCAGCAGGCCGAACACGCCGAGCCCCCACGTGGTGCCCACCGCGGCGACCGCCAGTACCAGCGCGATCACCGTCCACCGCCGCCGGTACACCGCGACACCCCAGGCCGTGAACACGCCGCCTCCCGCCGTGGTGGTGCAGGCTGTCCGTACCGGCCAGCCACGCCGGAGCAAGTAAACACCGTTTACCGCGAACGAGAGTACCCGAGTGAACACTGTTTACCAAGGGTGGGGCGGATGACGGGGGACCGGAGCCGGGCCGACACCGACCGGCGGATCCGCACCGTCGCCCGCACCCTGCTGGTCGAGCAGGGCGCCCAGGGCCTGACGCTGCGCGCGATCGCCCGGCAGATCGGGATCACCGCGCCCGCGCTGTACCGCTACTACGCCTCGCTGTCCGATCTGATCCAGCACGTCTGCGGTGACATCTGCGCCGACCTCGCCGACGACCTGGGCACCGTGCTGGCCAACCTGCCCACCGACGACACCGCGTCCCGGGTCTTCGCGGTGTGCCGGGGTTTCCGCACCTGGGCGATCGCCCACCCGCGCGAGTTCGGCCTCGTCTTCGCCACGCCCGCCGCGCCCGGGGCAGCCGACGCCAACGACCCGTTCGGTCAGATCTTCCTGACCTTCACCGGCCGCATCCTGGCCGGCGCACCGGGCCAGGAGCGCTCCGACCCGGACGCGCCGGAGCGGCTGCGGGCCGACATCGCACTGTTCCGCGACACGCTGGTCGACGCGCTGCGGGACGCCGACCAGCCCGAACCCGAGATCGGGCTGGGCACCGCGTACACCGTGCTGCGGTTCTGGGTCCGGCTCTACGGGCAGGTGGCGCTGGAGGTGTTCGACCGGTTTCCGTTCCCGGTCACCGACGCCACCCCGCTGTTCGAGTCGATGCTGGC
>DASXCQ010000027.1:0-53040 GCA_036491115.1 Pseudonocardiaceae bacterium
CTCCGGCCGCTGCGCGGTCGGGCTACGCCCGAACCTTGACCCCGACACCACGCATCGACGCGGCCACGGCATGCCAGACAAGACCAACAACGGCTCAAGAACGCCTCTTGACCGGCCCCGCCCCTTCAGGGATGACCTGCGTGCTCATCTCGCGCCCCAACTCGGACGCGACCCTGCGGGCATGACCAGCGCTCAGATCACCTACGACCGGCGCCGGCTACGTCTGCATGGCCTGATCGAGCGGGTCCCGCACACCTTCCGTTATCGGGTCACCGATACCGGGTTGCGCTGCGCGCTGTTCCTGACCCGGGCCCATACCCGAATGATCCGCGCCGAACTGGCCGAGCTCACCGACCCTGAGCCACCCATGCCCTCTCGGCTGCGCTCCGCAGCGCATGCCTACCAAGCCGCCATCAACGACCTCGCCACGACAGCCGGGATCGCCGCCTGATCCAACATCGGGTCAGAGGCCACAAACTTGACTCAACTTTCACGACTTCAATCGCCCAAGCCCTCTAGCCACCGAGCCGGCATCCCGGCCGGAAGGTGCGGGCAGTGTTGGGCCGGAGGCTCGGCTTGACCAGCAGCCGGTGCTGGCGGCAGCCTCGCCTCAGTGGTCATCGCGGCCCGCAGGACGAGAGCGCTCCAGGCCATAACGCCCCACCGCGACCGCGGGCTCCTGCCGGACCAGTGAGGTAGTTGGCGGCCACCCTGCTGGCCTGTTCTTTGGTGATCACCTGCCTGCGGTGTGCAGTGGTGGTCGCCTCCCGCGGGCATCAGCGGTGCCGGTCGCTAACATCTGGCACCGACTGGTGGGTCGCCCGCTGCGGTGCGCACGACCGACAGGCGTCTTCCGCACGCGCCGTGGCGATGGCGGCTTGCCCGCTCAGCCCGTGCGGTGGCGGTTGCCGTCTGCGGTGCCGGCACCGGCTTGCCCACCCACCCTGCCGGCCGCCGGCTGTGGTGTCCTGTGGCGGTTCCCGTTTGCCCAGCCTGCCGTGCGGTGACGGCTGCCACTTGCGGTGACGGCTGC
This sequence comes from Pseudonocardiaceae bacterium, assembly GCA_036491115.1. Lineage (GTDB taxonomy): Bacteria > Actinomycetota > Actinomycetes > Mycobacteriales > Pseudonocardiaceae > DATEPR01. The sequence goes on from DASXCQ010000027.1 coordinate 1,034, forward strand.
CACTTGCGGTGCCGGTTGCGGCGTCCGCCGCCGCGCTTTGACCGTGCCGTGGTGACTGCCACCTACCGTGCTGGTGCAGCTGGCGTCCCCCTCGTGGCTCGGGTAGTGGCGGTTGCCGCATGCCGGCCGCTGCGGTGGCGCGCAGTGGTGAGGGCCGGCTGGTGGCTGTCTGCGGCTGCTCGGGCGGCTGCGCCGGTCGTCGTGCCGGCGCTCAGGCCGGGCTCTGCCCGGCCGCCCCTGCGGGGCTGCTGTCCTGCTGCGCGATCACATCGGTTTGCTCCTTCCGTTGGGTCCCTACTGATAAGAACCCCAACGTGGTCGGAGCGGTTGCACCTTGACCACAACCCACCGCTGAACCCGCTGATGCCGGCACCGCAGAGCGGTGCCGGCATCAGCCTCTCCCTGAATCAACCCCTGTGAGATCCCACGTCGGGACGCTACCCACGAGGTCCGACAGTTCAGCGCACGACCTGAACCTCGTCCCCCGCCTTCAACGTGTGGAAGAACTTCGACGCCGACGTCCGCGACAGGTGGATGCACCCGTGCGAGTGCTCGTACAGGCTGCCCTGGTGGAACGCGATGCCCGGGTAGAAGAACACCGCGTCCGGCATCGGCACCTTGAACTCGTGGCTGAAGTAGTCCGCGTCCTTGAACGACACGTGGAACGTGCCCACCGGCGTCGGCCACCCCTGCCGGCCCGACATGATCGACACCGGCCCCAACGCGATCTTGCCGTCACTGACCAGCCACGCCTTGCCCCGCGACAGGTCGACGCACGCCTTCGCCGCCGCCGAACACGGCACGCTCGGCTTGCTCGCGACCTTCGCCACCGGTGCCTTCGTCGTGGTGGGCACCGGCTTCGGCGTCGTGGTGACCGGAACAGTAGTGGAAGTCGGGTCCACAGTAGATGGTGCGGTGGTCTGGGTCACCATGTCGGCAGCCACCGCGATCTTCGGAGCGGCGGACGACGACGGCGATCCGGATGAACACGCCGCTAACCCCACCGCCACGATCACCGCGGACAGACCCACAACGATCCTCTGCATGCGCACGGCTCCCCCTCGCCGGTCGTCGCGCGGGTCGACGACGGGTGCTTGATGTCAGTGGCTTCCGTTGATCTAGACGCCAATTCGACATCAGACGTTGCCTTCGCTGCTCACCGAAATGGTCACGATCCGGTTTCCGGTTCGCACGGGGGACAGCAACGCATCGCCGTCAGGGCATAGGCGGCTGCGCGTCCTCGTCGGCCGACTCGGTCCGGTCGAACGCCACCGTCGAGTACTCGCGCAACTTGGTCAACCGGTGGAATCCCTCGATCATCCGCACCGTGCCGGACTTGGACCGCATCACGATCGACTGGGTCGTGCAGCCCCCCGCCCGGTACCGCACCCCCCGCAGCAGATCTCCGTCGGTGATACCGGTCGCGCAGAAGAACGCGTTGTTCCCGCGCACCAGGTCGTCCGTGTGCAGCACCCGTGTCAGGTCGTGGCCGGCGTCCAGCGCCTTGCGCCGCTCGTCCTCGTCCTTCGGCCACAGCCGCGCCTGGATAACGCCACCCATGCACTTGAGCGCGCACGCCGCGATGATGCCCTCCGGCGTCCCGCCGATGCCGACGAGCAGGTCGACGCCGGTGTCCGGCCGCGCCGCGGAGATCGCGCCGGCCACGTCACCGTCGGAGATGAACCGGATGCGCGCCCCGGCCTCCCGCACGTCCTGGACCAGTTGCTCGTGCCGAGGCCGGTCGAGAATGCACACGGTCACGTCCGACACGTCACTGTTCTTGGCCCTGGCCACCCGCCGGATGTTCTCCCCGACCGGCGCGGTCAGGTCGACGACGTCCGCCGCCTCGGGTCCGACGGCGAGCTTCTCCATGTAGAACACGGCCGACGGGTCGAACATCGCACCCCGCTCGGTCACCGCCAGCACCGCGATGGCGTTGGGCATGCCCTTGGCCATCAGCGTGGTGCCGTCGATCGGGTCGACGGCGACGTCGCAGTCGGGCCCGTCACCGTTGCCCACGTGCTCGCCGTTGTACAGCATGGGCGCCTTGTCCTTCTCGCCCTCGCCGATCACCACGACGCCGTTCATCGACACGGTGCCGATCAACATCCGCATCGCGTCCACCGCGGCACCGTCGCCGCCGATCTTGTCGCCTCGCCCGACCCATCGGCCAGCTGACATCGCCGCCGCTTCGGTGACCCGCACCAGCTCCAGCGCGAGGTTGCGGTCCGGAGCCTCCCGTCTCCTGCTGCCTGCCATCGGGTCGCCGGTTCGGTCCGAGGTGCTCATCGTGCCCTCCCTGTCCTGCGTTCAGGCGAGCAATTCTCCCAGATCGAGTGACCCGGGGCGGATCGGAGAATGTGCCGGCCGACCGAACGTGAGCTGCACCACCTGCGACCATGTAGGTGTGGCGGACAACGCGAGCGACACCGGCACCGGTCGACCTCCCGGTGTGACGGAGGGCTCGACCAGCGGTGACACCGATACGTCCACGCCACCGCGGCGGGGTAGGCGCGCCAGGCGCGGTGGCCGGTCCGGCATGCGCGACATGCTGCTGTCGATGGTCGTCCTGGCCATCGCGGTCCTCGTGCTGGCCGGGATCACCAAGGGGTGCTCGTTCAGCCCGGGCGGTCCGTCGACCAGTTCGTCCGGGTTGCAGACCGTCGACGTCACCGGGGAACTCCAGGCCGCGGCCGCCCAGGTGAAGTTCCCGGTCCGCGAGCCGCACCTGCCTGCCGGCTGGCACCCCAACTCCGACTCGGTCGGCTCAGTCGGTACGAACGGCTCCGACCAGGCGGTACGGATCGGTTGGATCACGCCTGGTGGCCGCTACCTGCAGCTCTCCCAGTCCGATGCCACCGCGGCCGACCTGGTGCGCACAGCAGCCGGCCTGGACAGTGACGCCTCGGTCCAGGCAACAGGAACACAGGTCGTCAACGGTACGAAGTGGACGGTCTACCCGGGCGTGCGCAGCGAGTCGTCCTGGGCCGCTGACCTGGGCAACGTGCGTCTCTTCATCACGGGCAACGGCAACACCAACGAGTTCCGCACCATCGTGGCTGCCACCCTGTCCGGCCAGCACGTCAAGGCCGCGGGCGGTCCGTGACTCAGCGTTCCTCGGCCGACTCCACCTTCGCCAGCGCCGTCTCGACCCGCTCCCGCGCACCGGCCAGGTGACGTTCGCACACCGCTGCCAGGGCCTCGCCCCGCTCCCACAGCGCCAGCGAGTCCTCCAGCGACAGCCCGCCGGCCTCCAGCCTGCGGACCACATCGACGAGCTCGTCGCGGGCCGCTTCGTACCCCAGTTCGGCCATGTCGGCGAACCTGCCGTTCCCGGACAACCGTCCTCCCTGCTGCCTGACCGCGCTGACCCTGCCGGCGACGACTATGCCGGACTCCGCGTCCGGCTCTGCACGCTGGCCACCGCCGTGGCGACCGCCTGGTCATAGTCGGCGAACGCCTCGGCGAACTCGGCGCCGTCCCCGTCCCGAACCGCGTCGGTGATCCACGCCTCGGCATCGGTGACGCGGCCGCGGTGCGGTGACGTCGGCCCGTACCAGCACCGCGTGCCCACATACAGCGACGTGGCCTCGGTCAACTCGTGCAACCTCGCCGGCAGCATCCGCCGTACCGGCGCCTGGCAGCCGGCCAACAGCGCGGTCCAGCAGTCGGCTGCCGCCGCCTCGGCCGCATCGGCATGCCGGCGGACCACCTGCGCCCTCGCCGCGACCGGAGGTTCGGCGGTCCGCATCGTCGCAGTGCGGGCCGCCGCCACGGCCAAGGGAAGGAACGTGGGCTCACGTGCGCCGTGCACCGCCTCGTACCTGCTCATTTCCCACTCCCGCTGTCAGCCGCCCCGTCTGCCACGGACGGTTCGGCGTCCGACACCACCGCGTGTGCCGCCCCGTCAACGACTCGCACCCGCACCTTCGTTCCCGGACCGAGCTGCGTCACCGACCGCACGATCCGCTCGCCGTCCTCGTCGAGCACTTGGAGGACGGAGTACCCCCTCGCAAGGGTTGCCGCCGGACCCAACGTCGTCAGCCGCGATCTGGTCGCCGTCAGCGCCGTCTGCTCACCGGTCAGGACGGTCAGCATCGCACGCCGGGACCGCTCGCGCAGCGAATTCACCTCGTCGCCCATGCGCCGCAACGGAGTCAGGGGATCGGCCAGCACAGGTCGGCTACGCAGCGAATTCAGCAGTTGCCGTTCGCGGTCCACCCAGCCGTGTAGAGCGCGCCGGGCCCGGTCACGCATCGTGGTGATGCGCTGGGTCTCCTCGGCGACGTCGGGCACGACGCGCTTGCCTGCGTCCGTCGGAGTGGAACAGCGCAGATCGGCGACATGGTCGACCAGGGGCGTGTCCGGCTCGTGCCCGATGGCGCTCACCACGGGCGTCCGACACGCGGCCACCGCCCGGCACAGCGTCTCGTCGGAGAACGGCAACAGGTCCTCGACGCTGCCACCGCCACGGGCCAGCACGATCACGTCGACGTTCCGATCCCGATCCAGAATCCCCAGGGCGTCAACGATCTCCGGCACAGCGAGCACACCCTGGACGGCCACGTTGATCACCCGGAACCGCACCGCCGGCCACCGGGCTGTCGCGTTGGTCAGCACGTCCCGCTCGGCGGCGGACGCACGACCGGTGACGAGGCCGACCGTGCGCGGCAGGAACGGCACCGGGCGCTTGCGAGCTGGATCGAACAAACCCTCCGCGGCCAGCAACCGGCGCAACCGTTCGATCCTGGCCAGGAGTTCGCCCATGCCGACCGCGCGGATCTCGTCGACGCGCAGGCTCAGCGTGCCGCGACTGACGTAGAACGTCGGCCTGCCGTGCACCACTACCTGGCTGCCCTCGGTGAGTGGTGGCTCGAAAGCCCGCAGCATGCCGGTCGAGCAGGTCAAAGTCAGTGAGACCTCGGCAGCGGGATCGCGGAGGATCACGAACGCGGTGGCGGTGCCGGGTCGGGCGGAGATCTGGGTGATCTGGCCCTCGACCCAGATCGAACCCAACCGGTTGATCCACTCGGCGAGCTTGCGCGCGACAGTGCGGACCGGCCAGGGATTCTCGACACTGGTCGGCCCGGTCCCGGTGGGGGTGGGGCCGTCCGTCACCGCTGGTCGCGCAGGGTGGCGATGCGGCGGTTCAGCATGCCGACGAATGACGGCCGGTTCTCGTGTGCACGCTCGAACTTGACCAGTTCGGTCAGTTGTTTGATGTTCAACCGGCGCATCCGGGCGCGGACCTGCGGCAGGGTCAGGTGGGTGTAATGGGGGAGGGCAGCCGGCTGGTCCTCGTCGTCCTCGTCGATCTCGTCGTCCTGATCGGTGTCCTCGACGGTTTCCACCGGGCCGATCTCCGGCTCGGCACCGTCGGTCGACGTGCTGTCGAGTTCGTGCAGCATGGCGCGTTCCTCGGCGGCCCACGGGTCGCCGGCGACGGCCTCACCGTCGTTGTCGGCCTCGGCCGCGTCGAACGCGGACCGTGTCACGTGGGATGCGTCACCGTTGGTGGCGTCCTCGTCGAACGTGGCCCATTCCGGAGACTCCTCGGCGGACCGCAACGTCGACAGCGCGTCGTCACCCTTGATCGCCAGCTCGGTCACCTGCTGCTGCAACCGCATCGACAGTTGGAGCGCCTGGCTCACCATCGTGACCGGCAGTCCAGCCAGCTTTTCCGGCAGGTGGCGGGCCCGGTCCACAGCGGTGACCGCGAGACCGGCCGCGACTCGTACCGGCAGCGGTAGTGGCTTCATGCCCCACAGCCTGCCGCAGACCAACGATCCTGCCCAGGATAACGCTCAGTGCGTGTCCGGTCAGTGACCTGCGACACCCGTCGGGCTCGCTCGTGATCGATCGTCGCCCGTACCCTGGACGCATGACCGCTTCGACCCCCGTGACCGAGAACGGCAGCGACGGACCCGGCGACACCAACCGGCCGCGCAGGGTGTTGGTGGCCAAGCCACGTGGTTACTGCGCCGGCGTCGACCGTGCTGTCGTGACCGTCGAGAAGGCACTGGAGAAGTACGGCGCTCCGGTGTATGTGCGCAAGGAGATCGTGCACAACCGGTACGTGGTGGACCGGCTGTCCGAACGCGGCGCGATCTTCGTCGACGAGACCGACGAGGTGCCCGAGGGCGCGTTGGTCGTGTTCTCCGCACACGGTGTGTCACCGACGGTGAAGGACGAAGCAGCCGACCGGAATCTGCGCACCATCGACGCGACCTGCCCCCTGGTGACCAAAGTGCACCACGAGGTGAAGCGCTTTGCCCGCGACGACTACGACATCCTCCTGATCGGCCACGCGGGCCACGAGGAGGTCGACGGCACCACGGGTGAGGCCCCCGACCGGGTCCAGTTGGTGGACAAGGCCGAGGACATCGACAAGGTCCAGGTGCGTGATCCCGACAAGGTGATCTGGCTGTCCCAGACGACGCTGTCCGTCGACGAGACGATGGAACGCGTCGACCAGCTGCGGGAACGGTTCCCGACACTGCAGAGCCCGCCGAGCGACGACATCTGCTACGCCACGCAGAACCGGCAGGTCGCGGTGAAGGCGATGGCGGCCGAGTGCGATCTGGTGCTGGTGGTCGGGTCGCGGAACTCGTCGAACTCGAAGCGCCTCGTCGAGGTCGCCCTCCAGTCCGGCGCCCGGAGTTCGTACCTGATCGACTACGCCAGCGAGATCGACGAGTCGTGGCTGGCCGGCGCGGGGACGGTCGGCGTCACGAGCGGCGCGTCGGTTCCTGAGCTGCTGGTCCAGGAGGTCCTGGCGTACCTGGCCGAACGCGGCTGGTCAGACGTCCAGGAAGTGACGACGGCGAACGAGAAGATCGCCTTCGCCCTGCCCCGCGAACTCCGCAAGGACCTGGGCGGCACAGACGCCTGACCGCGCACGCCTGGCACCAACGCGGCAGCCACAGCACGCTGCCGGCAGGGATGCGCGTCGGGCGGAATACCTGCCGACATCCTCTGCCGGCGCCAGCCAGCACCTACTGCAGGACAGCTCCTTACGGCCCCGCCCGGAACCCTTGGCCGCCGCCGCTCTCGTCGGACCCGCCACCAGCGACGACAGGTCATCAGACCACGTCGCGCAGGCGCAGGTCAGCGATCCTCATCGCGACGCCGGGGCGGTGGCTGACGCCGACCGTCATCCCGCGACGGGCGCGCCCCGCCCCGGGGCGCCTGGCCGCGATCCCGGCTCTGACTCCTCGAACCCTGACCCGGATCACCCTGCGCGCGGTCACGCGACGTCCGACGCTCCGGATCCCGCTCCCGTCCCTGGCCACGATCCCGCTCACCACCGGACCGCGTCGATCGCTCAGCCCGCCCAGGCGACTCACCGCGACTACGCCCCTGCGGAGTCCGACCCCGCTCCCGGGGGCTCTCACCGTCATCACGTGACGTCCGCCCGGCCGCGTCATCACGTGACGTCCGCCCGGCCGCCGGCCTACCACCAGAACCGCTGCCCGCACGTGGCCGACCCGACGCCGGGCGCTCACCGCGCCCACCATCCCGATCCGCACCACGCTCGGCCGCACCACGGTCCGCCGGACGCCGCCGAGCGTCACCCCGGTCGTCGAGGTCGTCCCAGTCGTCCTCGTCTTTCACACCGATCGGCTTCCGCTGCACCAGGTACCTGATTCCGCCGATCACCACCGTCGCGCCGGTAGTGATCGCCATCGTCGGAAACCCGGTGACCAGCGGCACACCCAGCGCCAACAGCTTCGCCGTCAACCCGGAGCCCGCCGGCATGCCCTTGGTCAGCAGCACGACCGCCGGGATGGTCACCGCCAGAATCAGCGGTGGTTGCACCATTGGGCCGAACACGCTCCGCCGGCGAACCAGGCACACGGCCCCGACGCACCCCAGGAAATAGGCGCCCTCGAAAACCTTGCTGAGGTTGCCCGAGAGGTGCATGTCGATGAACGCACCCACGATCGACAGGCCGAGGGCCAACAGCACAGCACCCCACCAGGGCCAACCGCGTGCGGCACCGAACGCCGAGCGCTGTCCCCACTCCTGGAGGGCATTGACCCTCGCACGCGGATCACGGCGCCGATCGTGGGTAGCTGTCACCATGTCTCCTCGCTACCCAGTCGCGGCAGAGCGACCGACGATGTCGTGTTCAATGCGTCCTCGCAGGGGTCGGCTGTGTGTCCACACCGTAGCCAATTCGGTCGCCTGGTTGTGTCCTGTCTGGCTGGTTGGCGTGATCGATGCGTTATACACCCGTTTGTGTTGCTTGCTGGTCACCTCCAGTGTGATGGTCGCGGTCACGTGCCGGTTAACAGCGGCGGCGTCACTCGCCGGGCCCCGGCGGAATGCCTGCGGCCACCTCCTCCTGCCGTCGGATCGCCGCCAGCGGTGTCGGGCTCGCCGCTGCTTCCGTCAGCGGCTGTACCGAGCTGCGGAAGGTCTCCAAGGCGTCGAGCTCACGGCGGCGCGCCGCAATGAACCGCTGCAGGTGTGTGCTGGACAGGTTGAACGCGTCCACCGCACCACCGGCCGACCGGTGAGCGGACGCGGCCTGGATCCTGACCAGCTCCACGTCCTCGGCGATCGCCCGGTCGGTCGCCGCGAACAGCGCCGCCGACGCCACCACGGCGAACCCCGTCGGTCCACAGAGGAACACCCGGCGGTCCATCAGCCACCGGAGTAACTCCGGATCGGTGTCCAGCGCGGCGACCACCGCCGCGTCCGACGGGACGAACATGATCGTGCCGTAGATCGCGTCGGCCCAGCGCTGATAGCCCTTGCCGGCCAGTTCCGCGGCCCGCGAGCGGATGTTTCGCACATGGACGCGCAGGGCGTCGGTGCGCTCGGCAGGATCGTTGGTCTCGGTCGCCTCGGCCCAGCACGCCATGCTCATCTTGGCGTCCACCGGCACCCGCCGGCCTCCGCCGACCATGAGCACCAGGTCCGGCCGGACCGTCCCGCCGCCTGCGAGATCGGTCTGGACCGTGAAGTGCAGGTCCTCGCGCAGGCCGAGTGCGCGCGCGGTCTCCACCAGGACCCGCTCGCCCAACTCGCCCCGCCCGCTGATGGACGCGAACGCCACCTCGTACCGCTGCAGCGCCGCCTGCTGCTGGTCGACCCTGGCCCGCTCGGCCTGGACCATCTCCATCGCAGCCTCGGCGCGCCGGGCGCTGTCCTGGTACAGGCGCCAGAACAGCACGATCGCGGCGGCCAGCAGCAGCACCAGCGCGGCGGCAACGATGCTGATCACCGCTGTCATGTCCCGTGTCCTTCCCTCTCGCGGTCGGGTTCTCATTCGATCATCGCGCCACTCGCCGCAAATAGCACTATCGAACACACGTTCGAGTGAGAAACAGGCCGATCGGCGGCGCTCGCGGACCAAGTCGATCTACCTTGGTCCCTGTCGGCCGAGTGGCGGCGGCCGGAAAACGACAGGTAGACGGGCACCAGAACGGAGGTGAGACATGACAGATGGGCGATGCGATCCGACGGCGTCGATCGGCAGGCATGGTGGGCCTCGCCGGGCGGGGTCGGCAACGTCAGCGGTAGTCGGATGCGACCGGCCCGGCACGGCTGGTGCGGTGGCCAACTAGACTGGGTGGTCGTGAGCTTGACTCTCGGGATTGTTGGCCTGCCCAATGTCGGCAAGTCGACCGTGTTCAACGCGCTGACGCGGAACGACGTGCTGGCCGCGAACTACCCGTTCGCGACCATCGAGCCGAATGTCGGCGTGGTATCGCTGCCGGACGAGCGGCTGGACGTGCTGGCCAAGTTGTTCGACTCGCAGCGGGTCGTGCCGGCCGTGGTGTCCTTCGTCGACATCGCGGGCATCGTCAAGGGCGCCTCGGAAGGCGCGGGCATGGGCAACCAGTTCCTCGCCAACATTCGGGAGGCCAACGCAATCTGCCAGGTCATCCGTGTGTTCGACGATCCGGACGTCGTGCACGTGGACGGCGCGGTGGACCCGGCCAGCGACATCGAGACGATCAACACGGAGTTGATCCTGGCGGATCTCCAGACTCTGGACAGGGCGCTGCCCCGGCTGGAGAAGGAGGCGCGGACGCACAAGGAAGCGCGTCCGGCCTTGGAGAACGCACAGGTGGCACGGACGGTGTTGGACGGCGGAAGCACGTTGTTCGCGGCACAGTCCACGGTGGACCTGGACGCGCTGCGAGAACTCAGTCTGCTGACGGCGAAACCGTTCTTGTACGTGTTCAACGCAGACGAAGCCGTCCTGACCGACGACGCCCGCCGTAAGGAACTGGTCGAGTTGGTCGCGCCGGCGGACGCAGCGTTCCTCGATGCCAAGGTCGAAGCCGAACTGCTCGAACTCGACGAGGAGTCGACCCGGGAACTCCTGGAGTCGATCGGCCAGAAGGAGCCCGGTCTGTACGCACTGGCCCGCAGCGGATTCCACACGCTCGGCCTCCAGACGTACCTGACCGCCGGCCCCAAGGAGGCCAGGGCGTGGACCATCCCGGTCGGCGCCACGGCACCCCAGGCTGCCGGTGTCATCCACAGCGATTTCGAGAAGGCCTTCATCAAGGCCGAGATCGTGTCCTACGACGACCTGGTCGCCGCGGGCTCGATGGCGGCTGCGCGGGCGGCCGGCAAGGTTCGCATGGAGGGCAAGGACTACATCATGGCCGACGGGGACGTGGTCGAGTTCCGGCACGGGAACCCGACCAAGTCGAAGGCGTAGATCGACCGGCTCTGATCGGGGTGCGATCCACTTTGTCCGGGTCGGGCCGTGAGTGGCGGCGGCTGTTCGGGAATTCGTGTCGAGTGTGCGGCTGCGGACTTGGGTTGGTTGGCCGTCGGTTCGCGTGCTTGAGTGCCCGGTTGGCGCTCGGATCGACTGCGCGGCTATCCCCCGCGCGGGGGATAGCCGCGCGGGGTTGGCTGCCAGGCCTTGGCACTTACCGGCTCGGCTGTTCGGTCTGGTGGGCGCGGCCGATGGTCGCGGCGGCCCTGTTGCCGGTCGGTGGTCACAGTTGGTGGGCGGTGGGCGCGGCGGTTCGGTGCGCGGCAGCTCGGTGGGCTCGGCGGTTCGGTGCTCGGCGGTTCGGTGGGCGCGGCAGTCGGTGGGCGCGGCGATGCGAGGAGCTCCGCTGTTGGTGGGCTCCGTAGTTCGGCGGGCTCCCGGTGTTGTGGTGCGCGTGCGCCGAGCTGTTCCGGGATGGCTGCTGGGTAGCTGCGGTTCGTGGGGCTTGTTCGCAGCTAGCTGTGCTAGCTGTGGTCTGAGTCGACGGTGCGGCGGGTGCGAGCGGTGTACCAGAGCACGCCGGCCGCTGTGGCGACTATGCCGGCCAGGCTGAGGGCGCCGATGGTGAGGGCGTCTGTTGGGTCGGTGGGGCTGGCTACCGGGCGGTGGGTCCGCTGGGTGCCGATGCCGCTGTCTGAGTTGGTGGTGTTGGTGACGGCCTGTGCTGGGAGAGCCAGGGTGGTGAGGAGGATTGCCAGTAGGGCGATGACGGCGGCGGCGCTGGTGGCGATTCGGCTCTTGATGTAGTGCCAGGTTGTGGTGTCGCCACCGCTGGTGGTGCTGGGTTGAGAGGTGGTGGGGCGCTCGGCTGCGGCGCGGACTGTGACTGGGTGGCTAGCGGTGGGAGTGCGGCTGGCTGGGGCCCAGCCCTGCGTGGCAAGGCTGGCTGCGGTGCGGGCCTGCGTGGCAGCGCTGATGGGAGTGCCGCGCTGAGCCGTGGGGACGGAGTGCTTGGCGGTGGGGACGGAGTGCTTGGCGGTGGGGACGGGGTGTTGGGCGGTGGGGGTGGGGCTGAGGGGCATGCCGTGGTCCTTGATGATTGATCGGGTTGCGGCCAGGTGCCGGGATGGGGTGGGCTCCTTCTACTTCGGCAGACGTGTGGCCTGGCTGTGGGTGGCCTGGAGTTGGGCAGCTCACAGGCGGGGACACCCGGCTGGGTGACGGCCAGGTAGTTTGTGGCTCCGCTGGACCGGCACACTGGACGGGGGACACGCGTCTCTCGGTGTCGGCTTCGGCGGCTGGGATCGGCTTCTGCCGAGCTTGGTGGCTGTCGTCGGCACGACGCCTTGGTCCTTGGCATCGGGCTTGCGCTGGTTGCGGTGGGCCGTGGCGGGGCTCGGTGCAGGCTGGGCTTGGTGCCGGCACGACGGCTGTCGGTGCTGGTGCCGGGCTTGGCAGCTGGCTGGCACTGGGCTTGGCAACGAGGCTGGTGCTGGTGCCCGGGTTGGCAGGCGGGCTTGGCAACGAGGCTGTGCTGGCTCGGTTGCCGGTGCGGGTACTGCTGGCGGTTTGGCGCTGGTGTCGGATTGGCGGTTTCGCTGTCGCCGGGCTGGTTTGGCCGCGGGCCGGTGGCGGTGCTGGTTGCCAGGGGCTGGTGCTGGTTCCCGGGGCCCGTTGGTGGGCTCCGTGTGAGAGGTTTGGGGCTTGGGCTTTGCTGTTGTGGGCTTGGGGTTGCTGGTGGGGCCGGTGGCCTGGGAATACCTTCTGTGAACGGGGGAGAGCGGGACTGTGAACGTGCGTGCCGTTGAGGCTCGGGTTCTTGCCGTGGCCCCTTGGCTGCTCGGCGTCTCCGTCCTGATCCAGTTCGCGCTGGTCGCCTCCCAGGCGAAGATGACCATGGTCGACCTCATGGTGTACCGAAACGGCTCGCCGTTCCTGCTCCACGGCACCCTCTACGACTGGCACCTGGCCCACTTCTCCCAGCAGTTCCCGCTGCCCTTCACCTACCCACCCTTCGCCGCCGTCGTCTTCATCCCCCTCAGCTACCTCCCCTGGGTCGCCGTCCGCTGGCTCTGGCAACTGATCTCCGTCGCCTGCCTCTGGTGGCTGGTCCGACTCTCCCTGCGCCTCATCGCCCGGGACGACACCACCGCACAAACCGACGACGTGTGGCGGCAGCGGACGATGTTCTGGACGGCCCTGGCTCTCTGGCTGGAACCCGTCCGGACCAACCTCAACTATGGCCAGATCAACATCGTCCTGGCCGTCATCGTCCTGGCCGGCATGGCCAGCACGCGCCCCGGTCTGTCCGGGCTCGGCGTGGGGTTGACCGCGGGCATCAAGCTCACACCTGCCCTGTCCGGCATTTACTTCCTGGCGACCAAGCGGTGGACCGCCGCCATCTGGTCGGCCGTCGCCTTCGCCGGCACCGTGGCCGTCGCCTACGTCATCTCACCGGCCCAGTCCCGGCTCTACTGGCTCCACCTACTGGTCGAAACCAACCGCATCGGGCCCGTCGGCTCCGCCATCAACCAGTCCCTGCGCGCCGCTCTCACCCGCACCCTCGGCCACGACGTCGGCTCCGGGCCCTACTGGCTCGCCGCGGCCGCCGTCGCCGCCGTCCTCACGTTCTTCGCGCTGCGCGCGGCCGTCCGCGCCGGCGACACCCTGATCGGGATCGTCGTCGTGCAGTTCTTCACCCTGCTGGTGTCGCCGATCTCGTGGAGCCACCACTGGGTGTGGGTGGTGCCCGCACTCCTGTGGCTGATCTACGGGCGGGCCGCCGGCCAGCGGCTGACGATCATCTGTGCCATCGCCTGGCTCGTCGCGACCGGCAGCTATGTCGTGTCGTTCCTGCTGGACATGCAGCCATCGATCTGGGTGATCTCCCGGCCGTGGTACCTGTCGGCGCTCGGCTGGATCTACCCGGTGGTCGGGCTGTTCACGCTGGTCACCGTGGCCGTCGTGCTGCGCGACAAGCAACGCACGACGGAACCGGGGTCCGGCCGGGAGCTGACGCTCAGCCCTGGATCCGGGTGACCGACGCGTCGATGGCGCCGGCCAGGTCCAGGTCCGCCTGGGTGATGCCACCTTCGGAATGGGTGCTGCACCGGAACGTCAGGGTTCGCCAGCGGATGTCGATGTCGGGATGGTGGTTGGCCTGCTCTGCCAGCGCCGCGACCAGGTCGACCACCTGGATGGCCTGCGGGAAGTCGTCCAACTCGACCGTGCGGACCAGGGTCTGGCCGTCCCGTTCCCAACCGGACAGTCCGGCCAGACCCTGCTTGATGGCGTCGTCGCCGAGTAGCGCACTCATGCCACGACCCTAGCCGTCCTTCGTCACCACGCGAGCCAACGCCAGCGACCACCCGATCAGGGCATAACAACCGGCCTCGGCCAACCCGTGCAACAGCCCGCCGGTCGGCATCGGATCGCGCAGCACATCGGTCAGCGACGTCCACGAGTTGGTCAACAGGTATGGCTGCAACCAGTCCAGCGCCGGGATGCTGGCCAGCACCCCGAACACCACGGCACCGGCCAACGTCGCCGCCATGACCACCATCGGGTGCTCGGTGCATGCCGACACGGCCAGCGCCACCGCGCACACAGCCCACACCTGGACGGCCACCCACCCGGCGGCGATCGCCACCCTGGCCAGCGCGTCACCGAAACTCAGCGTGGTCCCGGACAGCGTCAGCAACTCGTGCGACCCGAATACCACGTAGCCGGCGATCATGCCGACCACGGAGATCAGCACCGCCGCCGCCAACACCGCGGTGGCCACGCCGAACGTCTTCACCACCAGCAGCCGCACCCGCCCGACGGGCGCCACCAGCAGGTACCGCAACGTGCTGTGCGCTGTCTCGCCGGCCAGCGCGTCGGCCGACCACATGGCGCCGACCAACGGCAGCAGCACCGCCAGCGTGACGGTCAACGCCACCACGGGCAGCACGAACCCGTTGCCGACCAGGTCGCCGACCAGGCCCGGTCCGCGCCCGCCGCGCCCGCCGATCCGGGTGCCGATGGCGATCACCACGGGCACCAGGCCGAGCAGGGTCAGCGCGATCCACGTGCGGGGTCGCTTGAACACCCACCTCAGTTCCGACCACAGCAGCCGGCCCATCGGCGCGCTGGTCGCCGAGCGGACAGTGGGGGTGACGGCGAGCGTCGCCGCGGTCATCGGTCCCCCTCCGGGGTGTCGTCCGGCGTCGACTCGGTGAGCCGGGCGAACAGTTCCTCGAGATCGGCCCGCTGCCTGCGGGCCTCGTGCACCGGCACGCCTGCCCGCACGAGCGTCTCCACGACGGCGGGCGCTGAGGTGCCCGCCAGGTCCACCAGTAGGCCCTCGTCCACCATGCGGACGCCGATCCTGTTGTCCCGCAACGCTTCTACCCCCTCTGTGCGCGACGGCGTGGTGACCAGCAGGGTGGGGTTGCCGGCTTCCAGCAGTGGCGCCAGTTCCCCCTGGGCGACCACGTTCCCCCGGTGCAGCACGGCGACGTGGGTACACGTCGCCTCGACCTCGGACAACAGGTGCGACGACACCAGCACCGTCGTCCCCGCCGCGTGCAGTTCGGCGACGACCTTGCGGATCTCCCGCGTGCCCGCCGGGTCGAGCCCGTTGGTCGGCTCGTCCAGCACGACCAGGTCGCGCGGCACCAGCAGCGCCGACGCCAGGCCGAGCCGCTGCTTCATACCCAGCGAGTAGGCCCGGAACTTGCGGTTCCGGGCGGCGGTGAGGCCGACCCGGTCCAGCGCGTCGGCCACCGACCGGTGGACGTCCTTGGTGGCCAGCAGCGGTTCGGCGGCCGCGATCCGGCGCAGGTTGTCCTCACCGGACAGGAACGGGTGGAAACCCGGACCCTCGACGAGCGCGCCGACCCTGGGCAGCGCACGGGCCGCACCGTCGGGCATCGGCTGGCCGAGCAGTTCGACCTCGCCCTCGGTGGGCCGGACCAGTCCGAGCAGCATGCGGATCGTGGTGGTCTTGCCGGAACCGTTGGGGCCCAACATGCCCAGCACACTGCCCGCCGGCACCTCCAGGTCGAGGTGGTCGACGGCGACGGTCCCCCGGAACACCTTGCGCAGCCCGGTCGTGCGGGCCGCGACCCCCACCGGGGTGGGCGCCTGCGTGTCGGCGCCCACCCCCGTACCGGCCTGGACGGCCGTTCCCCCTGTGGTCACCTGGCGCTACCCAGGGCCTGGGTGAGCACCTGCTGCGGCACGAACCCGACCGCGACACGGCCGTCGGACGTGATCAGCGCGTTGCCGACGCTGGTGCCGATGACCCAGCCGGAACCCCACGAGCCGTGCACCGGGGTGCCGAACTGCTTGACCAGACCCAGCATCTGGTTGGGACCGGTGCTGCCGGACGATTCGGTGGGCACATGTGCGACGAGCACGGTGTCCCAGCCGTTGCCGACCACGGTCGGGCGGGTGGCGTCGGCGACGTTGCCCGGCCGGTCGTCGTTCTTGTCACCGTTGACGACGGTGGCGCCCGCCGGCACGGTGAACCGGAACAGCGACGGGTCCTGCGCGCCCAGCGACACACTGGTGAACCCGACCTGGATTGCCGGCGTGTCGGTGTTGTCGGACAGCACGGTCAGCCGCAGCGGCATCCTGGTCTGCGCGTCCACCGAGATCCGCACCTCACGCAGCAGCGTGCGCTGGTCCGGCTTGGGCGTGAGCACCAGGTCGTAGGCCGGGCGACCGGCGACCACGTCGGTGCCGTCGACCGTCACGGTGCTGGTGGCACGCACCGCGCCGACCAGGTCCCTGGCGGCGGTGGCCGGGTCGATGTCGCGCTGGTCCATCTGCTGCTTGGCGTGCGCCCGTTCGTCGCGCACCGAGTGCTCGACGACCGTGCGGTCGGTGGAGTCCCACAGGTAGACGGTGCTGCCCGTGTTCACCACGGTCTGCTCGCTGCTCGCGCCCGGAATCGCGATCCGGGTGCGGTCGTCCCCGTCGGTCCACACCCTGATCTGGCTGTTCCCGTCCGCGGCCTGGGCCGGTAGACCGGGCACGGACGGCAGGCCGAGGTTGTTGTCGATCTCCACCGTGCCGGACATCGCCGGCAGTTTCGCCGTCAGCACCGACTGGACCAGCGCGGCCGGTGTGGTCGGCGGCAGGGTCGGCGACTGTCCCGCCCCGGCCGGTGCGGCGACGAAGCCGAGCGCGACCGCGCCCGCCACCACACCGATCGCGGCGACCCCCACTGTTGCTTTCCTGCGGATCATTCCTCCTCCTTCTCCGATGCCTCCGAGCGTGCACCCGGCCACCTGAGATGGCGCTGAGAGCGGCGGCGGAGCTGAGAACGCGCTGAGAGGCAATGCCCGAGAAGCGCCGGTTACCGGCATTCTGTCCCCGTGAGGCCACGGGTGCTTGTCGCGGACGACGAACCAGGGGTGCGCCGAGCGCTGGAACGGGGGCTGACCGCTGAGGGGATGGACGTGGTGGGCGCCGCGGACGGCCCCGGTGCGCTGCGGGCCGCGCTGACCGGCGCGTTCGACGTGATCCTGTTGGACATCATGCTGCCCGGCCTGTCCGGTTACCGGGTGCTGGAGCGGCTGCGGGCCGACGGCGTGCACACGCCGGTGCTGCTGGTGTCCGCCAAGGACGGCGAGTTCGACCAGGCGGACGGGCTGGACCTGGGCGCGGACGGCTATGTGGTGAAGCCGTTCTCGTTCCGGGTGCTGGTGGCGCAGGTCAGGGCGCTGCTGCGCCGCTCGACGGCGGATGCGCGACAGTCGGTGCGGATCGGAGACCTCGATGTGGAGCGCTCCACCCGGCAGGTGCGCTGGGCGGGAGTTCCGGTGCCGCTGAGCCCGCGCGAGTTCGCCGTGCTGGACGTGCTGGCCGGCCGGGCGGGTGCGGTGGTCACCAAGGACGAGCTGCTGCGCGCGGTGTGGGGCGACGAGCAGGCCGCCACCCGCAATGCCGTCGAGGTCTACGTGGGCTACCTGCGCCGCAAGCTGGAGGCAGCGGGGGCCGGTGATCTGCTGCGGACCGTGCGGGGGCACGGTTACGTGGTGAGCACGACCGAACTGGACAGCGTCCTCGCCGAGCGGGACGACGACGGGTCACCCGGTTGATCCGGCCACCCGCATGGCTGCGGCACTGGTGGCTGCGGCGGACCGTACGTTCCCGGATCACCTTGGTCGTGGTCACCGTGACCTTGGTGTGCCTGGTGCTGCTGGCCAGGCTGGTCGCCGGTGTGCAGGGCGGCCTGCTGCTGCGGGCCGCCGACACTGACCTGAACGCCCAACTCGACTCGGCGGTGGCGCTCGTGGCGCGCGGCGGGCTGCCGGTGTCCCGGCCGGGTGACGTGACCGTGCGGGTACTGGACCGGGCGGGCGGACCGGTCGACCGCGGCCCCGCGCTACCGCTGGACACCCACCAGATCGAGGCGCTGGAGTCCGGGAACGGCGTGCTGGACACCGCCGTGACGCCACCCCGGCGCTGGTTGGGCGTTGTGGTGACCGGACCGGCCGGCGGCCAGCGGCTGGTGGTGGCGGGCTCGCCGCTGACCGGCTACGGGAACGTGTGGTGGCTGGAGTTCCAGTGGCTGCTGCTGGTCGCGGTGCTCGGCTCGGCGGCGGCCGGCGTGGCGACCTGGTTCGCGGTGCGCGCGTCGCTGCGGCCGGTGCACCGCACCCGGCAGGCCGCGTCCGGGCTGCCGCCGGGCCAACGGCTGCCGGTGCCCGAGGCGCGGGACGAGCTGCGTGCGATGGCCGAGGCGATCAACGGCCTGCTGGCCAGGCGGGACGAGGCCCGGCAGCGGTTGCAGCGGTTCACCGGGGACGCGGCGCACGAGCTGCGCTCGCCGGTGGCGTCGATCAGGGCGCAGGCCGAGGTCGCGGTGCTGCACCCGGACGCGACGTTCGCGCAGGAGGTGCTGACCGAAGTGGTGGCCGAGTCGGAACGCTTGTCCGCCTTGATCGACGACCTGCTCGTACTGTCCAGATCGGACGCCGGTGAGCTGCCGGTGGCCGGTCCGGTGGACCTGGCGTTGGTGGCGCAGGCGGCCGTCGGGCGGTTGCCGGCGGACGGGCCGTCGGTGCGGTTGCGGGTGCCGGCCCGGGCGTCGCCGGTGTGGGCCGCGTCCGGTGAGCTGGATCTGGTGCTGGACAACCTGTTGCGCAACGCGGTCCGGCACGCGCGAGCGCACGTCACGGTGTTCGTGCTGCCCGCGGCCGGGGGCGGGGCGCGCCTGCTGGTGGACGACGACGGTCCCGGCGTGCCAGAGGAACACCGGACCCGGGTGTTCGACCGGTTCTACCGGGTGCACGACGACCGGGGCCGGGACACCGGCGGCTTCGGGCTGGGCCTGGCGCTGGTCGCGGAGATCGTGCGGCGGCGGGGCGGCACGGTGGCGGTGGGGGAGTCGCCGGACGGCGGGGCGCGGTTCGAGGCCCGCTGGCGGGGACACGGCGTCACCTGATCGGGACGAACGCCGACCGGGCAGGATCGCTCCATGGTCGACTCCCTCGCCGTCGCGGCTCCGGCACGGACGGTCGCCGCGGCGCTCACCGAGCCGTGGCTGCTGCGGGACGTGCTGGGTGCTCGCGTGCCGCGCCGCGAGCAGGTGGTGCCGGGTGACGTGATCATCGTGCGGGGCCTGCGGTTGCGGGTGGCGCGGGCCGACGAGCGGGGGCTGGAACTGGCCGGGCTCGGCGGCCGCTGCCGGGTGCGGCTGACGGTGTCGACAGTGGACGGTGTGACCAGGCTGGGCAGCGACGTGCGTTGGGCGCCCCGGCTGACCGGCGCGCTGCTGGCGGCGGTGCGGGACCGGGCGGAGCGGTTGGCGGCGGCACCCGTGGTGGTGGGCGCGGCGATCGTGCGGGACGGCACCGTGTTGGCCGCCCAGCGGGACAGGCCGGCGAGCACGGCGGGCCGGTGGGAGTTTCCCGGCGGCAAGGTCGAGCCGGGCGAGGACGAGCGGGCCGCGCTGGTCAGGGAGTGCCGGGAGGAGCTGGCCGCCGACGTCGTGGTGGGCGGGCGGCTCGGGCCGGACCTGGTGCTGGCCAGTGGGTGGCTGCTGCGGCTCTACCTGGCGACGTTGGCGCCAGGCGCGCGACCGGTGGCCGGCGAGCACCGCGCGGTGCGCTGGGTGCCCGCCGGCGGGTTGGCCGAGCTGGACTGGCTGGACGCCGACCGGCTCGTGCTGCCCGGACTGGCCGCGGTGCTCAGCCCAGACCGCTGACCCGCAGCGCCGCCGCCAGCCGGGGCCGGGCTCGCTGCCTGGCCCGTTCCGCGCCCGCCTGCCGAATCCGGTCCAGTTCCGCCGGGTCGTTCAGCAGGGCGGTGGTGCGTTCCCGTACCGGGGTGAGTTCGGCGATCACCGCGTCGGCTACCCGCGCCTTGAGCGTGGCGTAGCCGTCGATGCCCAGCGCCGCCTGTTCGGGCGTGGTGCCGGTGCAGGCGGCCAGGATCTCCAGCAGGTTGGCCACGCCAGGTCGGGTGTCCGGCTCGTGGGCGACCTCGTCCGCGCCGTCGGTCACCGCACGGGACACTTTGCGCCGCACCAGATCCGGTGGATCCAGCAGGAAGATCACGCCGCCGCCCTCCGGCGCCGACTTGGCCATCTTGCGAGTCGGGTCGGCCAGGTCCCTGATCCGTGCCGCCGCCTTCGGCAGCACGGGTGTCGGCACGGTGAACACGTCGCCGTAGGTGCCGTTGAACCGTCTGGCCAGCGCCCTGGCCAGCTCGACGTGCTGCGACTGGTCCTCGCCGACCGGTACCTCGTCCGCGCCGGACAGCAGGATGTCGGACGCCATCAGTACCGGGTAGGTGAGCAGGCTGAGCCGGACCGACTCGGTGCCCGCCGACTTCTCCTTGAACTGGATCATCCGGCGGGCCTCGCCGAACGTGCACACGCACTCCAGCACCCAGGTCAGCGCGGCGTGCTCGGCGATCAGGTCGGACTGCACGAACACCAGGTCGGGGTCGATGCCCGCGGCCAGCAGCACGGCGAACTGTTCCCTGGTCAGCGAGCGCAGCCGGGCCGGGTTGTGCTGGGTGGTCATGGCGTGCAGGTCGCTGACGAAGTAGAGGTCGTCGCGGCCACCGGCGCTCGCCCAGCGGCGAACAGCGCCCAAATAGTTGCCCAACTGGACGTGGCCGGACGGGGTGATGCCGGAGATCCTGGTCATGGTCGGTGCTCCACGGTGTGCCGGGGCCGCCAGCCGGAACTGCCCGTGGTCGACATCACAGGCCCGCCCGGACGGGCGGCCTGCTGGTTGTCGATGTGCGCGTCAGGACCGCCGGTCGGCGGTCCACCACAGTTCACGAAGCGCACGCACGGAGGGGAGCGTACTACCTGGGGCGCTCACGGACGGTATCCTGGACGTGCCGTACCGGGCGACGACTCCGCCGGCGGCCTTCTTTCCCGTTTCCGATCCATGTCCAAGGGAGTGCTGCGTGTCCACGGCCACCGTGTCCGGCCCCGTCTCGGTCGCGCGCCCGCGCACCGACCTCCGCAACGTGGCGATCGTGGCACACGTCGACCATGGCAAGACGACGCTGGTCGACGCCATGCTCCGGCAGTCGGGCGCGTTCGCCGCGCGCGCCGAGCCGGTGGATCGCGTGCTCGACTCCGGCGAACTGGAGCGGGAGAAGGGCATCACGATCCTGGCGAAGAACACCGCGGTGCGCCGCGCCACCCCGGACGGCCCGCACGACGCGGTGACCATCAACGTGGTGGACACCCCCGGCCACGCCGACTTCGGCGGCGAGGTGGAGCGCGGGCTGGCCATGGTGGACGGCGTACTGCTGCTGGTGGATGCCAGCGAGGGCCCGCTGCCGCAGACCCGGTTCGTGCTGCGCAAGGCGCTGGCCGCGCACCTGCCGGTGATCCTGGTGGTCAACAAGGTGGACCGGCCGGACGCGCGGATCGCCGAGGTGGTCTCCGAGACCCACGACCTGCTGTTGGAGCTGGCCAGCGAGCTGGAGTCGGTGGACGACTCGGTGCTGGACCTGCCGGTGGTGTACGCGTCCGCGCGGGCCGGCCGGGCCAGCCTGCACGCACCCGCCGACGGCGAGATGCCGGACAGCGAGAACCTCGACCCGCTGTTCGACACGCTGCTGGCGCACGTGCCACCGCCCACCGGTGACGAGACGGCGCCGCTGCGCGCGCTGGTCACCAACCTGGACGCGTCCAGCTTCCTGGGCCGGATCGCGCTGTGCCGGATCCACGCCGGCCGGCTGCGCAAGGGCCAGATCGTGGCGTGGTGCCGCGAGGACGGCTCGGTCGAGCGCGTGAAGGTGACGGAACTGCTGATCACCGAGGCCCTGGACCGGGTGCCGACGCAGGAGGCGCACGCCGGCGACCTGGTGGCCATCGCGGGCATCCCGGAGATCACCATCGGCGACACCCTGGCCGACCCGGACGACCCCCGGCCGCTGCCCAGGATCACCGTGGACGAGCCGGCGATCTCCATGACGATCGGTGTGAACACGTCGCCGCTGGCCGGTCGCGGTGGCGGCACCAAGCTGACCGCGCGGGTGGTGAAGGCCAGGCTGGAAGCGGAACTGGTGGGCAACGTGAGCATCCGCGTGCTGACCACCGAGCGGCCGGACACCTGGGAGGTGCAGGGCAGGGGCGAGCTCGCCCTGGCGATTCTGGTGGAGACCATGCGCCGGGAGGGCTTCGAGCTGACCGTCGGCAAGCCGCAGGTGGTCACCAGGGAGATCGACGGCAAGCTGTGCGAGCCGTTCGAGCACCTGACCCTGGACGCACCCGAGGAGCACCTCGGGGTGCTCACCCAGTTGCTGGCGGGCCGCAAGGGCCAGCTCGAACTGATGAGCGGGCACGGCACCGGCCGGGTGCGGCTGGAGTACATCGTCCCGGCGCGCGGCCTGATCGGCTTCCGTACCGAGTTCCTCACCGAGACGCGTGGCACCGGCATCGCCAACCACGTGTTCTCCGGCTACCGGCCGTGGGTGGGCGAACTGCGCACCCGGCACAGCGGTTCGCTGGTGGCCGACCGGTCCGGTGCGATCACCGCGTACGCGCTGCTGCAACTGGCCGACCGGGGCACGTTCTTCGTCGAGCCGGGCGCCGAAGCGTACGAGGGCATGGTGGTGGGCGAGAACCCGCGTGCCGAGGACCTCGACGTGAACATCACGCGGGAGAAGAAGCTGACCAACGTGCGGTCGTCCACGGCGGACGTGTACGAGCGCCTGGCCCGGCCGCGCAAGCTGGTGCTGGAGGAGGCGCTGGAGTTCTGCGCGTCCGACGAGTGCGTCGAGGTGACACCGCAGATCGTGCGGGTGCGCAAGCTGGTGCT
Source organism: Pseudonocardiaceae bacterium (assembly GCA_036491115.1). Taxonomy (GTDB): domain Bacteria; phylum Actinomycetota; class Actinomycetes; order Mycobacteriales; family Pseudonocardiaceae; genus DATEPR01. Next base: position 24,008 of record DASXCQ010000027.1, read on the forward strand.
GGAGAGCTCCCAGCGGGCCAGGGAACGCGCCCGGGCCCGTACCCGCGACCAGGTCTGACCCGTCCCGTCCTCCAACGGGGCACACCGGGCAACCACCACCGCCGCCGTAACGTCGTCGGTTACGTAAAGTGCGATGCGGCGACGGCCGTGCGGTGGCACGGTGGTCGTGGGGGGTTTCCTGGGAGGTGGAGGTCGGTCGTGGGCTGGCGGGCGCACCGACGATGGTCGGCGGCAAGCCTTCTGGTGTGCGGCGGTCTGGTGCTCGCCGGTTGCACGGACGCGCCCGCACCGCCGCTGGTCGCCTCGTCCGCCGCGCCCACGTCGGTGCCGGCGTCGCCGGACACCCAGCAGGTCGTGGTCGGCGTGGACGGCATCGCGGGCGGCTACAACCCGCATGAGCTGGCCGACCAGTCGGCGGTGACGACGGCGCTGTCCACCATGCTGCTGCCCTCCGTGTTCCGCACCGCGCCGGACGGCACCCCGCAACTGGACACGACGCTGATGGTGTCCGCCCAGGTCACCTCGGCCGACCCGTTCACCGTGACCTACCAGGTGCGCACGGACGCGTCCTGGTCGGACGGCACGCCGATCGACGCGGCCGACTTCGTCTACCTGCGCAACCAGATGTCCGGCCAGCCAGGCGTGCTCAACCCGGCCGGCTACCGGCTGATCTCCGGGATCACCGCCAGGGACAACGCGAAGACCATCACGGTGACGTTCGCCAAGGCGTACCCGGCGTGGCGGATGCTCTTCGCCGACCTGCTGCCCGCGCACCTGCTCAAGGACGCGCCGGGCGGTTTCGCGAACGGCCTGAACACCAGCTTCCCGGCGACGGCCGGCCCGTTCGACATCAAGACGGTGGACACGGCCGGCGGCGAGATCGTGCTGGAGCGCAGCGACCGCTACTGGGGCACCCCGTCCGTGCCCGACCAGATCGTGTTGCGCAAGTCCACCACCCAGGACATGGCGGATGCCTTGCACAGCAACGCCGACCAGCTCGCCTACAGCCGGGTGGACTCGACCGGTGCGGCCGCGTTCCACGCGCTGGGCTCCGCGGTGACCGTGAGCACGGTGCCTCGCCCGGAGATCGCCTCCGTCCTGCTGCGGCCGGGTTCGGCGCAACTGGCCGACAAGACCGTGCGGCAGGCGGTGGCCGCGGCGGTGGACCGGTCGGCGCTGATCGCCACCGGAGCGGACGGCGGACCGGCCACCGACCTGGTGGCCAACGACCTGGTGGTGGCCCCGTCCCAGCCCGGCTACCGGGCCAGCATGCCGTCCGACGCGCCCGGTGCCACTCCGGATCCGTCGCGCGTGCCCGCACTGTTGGCGCAGGCCGGTTACGTGCAGAACGGGTCGAACTGGACTCGGGGCGGGCACGATCTGGACCTGGAGATCGCCGCGCCCGCCGGCCGCCAGCCCTATGTCGACATCGCCAACCAGTTGCGCGACCAGCTCGTCGGGGCCGGCATCCCGGCCACCGTGGAGACGCCGCCCGCGGGCCAGCTCTACGAGCAACTCCTGTCCGGTAGCCCGCCGACCACCGTGGGCGCCAACAGCACCGTGCGGCTCGCCGACGTCGTGGTGGGTCCGCAGCCGGCAGGCGGTGACCCGGCCACCGAGCTGGCGTCCTGGTTCGGCTGCCCGACCAGCCAGGGTGCCGCCGCGCCGCCGCCGTCGTCCGGGCCGTTCGGCTGGTGCGACCAGGCCCTGCGGTCGACCGTCCAGTCGGCGATCACCGGCGAGCAGACGCTGACCGCGGCACTGGCCAAGGCCGAACCGGCGCTGTGGTCGCAGGCCGTCGAGATCCCCTTGTTCCAGGTGGCGGACCAGCTCGCGGTCGGCGAGCAGGTGTCCGGTGTGACATCGGGACCGCCGTTCGCCGGGCCGTTCTTCGGTGCTGCCTCGTGGAGTCGCGTCACCGAGCGCTGAGACGTGGGGTTACGGTGTTGATGTCCCCCTGTTCGGCAGATCGATCATGAGAGTGTTTCGGTGACGTTGACCGCGCCGCCCCGGCTGTTGCTGGTACACGCGCACCCGGATGACGAGAGTCTGTGGACGGGCGGCACCATCGCCCGCTACGCCGCGCGAGGGGTTCAGGTCACCGTGGTCACCTGCACCCTGGGCGAGCAGGGCGAGATCATCCCGGCCGATCTGGCGGCGCTGGCCGCCGACGCCGCCGACCAGTTGGGCGGCTACCGCGCCGGTGAGCTGCGGTCCGCGTGCGCCGCGCTGCGCGTGACCAGCCACCGCTATCTCGGCGGGATCGGCCGCTGGCGCGACTCGGGCATGGCCGGTGATCCGGCCAACGGGCACCCCAGGGCGTTCGTGCGGGGCCCGGCCGACGAGCAGACCGCGCAGCTGAGCGAGGTGATCGCCGAGATCCGGCCGCAGGTCGTGGTCACCTACGACGCCTTCGGCGGCTACGGCCACCCGGACCACATCCGGGCGCACGAGATCACCATGGCCGCTGCCACGGCCGGTCCGGACGTGACCAGGGTGTTCCACAGCGTCAGGTCGCTGGCCGACGTGGCAGCCGGTGTGACGGCACTGGCGGGCGTGGCCGGCGTGCCGTTCCGGACGGCCGAACCCGACGAGCTGGCCGTGGTTCCGGACGAGACGATCACCACGGTCGTGGACATCGCCGAGCACCTGCCGGCGAAGCTGCGCGCGCTGCGGGCGCACGCCACCCAGGTCAGCGTGTGGCAGGACGGTGACGGCCACACCGCCTACGCCCTGTCCAACGGCCTCGCCCAGCCGGTACTGGAACGCGAGCACTACGTGCTGGCTCATGGTCCGGCGGCGGGTGCGGCGCCGGACCTGTTCGGTGGCCTGGGCATCCCGGCCGCCTCGGATCAGTCGTGACCGCGCGGCGCGAGTCGTTCGACTGGCTGCTCCTGGCGGTGCTGCTGGTCGACTCGATCGCGCTCGCCCTGCTGGAGTTGTTCTTCCTGCCGTTGCGCTTCGACGGCACGTTGCTGCCGGACTGGGGGAGCTGGCCGTTCCCGATCACCGTGGCGGTGGCGTTGGTCACCATGCCGATGCTGATCTCGCGGACCGCCGGGGTGTCCGGCCGGCTGCTGGTCGCGGGCAGCCCGCTGTGGGTGTGGCTGATCGTCGTCGGCGTGGTGGGCATCGTCGGGCCGGAGAACATGGTGCTGCTGGAGGACTGGCGGACGCTGTTGCTGCTGGCGTGCGGCGCGCTGCCGGCCGCGGTGGCGCTGGGCAACGCGATGGCCGCCCGGAAGGTCGCGCTCAGCCGGCCGGAATCCAGTAGCGGTAGCGGTGGTGCGGACGGCAGTCCAGCCTCCGGTACAGGCTGAGCGCGTCCTCGTTGTGCGTGGCCACCTGGAGCACACACCGCCGGGCGCCGCGCTTTCCCGCCCAGGTGCCGAGTGCGGCGAGCAACCCCGTGGCCAGCCCCCGGCGCCGGTGGGCGGGTGCCACGGCCAGCCGGGCCACGTGCAGCAGGTCGCCGACCACCGCGCCGCGCACGATGCCGATCACCTCGCCGGCCAGTGTCGCGGTGCCGAAACCGAGCCCTGCCATGCCGGCCAGGACACGGTGCTGGGCCGGTGTCGGCTCGGCGGTGCCCACGGCGAGCGGCCACCAGCCGGGTGGTGGCGCGTCCAGCACGGCAACACCGTCCGGCGCCGCGTCCTCGGTGAGCGGCCCGGTGAGCACGGTCGACTCGGCGCCGCCGGGATGGTGATCGTCGACCCGCCATCCCGCAACGGCCAGCGCCGACTCGACGGGTGCGCCGGTGACCACGTGGGCCGCGGGCCGGATGCCGTTGCGGCGGGCGAAGGCGACGACCTCGGGTAACGCGGCGCCGACCGGGACACCGGGATCGCCGATGGTGAGCGCACTGTTGGCCCGGCCGGTGAAGCCGCCCGCCGCGCGCAGCCGCCACTGGCCCAGCGGCTGGTCGACCACGGCCGGCCAGGCATCGGCGCACACTCGCTCCAGCTGGTCGTCGTCTTCCACGGTGCCATTCTTGCCGCAGGTCAGGGCCATGTCGGTGTGAAGTGCGGCACCGATGCACGAACATGTGGGTAGTCGCGAGATACTGTCGTCAGCCACGTAACCTGGCGCGTACGTGGCAGGAACCGGCATGAGGACCAGGAGAACGCAGTGACCTACACGATCGCCGAGCCCTGCGTCGATCTGCTCGACAAGGCGTGCATCGAGGAGTGCCCCGTCGACTGCATCTACGAGGGCGACCGGATGCTCTACATCCACCCCGACGAGTGCGTGGACTGCGGTGCCTGTGAGCCGGTCTGCCCGGTGGAAGCCATCTACTACGAGGACGACGTGCCCGACCAGTGGCGCGACTACACCAAGGCGAACGCCGACTTCTTCGTCGAACTCGGCTCGCCCGGTGGGGCGTCCAAGGTCGGCAAGGTCAGCGCGGACCCGCAGCTCATCAAGGATCTGCCGCCGCAATCGCACGAATGATCGTCAGGGAACTGCCTGCCTATCCCTGGGACGCGCTCGCCGGTCCCGCGGCCAAGGCCAGGACGCACCCGGACGGCATCGTCGACCTGTCGATCGGCACACCGGTCGACCCGGTGCCCGAGTCGATCCGGGCCGGTCTGGCGTCCGCGGACGACTTCCCCGGCTACCCGGCCACGCACGGCACACCCGAACTGCGGGCGGCCGCCGTCGACGCGTTGCGCCGCCGGTACTGCGTGACCGGGATCGACGAGGCGGCCGTGCTGCCCACGATCGGCTCCAAGGAGCTGATCGGGCTGCTGCCCACGTTGCTCGGCGTCGGACCTGGCGACCTGGTGGTCATCCCGGAACTCGGCTACCCCACCTACGAGGTGGGCGTGCGCATCACGGGCGCCGAGGCGGTGCGGGCCACCGGGTTGACCGGACTCGGCCCGCGTCGGCCGGCCCTGGTGTGGGTGAACTCACCCGGGAACCCGACCGGCCAGGTACTGCCGGCCGCGCATCTGCGCAAGGTGGTGGACTGGGCGCGGGAGCGGGGTGCGCTGGTCGCGTCCGACGAGTGCTACCTGCCGCTGGCCTGGGACGCCGAACCGGTGTCCGTACTGCACCCGGACGTGTCCGGCGGGCGGACCGACGGGCTGCTGGCGGTGCACTCGCTGTCCAAGTCGTCCAACCTGGCCGGCTATCGGGCCGGTTTCGTGACCGGTGATCCCGCTGTGGTGGCGCGGTTGCTGGAGATCCGGAAGCACGCCGGGCTGATCGTGCCCCGGCCGGTGCAGGCGGCCATGACCGCGGCCCTGACCGACGACAGGCATGTGGCGGAGCAACGGGAGCGGTACCGGCGACGCCGCGCCGTGCTGTTGCCGGCCGTGGTGGGCGCCGGGTGTGTGGTGGACCACTCCGAGGCCGGGTTGTACCTCTGGACGCGGCGGGACGGCCGGTCGGCGGCCGAGTTGCTGGACTGGTTCGCGGGCCTGGGGATTCTGGTGGCGCCGGGCACGTTCTACGGGCCGACCGGTGACCGGCACGTGCGGATCGCGCTGACGGCGACCGACGAGCGCATCGCCGAGGCAGCGCGGCGCCTGTCGGCCACCTGACACGCGTAACGGCGGACGTTTCGGTGCCGGTGATCCGCCCGGTAGCGCTAGACCCGTGCGGGGGTGCGGCAACAAGTGCGCTTCACCGGCACGAACTCGTTCGACCAGGACCTGGTCCATCTCCCGCTGCCCCTGTACCAGCACGACTCGACCAAGCCGTACTGGCTGCGGGTCCTGCCCGCACAGCACACGGTGTACCTCAAGTACAACCAGTGCCTGTCGGACAACGGCTTCCAGCAACTGGCGGCGCAGGCACTGGCCCTGCTCACGGCCCACCCGGACTACCGGCTGATCGTCGATCTCCGGGGCAACTTCGGCGGCGACAGCTCACCGTTCGAGTCGCTCACCGCCGGCATCCAGTCGGATCGCCGGCTCGAGACCCCCGGCCGGATCATCGGCCTGGTCGACCAGTTCACCGACTCATCGGCCACCGTGGACGCACAGAACCTGAAGGACGCCGGAGTGTCGCTGATCGGCCAGCCGCCCGCCGATCCCCTCGATGTATGGGGCAACGAGCAGACGTTCCGGCTGCCTCGGTCGGGCGTGGTCATCCAATACACGACGCAGCAACTCGACAGCACCGGGCTCCCCTGGGGGATTCCGGACGTCACGGTCGCGCCCACGGTGGCCCAGGTCCTGGCCGGCGACGACCCGGTACTCACGGCGGCGTTGCGCTACTCCGCGTGAGTGGTGGCCGAGTAGAGATCGCCGGACGCGGCCGGGAGGCGTTCGCGGAGGGCGTTGCGCTTGGCGACCTGGCGTTCGACCAGGCGACCGGCCACCAGAACCGCGGCCGGTGACAGGTCGGGGTGGGTGGCGACCAGGTCGCGGAGGTGCTCTTCGGTCACCACCGTGTCCTGGAACTCGCCCAGTAGCTCCTGCAGCGCCTTCGCCGTGCCGGTCAACGCGGTGATGTCGGCCCGCTTCTTCGGCCCGGCGACCCGGCCGGCCAGCTCGGCGGCGTACCGGACCCGCTTCACCTTGATCCGCAGCGCGTGCCAGCCCTCGTCCGACGGTGACCGGCCGGACGCGGCCAGTTGCTTGTGCAGCGCGCGGACCGGCTTGGCCATCAGGGCCGCCGGGTCGGCGGGCGCGCCGAGGTCCGGACCGGCGAGCGCGACGGCGGCCATGGCCTGCAGGAGGCTCCGGTAGCGCTGCCTGGGCAGCGCCCGTTCCAGGACCGATGCCGCCTTGGCGCGGGACTCCAGCAGCGCGGCGAGCACCTCGCCGAACGCCGGCAGGTCGGTCTCCGGCAGGTCGGCGCTGTCCGCGGTGAGGTGTTCGCACAGCACGTCCAGGTCCCGCACGCCACCGGCCAGGCCGCCCAGCCACGCCAGCTCCGCCCGCAGCCGCTGCGCCTCGGCGCCGATGACACCGGGGTCCATGCCCAGCGCGACCCTGGCCCGCCGGGACGCCACCCGCATCTGGTGCACCGACTCGGGTGAGTCGGCCCGGCCCGCGGTGGCCTGCTCGGTGAGCAGGACGCGGAGCTGGGTGTCCACAGTGGCCCTGATGTGCTCGGCGAGGCTCGATCCGCGGCCGGCGGTCCGACCCTCGGCGAGCAGGCCGAGCGACTCCGTGGTGAGGGGGCGCGGGCGGCGCGTCGACGCGGTGGACATCGCGGTGGCAGCGGTCATAAGGTGGATTCTAGGTGAATCCGCGATAACCGTTAGGTAGCAGCGACCAGAAGTGGAATTTACCCGATCGAAGCATGGTGACCATTGCCGGGACGGGAGGAGTCCCTCATGGTAGGGCCGTGACCATCATCGAACCCGGCGCGCTGCTCGCGGTTGCCGTCGCCGAGGCGAAGGCGGGGCTGGCCGAGGGCGGCATCCCCATCGGCGCCGCGCTGTTCGACCGTACCGGCACGCTGCTCGGCCGGGGCCACAACCGCCGCGTGCAGGACGACGACCCCTCCATGCACGCCGAGACAGCCGCGTTCCGCGCCGCGGGGCGCAGACCGACCTATGCGGACACGATCATGGTCAGCACGCTCTCGCCGTGCTGGTACTGCAGCGGGCTGGTGCGGCAGTTCCGCATCGGCGCGGTGATCATCGGCGAGAACACGACGTTCCACGGCGGCCAGGACTGGCTGGCCGAGCACGGCGTGCTGATCACCATGATGGACGACGACGAGTGCATCGGGCTGATGACCGACTTCATCGCCGCCCGTCCCGACCTGTGGAACGAAGACATCGGCGAGGCGCGATGACCGACTTCGTCCCCAGCGTCGACCTGCGGCCGTGGTTCGACGGCACCGACCGGGCCGGGGTGGCCGACCAGGTGGACCACGCACTGCGCACCGCGGGTTTTCTCCTGGTCACCGGCCACGGCGTGCCGGACGCGTTGCGGGCCGAGGTACGCGGCCTGGCCAGGGAGTTCTTCGCGCTGCCACCGGAGGACAAGGCCGGCTACGCGGTGGCGGTCGGCGGGCGCGGCTGGATCCCGCCGGGCGCCGAGGCCAACGGCTACGCCGAGGGCACCGCGACACCGGCCGACCTGAAGGAGTCGTACTCGTTCGCCGCCGACGACCCGATCGGCGACCAGGACGTGGACGCCGTGTGGTTCCGGCCCAACACCTGGCCGGCCGAGGTGCCGGCGCTGCGACCGGTGCTCGCCGAGTACCTGGCGCGGATGCGGGTGCTGTCCGACGAGCTGATGTCGGTGTGCGCGGTGGCCCTGGGCCTGCCGGCCGACCACTTCGCGCCCTACCTGTCCCATCCCACGTTCGGGTTCAACCTCAACTGGTACCCGCCGCTGCGCAGGGTCGGCCCGCCCGAGGTCGGCCAGTACCGGATCGGCCCGCACACCGACTTCGGCACGGTGACCGTGCTGGACCGGGAGCCCGGCCTGGGCGGCCTGCAGGTCTACCGGGCGGCCGGCGACTGGGTGGACGCGCCGTTCGACCCGGCCGCGTTCACGATCAACATCGGTGACCTGATGGCCCGCTGGACGGGCGACCGCTGGCGGTCGACGCGACACCGCGTGCTCGCGCCACCCGCCGACGCCCCGGACGAGGACCTGCTGTCCCTCGTCTACTTCTACGAGGCCAACCACGACGCGGTGATCGAACCGCTGCCGGTCGGCACCACCAGCTACCCGCCCGTGGTCTGGGGCGACTACCTCCGAGCGAAATTGGCGGCGATCTCCGTTGGCTGACGTGACCACCACCCAGACAGGAGCTGTGCACGGCGAACCGGTCCGCGAGGGCGAGTACGGCGACCGAATCGGTGCCGTCGAACCGGGCGGCGTCGAGTTCATCCCGGCAGGCGACCGGCACGGCACCCCATTGCAACTGCTGTGGACCTGGACCTCGCCCAACCTGGAGTTCGCCACGATCTTCGTGGGCATCCTGGGCGTCGGCATCTTCGGCCTGAGCTTCTGGCAGGCCGCGCTGGCCCTGCTCGTCGGCAACACGCTCGGCTCGGTGTCCCACTCGGTGTTGTCAGCGAGAGGTCCGAAGCACGGCGTACCGCAGATGGTGTTGTCCCGCACCGGTTTCGGCTTCAGGGGCAACATCCTGCCCGCCGGTTTGAACTCGATCACGGCCGGCATCGGCTGGTTCGCGGTGAACAGCGTGAGCGGCGCCTTCGCCCTGGCCGCGCTGACCGGCATGCCGGCGTTGGTGGGTCTGCTGATCGTGGTGGTCGCGCAGGTGGTGATCGCGTTCTTCGGACACAACCTGGTGCAGGCGTTCGAGAAGTACGCGCTGATCTTCCTGGGTGTCGTCTTCCTGATCACCACGATCGTGCTGTTCGCCACCGGATCGCACGCCGGTCTGCCGGCCAAGTCGGTGCCGGGTGGCTTCCTGCTCACCGCGGGTGCCGCTTTCGGCTACGCGGCAGGCTGGAATCCGTACGCCGCCGACTACACCCGCTACCTGCCGGCGTCGGTCAGCGCGCGGATGACGGGGTTGTGGGCCGGGCTCGGCGTGTTCGTGTCGTGCATGGTGCTGGAGCTGGTCGGTGCCGCATCGGTGGCGCCGCTGGCCGCGCAGACGCAGGCCAATCCGACGGCCGCTTTCACCGACCAGCTGCCCACCTGGCTGGGTCATGTGACACTGCTGGCCATCGCGGTGGGCGCGGTCTCGGCGAATGTGCTGAACATCTATTCCGGGGCGATGTCGTTCCTCACCCTCGGGGTGCGGCTGCCGTTGACGTTGCGGCGGGCGTTGGTGGCGCTGGTGTTCGGCGTGCTCGGTTTCCTGTTGGCCTGGTCGGGGTTGAATGACGCCGGCAACAAGTACGAGCAGTTCCTACTGATCATCGCCTACTGGATCGGGCCGTGGCTCGGTGTGATGTTCACCGATCAGTTCTTGCGACGCGGGCGGCCGATCGCCGAGTTGTTGTACGCGAAGTGGTATCGCAACTGGGCCGGGCCGATCGCGATGGCGGTCGGTATCGTGGTGTCGATTCTGTTGTTCTCCAATCAGGTCGACTTCACCGGCTTCGTGGCGCGGCAGGTGCCTGGGTTGGGGGACATCGCGTTCCTGGTCGGGTTCCTGCTGTCGGCTGGGTTGTATGCGTTGCTTCGGCCTTACCTGGGTGCTGAGCGCACGAAGCCGTGATGCGTTCGGGCGACGTCGTTCTCGTTCTGGATCTGAGGATCCTCAGTTGGCATGCAGGGCCGAGTTCAACTCAATCCCGGTACCCGACCGAGGAACCACCTCAACCGTCCCCGACGTCGAGTTCCGCCGAAACAGCAGCCCGGCAGCCCCGGAAACGTCCCGAGCCTTGACGATCCGCCCATCCGGCAACGTGACCTTGGTACCGGCCGTGACATACAGGCCGGCCTCCACCACGCAGTCATCCCCCAGCGAAATCCCGATCCCGGCATTCGCCCCGATCAGGCACCGCTCCCCGACGGACACGGTCTCCTTGCCACCACCCGACAACGTCCCCATGATCGACGAGCCGCCGCCAACGTCCGAACCGTCCCCGACAACCACACCGGCCGAGATACGCCCTTCGACCATGGACGACCCGAGCGTGCCGGCGTTGAAGTTGACGAAGCCCTCGTGCATGACCGTCGTGCCGGAGGCCAGGTGCGCGCCCAGCCGGACCCGGTCGGCATCGGCGATACGGACGCCGGTAGGGAGCACGTAGTCGACCATCCGGGGGAACTTGTCCACGCCGTAGACCGTGACCGGGCCCCGGCCACGCAGCGCCAGCCGGGTGGCCTCGAAGCCGTCCACCGGGCACGGGCCGTAATTGGTCCACACCACGTTCGACAAGAGACCGAACACGCCGGAAAGGTCGCAGCCGTGCGGCGCGACCAGGCGCGACGACAGCAGGTGCAGCCGCAGGTAGACGTCGTGGGCGTCGACCGGTGGGTCGGCAAGCGATGCGATGGAAGTCCGGACTGCGACCACCTCGACACCGCGGTCGGTGTCCGGACCGACGCTGGCCGACACCGCGCCACCGAGCGCGCTGACCGCCTCGGCCGGGTTCAGGACCACCGAACCGGTGGTCGGCACGTCACCCAGTTTGGGCTGCGGGAACCAGGTGTCCAGCACCGAACAGTCGCTGGCCACGGTGGCCAGGCCGACTGCGTGTGCGCCGGTCGTCGCGGGTGTGTTCACCCGGACACCGTAACCAATACCGGTCAGGGGCTGCTGGTCGGCGCGCTGGCCAGGGCACTGCCCAACGTGTCCAGATCAGCGCCGATCGAGCGCAGCGCCGCCGGACAGGCCGTGCGCTGGGTTGCGGTGGGCTTGCCGGGGATCGTGTCGCAGCCCATCGACTGGTACCGGTTCACCGCACCGGCCAGGGAGTTGACCAAAGCGGTGTGGCCTGGCACGTCGGCGCGCAGTGCGTTCACCGTGTTGGAGACCTCGGTCACGTACCGCCCGCAGTCGCCGTACAACTGGGCGGCCTGGGTACTCCGGCACGGGTCCGACTGCAGGGCGGGGATCTTCACCAGCAGGTCGGAAATGTTGTTGGTGTACCCGACGCCGGGATTCTGGTCGCCCGGCTGGTCGTCGGCACAGCCGGCCACCGCCAGCAGCGCCAGCACGAGCCCGGCCAGGGTGACGGCGGCGGAACCGAATCGGCGCATGGTGTTCCCTCCGTTCCCCTCCACGCTACGCACCGGCCGGTCGCGGCTATCGTCGGGCCGTGCGCCTCGACCTCACCAGTGATCCCGTCGAACTGACCGCAACCCTCGTCGACCTGCCCAGCGTGTCGGGCGACGAGGCCGCCATCGCGGACGCCGTGGCGACCGCGCTGTCCGAGTACGCACCGCATCTGGAGTTGACCCGGTCCGGCAACGCCGTGCTCGCCCGCACCAATCTCGGCCTGGCATCCAGGGTCGTGTTCGCCGGCCACCTGGACACCGTGCCGATCAACGGCAACGTGCCGCACCACCGCACGGGCTCCGGCGAGGGCGACGACCTGGTCCTGCACGGCTGCGGTTCGGTCGACATGAAGAGCGGCGACGCCGTCCTGCTGCACGTCGCGGCCTCGGTCACCGAACCCGCCCACGACCTCACCTTCGTGTTCTACGACTGCGAGGAGGTCGACGCCGCCCGCAACGGCCTCGGCCGGATCGAGCGGGAACTGCCGGACTGGCTGCGTGGCGACCTGGCCGTGGTGTGCGAGCCGTCCAACGCCGTCGTGGAGGCCGGCTGCCAGGGCACCATGCGGGTGGAGGTGCGCACCACCGGCGCCCGCGCCCACACGGCCCGCGCGTGGATGGGGGAGAACGCCATCCACGCCATGGGTGACGCGCTGCGCAGGCTGACCGACTACCAGCCGCGCCGGGTGGACATCGACGGCTGCCTCTACCGCGAGGGGTTGCAGGCGGTGCGGATCGGCGGCGGTGTCGCGGGCAACGTGGTGCCGGACGAGTGCGTGCTGGCCGTGAACCACCGGTTCGCGCCGGACCGGACCGTCGACCAGGCCCTGGGGCACCTGCGCGAGGTGTTCGACGGGTACGACGTGACGCTCGTCGACCACGCCGCCGGTGCGCTGCCCGGACTGTCCTCGCCGCTGGCCACCGCCCTGGTGGCCGCGACCGGCGACCATCCGGTGGCCAAGCTGGGCTGGACCGACGTGGCCCGCTTCGCCGCGCTCGGCCTGCCGGCGGTCAATTTCGGCCCCGGAGACCCGACCCTGGCGCACACCAAGGCGGAGCACGTGCCCGCGGCGCAGATCACCGAGTGCGCGACGATCCTGCGCGCGTTCGTGAGCCGGTTCACCCAGAGTTGACTGTCCGTTCACGCTGCGCACGTGCCGGACGTTGCGTTGCGGTGCTTCTCTCGCTGCGGTACTGACCGGTGCCGTTCGACAGGAGGGTGCACCGATGGCCGAATCCACCTCAGGTTTCAACCGCCGCCGCTTCATCGCCGGTGCCGCCGGTGCGGCCGCCGCGAGCGGAGTGCTGTCCGCGGGGCTGCCGGCCGGCATGGCCGGGGCGATGGCGGAGCCGCGCGGGAAGGGCAGCCTGGACGACATCGAGCACGTCATCGTGCTGATGCAGGAGAACCGCTCGTTCGACCACTACCACGGCACGATGCGCGGTGTGCGCGGCTTCGGTGACCGGGCGGCGCTGCGCCTGCCGACCGGTGCCGACGTGCTGCACCAGCCGGACGCCCAGCGTACGGACGGCGGCTTCCTGCTGCCGTTCCACGTCGACACGTCCACGGTGGACGGTCAGGACATGGTCGACCTGGACCACAGCTGGTTCCCCACGCACGACACGTGGGACAACGGCGAGTGGGACGCCTGGGTGCCCAACAAGACCGAACTCACGATGGGCTACTTCACCGAGGCGGACATCCCGTTCCAGCGGGCCCTCGCGAACGCGTTCACGGTGTGCGACCACTACTTCTGCTCGATCCAGGGCCCTACGACGCCCAACCGGCTGTTCCACTGGAGCGGCACCGTCAACCCGGCCGGTGACCTGGGCGGTCCCGCGATCACCAACCCGGACGACTACCTACCGGTCTTCAACTGGACCACCTACCCGGAGCGGTTGCAGGCGGCCGGCATCTCCTGGCAGATCTTCGCCAACAAGGAGGTCGGCGACGGCGGTGGTGTCGACGCCTTCGTGGGCGACTTCGGCGACAACCCGCTGTGGCTGTTCCAGGCGTACCACGACGCGCTGGCCAGCAGTGACCCGAAGGTGCGCCAGCTGGCGGACCGGGCGAACGTGATTCCCGAGTGGCTGCCCAACTCCGGCCTCGGCATGAGCGCGCCGCACGTGCTGGCCGACTTCATCACGGCGACGAAGTCGGGTGACCTGCCCTCGGTGTCGTGGATCGTGGCGCCGAACGCCTGGACCGAACACCCGAGGGCACGGCCGGTGGACGGTGCCGTGTACCTCCAGACCGTGCTGCGGGCGCTGTGGGAGAACCCGAAGCTGTGGGAGTCCACGGTCCTGTTCGTCAACTACGACGAGAACGACGGCTTCTTCGACCACATCGTGCCGCCGACCGCACCGCCCGGCACACCGGACGAGTTCGTGGGCGGTCTGCCGATCGGGCTCGGGCCTCGGGTGCCGATGACCGTCATCTCCCCGTGGAGCCGGGGCGGCTGGGTCAACTCGCAGGTGTTCGACCACACGTCGGTGCTGCGCTTCCTGGAGCGCTGGACGGGCATCCGGGAGCCGAACATCTCGGCGTGGCGCCGCTCCATCACGGGTGACCTGACCAGCTGCTTCGACTTCTCGAAGCGGGAGCTGTCGTTCCCGTCGCTGCCGGACGCGAACAAGCTACAGGCCATCGCCGACCGGACGCAGTCCAAGCTGCCGGCACCGACCCCGCCCGCGGCGGGCCACCAGACCGTGCCCAGGCAGGACGCGGGCGTCCGGCCGGCCCGGGCCATCCCGTACCAGCCGACCGCGAACGTCTCGGTCAGCTCGGCCGGGGCGGCGGCCCTGCACCTGGCCAACAGCGGCGCGGCCGCGCTCCAGTTCGGCGTCTACCCGACCGGTGCCCAGCCGATCCAGGTCGACGTCCACCCTGGCCGGCAGGCGACCCAGGCGGTGCCGGCGAACGGTTCGTACGACATCGCGGTGCACGCGGCCAACGGCTTCCTGCGCCGGTTCGCCGGCGACGCGGGCGGCACCGGCGTCGAGGTCACGGTGACGCTGACCGGTCATGAGCCGAGGCTGCGCATCATCCTGCACAACGGCGGCCACTCCACCGCGACGGTCCACCTGACCGGCACGAAGCCGGGCGCCGGGCGCACGTCGACGTTCCGGGTGCCGGCAGCCGCCACGGTGAGCACCGACCGGGACGTCGTCGGCGACGGCGGCGGCTGGTACGACGTGACCGCCACGGTGGCCGGCGACCCGGCGTTCCTGCGCCGGTTCGCCGGTCACGTGGAGGACGGCAAGGACTCGATCACCGGCTGACGCTCCGATCGGCCGGCCCTGTCCGACCGGGCGGGGTCAGCCGATCGGGTCGAGCCGGACGACCGGGAACACCCGGTCGGTCTTCTTCTCGTATTCCAGGAAGTCGGGCCAGTAGTCGACCAGCAGGGCGTAGAGGCGGTCCCGCTCCGCGCCCTCGCGCAGCACGATGGGCTTGGTGGTGATGGTCTTCGCGCCGACCTCGACGGTCAGCTCGGACATCGCCTCGACGTTGGCCACCCAGACCGGGTCGGTGGGCGCGCCGCCCATCGACCCGGCGACCAGCAGGGCGTCGCCGTCCGTGGTGTACACGAGGGGGTACAGGCGCTCGGTGCCCGTCCTGCGCCCGACGATGTGCAGGATCGCCAGGTGCTTGCCCTCGAAGTGGCCACCGACGACGCCCTGGTTGGTCCGGAACTCGGCAACGATCTGAGAGTTGAAATCGTTCACGGTTACATACTATTGAAGGTTCACCAGGATGCACCGGAGAGTGGTCCCGATCCCACCCCCTAGACTCGGTCCGTGACGGCGGAATACCAGGTGAGAGACGGCGACGCGGAGCACCCGCGCGAGAAGCAGCGTGGGCCCGTGGTGCTGCGCCGGTCGAGGCTGTCCGACCCGACGACCACCGACCAGCGCCTGCTCGACTCCCGGGGTCCCTCCGACTGGGTACACACCGACCCGTGGCGGGTGCTGCGCATCCAGGCCGAGTTCGTCGAGGGCTTCGGCGCCCTGGCCGAGGTGCCCAAGGCGGTCACCGTGTTCGGCTCGGCCCGCACCGGCCGGGACCACCCCGAGTACACCCTGGGCAGGGAACTGGGGGCCGCGCTGGCCGCGGCGGGCTACGCGGTCATCACCGGCGGCGGTCCAGGGTCGATGGAGGCCGTCAACCGGGGCTGCTCGGAGGCAGGCGGCCTGTCCGTCGGACTGGGTATCGAGCTGCCCTTCGAGCAGGGCCTGAATCCCTGGGTCGACCTCGGCGTGAACTTCCGCTACTTCTTCGCCCGCAAAACCATGTTCATCAAGTACGCGCAGGCGTTCATCTGCCTGCCCGGTGGGTTCGGCACCCTGGACGAGCTTTTCGAGTCGCTCACGCTGGTGCAGACGAAGAAGGTGACGAAGTTTCCGGTGGTGCTGTTCGGCACCAGTTATTGGGGCGGTCTCTACGACTGGCTGAACAGCACCGTGCACGAGGGCGGCAAGATCAACGCCAAGGACATGGAACTGCTGCATCTCACCGACGACATCAACGACGCCGTCCGCGTGGTCGAGGACGCCTACAAGGCGTGGGAGAACGCCCACTGACCACCGCTCCCTCGCCGAGCGACGAGGGAGCGGCCGCGGGGTCAGCTCCAGGGAGTGGCGCCGGTGAAGTCCTTCGTGAGCGTGGTGTGGGTCGAGGTGAGCACCGCCGAATCCTTCAGGATCAGGCCGAGTTCCCGGTTCTCGTTGAGCGAGGCGTTGGAGAAGTTCTCCGAACCGAGGAACACCCGCGCCGCCGTGGTGCCGAAGTCGGCGAGGATCACCTTGGCGTGGACGAAGATCGGCGTCTCGCCGGTGTAGGTGGCGACGTGCGCGCCTGCCGTGGTGAGCGCGTCGAACTCGGACGCGTACTCGTTGGCCGTGTTGGTCATCGTCACCTGGACGTTCACCCCGCGCTTGGCGGCGTTCTCCAGCGCGGTGGTGACCGCGGGCAGGCCCATCTCCTCGTTCTCCACCTGCAACGTGGACGTCGCCCCGTTGATCAGGGCGAGCAGCTGGGTCTCCGAGTCGGTGGGACTCCACACCAGGTTGTCGCCGTCGGTCGGCTTGAACGCGGTGTGCGCGAAGTCGGCGTTGAACGCCTTCTCGATGGCGTTGACGTCGATCTGGTTGCTGTCGATGACCGCGAAGTCCCGCGTGGTGGCGTAGAACTGGCTGGTCAGGTTGCCGGTCATGACGGCGGAGTCGGTGCCGTCCACGGTGATCGTCTTCTGGTGGGTCGCGGCGAACGACGTGTTCGCCCAGACGGCCTGGACGCCGTGCGCGTTCAGGAAGTTGAAGGCCGCCGTGTTGTTGGACTTCTCCAGGTTGGTGTCCAGGATGACCCGGACCGTGACGCCCCTGGCCGCGTCGTTGGCCAGATCCTGCTCCGCGGTGGTGTCCTGGAGCTCGTACATCGTCATGTCCACCGACGTGGTGGCGGAGTTGATGAAGGCGTAGATCGGCGCGTAGCCCTGGTCGGGCGCGGTGATCAGCGTGTAGTTGCTGGTGGCGGCGCCGGACGCGGTCGCGGTGGCGACTACGCCCGCGGCGACGAGGCCGAGAATTGTGGGCGCGACCAATAAGCGGCTCAACTTCATTGTCACGGGTTCACTTCCGTCGATGGACAGGCCTAATCGGTTATAACCGTGACCTGCGGCGTTCATCAACGAATGTGGCGTGAATAGCTGAGTCAGAAGTTAACAGTAAATTCGAACAGTTGAATTTTCACAGTTGACCGCAAAATTGCTGTCAGGCCGCGTCCGGACGCTTGTGATAAGCGTCCACGTACTCCTGACCGGACAGCTGGAGAATCGCGTACATGATCTCGTCGGTCACCGACCGGCGGATCGCGGGCGAGTCGGCCAGGCCGTCGTAGCGGGCGAAGTCCAGCGGCGTGCCGAACCGCACCGTCACCGGCTTGAGCCTCGGCACGTGCGCGCCCTTGGGCATCATCGCGTCGGTGCCGATCATGGCCAGCGGCACGACCGGTGCCCCGGTGGTCAGCGTGAGCTGCGCGACCCCGGTGTGGCCCCGGTGCAGGCGGCCGTCCAGCGAGCGGGTGCCCTCCGGGTAGATGCCGAACGCACCGCCACCACCGAGCACCTCGGTGGCGACGTCCAGCGCGGCCAGCGCCGCCCTGCCCTTGCCCCGGTCCACCGGGACGTGGCCGAGCGCGCCGAGCAGCCCGCCGACCAGTCGGGCCCTGGGGCTGCGACCGGTGAAGTACTCGGACTTGGCCAGGAAGGCCACCGGCCGACCGGCGACCAGCGGGATCACCACGCTGTCGATGAAGGAGAGGTGGTTGCTGGCCAGGATCACCGCGCCGTGCCTGGGCACGTTCTCGAGGCCCTCGACGGTCGGGCGGTAGACGACCTTCGCGGCCGGTGCGATCACGCCACGCAGCACCTCGTACAGCACCGCAGCCTCCTCGCGTCCTCTCGAGGCTACCCGCCCATTCGGGCACAACGGAATGGTCCTGGGGCCGGTCGTGGCAGGCTGTGGACGTGACGGCGATCAGGTTCGGCACCCGTCCGGTGCCGCGGGACCGCGCGCTGGTGATGGCGATCGTGAACCGCACCAAGGACTCGTTCTACGACAACGGCGCCACGTTCGCCGACGACGCCGCGCTACGCCGGGTGGCCGAGGTGGTGGCCGAGGGCGCCGACATCGTGGACATCGGCGGGGTCAGGGCGGGCGCGCAGGGTGAGACCGTGGACGTGGCCGAGGAGCTGCGCAGGGTGGTGCCGTTCGTGGCCGCCGTCCGTGAGCGGCACCCGGACGTCGTCATCTCGGTGGACACCTGGCGGCACGAGGTGGGCAGGCAGGTGTGCGCGGCCGGCGCCGACCTGATCAACGACACCTGGGCGGGCGCGGACCCGAAGCTGGCCGAGGTGGCGGCCGAGTTCGGCGCGGGCATCGTCTGCTCGCACACCGGCAAGCTGCCGCCGCGTACCGATCCGCACCGGGTGCGCTACGCCGACGTGGTGGCCGAGGTGACCGCCGAACTGGTGGCCGCGGCCGAGCGGATGGTCGGCATCGGGGTGCCCGCGGACAGCATCCTGATCGACCCCACCCACGACTTCGGCAAGAACACCTGGCACGGCCTGGAGCTGCTGCGCAGGCTGGACGAACTGGTGGCCACCGGCTGGCCGGTGCTGATGGCCTTGTCCAACAAGGACTTCGTCGGTGAGACGCTGGGCGTCGGGCTGGCCGACAGGGTGGACGGCACGCTCGCGGCGACGGCCGTCGCCGCGTGGCGGGGGGCCGGCGTGTTCCGGGCGCACGAGGTGGGGCGGACCCTCCACGTGGTGGAGATGGTGGCCAGCATCGCCGGCACCAGACCACCGGCCGACGTGGTCCGGGCACTGGCATGACCCTCTCGCCGGCCACCCGCGCGTGGTTCGCGGAGCGGACCTGGCAGAGTCCGCAGTGGACGGTGGATGAGCTGGTGCGGGCCAGGGGTTCGCGCACGGTCAGCGTGGTGTTGCCGGCGCTGGACGAGGAGTCGACGGTCGCCGGCGTGGTGCGGTCGGTGTTGCCGCTGGTCGGTTCGGTGCTGGACGAATGCGTCGTCATCGACTCCGGCTCGACCGATGGCACGGTCGCTGCCGCGACGGCGGCCGGCGCCAGGGTGGTGCACCGTGGCGACGTGCTGCCCGACCTGCCGCCGCTGCCCGGCAAGGGCGAGGTGCTGTGGCGGTCGGTCGCGGCCACCACCGGTGACGTCCTGGTGTTCCTGGACTCCGACCTGGTCGACCCCGATCCCGGCTTCGTGGCCGCCCTGCTCGGCCCGGTGCTCACCGTGCCGGACGTGCACCTGGTGAAAGGCTTCTACCGGCGGCCGCTGCGGCTGGAGAACGACGAGACCGGTGCGGGCGGTGGCCGGGTGACCGAACTGATGGCCCGGCCGCTGCTGTCCGCGCTGCGGCCGGAGCTCGCCGGGGTGGTGCAGCCGCTGGGCGGCGAGTACGCGGTGAGCCGCTCGTTCGCCGAGTCGGTGCCGTTCGCGGCCGGCTACGGCGTGGAGATCGGGCTGCTCCTGGACGCCCACCGCCGCTACGGCCTGGCCGGGTTGGCGCAGGTCAACCTGGGTATTCGCAAGCACCGCAACCGCTCGCTGGCCCAGCTCGGCGTGATGGCGCGGCAGATCCTGGGCACCGCGCTGGACCGCTGCGGTGTCGCCGCCGGTCCGGCCGGCCCGACCGGTTTCACCCAGTTCGCCGAGGTGGCCGGGGCGTGGCTGCCCGACCAGACCGAGGTACTGGTGGCCGACCGACCGCCGATCCGGGACGTGCTGCCTGCCCACCCCGTTGGTGCGGGGTGTCGGGGGTTCGTGCCACCATCGAACCTGTGACCACCGCTCTGATCTACCTCGTCGTCATGGTGCTCGTGGCGGCCGTGGTCTACCTGCTCGTGTCCGCGGTGTTCGGCCGCGGCGAGGAGCTGGCGCCGCTGCCGCCGGGTGCCTCGCCGACCAGGCTGCCCGCCGACGGCGCCACCGGCGACGACGTGCGGTCCGTCCGCTTCCAGCAGGTCTTCCGGGGCTACAAGATGTCCGAGGTGGACTGGGTGCTGTCCCGGCTCAGCGACGAGGTCGACACGTTGCGGACCAGGGTCGCCGAGCTGGAGGGCACCCCGATCCCGGTGTCGGCGGGCGCCACGGAGTCGCCCCGGCACCAGCGGCCCGATCCCGAATCGTCGGCGGACTGACCGCGATGGGGGACGCCGTCGTCGGTCCGGACGGCCTGGCCCGCTGTGGCTGGGGCCTGTCCGCGCCGGACTACGTGGAGTACCACGACACCGAGTGGGGCGTGCCCCTGCGCGGCGACCGCGAGCTGTTCGAGCGGATGAGCCTGGAGGCGTTCCAGTCCGGGCTGTCGTGGCTGATCATCCTGCGCAAGCGGGAGGGGTTCCGGCGCGCGTTCGACGGGTTCGACCCCGCCGTGATCGCCGGCTACGGCGACGCGAAGGCGGCCGAGCTGCTGACCGACGCGGGCATCGTCCGCAACCGGGCCAAGATCGCCGCCACCATCCGCAACGCGCGGGCGATCATGGACCTCGACGTCGGGCTGGGCGAACTGCTCTGGTCGTTCACCCCGGCACACCACACGGCGCCCGCGGCACTGGCCGATGTGCCGCCCACGTCGCCGGAGTCCCAGGCGATGGCCAAGGAGCTCAAGCGGCGCGGGTTCGCCTTCGTCGGCCCCACCACGTGCTACGCGATGATGCAGGCCACCGGCATGGTCGACGACCACTTGGTCGACTGCTTCCGCAGTTCGGCCGCGAAGGAGCCGGTGGCCCGCCGCCGCGCCTAGTGCCCGGTGAAGGTCGCCGGCCGCTTCTCCACGAACGCCCGCACCGCTTCCCGGTGGTCGGCGGTGGCCCCGGCGGCGATCTGGCCGCGTGCCTCCTCGGCCAGCGCGGTGGGCAGGTCGGTGGCGGCCGCGCTCTGCAGCGCCGCCTTGATGGTGGCGTAGGCGGTGGTCGGTCCGGCGGCCATCCGGGTGGCCAGCTCGTGGGCCGTGCCCAGCACCTCGTCGTCGGGCACCACCTGGTTGACCATGCCGATCTCCAGTGCCCTCGGCGCGTCCACCGACGTGCCCAGCAGCATGATCTCCATCGCCCTGCCGTAGCCGATCAGCCTGGGCAGCGTCCAGGAACCGCCCGAGTCGGCGGTGAGCCCGATGTTGGCGAACGCCATCAGGAACTTCGCCGACGTGGCCGCGATCCGCAGGTCGGCCGCGTACGCGAAGGACGCGCCCGCCCCGGCCGCCGTGCCGTTCACGGCCGCGATCACCGGCTTGGGCATCCGCGCGATCGTCAGGGTGATCGGGTTGTAGTGGTCCTCGACGGTGCGCAGCGGCGACGGATCGCCCGACGCCAGCAGGGCGACGTGTTCCTTCAGGTCCTGCCCGGCGCAGAACGCCCGCCCGGCACCGGTCAGCACGACAGCGCGGACGGCGTCGTCGGTCGTGGCGGCCCGCAGCGCGGCGAGCAGTTCGTCCTTCAACTCGATCGTGAGCGAGTTGTACGCGGACGGACGGTTCAGCGTCAGCGTGCGGACGCCCTCGTCGTCGTCGATCAGCAGCACCGGTTCGTCCGACACGCTCGCCTCCAGATCATTCGCGTCGCCGTCACCGCCCAGCCTGCCACCTTCGGCGCGACCACGACGATCATCCCGTTTGGTCGCGTGCTGGCGATCCGTCGCCGCACGTCACGCGACACGAAAAGATCGGCTCGTTTTCCCTCTCGGGTGCCGATGGGGGACAATGACCTCCACAACGGCGCTCCGCCGGGCGTGTCGGCGGGGAAGATCGTACGGAGGGAGCACGCTATGGCGGCCATGAAGCCCCGGACCGGCGACGGTCCCCTCGAGGTCACCAAGGAGGGACGCGGGATCGTGATGCGCGTCCCGCTCGAGGGTGGGGGTCGGCTCGTCGTCGAGATGTCCGCTGAGGAGGCCAGCGAGTTGGGGGATGCACTGAAGGCTGCCGGGAACTGAGCCGCGCGGACAGCGGTTCGACCGCTGTTGCCCGGCGTCCCTTCCGTCCGCGCCCCGGCACTCCACGCCTGACCGTGGAGCCGGGGCCGCGTCGCGCTCGCCGCTCCCACCCGTCCCCACGCTGTCACCCGGAGGTTGCCGTGCCGGCTCGTCCTCGGACCGCCCCGATCGCGACGCCGGCACGAAATCCGTCCCGCACCATGCCCACCGTTCCCACGCCGATCGTCTCGGTGGAACTGTCCGACCTGCGCCGCCGGGGCGTGCCACTGGCCGTGCTCGTCGGCTGCGGTCCGGACGAGCCGTGGTTCGGTCCGGGCACCGAATGGCTGCCCGACGCCTGCCGGGTCGCCGAGCCCGTCTCCGGCAAGGCCGGTGAGGTCTGGACCGTCCCCGAACCAACGGGCACGTCGGCGGCGCGCTGGCTGGCCGGTGTCGGCAAGCGCGCCCCCGCCGACTGGCGCGGCGCCGGCGCCGCGCTGGTTCGCTCCATTCAGGACTGCCAGCCGGTGGCCAGCAGGCCACGCGCCGTCGACGTCGGGCTGCCGGCCGACGTCACGCCCGACGAGCTCACCGCGTTCACCCTCGGCCTGCGGCTGGGCGGCTACCGGTTCCGGGTCACCGGTGACCGGTCCGACGAGCCCCGGCTGCGCACCGTGCGGCTGTGGCTGGAACAGCCGCCGAGTGACGCACTGCATGCCGCACTGGCCAGAGCCACGGCCCACACCACGGCCACCGTGTTGGCCAGGGACCTGGCCAACACCCCGTCCAACGTCAAGGACCCGGCGTGGTTGGCCGGCACGGCGACCAGGGTGACCACCGACCTGCCCGGCCTCACGGTCACCGTCCGGGACGAGCGGTGGCTCACCGAGCAGGGCTTCGGCGGTGTGCTCGCGGTCGCGTCCGGCTCGATCAGCCCGCCCCGGCTGGTGGAACTGGCCTGGCGGCCGCGCCGCGCCACCGGCTCGCCGCACCTGGTCCTGGTCGGCAAGGGCGTCACGTTCGACACCGGCGGCATCTCGCTCAAGCACGCCGACGGCATGCACCTGATGCGCACCGACATGAGCGGCGCCGCGGCGGTGATCGCCGCCGTGCGCGCCATCGCCGAGCTGAAGCTGCCGATCCGGGTCACCGGCCTGGCCCCGACCGCCGAGAACCACATCTCCGGCGCGTCCTACCGACCGGGCGACGTGGTCCGCCACTACGACGGCCACACCACCGAGGTGACCAACACCGACGCCGAGGGCCGGATGCTGCTGGCCGACGCGCTCGGCTACGCCGTCCGCAGGCTGCGCCCGGACGTGCTGGTCGACATCGCCACCCTGACCGGCTCCATGAAGGTCAGCCTGGGCCTGCGCACCGGCGGCTTCTTCAGCACGGACGACGAGCTGGCCGGCCGGATCGGCGCGGCGGGTGCGACCATCGGCGAGCGCTGGTGGCGGATGCCACTGCTGGACGCGCACGCCGACGACGTGCACGGCGACCTGGCCGACGTCCGCCAGGTGCCGCCCGGTCCGGGCAGCGTGGCGGCCGCCCTTTTCCTGCGCGAGTTCACCGGCGGACTGCCCTGGGCGCACCTGGACATCGCCGGTCCGGCACGGGCGGACAAAACGTACGACGAGGTCACGCCGGGGGGCACGGGTTACGGCGCCCGGACGCTGATCGCACTGGCCGAATCACTGATCGGCACCCGGCGCGGGTAGGTTCGGCCGCACAGGGCAATCGACGAAAGGCACAACGGCGTGGCAGGGCAGCGGGTACTGGTCACTGGTGGTTCCGGTTTCGTCGGACGGTCCGTGGTTCCCGAGTTCCGCAGGCTCGGCGTCGACGTCGTGGTCGCCGACCGCGTCCCGTATCCCGGTGACGGCGTCACGATGGTCCGGGGCGACCTGACCGACCCCGAGGTGCGGGACCGCGCGGTGACACCGGATCTGGGCGGCATCGTCCATCTGGCGGCCATCACGTCGGTGCTGCGTTCGGCCGAACAGCCGCAGGACACGTTCGCCACCAACGTCGACATGACGCAGGGCCTGCTGGAATTGGCCCGCCAGCGGGGAGCGGCGCCGTTCATCCTGGCGTCCACCAACGCCGTCGTCGGCAACGTCGGCACCAGCACGATCACCGAGAACAGCCCGCTGCGCCCGCTCACCCCGTACGGCGCCACCAAGGCCGCCTGCGAGATGCTGCTGTCCGGCTACGCCGGTGCCTACGGCATGGTCACGTGTGCACTGCGCTTCACCAACATCTACGGTCCGGGTATGGCCGCCAAGGACAGTTTCGTGCCCCGGCTGATGCGGGCGGCGCTGTCCGGCGGCGGAGTGCAGATCTACGGCGACGGCACCCAGGCCAGGGACCTGGTGCACGTCGAGGACGTGGCGACGGCCATCGTCGGTGCCTGGCAGCGCCGCTACAGCGGCACCGCGATCGTGGGCGCCGCCCGCTCGGTGACGGTGCTGGACCTGGTCGAGGCCGCTCGGACCGCCACCGGCGCACCGCTGCCGGTGGAGCACGTGCCGGCGAAGACCGGTGAGATGCCGGCGGTGATCGTGGACGTCTCCCGAGCCCGAACCGAACTCGGCTACCAACCGAGATACGAACTGGCGGACGGCCTGCGCACGGTGTGGGACGACTTCCGGGCGGCCGACCACTCGTCGGCGCCGCGCCCCGACGTCGCACCGGCCGGTCCGGCCCCGGCTCGGTGACCAGCGAGCTGGCCGTCCGACCGGCGGCCACGCGCGCCGGGAAACAGGAGCGGTCCGCTCACGTTCACCCCGCGCTGGCCCTGTTCGGCCGGCACTGGCTGCTGATCGTCCTGCTGCTGGCCGGCGCCACCCTGCGGCTGCTGTCGATGCTCGCCTACCAGCCCGCCCTGCTGTACATCGACTCGTACCGCTACCTGGTCAATCTCGGCCCGATGGACCCCACCCAGCTCGATCCGATCGGCTACGACCTGCTGCTGCGCGCCCTGCTGCCGCTGGGCGGCCTGCGCACCGTGGTGATCCTCCAGCACCTGGCCGGGATCGGCATGGCGCTGGCCGTGTACGTCCTGGCGCTGCGGCACGGCGCCCGCCGCTGGCTGGCCGCGCTGGCCACGGCCCCTGTCCTGCTGGACGCCTACCAGGTGCAGATCGAGCAGAACATCATGTCGGACGTCTGGCTGCAGGTGTTGCTGGTCGGCATGCTGTGGCTGCTGGTGTCCAGGGCGGCTCCTGGACCGGGGCGGGCGGCGCTGGCCGGGTTGCTACTCGGCGCCGCTGTCGTGGACCGGACCATCGCCCTGCCGGCCATCCTGCCGGCGGTCGCGTATCTGGTGGTCGCGGGCGGCGCGTGGCGCACCTCGGCCGGCTGGCGCCGGATCGGCCTGCGGGTCGGTGCGCTGCTGGCATGTTTCGGTTTCGTCTTGTTCTGCTACGCCGGGTACTTCTTCCGGGAGGCAGGCCACTGGGGGCTGACCGGTTCGACCGGTAGCGTGCTCTACGGCCGGACGGCCGAAGTGGCCAACTGTGACACACTCCACCTTCCCCCGGATCTGCGGCAGATGTGTCCGGTACAGCCGCTGGACGCGCGGTTGGGCGTCGACGCCTATTCCCATGCGGACGGTGACCCGAACTGGCCGCCGCACGTCCCGCCCGGCGTCACGGTTGCCCAACTGCAGCGGCAGTTCGCCATCGCCATGGTGAAGCAGCAGCCGTGGGCGGTGGTCGACGGCGTGCTGACCGACTTCGGCAAGGGGTTCGCGCTGGGCAGGACCAGTGCGCCCAACGACGTCCCGGTGTACCGCTGGCAGTTCCAGACCAGCTACCCGGCCTGGGACGGTGCTGCCGCCGCGGTTTTCGAGGACACGACCTACGGCGGCCAACCACCCACTGTGTACCCCCGCGTCGCCGCATTCCTACGTGATTATCAGCTTGGTGGGGGGTATACGCCTGGTCCGGCCCTGGCGGCGTGCGGGATACTGGGGCTGGTTGGCGGCTTCGGCGCCCGGCGTCGTTCGGGCATCCGGGCCGCGACCATGCTGGTGACCGGTACGGCCGCCACCATCCTGTTCGTGTCAGCGATGTTCGAGTTCTCTTGGCGGTATCAGTTGCCTGGTCTAGTTCTGTTGCCACTCGCGGGGATCCTCGGTATCACCGTCCTCATCGGACCGTTGCGACGGCCGAAGGCGCGCGCTGCCCGCAGAAAGATGCTGGCGCCGTTCCCGGACGCGGTCGACGTGCAGGCGGTGACGGAGTTCACCCAACGACACGGTGAACCGCGGTTCGCCCCGGTGCTGGTGGTGATCGCCGCCTACAACGAGGAGGACGGCATCGGGGGCGTGCTGGACGACCTGCCGTCCAGCTGCCTCGGCCTGTCGGTGGACGTGCTGGTCGTGGTGGACGGCTGCACCGACGACACGGCGGCGCAGGCCATGAAGCACGGCGCCTACACCTGTGTCGCGCCACGCAACCGCGGCCAGGGTGCCGCGCTGCGCCTGGGCTACCAGCTCGCCGCGCACGGCGGCGCGCAGTACATCATCACCACCGATGCCGACGGCCAGTACGAGAACTCCGAGATGCCGCTGCTGCTCGGCCCGCTGATGGCCGGTACGCACGACTTCGTCACCGGTTCGCGCCGGAAGGGCGTCGCGGTCACCGACGACCGCGTGCGGTGGCTGGGCGTGCGGGTGTTCGCGGCGCTGGCGACCTTGTTCACCTGGCAGCGGATCAGCGACACGACATTCGGCTTCCGTGGCATGCGCACCGAACTGGCCTGCTCGGTGACGTTGCGGCAGCCGCAGTACCAGGCCTCGGAACTGCTGCTCGGTGCGCTGGCCGGCGGTGCCCGCCTGCTGGAACAGCCGATGACGATGCGGATGCGCTCGGCCGGCAGCACCAAGAAGGGCAACAACTTCGTCTACGGCATGCGGTTCGCGTCGGTCATCACATGGACCTGGCTGCGGGAGTATGTGGGCAAGCGCACACTGCGACTGGTCGGCGTGCGGCCCAGGCCGCTCGGCCAGGTGGAGCGGGCCGGTCAGGCACCCTGACCGGCGGCCGCCTTCTCCTGCTGATCGTCGGGCTGCTTGTGGGTGGTGAAAACCTTGTTCAGCAGGGCGAACTTCACCACGTACAGCGCCGCGTAGCTGCCCACGTAGACCACGTCGAGGATGACCGTGCGCCAGGCGTGATTCGTGGTCACCAGCGGCGCGATCACGTGGTCGGTGAGCGTGGTCAGCCCGGTCGCGGCGAGACCGCCGGCCGCGATGATGACCACGTAGGGCAGTACTTCCCGCACCAGTGACGGCCGTCCGTCGCGGCCCCAGGTCCACTTCCAGTTGATCAGGAAGGCGGGGATGGCACCGACGACGATCGCGACCACGCTGGCGATGGTGGCGTTGGTGTGTCCCCAGCCGTACAGGCCGACGAGCGTGGCCTGGCTGAGCAGGGTCGCGACGATCGAGCCGACCGTGAACTTGCTGAAGCGGACGCTCAGCGTGCGGCCGGGCAGCAACCGTCGCCAACCCGCTTGCGGGCGCGTTGGATCGCCGGTCGTACTGGAATATGATTCAGTGACAACCACGAGGGATATCCTCACATGCCGTCGACGACGATCGTGTCTCCTACCAGGTCTTTAGAGAACTCACAGCTTCAGTGTCCGATACGTCGGGAGACACGACGGTAGCGTCACCGGCAAGTTCGAGTGTGGAAGGGGCATCCGTGCGCGTCCTGGTTCTGGGTGGCGATGGCTACCTTGGCTGGCCAACGGCATTGCACCTGTCCGATGTCGGCCACGACGTGGCCGTCTTGGACAATTTCGTGCGTCGTCAGTACGACCATGAAATGGGAGTGCAGAGCCTGGTACCGATCGAGCCGTTGCAAGTGCGACTCGATGCCTGGGCAGAAGTGTCCGGCAAGAGATTGCCCGCATTCATCGGTGATCTCACGGACAGTGAGTTCGTTGCACAGACCCTCCGTGAGTTCCAGCCCGAGTCGATCGTGCACTTCGCCGAACAGCGGTCTGCTCCGTACTCGATGATCGACCGCAAGCACGCGGTCTACACGCAGTACAACAACGTCGTCGGCACGCTGAATCTGCTGTTCGCCATCGCCGAGACCGACCCGGACATCCACCTGGTCAAGCTCGGCACGATGGGCGAGTACGGCACGCCGAACATCGACATCGAAGAGGGCTGGCTCGAGGTCGAGCACAAGGGCCGCAAGGACCGCATGCTCTACCCGAAGAAGCCGGGCTCGTTCTACCACCTGAGCAAGGTGCACGACTCCAACAACATGGAGTTCGCCTGCCGTATCTGGGGTCTGCGTGCCACGGACCTCAACCAGGGCGTCGTCTACGGCCAGCAGACCGACCAGACGGCCAAGGACCCGAGGCTGGTCACCCGGTTCGACTACGACGCCATCTTCGGCACCGTGCTCAACCGGTTCGTCATCCAGTCGGTGATCGGCCACCCGCTGACCGTGTACGGGGCGGGCGGCCAGACCCGCGGCCTGATCGACATCCGGGACACCGCGCGCTGCATCCAGCTGGCCGTGGAGAACCCGGCCGACCGCGGTGAGTTCCGGGTGTTCAACCAGATGACCGAGTCCATGTCGGTCGCGGAGATCGCCAAGACCGTGGCGAACCTCTCACCGAAGCCGGTCGAGGTCGAGCACCTGACCAACCCGAGGGTCGAGGAGGCGTCGCACTACTACAACGTGGTGCACACCGGACTCCCGTCCCTGGGACTGGAGCCGCACCTGCTGTCCGACACGCTGATCAAGTCGCTGTTCGGCCTCGCCGAGCAGTACGCGTCCCGGGTCGACCTGGCCGCCATGCGGCCGACCGTCCAGTGGCGCAGCACTGCCAGCCGAATGCGCGGCTGACCTTCGACCTACCCAGTGGGGGGGGCC
>DASXCQ010000028.1:0-24705 GCA_036491115.1 Pseudonocardiaceae bacterium
TCTTCGGCGACGGCGCCGGCGGCGTGGAGCGGATCCGGATCGACTTCTCCGGGCCGCACCTGGATCCGCTGCGCAAGGCCATGGACACCACGCCGGACGCCCAGCGCGAGTCCAACCGGGCCGCCCTGGCCGAGCTGCCGGCCGTGCCCACGCCCGAGGGCCTGGACAGCGGGATGCCGCCGGAGTCGATCGAGCACGGCTACGACTCCTACGACGACGAGCTGGCCGCCGAACTGGAGGTCGGCCTGATCGACGAGGCCTTCTTCCTCTCCGAAGTCCCCACCGGCCGCGTCCTGATGAACCGCTTCGCCCGCGACTCCCGCAAATGGAACGTCCGGGTGCTGCTGTCCTCGCAGATCCCCGCCGACTTCCTGCGCATGGAAGGCTTCGCGACCCTCCTCGACTCGGTGTTCGTCGGCCGCCTCGACGACGACACCGCCCAGACCGACGCGCTGCGCCTGCTGAAGGTCCCCACCGGCGTCGGCTACGAGCAGGCCATCGCCTCACTCGGGCGCCGCAGCGGCCTCGACCGCACCGCCACCACCCGCGACACCAGCCCGCGACAGTTCGTCTTCGGCGACGGCGCCGGCGGCGTGGAGCGGATCCGGATCGACTTCTCCGGCAACCACCTGGACCACCTGCGCGACGTGCTGGACACCACGCCGGACGCGGCCCGGGACCGGCAGGACCGGCCCGCGCTGCCCGCGCTGCCCGCCGACCTGATGCCGGAACCGGCGCAGGCGCAGGTGCGCGACCGGCACGCGGAACCCGACTTCGACGACGAGTTCGCGGCCGAACTGGAGGTTGGCCTGGCCGACGACTACTCCGACGACCTGGTACCGACGTCCTCACTGTCCGGCGACACGGACGCGGAGGGCGGGTACCGCCGGTCGGGTCGGGGGGACTCGGCGTGAGCACCGGCCCCACGGGCGCCCGGAAGGCGGGCAGCCCATGAACCCCGCCCTGCTCGGGGTGGGCGTCGTCGTGCTGCTCTACGGCGCACGGCGGCACCTTCGTCGGCGACGATCCGACCGGCCCAGGAGCAGGGCCGCCCGCACCACCTGGGTGATGGCGCTGGTGGCCGGCTTGCTGGGCATCCAGGTCGTGATCGGCGTGCCGGCGTTCGCCGACGAGTGCGGCGAGGCACCGATCCCGGAGCGCCCGGGCGCCGGCATGGTCGGCGCGATCGACCCGCCCGCCCTCGACCACGGCAATCCGAACTCGAACTACGGCAAGTACAGTTACGCCGGATCAGTGTGGCACGTCTTCGACAACAACTGCGTGCTGTCCAAGACGATCACCGACCCCAACGCCGTGTTGGACACGTGGGCCGGCAACCAGTTGTTCAACGTCGGCAAGAACATCGTCGGCGCCACCAACAGCCTGCACTACGCGATGCTGTCCCAGAACAGCATGCTCAAGCCGCTGGACAACGCCGTCGAGCACGCGGCTTCGACGTTTTACAACAACATCTACGTGCGCTGGTTCGGCCCGGTAGCGCTGATCCTGGCATTGATCATGTTCCGCTACGTCTGGACCGGCGACCTGGCGTCGATGAGCAGACGTGGCCTGTGGGCGCTGGCCGGTATGTGGCTGGGTGCGTCGGTACTGGTGCTGGGACCGCTCTACGGCGAGGTCGACACGGTGCTGCTGCAGAAGACCTCCGAGATCCAGGCCGGCTTCCTGCCGGCGGACCAGGTCGACTCGCAGCGCAATACGTTGCCGGATGCCTTGTACGACAACGTGATCTATCGAAACTGGCTGCGCGGCGAGTTCGGCGACCCGGCGTCGCCGCAGGCCAAGAAGTTCGGCGGCGAGCTGCTCAACGACCAGGCATGGGCTAAGACCGACATCGGCGCCGCCGACGACCAGGCCAAGGTCACCGCGAAGCAGAACGACTACAAGGCCCTGCCGAACAAGCTCGGCTCGGCGGCCGGCTTCTTCGAGGGCTCCGAGGGCAGTCGCACCGGTGACGGCTTCCTGGCGTTGTTCCAGGGCCTGGCGTACTCGCTGTTCCAGTTGTTCGCGAAGGCTTCCGTGCTGCTGGCCCAGGTGCTGCTACGGGTGCTGCTGCTGGCGGCGCCACTGATCGGCCTGGCCGCGATGCTCCTGCCCGACCTGTTGCCCAAGGTGGGCAAGGCAGCCGGTGCCGTGCTGTTCAACGTGCTGCTGCTGTCCGCCCTGGCCGGGATGGACGCGCTGCTGCTGAACCTGATCTTCGGTGCTGGGAGTCAACTCTCGCTGCTCGCGCAGATGTTGCTGGCCAGCCTGATCACGATCGTGTTCTTCATGATCGGCCGGCCGGTGCGCCGGATGTGGCAGATGGTCGAGCTGTCCGTGTCCGCGGCGGGCGCCGGACTCCCGTCCTCGCCGAGCATGCTGTCCCGGTTCCGCCGCAGGTCGAAGGAACCGACCGCGCAGGAACGGTTCTGGGACGACGTGCGGGGCAACGAGGGGACGGCCGAACGAGGGGCGTCGGACGCGCGGGTGCGACCCGAGGCCAGCTACGGCGAGGCCGGCACCGTGCACGCCACCGCGCAGCGGATGGACCGCGGGGCACGCACCCGCGAGCTGAACGGCACACCGGGAGCGCAGGGTGCCCGCGCGCTGCCGCCGACCCGGCCCTACGGCTACGGCGGCCCGACCACCGCGGTGCCCGAGGCCAGATCGAGCCGACTGGTGGACAGCCCACCGGCCGTGGACCGCGGCTGGGACCGGGGCGAGGACGCCTTCGTGGTGCCCTCCCAGGTGACCAGGCGGGATCGCGACAACGGACCACGCCGGGCGGAGACCGAGATGGTCGCCGGCCGCCCGGTGTTCGTGCTCTACCGGCCGTCTCGTGGCTTGGAGGTGCGGGACGGCACCTGGGTGAACAACGGATCGGCGCGACGCTAGGAGTACCGGGTCATGCCCATCAGGACCAACCGTGGCCGTGCGGCGGTGTATCGCAGGCTCTGGGGTTGGCCGCTGCGTTCGCCACGACATCTGATGATGACGCTGATCGGCCTGGTCCTGCTGGCCATCGCCATCGCGGTGCTGACCACCCAGGCGACGGCGTCCCACCGGCACCAGGCCGGTGGCGGTGCGGCCAGCAGCAGCGTCGTGATCACGCCCGCCGTGCCCACCGCGTCGTCGCTGGGCCCCTCCGGTGACGTGAGCAGCGTGCCGGGCAGCACGACGCCCAGCGTCACACGGTTAACCGGCCCGCCGGAGACGCCCCAGGCCGCGCCGCCGGCAGCCGCCGCGATCGCGGTGATCGACTCCTGGGGCAGGGCCTGGGTGAACCACCCGGTCGGGATGACCAACGCGCAGTGGCTCGCCCAGCTCAAGCCGTACACCACGGACGAGTTCCTGCCCCAGATGAGCACCGTCGACGTCGCCAACATCGACGCCACCGAGGTCACCGGGTCCCCCCAGGTCACCAAGTCGTTCACCGGTTCGGTGGAGGCGATGCTGCCCACCAACGCCGGCAACCTGGACATCACGGCGATCGACACGCCGACCGGCTGGCTGGTGACCGCCTACACGGAGGGGTCCTGAGATGCCCAGGATCGGGGTCGTCGTCGCGGTCGTGGCCGTGGTGCTGGTCGCCGGCATCGTGGTGGTCATGGGTGTGGTCAGCAACGTCGTGCTCGGCGGCGAGGAGCAGGCCGCGGACGCCGCGTTCGCGAACACCAGCTGCGACGCCGGTCTCGGCCCGTTCGTGGGCACCGACGTCAAGGTCGGCGCGGTGGCGGCCGGCCGGCTGAGCCCGGTGCAGAACCAGACCGTGTCGCTGATCATCTCGGTCGGCAAGCAGCGCAACCTGCCCGCGCTGGCCTGGCAGGTGGCGATCCAGGCCGGCATGCAGGAGTCCGGCCTGCGCAACCTGCCCGGCGGCGACCGGGACTCGGCCGGCATCTTCCAGATGCGGCCCTCCCAGGGCTGGGGCACCTACGCGCAGGTCACCGACCCGACCTACGAGGTGAACAAGTTCTACAACGTGCTCACCTCGATCCCGCACTGGCAGCAGGAACGGCCCGGCGAGGCGGCGCAGGCCGTCGAGCGGTCGGCGTTTCCCTTGGCGTACAACAACTGGGAGTCGTTGGCGGCGTTCCTCGTGCAGCACGTCGGCCAGGTGGCCGACCCGAGCGGCTGCGGTGGTGGCGACGGGAGCGCGTTGCCCGCGCCGACCGGCGCCGCTGCCAAGGCGATCGCGTTCGCCCTTGGCCAGCTGGGTAAGCCGTACGTGTGGGGGGCCACCGGACCGGGTGCCTTCGACTGCTCCGGCCTGATGTTGCGGGCGTACCAGGCGGCCGGCATCGACCTACCCAGGGTGTCCTCGGACCAGTTCCATGCCGGTGCGCTGTTGCCGGTGCAGGACGCCCAGCCGGGTGATCTGATGTTCCTCGCGTACAACCCGAACGATCCGACGACCATCCACCACGTCTTCATGTACCTGGGCAACAACAAGGTCGTGGAGGCACCGGAGCCCGGCATCCCGGTGCACGTCATCGCGATGCCCTGGCACAGCCGGGAACTCGTCCAACAAGCGGTCCGACCGGGAGTCTGAGAGTCTGATGAACATGCGGCCACGCGGCCGGAAACGTCGGCAGCAGGAGGCGGAGAGCGTGTTCACTCCGGACCCCATTCCCCGGCCGTCCGGCCCGCCGGCGTCCAGTACGCCGGTGCACGACTACCTCGCCGCACCACGGCCGGGCACCGACGCCGGCTACGTCGTGCTGCCCCGGTCGCTGGTGGAGGCGATGCCGCTGCCGTGGCAGCAGCAGATGACCTACCTGCTGGCCGAGTTCCACCAGGCGTTCGCTCACGTCACCTGGCCGATCTATCGGGTACAGCCGTCCCGGCACGAGCGGCTGACCGATCTGGACGAGGAGCAGCTCGCCGAGGTCGGCTTCCTGGTGGAGATCGACCCGGACGGCGAGGTGGTCTACCGGGACCGCGCCGGCCGCGTCGTGGAGCGGCCCGCGGACACCACGGTGCTGGTGTCCTGCCTGGATCCGATTCCGCCACCCCGGTCGGCCGCCGGCCAGCATCCCGGCCAGTCCTCCGGCCCCCGGCCCGGCCCGGTGGTGCAGGCGCCGCCGACGATCGTCCCGCCGGCCCCGCCGCCCATGCCGCCGCCCATGCCGCCGCCGGTCGTGCACCCGACGGTGCCCGCCGACCCGGGCGACACCCCGCCGCACGGCCTGTCCGTGCAGCAGATGACGTCGCAACCGCCGGGCGAGACGTTCGGCCCGACCGGCTACCAGGGCCGCACCTACCAGGGTCGACGCGACCGGCCCTGGTGAGCTCGGCCGATTACCGCTGGTTGACCGCAGAGGTGACGCAAGCCGCCCGGTAAGGACCTGACGAACGTGGGCGCGGCTGGCTACTGTCGAGTCGTGACGGCGCACAGCCGAACCCCGCCCAAGGACGAGGCGCGCGGCGGCCGGGACTTCTCCGGCATCCGCGCCGAGTTCGGTTTGCCGACCGACTACCCGACAGCCGCCCTGGTCGAGGCCGAGCAGGCGGTGTCCCAGCCGCTCGGCCCCAGGGAGGACGCCACGGCGCTGCCGCTGGTCACCATCGACCCGCCCGGCGCGAAGGATCTCGACCAGGCGATGCTCGTGCGCCGGCGGGGTGCCGGCTACCGGCTGGACTACGCCATCGCCGACCCCGGCCACTTCATCCGGCCCGGCGGCGCGCTGGACACCGAGTCGCGCCGGCGCGGCCAGACCCTGTACCTGCCCGACGAACTGGTCCCGCTGCACCCGCCGCAGCTGTCCGAGGACGCGGCCAGCCTGCTGCCCGGCGAGACCCGGCCTGCCGTGCTGTGGACGGTGGACTGCGACGCCGACGGTGAGGTGTCCGGAGTCAACGTCCGCCGGGCGATGGTCCGGTCGGTGGCGCAACTGGACTACGACACCGTGCGCGACCGGCTCACCGCGGGCACTCCGCATTCCTCCTACGCGCTGCTGCCCGAACTGGGCAGGCTGCGCCGTGAACTCGCGGTCAGCCGGGGTGCCGTCGAACTACAGCTGCCCGAACAGCGGGCGGTCGCCGACGGCAACGGCGGCTGGCGGCTGATCCTGCGGTCCAGGGTCGACGTCGAGGCGTGGAACGCGGAGATGTCACTGCTCACCGGCATGGCCGCGGCCTCCCTGATGCTCGGTGCCGGCGTCGGCGTGCTGCGCACCCTGCCCGACCCGGAACCGGAGGCCATGGCCAGCCTGCGCCGCAGGGCCAGCACGCTGGGCGTCGACTGGCCGGCCGGCGTCACCGCGGCCAGGGTGCTGGCCACCCTGGACCCGGGCCGACCCGAGGCGCTGGCCTTCCACGTGGACGCGACCAGGCTGCTGCGCGGCGCCGGCTACTCGGTGCTGGACACCGAGGCCGGCATCGCCGCCGAGACCACCACCCACGCCGGGCTGGGTGCCGCGTACGCGCACGTCACGGCACCGATCCGGCGGCTGGTGGACCGGTTCGGCACCGAGGTGTGCCTGGCCGTCGCGGCGGGCGATCCGGTGCCGGAGTGGGTGCGGGCCGCGCTGCCCGCCCTGCCGGGGCTGATGTCCGCATCCGACGCGCAGGCCAGCCGGGTGGACCGGGCCTGCCTGTCCCAGGTGGAGGCCTGGGTGCTGGCCGACCGGGTGGGGGAGATGTTCCCCGCGGTGGTGCTGCACGCGGAGGCGAAGAACGGTGAGGTGTTCGTCGCGAACCCACCGGTACTGGCGAAATGTGCCGGTGACGACCTGCCGGAGGGTGAGCGGATCATGGTCCGGTTGGTCGAGGCGGACGTCGAACGGCGCAGGGTCGCCTTCCAGGCCGCGTAACCGTTCCGGACTGTCCGATATGTACTCTTATCGGCCGGCATCTTACCTGGTGAACGGCGGTTTCGCCCTATGCCGGAGCAGGGTTGACCGAACCGGCGCAGTCGCTTGCGTAACGACTTTCGGCGCCTTCCCCAACGTGTGAAGACGCTGTTGACTGTGCACCGGCGACGGTGGTCCACCCGACGACCCGGGTGGTCGACCGGCGTCCGCGCACCGCCCTCGGGTGCGCGCCCTGTATCGAGGAGGATGCCATGCCATTACGCCCGGTTCGATGGCTCGCGATGGCCAGCGTGGTCGCCGCAGGCGCCCTGAGCCTGGTCGGCGCGACAGCCGCCGGCACGGTCGCGACGTCAGCGCCAGCGCCACACACGGTCAAAGCCGTTCCCTTCTACGACGACCTGCTGCACGGCGCGACGCTGCCCACACCGCCCACCCTGGCGCAGTGCCTGGCGCAGCTCCAGATCCACTGCTACAACCCGACCCAGATGGCACAGGCGTACGACCTGGCCCCGCTGCACAACGCGGGCATCACGGGCAAGGGCAAGACGATCGTCATCGTGGACGCGTTCGGCTCGCCGACCATCGCCAGCGACCTGCAGACGTTCGACCAGGTCTTCGGCCTGCCCGCCCCGCCGTCGCTGACCATCCGCCAGGACGCCGGCCCGGTGCCGCCGTTCGACCCGACCAACAGCGACATGGCCGGTTGGGCCGGAGAGACCACGCTGGACGTCGAGTGGAGCCACGTCATGGCCCCCGGCGCGAACATCGTGCTCGAAGAGACGCCGGTGTCGGAAACCGAAGGCGTGCAGGGCTTCCCGGAGATCGTCCAGGCCGAGAACTTCGCCATCAACCACCACCTGGGCGACGTCATCTCGCAGAGCTTCGGCGCCACCGAGGAGACCTTCCCCAACCGGCAGTCGATCCTGAACCTGCGGTCGGCGTTCATCAACGCCGACAAGCACAACGTCACGGTGCTGGCCTCGTCCGGTGACGACGGCGCGACCGACGCCGAACTCAACGGCGAGGACCTGTTCCCGATGCGCGTGAACAGCTGGCCCTCGGCCGACCCGCTGGTCACCTCGCTCGGCGGCACCATGCTCGACCTCGACGCCAACGGCAACCGCGTGCAGCCCGACGTCGTGTGGAACGACGGCTTCGGCGCCGGTGGTGGCGGCACGTCCATCACCTTCGACCGGCCGAACTTCCAGAACAAGGTGCGCAACGTGACCGGCAACCGCCGTGGCACCCCGGACATCTCCATGTCCGCCGCGGTCGACGGCGCGGTGATCACCTTCGAGTCGTTCAACCCGAACCGGGTCGGCTTCGGCCTGGTCGGCGGCACCAGTGAGGCGAGCCCCGAGTTCGCCGGCATCGTCGCGATGGCCGACCAGGTGGCCCACCGTGACCTGGGCAACCTGAACGACCGCATCTACAAGCTGGCCGGTGACAGCTCCCACTTCTCCGGCATCGTGGACGTGACGTCGGGCAACAACTCCTTCGGCCCGTTCACCAACAGCGACGGCACCACCCACACGGTGGTCGGCTTCGACGCCCTCAAGGGCTACGACCTGGCCAGCGGCGTCGGCACCATCGACGCGGCCCGCTTCGTCCCCGCACTGGCGTCCAACCGCCACTGATATCGACGCAGTCCGATGGCCGGCACCCCACGGGTGCCGGCCATCGTCGTTCTGGACAGAAACAGGTCACAGTCGTCGCGTCACGATATTTCCGAGAAGGGGCTGATAGCCTGTTGGCCAGCTTTTTCGTGGGGGAGTGGAAGTGGATTCGGGCATTATTTCGGTCGGTCTGCCGGAAACGGACGATCTCCGGCTGCTTGCCAACTGGCTGCGCGACGAGGACGAGCTACGTGGCCGGGTGAGCCTGGTCGACCAGCCGGCGCAACCGGGACACATGGGCGGCATGGCCGACGTCGTGCAGGTCGCGGTCGGATCCGGCGGTGCCGTGACCGCATTGGTGCTGTCGTTGTTCAACTGGCTGCGCCATCGCGACGCCAATGAGCGGGTGACCATGCGGATCGCCCTGGAAAACGGCGCCGAAGCGGAATTCACGTGTAGTTCGGCCGACGACGCGAACGCCCTGCTGGACAAGCTGTACGGCATGATCGGTGATTAGGCACATGCGACCGTTGCCCGTTCCCGAGCGGTCCCGCGCGATTCTGATCGGCGCGAGCCGGTTCACCGATCTGGAGTCGTTGCCCGCCGTCCGCGACAATCTCCGCGACCTCAAGGCCGCGCTGTCGGACAAGGACACCGGCATTCTGCCGCCGGAGCGGATCGCCATCGTGGACAATCCGGACTCACCGAGCAGAGTGATGCGGGAACTGCGCGCGGCGGCGAAGGATGCGGAGGACTTCTTCCTCGTCTACTACGCCGGCCATGGAGTACGGGACCAGCGCCGCAACGAGCGGCTGTACCTGGCCGTGCGGGAGACCGAGAGCGACGGGCCGGACGGCACTGCGGTCGCGTTCGAGTGGTTGCGCGACGCCATCGAGGACAGCCGGGCCAGGACGCGAGTACTGATCCTGGACTGCTGCTATTCCGGCATAGCAGTCGGCGCGATGTCCGCCGGCACGGTCGACGCCCAAGAAGTAGCGGTCCGAGGCACTGCGGTGATGACGTCGGCACCACCGAACTCGATCTCGCTGGCCCCGGTCGGTGACCGTCACACGGCATTCACTGGCGAGCTGATCACCTTGCTGCGCAAGGGTTCCGGCCTGCCCGGCGAGCAGTTGACGGTTGACGTGGCCTACCGCTCCCTACAGCGAAGCCTCGCCGAACGCCGGTTGCCCGCCCCCAAACAGAAACTGACCGAGAACGCCAGCGGCATCCTGCTCAGCCGCGCCATGACACCCGAGCCGCCACCTCGACCTGCCCCACCGCCCAGACCGGTGCCGCCGCCACGTCCGGTCGGTCCGCTGCCGACGGAGGTCCGGACCGTTCCCGTCCTGGAACCGGTGCCGCGCCCGCAACCAGTCGCCACTTCACCTGTGCCGGGCCCGTCCGTGTCGCCGGGCCGAATCGCACGCCTGGTTGTCATGCCGGTGTTCTGGTTCGCGGTGTGGGCGTTCCTGGTGTTCTGCGCCTCGATGGGCGTCGGCGGGCTGATCGGCATGGTGGCGAAGCCGTCCGGTGGCCGATACTTCGATCAAGATCGAAGTTCACTCATCGTCGGGATCGTCGTCAGCTGTCTCTGCGGGATCGCATTCGGCGGCCGCGCGCTGTACCACCGGCGCAAGGGGGCCCTCCGACTGAGGGCGTCGATCCCGATGTTCGACAGGATGCCGCCGGCCGTTCGAACCAGCGTGTTGGCAGGCACAGGCCTCGTGTGCCTGCTGACGGCCACGCTCGGACCGACTCTCGGCGGTTCGTCGCCCACTGGCCAGACGCCCCAGGACGGGAGCGACCTCGCCACCACGGCCGGCATCGAATGCGTCCTGGGCATCATTGTTCTGTTCTGTGGCTACCGGCTGTACCGACGCCTGCGACCGGGCGCGCCACAGGTCGAGGGCGCACCCGGCCGCTGACTGATCAGTGGAAAGCGTGTTCCGGGGCGGGGAACTGCCGGGTGCGGACCTCGTTGGCGAACTCGGCCGCCGCTCCGCCGAGCACGCCTGCCAGATCGGCGTACCGCTTGACGAAGCGCGGCGCCTTCCCCCTGCGCAGGCCGGCCATGTCCTGCCACACCAGGACCTGGGCGTCGCAGTCCGGGCCGGCGCCGATGCCGACAGTCGGGATGTGCAGCTCGTGCGTGACCTGCTTGGCGACCTCGGCCTTGACCATCTCCAGGACCACGGCGAACGCGCCGGCTTCCTGCACGGCGATCGCGTCGGCGACGATGGCCTCGCCCGTGTCGCCCCGGCCCTGGACCCGGTAGCCGCCGAGGTTGTGTTCACTCTGCGGGGTGAACCCGATGTGGCCCATCACGGGCACGCCGGCCGACGTGATGGCCTCGATGTGCGGGGCGAACCGCTTGCCGCCCTCGAGTTTGACGGCGTGCGCGCCGCCCTCCTTCATGAACCGCACCGCGGTGGCCAGTGCCTGCTCCGGCGACAGCTGGTAGGAGCCGAACGGCAGGTCGGCCACGACCATGGCCTGCTTCGTGGCCCGGCTCACGGCCTTGACCAGCGGCAACAGCTCGTCCACTGTGACCGGAAGTGTGGTGTCGTAGCCGAACACGTTGTTCGCGGCGGAGTCGCCGACCAGCAGCACCGGGATGCCTGCCTCGTCGAACAGTTCGGCGGCGTACATGTCGTAGGCGGTGAGCATGGGCCACGGCTCGCCGCGTTCCTTCAGCTCCCGCAGGTGGTGGATCCGTACTCGCTTGGCCGGCTTCCCGGCAGGCGGGCCGGCACCGTACGGGGCAACCGTCTCGGCACCCTCTGCATGGGTGGACATCGTCGTCGACCGTCCTTCCGTCGAGGCCCGTTGCCGGGTCCCCGCGTGCTGTGCGGATGGTGTACCACCACGAGGGTGACACTCCGGACGAGTCGGCGCATCGGCGTGCGACGCGCTTCACAGGGTGATCTGGTCACATACCCTGATCAGGCGGTGAGCAGCAGATAGGCCATGCCGGCACCCATCACGGCCCGGCAGCCGTTCACCACCGGCGGCCGGCCCAGCACGGCGGACAGGCCGGACCAGCCCGCCGGCACCACACCCAGCCGGGTGGCCCGCAGCACGGACCACCCGGCGTAGCCCAGCAGGTAGATGCCGAACGCGCCGGCCAGCGGCGACCGGGTGCCCGCCGGCATCCCGGCCATCGCGCCCACCGGGCCCGTCATCGCGACCACCATGTAGACCATGCCGACGCCGGCCACCATGTGGTGGGCGTGGTCCCAGTTGTCGTGGCGGGACGGTCCGGTGCCGGCGGACCGGCCGCGCAGCAGCACGAGCGCGAAGAACACCGTCTGGCCGCCGAAGAGCATCACCCATACCGCCGTCGGCAGCACCCGGGTCCACGACAGGACCATCGCGATCATGGCGAGGGCCATCAGGATGTGACCGAGATCCTCGTGCCGGCGCGGGAAACCGGCCGGCCGGTCGGTGCGGCCGGCGGTGCTCGCGATGCGGAGCAGGCACGTCACGGTCACCGCGGCGAACAACGCCGTCATCACCCAGCGCACCGCGTCCGACTCGACCACCGCGCCTCCCGTCGCTGCCCGGGCGGGCGCCGCCGGACGTGGCCGGGCGCCCACTCACGATGGGACGATAGCGCGCTCCCGCCACCCGTTGGTGATGGGCAATCGACGGTCCCTGCCGAACGCCTTCAGGCTGATCTTCGTGCCCGGCGGGTACTGCCGGCGCTTGTACTCGGCCGCGTCCACCATCCGCAGCACCCGCTCCACCAGCGCAGCGTCGAACCCGGCGGCGAGCAGTTCCTGGTAGCCCCTGTCGCCCTCGACGTAGGCGTCCAGCACCACGTCGAGCAGCTCGTAGTCGGGCAGCGAGTCGGTGTCCAGCTGGCCGGGCCGCAGCTCGGCCGACGGCGGCTTGCTGATCGAGTTCTCCGGGATCGGCGGCACCTCGCCGCGTTCGGCCGCAGCCGCGTTGCGCCACGTCGCCAGCGCCCACACCAGCGTCTTCGGCACGTCCTTGATCGGCGCGAAACCGCCCACCGCGTCGCCGTAGATGGTCGAGTAGCCGACCGCGAGCTCCGTCTTGTTGCCCGGTGCCAGCACCAGGTGGCCCGCCGAGTTGGACAGCGCCATCAGCGTCACGCCACGGCACCTGGCCTGCACGTTCTCCTCCGCCAGGCCGCGCAGGCCCAACTGGTCGACGAACACCCGCACCATGTCCGCGATCGGCTGCACCTCGTAGTGCATGCCGGTGCGCTTGGCCAGGTCGGCGGCGTCGGACAGGGAGTGCTCCGACGAGTAGTTCGACGGCATCGACACCCCGTACACGGCGTCCGGCCCGAGCGCGTCCACGGCCAGGGCGGCGCACACCGACGAGTCGATGCCGCCGGACACACCCAGCACGACGGAGCGGAAGCCGTTCTTCACTGTGTAGTCGCGCAGGCCCGTGACCAGTGCGGACCACACCTCGGCCGGGTCCGGTAGCGGTTCGGCGGGCCGGGGGAGCTGCCGTGGCGGGTACGCGGCCAGCGGCCGGTCGCTCAGCGGTACCCGGCGCACGGCGAATCCGAGCACGTCTCCGGCGGTGTCGTGGTCGCCTGCGGGCAGATCCAGGTCGACCACCAGCAGGTGCTCCACGAACTGCGGTGCGCGGGCCAACAGCTCGCCCGCGGCGTCCACCACCATCGAGTCGCCGTCGAACACCAGCTCGTCCTGGCCACCGACCCAGTTGACGTAGGCCAGCGGCGCGCCCGCCTCGGTGGCCCGCCTGCGCACCAGCGGGAGCCGAAGGTCGTCCTTGTCGCGTTCGTAGGGCGACGCGTTGGGCACCAGCACGAGGTCGACGCCGGCGGCGCCCAGCGCGGCGATCGG
Organism: Pseudonocardiaceae bacterium; assembly: GCA_036491115.1. Lineage (GTDB taxonomy): Bacteria > Actinomycetota > Actinomycetes > Mycobacteriales > Pseudonocardiaceae > DATEPR01. Next base: position 13,282 of record DASXCQ010000028.1, read on the forward strand.
CCCGCCGTCCTGCCAGATGTCCTCGCAGATCACCATGCCGATGTCCAGGCCGTGCAGGCGGACGATGTCCAGCGCGTGGCCGGGCTTGAAGATCCGGTGCTCGTCGAAGACGCCGTAGTTGGGCAGGAAGTGCTTGAACTGCCTGGCCACGACCGCGCCCTGGTACAGCACGGCGGCGGCGTTGCGCGGCCCGGCGGCGTCCCGGTCCAGGTAGCCGACGAATACCGCGACGTCCCCGCAGCCTGCGTCGGCGAGCCGGCCGGCCAGCGCCTCCAGAGTGCGCTTGGCGGCCTCGCCGAACGACTCGCGGAGCGCCAGGTCCTCGACGGGATAGCCGGTCAGCGCCATCTCCGGGAACAGCGCGACGTGGGTACCGGCTTCGGCGGCCTTGCGGGTCCACGACAACACGACGTCCGCGTTCCCGTCCAGGTCACCGACGCACGTGTTCACCTGGGCGAGTGCGATGCGGAGCTGCGGCATGCCGTCATTGTCGTCCACCCGGCCGCCAGCAGACAGGAGATGTGGCACACCGGACGGTACTGCCTGTTCGGGCCGCTTGACTGCGCTGAATCGGTGACCACACGGAGTCCGTACCGGTCCGGGTGGCACGATTACGGTGTGTCTCCGTCGCCCAGTCGTGTCCGTCGTCGGTGGGTCGCGGTCGGCCTCGCCGTCGTCGCGGCGTTCGCGACCGCCTGCTCGTCGGTCAGTCTCGGCACCGGGGTGCCGGCGTCGGTGGTGGAGAAGCGAGGCCCGGCCGGTCCGGTGCCGGCGGGGTTGGCGTCGTTCTACGGCCAGCCGCTGTCCTGGGGCGACTGCACCTCGTTCGCGGGCAGCGCCGACGACCGTCAGGCGTACGACTCGGACGCCCTGCAGTGTTCCCGCCTGCGGGTGCCGCTGGACTACACCAAGCCGAACGGCCCGACGATCAGCCTCGGCCTGATGCGGATCAAGGCGCCCAGCACGTCCGACCGGATCGGTTCGCTGGTCGTGAACCCCGGCGGTCCCGGCGGTTCCGGCCTGGAGCTGGTCGCGAACATGCGGAAGACGTGGCTGGGTTCGTCGCTGGCCAAGCGGTTCGACCTGGTCGGGTTCGACCCGCGGGGCATCGGGTCCAGCCAGCCCGCCGTGCGGTGCCTGACCGGTCAGCAGCAGGACAGTGTGCGTGCGTCCGACCTGGACGACCAGACGTCGCCGAGCGGGATCGCCGCGTACGAGCAGCAGCAGAAGCAGTACGCGGCGGCGTGCGCGACGAACACCGGTGCCGGCAAGGCGATGCTGGCCAACGTCGGCACCCGGGACGTGGCGAAGGACCTGGACGTGCTGCGCTCGGTCCTGGGCGACCCGAAGCTGACCTATCTCGGCTATTCGTACGGCACCTATCTGGGTAGTACGTATGCCGAGGACTTCCCGAAGAACGTGCGCGCGATGGTGCTGGACGGGGCGGTGGACCCCACGGAAAGTGAGGTCGAGCAGACCGTCGCGCAGGGGACCGGGTTCCAGACCGCGTTCCAGCAGTTCGCGCTGTGGTGCGTACACCAACAACAGTGTGCGCTGGGACAGAACGCGGCGAACGCGACGAAGGCGTTCCAGGCATTGGTGAACCCGTTGCTGGACCGGCCGGTGTCATCGGGCGCCGGCCGGCGGTTGACGTACGACGACGCGACGACCGGGGCCATTCAGGCGCTGTACTCACAGCAGTACTGGGGTTATTTGAACACCGGTTTGAACGAGCTGAAGCAGGGCGGCGGGCGCACGTTGATGGCGCTGGCCGATGTGTATGACGGCCGGAATCCGGACGGCAGTTACTCGAACGAGCAGGACGCGTTCACCGCCATTCGGTGCGTGGACGAGCCGGCGGTGACCGATCCCGCGGACCAGTTGGCCGCGGAGAAGGAGTACAAGAAGGCGGCGCCCTTCTTGGACGACGGCCGTCCCGCTGTGGCGCAGGCCGACGCGTGCGCGTCGTGGCCGGTGCCGCCGACGAGCAAGCCGCACACGCCGAGCGCTCCCGGTCTGCCGTCGGTGCTGGTGGTGTCGACGACGAACGACCCGGCGACGCCGTACCAGGCCGGGGTGAACCTGGCGAAGTCGCTCAAGGGCGGATTGTTGACGTTCGAGGGCACCCAGCACACGGCGTTCCTGCAGGGCATTTCGTGCGTTGACAAGTACGGCACGGCGTATCTCACCAGCCTGCGACTCCCGCCCACCGGTACCCGCTGCACCCGCTGACCGACAGCCGAACGGCGACGGCCGGTCAGTGGTCAGGTTGGTGGCGCTGCCGGCCAACCAAGGCCGCGCAGATCGCTCCCGCGACACAGATCACCGCCGTCGCCAGGAAGATCTCCCGGTACTCCGTCAGCAGCGCCCCCCGCACCACCGCCGCGTACCGCGCCAACTCGGCCCGGTACACAACAGCGCTCACCCCGAACGGCAACGGAGTGTCCACTGTGGCCGTCAACTCCTGGAACCGGTGCAACCCCCACGCCGACAGCGCCGACACCCCCACCAGCATCCCCGTCATGCGCGCCACCACCACCGCGGACGACGCCACGCCGTGCCGGTCCGCCGGCACCACCCGCAGCACGGTCGCCGACAGCGGCGCGATCACCAGTCCCAACCCCAGCCCGGCCACCACCAGATCCGTGTCCAGCACCGGCAACCCGAGAAACCCGTAGTGCGCCGACCGCACCGAAGCCGGCCATCGCGAGATCAACCAGTACCCACCACCGGCCACCACCATCCCCACCGCGCCCACCGGAGAATCACCGAACCGACCGGCCAACCACCCGCCGACCACCGCCCCCACCGGCAACGCCACCAGGAACCGCACCAACAACAGGGCAGTCCCGGACGCATCCAGGTCCAACAACGTCTTCGCGAACAACTCCAGGTCCACCAACGTCACCATCAACGCCGCCCCGGCCGCCAGGCTCGCCCCCAACGCCGCCGTGAACGGCCCCATCCGCACCCCGCGCGGATCCAGCAACCGATGCCGGGCCCGCGACTCCCACACCAGAAAGCCCACCAGCACCACCGCGGCCGCCACCAGCGCCGGCACACCCCACGGCGGCAGCACCGACCGCCGCGGATCAGGGTTGTACAACCCCACCACCAACAACCCCAACGCCGCCGCCAACAGCCCGCCACCCACGAAGTCCGGCCGACCGGAAGCGGGGCGCGCAGTAGGGCCCGGCACCGCGAACCACACCGCGACCATCGCCACCGCCGCCAGCGGCACGTTGACCCAGAAGATCCCGCGCCACCCGGTCAATGCCGCCAACCCGACCCCGTACAACGGGCCGAGCACACTGCCCAACTCCTGTGCCGCGCCCACCACGCCCAACACGCCGGATCGCCGGTCGGGGGGCCACAGGTCACCGGCCAACGCCAGCGTCACCGGCAGCAGCGCCCCACCGGATATCCCCTGCACCGTCCGCCCGATGGTCAACTCGACCAGGCCGCCGGACAGGGCCGTCACCACAGAACCAATCGCGAACACCGCGAGGCAGCACTCCACCAACAACCGCCGGCCGAACAGATCCGACAACTGCCCGAGCAGCGGCATCGCGGCCACGTACCCCAGCAGATAGCCGGTGACGATCGGGGTCGCCTGCTCCAGGTGGTTGACCGGGATGCGCAGGTCGTTGACCACGTCCAGCAGCACGCCGACCACGACGTAGGCGTCCAGCGCGGCCAGCAGCACGGCGAGGCCGCCGGCGCTGATCGCCAGCGAACGCCGGGCCGGTGCGGCGACCGCGAGAGTCACGCGGGCGCTGTGACGTTGACCGGCGCGTTGACCTTGGAGATCGTCACGTCGACCTTGGCTCCCTGGCTGCCGCCCGCGCCCGGCACCGCGAACTCCGCCTTGACCGGCAGGTGCTTGCCGTCCGCCGCGACCCACACGGTCGCGCCGACGTCCGAGCTGATGCCGGGGACCAGCGCCGACACCACGTTCTGCGCCACCCTGCCGGTGACCCGGTAGCAGTCGGTGCCGTTCACCGACTCCCGGTCTTTCGTCGTCGCGCCCTGCACACTGGTCAGCACCTTCGCCACGCCTCGGTCCGGGTCGAGGATCGCGGTCGGGTCGAACAGGCTGCCGGCGAGGGCGGCGGGGATCTTCTGGTAGCCGCCGGTCGGGCCCTGCACGTAGAAGGTGCTGTTCAGCAGCACGAAGTTGACCTCGACGAACGCGCCGAACTCGGAGATCTTGGCCGATCCCTTGGCGGCACCCTGCGCGTTCAGGTCACCGTCGGCGTTCTGGATCGGCACGCCGGCCAGCGTGCCGTTCACGTCGATGGTGAAGTGCACGCTGGTCACCGACCGCATCGCGGCACCCGACGAGGCCAGCAGTGACGACCCTGCCGGCAGGGTCGCCGAGTCCGATCCGCCACCGGTACAACCGGCGAGCACGAGGGTGGCCACGGCGACCAGCAGCCCGAGTACCGGGCGGTGCGGATGCGGCATGCGCAGGATCGTAGGCGCAGCTAACGCGCGGCCGCCGGCACCGTGGCCGTTTCGACACTGCCGAACGAGACTCCCTTGGCCTCCTTGCCGAACAGCGTGAGCAGAGCGACCGCGATCAGCACCGGCACGATGGTGATCATCAGTGCGAACGGATAGCCCATGTGTGCCGCGACGGTCTGCTGGATGGGCAGGTTGAACGCGGCGAGGCAGTTGCCCAGTTGGTAGGTCACGCCGGGGTAGAAGCCGCGGATGGCGTCCGGCGACATCTCGGTCAGGTGGGCCGGGATCACGCCCCACGCACCCTGCACCGCCACCTGCATCAGGAACGAGCCCAGACACAGCAGCGCGGCCGTCCCCGAGTACGCGAACAGCGGCACGATCGGCAGGCCGATCACCGCGCAGAAGACGATCGTGTACCGCCGGCCGTACCGCTCGGACAGCGAGCCGAAGACCAGGCCGCCGATGATCGCGCCGACGTTGTAGATCACCGCGATCCAGGTCGCCGTGGCCGCGGACAGTCCTGCGCCACCGTGATCGGTGGCCTTGAGGAACGTCGGGTACAGGTCCTGGGTGCCGTGACTCATCCAGTTGAACGCCGTCATCAGCACGATCAGGTAGACGAACCGCCGCACGACGGTGGGGTTGAGCAGCACGTCCCGCATCGACGTCCGGGTGACCCGCAGTTTCCGCTGCGCCGCCTCCCACGCCTCGGACTCGCGCACCCGCGACCGGATCAACAGGGTCACCAGCGCCGGAATGATGCTCAGCCCGAACAGCCACCGCCAGGACAGGCCGAATTCGGTGTTGACCAGCAGCGACGCGAGCGAGGCGAGCAGGTACCCGACCGAGTAGCCCTCCTGGAGCATGCCGGAGAAGAAGCCGCGGCGGCTGACCGGGATCTTCTCCATCGCCAGCGCGGCACCCAGGCCCCATTCGGCGCCCATGCCGATCCCGTACAGCATGCGCAGCACGACCAGGACGACGAAGTTCGGCGCGAAGGCCGCCAGGAAGCCGACCGCCGAATAGCACATGACCGCCGTCATCAGCGGCCGCCGCCTGCCGATCCGGTCGGCCCAGTAGCCGAAGATGATCGCGCCGACCGGCCGCATGATCAGGGTCGCTGTGGTCAGGAACGCGACCGTAGGCAGCGACGTGTGCAGGTCCTTGGCGATGTCCGCGTAGACGAGGACGACGATGAAGTAGTCGAAGGCGTCCATCGTCCACCCGAGTTGGGCCGCGATGAACGAGTTCCGCTGGTCCCGGGTGAGCCGTTGCCTCGGCTGGGCCACATTGCCTGCCACGCCCGCTCCTTCCGGTCTGACTCCTGGTGAGCGACATGCCCGTTTTGGTGTAACACCTCTGGGCGACTTCAAACAAGGTCTGTCCCTACCGTGTGCCACTGATCGGTTACCCAACCGATCCGGAGGGCGGCCGGGCCCGAAACGCGGCGTTAACACGCTGTGCCTACCCTGCGGACATGGATCGACAGCAGGAGTTCGTGCTACGCACGCTGGAGGAACGCGACATCCGCTTCGTCCGGCTGTGGTTCACCGACGTGCTCGGGTTCCTGAAGTCGGTCGCGGTCGCACCGGCCGAACTGGAGGGCGCGTTCGCCGAGGGCATCGGCTTCGACGGCTCCGCGATCGAGGGCTTCTCCCGCGTCTACGAGTCGGACATGGTGGCCAAACCGGATCCCGCCACGTTCCAGGTGCTGCCGTGGGAGACCGGCGAGGGCGACCACTACTCGGCCCGCATGTTCTGCGACATCGCCATGCCGGACGGGTCACCGTCCTGGGCCGACCCGCGGCACGTGCTGCGCCGGACCCTGGCCAAGGCCACCGAGGCCGGTTTCACCTGCTACGTCCACCCCGAGATCGAGTTCTTCCTGCTCACCGGCCTGCCCGACGACGGCAACGAGCCCGAGCCCGCGGACAACGGCGGCTACTTCGACCAGGCCAGCCACGCCATGGCCACCCATTTCCGCCGGCACGCCATCGAGGCGCTGGAGGCGATGGGCATCTCCGTCGAGTTCAGCCACCACGAGGGAGCACCCGGCCAGCAGGAGATCGACCTGCGCTACGCCGACGCCCTCACCATGGCCGACAACGTGATGACGTTCCGCTACGTCGTCAAGGAGGTCGCCATCACCCAGGGCGTGCGGGCGTCGTTCATGCCGAAACCGTTCTCCCGCCAGCCCGGTTCCGGCATGCACACCCACGTCAGCCTGTTCGAGGGCGACCGGAACGCCTTCTACGACAGCGAGAACCCCTACGACCTGTCACCGACGGGCCAGGCATTCGTCGCCGGGCTGCTCAAGCACGCGCGGGAGATCAGCGCGGTGACCAACCAATGGGTGAACTCCTACAAGCGGCTCATCGTCGGCGGCGAGGCGCCGTCCGCGGTCTGCTGGGGGCACGCCAACCGGTCCGCGCTGGTCAGGGTGCCGATGTACAAGCCGACGAAGTCGGCGTCGCGCAGGGTGGAGATCCGCACGCCCGACTCGGCGTGCAACCCGTACCTGGCCTACGCGGTGATCCTGGCCGCCGGGCTGCGTGGCGTGCAGGAGAAGTACGAACTCCCGCCGGCCGCGGAGGACGACGTGTGGTCGCTGTCCGAAGCGGAACGCAAGGCCGCCGGTTACGCCAGCCTGCCGCAGAACCTCGGCGAGGCACTGGCCGAACTGGAGAACTCCGAGCTGGTCGCGGAGGCGCTGGGCGAGCACGTCTACGACTTCTTCCTGCGCAACAAGCGGATCGAGTGGGACGGCTACCGCAGCGAGGTCACGCCCTACGAGCTGCGCACCGGTCTACCTGTGCTCTAGCTTCAGGCGGGCGCTAGGTTGGCGCGCGTGACCGACGAAGACCCCCCGGCCGGACCGGATACCGTCGCCGTGACCGCCTGCACGGTGGCGTCGCTGCGAGCCCTGCCGTCGGTCCGCGTACTCGCGAAGTCGTTCGCCGACCACCATCCGGGTGCCACCTGCCACGCGCTGCTCGTCGACTGCGACCCGGACACCCTCGCCGAACTCGGCGAACTGGGCAGGCTCGCGGAGGGCGCCCGGTTCGTGCTGCCCGGCGAACTGGGCATCGGCGACACCGAACTGGCCAGGCTGCGCACCGCGTTCGCGCCGGACGAACTGTGCGCGGTGCTGCGGCCGCGGCTGATGCGGTGGCTGGTGACGTCCGCGCAGACCAGCGGCCCCGTGCTGTATCTCGACCCGTCGGTGCTGGTGCTGGCGCCGATCGTCGCACCGGTGCTGACCGGTCTGGTCGACCACTCGCTGGTCCTGGTGCCCAGGGTGCTGACCCCGCTGCCCGAGGACGACCTGCGGCCGGACGCGGCCGAGTTGCGGACCGCCGGACTGTTCGACCCGGCCATGGTCGCGGTGAACCGGGGTGCGGCGGATTTCCTTGCCGCGTGGGCGGAGCACGCACTGCACGAACCGGCGGACGCGTTCCTGGACGGCGCCGCCGTGCTGTTGCGCCATCATGTGCTGCGCGATCCCGGCATCGGGTTGTCGGTGTGGAACGCCGCCCAGCGGCCGATGGCGGCCGACGACCAGGGCGCGGTGACCGTCGGCGGCGCCCCACTGCGCACCGTGCACTTCGCCGGCTTCGACCCGGAACGGCCGTGGCTGCTGTCGGCGCGGATCGCCGAGCGGCCCAGGGTGCTGCTGTCCGCGCACCGGCTGCTCGCCAAACTGTGTTCCGCCTACGTCGCGGCACTGTCCGCCGCCACCCAACCGGGTGATCCCGCCGGGTTGCCTCACCGGATCGGGTCATCGCGGGTGCCGGCCGGCCTGCGGGCGCGCTACCGCACCGCGTGGCTGGCCGCCGAACGCGACGGCACCGAGATCCCGCCGCCATTGCCGACCTCGCCGGTGGAGTTCCTGGACTGGGCGTGCGCACCGGCCGACCAGCCGGGCAGCACCCGGTGGGCGGCAGCGGTATGGGCGGACGACGCCGGCCTGCGGCGCCGGTTCCCCGACCCGTTCGGGACGGACGCCGACGCCTTCCGCGAATGGTGTGCCGCCGCGGGCGTGTCCAGCGGCGCGCTGCCGCCGGAGGCCGTGCCGAGGGCACCGGACACCGACACCCGGCTGACCGACCAGCTCGGCGTGTCCGTGCTGGGCCGGAGCAGGCTCGCCGACCTGCTGCGCGACGCCGCCGCGGCGTCCGGCCTGCCCGTGTCCAGCGAACCGGACTACCCGGTGGTGCTGTGCTGCGGCAGCGTGCCCAGCGGGCTGGCCCACCGGCGGCACGTCGTCGCCCTGCCGGACGACACCGGCTCGATCGCCGGCTACCGGGGCGCGGACGAGATCTGGACGCTCACCCGGGCGGCACAGTCCGAACTGGACAGTGCGACCAGCCTGCCGGTGCACGCGATCCCGCTGCCCGTGCCGGACCTTCCGGTCATCGACCACGGAACCCGGCAGGCCGCCAGGGGCCGGCTGGGCTGGCCCGAGAAGCCGGACGCCGTGGTCTTCGCCGCCGTCGTCGACCACGCGCACGAGCGGGCCGACAACGCGCTCGGCGTCGTCACCGCGTTCGCCGACACCTTCGCCGGCCGGACCGACGTAGCGCTGCTGTTGCTGGTCGACGGCGTCGCGCAACACGAGGCAGCGGCCGAACGGCTGCGCCTGGCCGCGGGCGACGACGACCGGGTCGCCCTGATCGAGCAGCGGCCGAGCGAGGACCGGACCGCCTGGCTGGACACCGCGGACTGCCTGCTCGCCCTGCACCGCTCCGGCACGGACCGGATCAGCATGATCGTCGCCGACGCCGCCATCCGCGGCCTGCCCGTGGTGGGCCTGGACGACGGCCCGATCGCCGAACTGCTCGGTGGCGACGGCGCCCTGCTGGTGTCCGACGACCTGGACCCGGCCGCCCTCCAGCAGATCGCCGACGACCCGGACGCCGCCGCCCGGCTCGGCGCCACCGGCCGGGCGACCCTGCTGCGCGGGCACGCCGTGGACGTGGCCGGTGCCCGGCTGCGCGACCGGGTGGAGCACGCCTATCACGCCTGGCGCGCCCGCAACGCGGCGGCGCGGGCACCGCAGGACAACCGGGATCCGGTACGCCCGTTGCGATCCGCCCGGCACGTGTTACTGCGCGACCCGGACGTCGACGCGGGCCACAAGATCCCGATGGCACCAGCGCTGCGCAAGGCCGTGCTGCGCGTGCTCAACCACTACGACGCCCACATGCGCACCGTCCTCGGCACGCTGGTGGACGGCATGGAGCGGTCGGTCGAGGAACTCGCCGCCCGCCAGGATGCCGTGACGTCGGCAGCCGACCTGCCCGAGCTGAGCCTGGTGTCCGAACAGCTCGACCTGCTCGCCGAACGCATCGCCCACCTGGACGACCGGCTGCACGGCGTCGACGACGGCGCCCTGCGGGTACGCGCGGACGTGGCCGGCCAGACCCGTCGCCTGGACGAGGTCGAGGACGCCGTGGTGGGTGAGGCGGCGAAGCGCGGCAAGCAGATCGCCGTGTTCACCGACCGGCTCGACCGGCTCACCGAGGCTGTCGACCGCACCCTCGATCGCATGGGTGATCTCGAATCGCGGGTCGCCACCGTGCTGCGCGACCAGGACAGCCGCACCGAGACCGGCCTGCGCGCGGCCGGCCAGGCACTGTCCGCGTCCGACGCGCTGCGCCGGGTCGTGCTGCGCGAACACGAGCGACGTGCCCAGGATCACGTCGCCGAGCTGCCACACAGTTCGCTGGTGCTGTCCGACGCCGGTCTGCTCCGGCTGCCCGCCGACGACGGCGTGATGCTGCCGCTGCTGTCCAGCAACGGGGTGTGGGAGCCCGAGCTGTCCACCCTGATCGACTCGCTGGTCGAGCCGGGCGGCGTCTTCGTCGACATCGGCGCCTACGTCGGCTACCACAGCCTCCGGGTGCTCAGCCGCCTGGGCACCAGCGGTGCCGTGGTCGCCGTCGAACCCCACCTACCGGCAACGGAACTGTTGCGGCACAACGTCTCCATCAACGTGCCGGACGCCGTGGCGGAACGGCTCACCGTCCTGCCGGCCGCCGCATGGGACATGGCTGGCCAACTCGCCGCGACACCGGCGATGACCGGGGGAGTCCTGGTGTCACCGCTGGCCGACGATCCCGGGGATGCCGAACCGGTGACCGTGCCGTCGGTCCGGCTGGACAAGGAGTTCGAGAGCGTCGACGGGCTGCGCGGGATGCCGCTCACCGTGGTCAAGGTCGACATCGCGGGCCGGGGGCACCGAGCGCTCGGCGGCCTGGTCCGGCTGCTGCGCAGGGATCGGCCACACATCTTCTGTGCCTTCTCCGTCACACAGACGAGTGAGATCGGCGACGATCCGATAACGGTGCTCCGGGAATTCGACACCTGGGGCTTCGACGTTCTGCTGCTCGGTGATCGGGAACCGTCCACACCACAGGCGATTGTGGCGGCCGTCGAAGGTCAGTACAGCGCCACGCTGTGGCTCCGACCGCGCGGCAAACCGGCGTGAACAGGCCGCTGACCAGCCGATTTGACTCGCGTCGCCGCTGTGAGTAACTTTTCTCTCGTCGCAAGGAACTGATCGCTCCCGGTCTTCCGGATTGGGTGCGGGACAGAGTTCGGCCCGGTGTCGGAGATCATGTTTGACACCTCGGACCTCTCTTGATAAGCTCCTTCGGCACTCCTGATCCGGTTCAATCGCTTCAGGATCTATGCTTGGATACGGGATGTACGCCCCGCGCTCATGCTGCTTGGTTGTGGTGTGTGGTGGTGTGCGTGTGTTCTTTGAGAACTCAACAGTGTGCCGATGATGCTAGTAGAGCATTTATGTCTGTAAACCCTGTCATGGGGTTTCTTTGAGTGAGTGATGCCAGATTATGTCTGGTGCCTCGGTTGAACATATTCCATATTGGAGAGTTTGATCCTGGCTCAGGACGAACGCTGGCGGCGTGCTTAACACATGCAAGTCGAGCGGTA
>DASXCQ010000029.1:0-75582 GCA_036491115.1 Pseudonocardiaceae bacterium
CCCATCACATGGGGTTGTCGCGGTGTTCCTGCCCGGTAGTTGGGTGCAACTCATGCCCATATCGCGAACAACTCGCACCCAAAGATCAACTATTGATCAACTGTCGCGGTTGTAACTGCTGGTCAGAATGGGTGCCCCCGGTGCGACTCGAACGCACACTGGACGGATTTTGAGTCCGCTGCCTCTGCCGATTGGGCTACGGGGGCCTGGGCCACGGGTGCGCCGTGGATCAACCTGAGGGTACCCGGTCGGTGACCTGGCGTGGACGGCGGTGCCACTGGTGAAGTGGCCGATCGCACGACTGTGGTTCATGTCGTCTGTGCCCTCTGCCCGGTAGGCTACGTGTTCCGGCCATTCCGGTCGGTGACCCGCTGAGCTGCAGGAGGACCCCGGTGACCAAGGCGGCTGCCGAGGCCCAGGTTGAGGCCGGGCCCACACGTCGGGTGCTCGTCGCCGAAGACGAGGCTCTCATCCGACTCGACCTCGTCGAGATGCTTCGGGAGGAGGGCTACGACGTCGTCGGTGAGGCCGGGGACGGCGAGGAGGCGGTCAAAATGGCCACCGAGCTGCGGCCCGACCTGGTGATCCTCGACGTGAAGATGCCCAAGCGGGACGGTATCGAGGCCGCGTCCGACATCGCGGGCCAGCGGATCGCACCCGTCGTGATCCTGACCGCGTTCAGTCAGCGCGATCTGGTCGAGCGCGCCCGCGACGCCGGTGCGATGGCCTATCTGGTCAAGCCGTTCGCCAAGCGAGACCTTGTCCCTGCTGTCGAGCTCGCGATCAGCCGGTTCACCGAGCTCCAGGCGCTGGAGAACGAGGTCGCCGGGCTCACCGAGCGCCTCGAGACCCGCAAGTTGGTCGAGCGCGCCAAGGGCCTGTTGATGGCGAAGCAGTCGATGACCGAGCCGGATGCGTTCCGCTGGATCCAGCGCACCGCCATGGACCGCCGGACCACGATGAAGGCGGTCGCCCAGGTCGTGGTCGACAACTTCGGCTGATCAGGATCCGCGGTACGTACAGTGACCGCGGATGACCTTGGTCCCGCCGTGTCGACGCTGGTGGCTGTTGCTATCTTGAGTCACCGTCACGATGTGGATACGGATGTCAGTTTCATCCTGCCCATTGCTGTATGGACGGTTACTTTGCTGGCCTAGCCATGCCCGAACGGGCATCCGCCGTATCGGCGGTCGGTTGGTTATGGGAGGTATGGGTGTCTGCAGCACGACTTGCGCGTGCGGTCACGGCGGTGGCGATCCTGTCGCTCGCGGTGACTGCGTGCGCCGCGAAAAACGGCGGCTCCACCTCAGCAGGTAGCGGCGGCGGTAGCACCAGCAGCGGAGTGAACCTGCCTGCTGTGTCGACGCTGCCGGTCCCGTCCGATGCGGCGAATCCTGCGGGGAACGGCCAGGCCAAGTGCAGTGGCGTGACGCTCGCCTATGTCGGCGCGGAGAGCGGTGCCAACGCGCAGCTCGGCATCAACATCTACGACGGCGTGCAGCTGGCGATCAACCAGCACAACACCGCCAACCCGAACTGCAAGGTGACCTTCAAGAAGTTCGACACCGGTGGTGACCAGGCCCAGGCCCCCGGCATCGTGACCCAGGTCGTCAACGAGAAGGACGTCGTCGGCGTCGTCGGTCTGCCGTTCTCCGGTGAGTCTCAGGCCACCGGCGGCATCTTCCAGCAGGCCGGCCTGGTGCACATCACGCCGTCGGCGACCAACCCGACGTTGACGCAGCAGGGTTGGACCACGTTCTTCCGTGCCCTGGGCAACGACAACGTGCAGGGCCCGGCCGCGGCGAAGTTCATGACCGGCAAGCTCAAGGCCAAGAAGGTCTGCGTCGTCCAGGACGACTCGGACTACGGCATCGGCCTCGCCGGCGCGACCACGAAGGCGCTGGGCAGCGCCGCCGACTCCGCGTGCGCGGACAAGGTGACCACTGGTCAGAAGGACTTCTCGTCCACGGTCAGCAAGGTCATGGCCGCCTCGCCGGACGCCGTGTTCTACTCCGGCTACTACGCCGAGGGTGCTCCCTTCGACCAGCAGTTGGCCAACGGCGGCTTCAAGGGCAAGTTCATCGGCCCGGACGGTGTCAAGGACGACAAGTTCATCCAGGAGGCCGGCCCCGCGTCGTCCAACGCCTTCTTCACCTGCCCGTGTGTCCCGGGTGAGCTGATCCCGACCTTCGCCAAGGCGTACGCGGGTGTCAGCGGCGGTTCCGCTCCCGGCACCTACTCGCTGGAGGGCTACGACTCCGCGACCGTCCTGCTCAAGGGCATCGACGGTGGCAACACCACCCGGCCCGCGCTGTTGAACTTCGTCAAGAACTACAACGGCGACGGCCTGTCCAAGCACCTGCAGTGGAACTCCACCGGCGAGCTGGCCTCGTCCACGGTGTACGGCTACAAGGTGCAGAACGGCAAGATCGTCTACGTCGGCACGATCGGCTGAGTCGACGCGGCCGGTCCGGTACACCGGGCCGGCTCGCGTTGACCGGCCAGTCCCCACGGCCGGGCATGTCCTCCGATGACCACCGTCGCCGGAGGGCATGCCCGGATTTCACGACAGGAACAGCAGGAAACGTGATGCTGTGCACCCGGTGACGGTTTTCCTCGCGGACAACAGTTGGATCAACTTCGACGTCTCCGCGTTCAAAGAGCTCTTCTGGAACAACACGTTCGACGGATTGGCATACGGGGCCATCTATTCGTTGATCGCGATGGGTTACACCCTGGTCTACGGCGTGCTGCGGCTGATCAACTTCGCCCACTCCGAGGTGTTCATCGTCGGGGCCTACGCCGTCTTCTTCACCCTGTCGTTCCTCGGCTTCGGCCCGTTCAACCCGCAGATCAGCCTGATCTCGCTGGTCGGTGACCTGCTCCTCGCGTGCATCGCCGCGATGCTCGTGTCGGGCATCGTCGCCGTGCTGTTGGAACGGATCGCCTACCGGCCGCTGCGCAGACGCAACGCGCCGAAACTGGCCTTCCTGATCACCGCGATCGGCGCGTCGTTCGCCATCCAGTACCTCATCGAACTGTGGCGCGGCCCGAGTGCCGAGCAGGCGGTGATCATGTTCCAGCCGCAGCCGGTCTTCACCGTCTTCGGCGCGAACATCAGCAACCAGCAGATCACCATCTTCGTCGCCGCTATCGTGCTGATGATCCTGGTCGACACGTTCATCAACCGCACCCGTTTCGGCCGGGGCATCCGCGCCGTGGCGCAGGACCCGGACACGGCGACGCTGATGGGCGTGAACAAGGAACGCGTGATCATGCTGACGTTCCTCATCGGCGGCCTGTTGGCCGGCGCGGCCTCGCTGTTCTACATCATGAAGGTGCCGGCGGGCGTGCAGTACAACGGCGGGTTCAACCTGGGCATCCAGGCGTTCGCCGCCGCCGTGCTGGGCGGTATCGGCAACATCAGGGGCGCCCTGCTCGGCGGGATGCTGATCGGCCTGATCGGGAACTACGGCCAGACGCTGCTCGGCGCGTCGCAGTGGTCGCAGGTCATCGCGTTCATCGCCCTCGTGGTGATCCTGATGTTCCGGCCGACCGGCATCCTCGGCGAGTCCCTCGGAAAGGCCCGAGTATGACGGCGCAGACCCAGACCACCGGACCGGTCCGGTCCCACCAGGACTCGTCGATCCGCAGGTTCCGCAACTGGTGGAACAGTCTCCCCCGGCCACAGCAGTGGGCCGGTGTGCTGCCCGTCGTCGCGTTGATCTACCTGCTGCCGGTGCTCGACCCACCTGGACTGACCACCGAACCGAACGTCAACTTCCCGATCTCCATGTTCCACGTGGCCGTCCTGGTGCTGGTCGCGATCGGACTGAACGTCGTGGTGGGCCAGGCCGGCCTGCTGGACCTGGGCTACGTCGGCTTCTACGCCATCGGCGCATACGTCGCGGCCCTGTTCACCAGCAAGGACTCGTTGCTGCACAAGCTGCCCTACCTGGCGACGCTGCCGCTGGCGATGGTCGTCACGATGTTCTTCGGCCTGATCCTCGGCACGCCAACACTGCGACTGCGTGGCGACTACCTGGCGATCGTGACCCTGGGCTTCGGCGAGATCGTCCGCCTGCTCGCCACGATCATCCCGGCGCTGCGCGGCACGGTCGGCTTCTCCAGCATCGGCCACCCGCCCGGCACGCAGGCCAATGGCCAGCCGATCTTCAGCGTCAGCAACGGCACACCCTGGTACTGGCTGACGGTGACGATCATCGTCGTGATCCTGTTGTTCGTCGGCAACCTGGAACGCAGCCGGGTGGGCAGAGCCTGGGTGGCGATCCGGGAGGACGAGGACGCGGCGCAGATGATGGGCGTGCCGACGTTCACGTTCAAACTGTGGGCGTTCGCCATCGGCGCGGCCATCGGCGGCCTGTCCGGCGCGTTGTTCGCCGGTCAGAACGGCTTTCAGAACAACCAGGACTTCGGCGTCAACTTCTCGGTGCTCTACCTGTGCGCGGTGATCCTCGGTGGCTCCGGCAACAAGGTGGGCGTCATGATCGGCGCGTTCATCGTGTCCTACATCCCGGACCGGTTCAACTTCCTGGGTAGCCAGAAGTACCTGGTCTTCGGCGTGGCGCTGATCGTGTTGATGATCTTCCGGCCGCAGGGCCTGCTCGGTGCCAGGCAGCGCCTGCTGGCCAGGGGCCGTACCGCGTACCTTCGACTCGTGGGCAAGCCGGAACAGCTCTCCAGCGACAGTGCGCTGACACCCGAGAAGGGCGACAGGGCATGAGTGAGGACACCGAGGTTCCACCGGTCGAGGGTGGCATCGTCGCCGAGGTCGCCCACATGACCGAGCAGCAGCTCGCCGAGCACGAGGCCAAGGTCGCCGAAGCGGTCGCACCGGACCGCCGGATCGGCGTCGAGATCGGTCAGACGTTGCTCGAGGTCAGGGACGTGACGCTGCGGTTCGGCGGCCTGGTCGCGCTGGACTCGGTGTCGTTCGGGATCAAGCGAGGCGAGATCCTCGGCCTGATCGGCCCCAACGGCGCCGGCAAGACCACCTGCTTCAACGTGATGACCGGCGTGTACCGGCCGACCAGCGGCCAGGTGCTGCTGGAGGGCAACCCGCTGGCCAGGCGTCAGCGCTACCAGATCACCAAGCTGGGCCTGGCCCGCACATTCCAGAACATCCGTCTGTTCGGTGAGATGACGGCCCTGGAGAACGTGGTCGTCGGTGTGGACGCACGGCACAAGACGAGCGTGCCGGGCGCGCTGATCCGCACGCCGAGACACTTCCGCGAGGAACGGGAGGTGGTCGAGCGGGCCAGCGCGCTGCTGGAGTTCGTCGGCATCGCCGACCGTGCCGCGGAGAAGGCGCGCAACCTGCCCTACGGCTACCAGCGCAGGCTGGAGATCGCCAGGGCGTTGGCCACCGAGCCGAAACTGCTGTGTCTGGACGAACCGGCCGCCGGCTTCAACCCCGCCGAGAAGGCGGAGCTGATGGAGCTGATCCGCAGGATCCGCGACGACGGGTACACCGTCCTGCTCATCGAGCACGACATGCGCCTGGTGATGGGCGTGACCGACCGGATCGTGGTGCTGGAGTTCGGCAAGAAGATCGCCGACGGCCTGCCGGCGGACATCCGGGAGAACCCGGCGGTCATCGCCGCATATCTGGGGGTGCCCGACGATGGCGTTGCTTGAGCTTGCCGACGTGTCCGTCCACTACGGACGGATCAGTGCGCTGTCCGGCCTGTCGCTGTCCGTGGCGCAGGGCGAGATCGTCAGCCTGATCGGCGCCAACGGTGCCGGCAAGACCACGACGATGCGTGCGGTGTCGGGCATCCGGCCGCTGTCCGGCGGCAAGATCATGTTCGACGGCGACGACATCAGCCGGCTGCGGCCGGACCTGCGGGTGGTGCGCGGCATCTCGCAGGCACCGGAGGGCAGGGGCATCTTCCCCGGCATGACGGTGCTGGAGAACCTGGACATGGGCGCGTACGCGCGCAAGGACCGCAAGCAACTCGGCTCCGACTACGACCGGGTGTTCGGCCTGTTCCCCCGACTCGCCGAGCGCAAGTCCCAGGTCGGCGGCACGATGTCCGGCGGAGAGCAGCAGATGCTGGCCATCGCCAGGGCCCTGATGGCCCGGCCGCGCCTGCTGCTGCTGGACGAGCCGTCGATGGGCCTGGCCCCGCAGTTCATCCAGCAGATCTTCCGGATCGTCACGGAGATCAACGAGCAGGGCGTCACCGTGCTGCTGGTGGAGCAGAACGCCCAGCAGGCCCTGTCCAGGGCCCACCGGGCGTACGTGCTGGAGACCGGATCGATCGTGAAGTCGGGGACCGGCAAGGAGATGCTGGCCGACCCGTCGATCAAGGAGGCGTACCTGGGCGTCGCCTAGGCACCCGGTGTGTTCTCCTTGACGATGCAGGTCAGGCGGGCCGTACACGTGCGGCGGCCCTCGTCGTCGGTGATCACCGTCTCGAACGTCGACGTGGTGCGGCCGACGTGCAGCGGCGTGCACACGGCTGTCACCCGGCCGGACCGGGCGGCGCGGTGGTGCGTGCAGGACAGTTCCAGGCCGACGGCGATCCGGCCGGGACCGGCGTTGAGCACGGCCGCGATGGAGCCGATCGTCTCGGCGAGGGCCGCGTTGGCGCCGCCGTGCAGCAGGCCCAGCGGCTGCCGGTTGCCCTCCACCGGGATCGACGCGACGATCCGGGCCGGGTCGACCTCGAGAATCTCGATGCCGAGCTTCTCGTTGAACTCACCCAACATGGCGTTGGCAGCCTCGACGGTGAAGCCGGCGCGCGGCTCGTCGGTCGCCGTCACCGGCACCTCCAGTAGTCCGATCGGGTGGGAGCCAAGGCGCTGAACAGCCCTGTCAGGGTCTCACCCTAGACTCGCCGCGTGCCCGCGAAGTCCGAGATCCATGCCACACCCGCCAGCGACCGGCCGCGCCTGCTGCTGTTGGACGGCCACTCCCTGGCCTACCGTGCGTTCTTCGCCCTGCCGGCGGAGAACTTCCGCACCCAGACCGGGCAGACCACCAACGCGGTGTACGGCTTCACGTCGATGCTCATCAACCTGCTGCGCGACGAGCAGCCCACGCACATCGCGGTCGCGTTCGACCTGTCGCGGCAGACGTTCCGGCGGGACACCTATGCCGAGTACAAGGCCAACCGCTCGACCACGCCGGACGAGTTCCGCGGCCAGGTCGGCCTCATCCAGGACGTGCTCGGCACGCTGGGCATCCCGTCGCTGACCAAGGACAACTACGAGGCCGACGACATCATCGCCACGCTCACCACGCAGGCCGCGGCCGAGGGCTTCCAGGTGCTCATCTGCACCGGCGACCGCGACGCGCTGCAACTGGTGACCGGCCAGGTCACGGTGCTCTACCCGAGGCGCGGCGTGTCCGACCTGACCCGGTTCACGCCGGAGGAGGTCGAGACGAAGTACGGCCTGTCGCCGACGCAGTACCCGGACTTCGCCGCGCTGCGCGGTGACCCGTCGGACAACCTGCCCAGCATTCCCGGCGTCGGCGAGAAGACGGCTGCGAAGTGGATCCGCGAGTACGGCTCGCTGGGCGATCTGGTCGACCGGGTGGACACGGTCAAGGGCAAGGTCGGCGATGCGCTGCGGGCGCACCTGGCCGCCGTGCTGCTCAACCGTGAGCTGACCGAGCTGGTCAGGGACGTGCCGCTGGAGGTGGACCCCACCCAGTTGGAGATCCATCCGTGGGACCGGGACGCCGTGCACCGGTTGTTCGACGACCTCGAGTTCCGCGTGCTGCGTGACCGGCTGTTCGCCACGCTGCAGTCGTCCGAACCGGAGGCGGAAGAAGGTTTCGAGGTCCGCGGCGGCCAGATCGAATCCGGTGCGCTGGCCGACTGGCTGGCCGAGCACGCCGGCCAGGGCGGTCGGGTCGGCATGTCACTGCGAGCCACCTGGGCGGCCGGCCGGGGCGACGTGCGGGGCATCGCGCTGGCCACGGCCGACGGCGACGGTGGCTACGTCGACGTCCGCGAACTGACCGAGTCCGACGAACAGGCGCTGGCCGCGTGGCTGACCGACGCGGCCCGGCCCAAGGCGGGTCACGCCATGAAGGGCGCCCGGCATGCGCTGCGCGACCGAGGCTGGACCCTGGCCGGTCTGACCAGTGACACCGAACTGGCCGCCTACCTGGCCCGACCCGGCCAGCGCTCGTTCGAGCTGGACGACCTGGTGCTGCGCTACCTGCGTCGCGAACTGCGCGTCGAGGGCGACGCGGAGGACGGCCAGATGTCGCTGCTGTCCAGTGAGGCGGAGGACGCCGAGCGGCTGGCGAAGACCGAGATCCTCAAGGCGCGGGCCGTCGCCGACCTGGCGGACGCGCTGGACGCCGAACTGGAGCGGATCGGCGGCGCCAAGCTGCTGCAGGAGCTGGAACTGCCGCTGGAGCGGGTGCTCTGCGACCTGGAGGCCGTGGGCATCGCGATGGACACCGAGCTGCTCACCACGCAGGAGGTCCACTTCGGCGGCCGGGTCAAGCAGGCGGCGCAGGACGCGTACGGCGTGATCGGCAAGGAGATCAACCTAGGCTCGCCGAAGCAGTTGCAGGTGGTGTTGTTCGACGAGCTGAACATGCCGAAGACCAAGCGCACCAAGACCGGCTACACCACGGACGCCGAGGCGCTGCAGACGCTCTACGACAGCACGGAGCACCCCTTCCTGCAGTACCTGCTGGAGCACCGCGACGCCACCCGGCTGAAGACCACAGTGGACGGACTGCTCAAGTCGATCGACGACGACGGCCGCATCCACACCACGTTCAACCAGACGATCGCCGCCACCGGCAGGCTGTCGTCCACGGAACCGAACCTGCAGAACATCCCGATCCGCACCGACGAAGGCCGGACCATCCGTCAGACGTTCATCGTCGGCTCCGGGTACGCGGAGCTGATGACGGCCGACTACAGCCAGATCGAGATGCGCATCATGGCCCACCTGTCCGAGGACGAGGCCCTGATCGAGGCGTTCCAGTCCGGGTTCGACTTCCACGCGGCCACGGCGGCGCGGGTGTTCAGCGTCGGTCCGGACGAGGTCACCGGGGCGCAGCGGGCCAAGGTCAAGGCGATGAACTACGGCCTGGCCTACGGCCTGTCGGTGTACGGGCTGTCCCAGCAGCTGCGGATCGCCGCCGACGATGCCCGCGGCCTGATGGACGAGTACTTCGCCCGGTTCGGCGGCGTGCGCGACTACCTGCACGCGGTCGTCGAGCAGGCCCGCAAGGACGGGTACACGGCCACGATCCTGGGCCGGCGTCGCTACCTGCCCGACCTGGTCAGCGACAACCGGCAGCGCAGGGAGATGGCCGAGCGGATGGCGTTGAACGCGCCGATCCAGGGCAGCGCGGCGGACATCATCAAGGTCGCGATGCTCAACGTGCACGCGGCGCTGGCGTCGTCGGGCCTGCGCAGCCGGATGCTGCTGCAGGTGCACGACGAACTGGTGCTGGAGATCGCCGAGGGCGAACGGGACGCCGTGGAGGCGCTGGTCCGCGAGAACATGGGCAACGCCTATCAGCTGGGCGTGCCGCTGGAGGTGTCGGTCGGCTTCGGGCGGTCGTGGGACGACGCGGCCCACTAAAATCGCTGGTCGTCGTCGTTAACCTGGTTTGGTGGCGTATCTCGGACCAGATGATCCACTTCCGCCGTCGGTCCACCGGATCCTGGTAGCCGGCGCGTCCGGATCCGGCAAGACCACGCTGCGGGTCGCGATCAGCCACGCGCTGGGCATGCCCACGGTCGAGCTGGACTCCTTGTTCCACGGTCCCGGGTGGACACGGCTGCCGAACTTCGTGGCCGAGGTGGAGCGGTTCGCCGCCGCGCCCGAGTGGGTCGTGGAATGGCAGTACCGCTTGGTGAAACCGATGCTGGCCGATCGCGCTGACGTACTGGTGTGGTTGGACCACGGCCGGTGGACGGTGCTGTGGCGGGTGGTGCGGCGGACGGTGGTGCGGCGGCTGTGGCGCCAGGAGCTGTGGAACGGCAATCTCGAGCCGCCGCTGTGGACGATTGTCACCGACAAGGACCACATCATCCGATGGTCCTGGCGCAGCAGAGTGAAGGCCCGGACCCAGGTCGCGGCGCTCTCTGGCGTGGTTGTCGTACGGCTGCAAGGCCAGCGGCAGGTGAACGCCTGGCTGACCGGACCGGTCGCCGAGGTTGCGCGCCGGAGGCAGATGAACGCCGCTTGACCGATTCAGAACCGAGCGTGCCTGGTCATGGCGGAGCTACGGTAGGTGGTGCGACCGAGATCGCGGCGTTGCTCGCCGGTCCGGGCGAGCAGCGATGGCCGTGCCCGCGGTCGTCGGCTGGCCGTGGGTGAGTGCCCGACCGGCCGGTTTCGCACGCAGCCGCGCGGAGCGTGACGCGCGGTCGATCCGGGAGGTGCCGTCATCACCCCGTCCAGAGCTGTACCCAGTCCCAGCAGAGCGACGGGCCATGTGGCCGGAGCCGGGCGGCGCGGGAACGTGGCGTCGCCCCAGGCGTTGATCATCGGTGGTTCCGGCATGCTGGCCGCGTGCGCGTCGCGGCTGGTCGCCGACGGGTGGCACGTGGTGCTGCCGAGCAGGCGGTACATGCCGCTGCGCGAGGTACCGGCCGGCTCGGCGAACGGCCGGGCACTGTGGGTGGCCGCCGACTGGTCGGATCCTCTCGGGTTGGCCGAGCGGGCGGGCAAGGCGTTGGCCGGACCTGCCGAGTTGTTGGTGACCTGGGTGCATCGGGAGCATCGGGCGGGGTTGCTGGGCGCGGTGGCGCCGTTGTTGTCGCCGGACGCGCCGGTGGTGGAGGTGCACGGGAGTGCCGCTTTTGACCAGGTCACGGGGCGGTATCCGGAGCCGGTGCTGACTGATCACCCGACGCAGCAGGTGGTGTTGGGCTTCGTGCCGGTGGGTCGGACGAGTCGGCGGCTCAGTCATGAGGAGATCTCGGAGGGCGTGCTGGACGCGGTCGATCGGGCGTTGGCCGGCAAGTCGCCGGGCGTCTACCAGGTAGGCGACCCGAGGCCGTGGTCCCACCTGACCAACTAGCCAGGGTGTAGGCGGCCGCGGCCTGGCCCGTCGTGATCAGCCAGGCGCCGGCGCGTGTCGACCACTCACCGGCCGACACGCCGAAGCTCGCAACTCACGCCCGGGGCACACGCCAGCGCGTGTCGTCCACCAGGCGGCCAACTGATCAGCCAGGCGCCATCTGAGCTGCAGAGTCTTACGTGGATCGAGTTACACCACGCAGTGGGACGTGACCCGTGTCGACCTGCCAATGGTCGACAGCCAGCTGCGCCGGCGAGGCGATGCGGAGTCGGGCGTGTCGTCCATTCGGTGGCGTGCTGACCTGCCAACGGTCGACACGCCAGCCCACGCCGGCGAATCGAGGCTGGCTCGCGCGTGTCGTCCGACCGGCGGCGGCTTCATTGGCTGTTGTCGGCCGGTTGGCGGTCGGCCGACATCCTCAATCACCGGAACTGCAATTGTTGCCTACTCAATGGTCGCCATTTCGGCGAGTTTTCGCCGCCTTGTCCACTACCGCGTCCCGCAGATCGACCGCCGTCCTCGCCGTGCGGCTCGGATGAACCGTCCGGTCGTACCGCCACCCGGCCGCCACCGCGAACCGCCGCAGCTCCGCCTCCTCGAACCCCGTCGTCGGCAACCGCGCCAACAACGCATCCCCGTCGTCGACCAACAACACCGCCCGAGGCGCCACCCACTGGACCAACACCGCCACCCCCGCCGGCAACCCGTGCCGCAACCCCGCAGCATCCACCAGTGCCGGCCCGCGCTCGTCCACGATCAGCCCGCCGTTGTGCCACCACCCGGCCGTCGGCTCCGGACCGTCGGTGGCCAGCCACCGGTCGACCCGGCCACCCCACCCGCGCGGCGGATCACCCACCATCCGCAGCGGCCGCACCCACACCCGCGCCGATCCTGGCGCGACATTGTCCGGGCGCAGCAACCGTTCCTCGGCTACCCGCCGCGCCGAACGCAACCGCGCCCACCCGATCCCCATCGGCACCGCCGCCGCCACCTGACCCGCGATCAGCCCGCCGATCAGCCACTGCCACCGCACTCCGTTCAACGCCAGGATCGCGTCGGCCATGATCACCGTCAGGGACGCGACGTACGCCCAGCCGACCAACCGGTACGCCGAGTACGGCGGCTGCCGGCGCATCCAGTCGACAACGACGGGCAACGCCACCGTGACCGCCAACCCGGCGATCACCCACGGCCAGTAGCCCTGCCCCATCAGGGTTTTCCTCCTCCGCTCAGCGTAGCGCGCCGGCCGGCCTCGTCTCCCAAACGGTCCACAAAGGACGGTATCCCTGGCGTGGCCAGAACACCGACGACAGGGGATTGGGTGGGTTGTAGTAGAGATAGGTACCCGCCGCACCCGCCCTCGCCAACTCGCGGTGCGCCACCGCCATGATCGCCCTGCCGACCCCGGTCGACCGCGCGCCCGGCAGCACGGAAACGGTGTTCACGTAGCCCCAGCGACCGGGCGGTACCGGAAACCGGCGCTGCGCCTTGGGATCCGCGTCGGTCACCCAGCACTCGGCCAGCCCGACCGCCACACCGTCCCGCTCCGCCAGCCACACCGGGTCGCCGCGGCCGATCCGGTAGGTGAGCGCGTCCCGCTTGATGTCCGGTGCGTCCGGCCGCAGGATCGTGCCGCCCACCTGCGACGAGTACGCCAACTCGGCCATCGCCAGTGGCACGGCCGCGTCGACGTCCGACGGGGTCGCCCTGCGCACCACCAACCCGCGCGGCACCGACGGCGGCCGTTCGCGGTCCGGGCGACGTACGGCGAGTACCGACAGCGGCTGGAAACCGTGCGCCAACAACACAGCGCTGCCCTCGGTGTCGCGGCTCGGCCAGGTCACCACGCATGCCGAGTCCGGCGCAGGCACGCCGGTCCGGTCCATCAGCTGCCGCCACGCCCCCAACAGCGCCTCCAACCCGGCCCTCGGCTCGTCGCCGACCAGCGGGTACAACTCCCAGCTGTCCTGAGCTGACCACAGGCTGGTCGGCATGCCGGGACCGTGCACGGCCCTGGTCAGCACGCCGGCCACCCGGCCACCGCTGGGCAGCGCGGCCGTGAGCACATCACCGGCCGGGTCGGGAGCGGCGGGCGGCAGCAGCGGATCGAACCCGGCGAACCGGGCCGCCTGCACCTCGCGCAGACTCCGCGTGATGATCACGCCCAACTCCCGTCACACCCGCTGACAGCAGAAAATCGCGGTACCAGGAAACAACCTGCCACGCAGCGGGCTCCACTGCCCCCACTCCCGCGTGTGACCTTCCGGCCATTCCGGCTCGATCAGGTCGGTGAGCACCAGGCCGGCGGCCCTGATCTGGCCGACGTAGTCACCGAGGGTCCGGTGGTGCTCCACGTACGTCGCCCGACCGGTGTCGTCCACCTCAACGTAGGGAGTCCTGTCGAAATAGGACTGCGCGACGGTGAGCCCGTCGGGGCCCGGATCGTCCGGGAAAATCCACCGCATCGGGTGAGTGACCGCGAACACCCAGCGGGCACCCGGCCGCAGCACCCTGGCCACCTCGGCGAGCACCACGGCCGCGTCGGCGACGAACGGGATGGCGCCGAACGCCGAGCAGGCCGCGTCGAAACTCGCGTTCGCGAACGGCAACTGGTCCGCGCTGGCCTGCACGAGCGGCACACCGACGCCGGTTGCCGTGTTGTCCTCGACGGCATGCCGCAGCATGCCGGCGGACAGGTCAAGCCCTACGGCATACGCGCCGTGCCGGTTCAGCCACCTGGCGCAAGCAGCCGATCCACAGCCGACTTCGAGCACCGTCCGGCCGGCGATGTCGCCGAGCAGGTGCGCGTCGGCCTCCCGAATCCCTTCCGGGCACCAGACGAAGTCTGCGTTACCGAGAAAATCCCCGTGCTCGGCCCGGTAGTCGTCGGCGTCCGCGTCCCACCACGCCTGACTGGCGGCCCGGGACTCGCCGGCGCCGACCGAGCGCTTCTGGATGCCGACGGTGCCCAGCGCGAGCTCCGCACTGAGGTGTCTCGCCGCTGCTTCCACCGGTTTGCCGAGCGATTTCGGTTGCAATTCGATTTCGGTTGAGCCAGGCGCGGTGTCTTCCGGCTCTGTCACGACTGGCTCCTCGGGAGTAGGTACCGCTGCATACTGGGCCCTGATCGTGCCAGGCCCGCGGGTCTTCCCTCGTCAGAGCGACGAATTTGCGGTGCGAGCTCGAACTCGCGTACGATACCGCCCGCGCAGTGGGTCTACTGCCTGCGGTCCCGCGCGTCGGGAATCGGGCCGCTTCCGTCGTTGTTGAGAGTGAGTGACATCGACGTCTCGTCCCCCGCATGCCGTTCGTCCTTCCGGCGCATGCACGTGTAGACGTCCCAACAACTCCCAATCCGTACCGGAGCAACCCACCTAATGTCCACCGACACCACCACCGTCCCGGCTGCCAAGGCCGCGACGCAGCAGGTCGCGATCAACGACATCGGGACGGCGGAGGACTTCCTCGCCGCCGTCGACAAGACCATCAAGTACTTCAACGATGGCGACATCGTCGAGGGCACCATCGTCAAGGTCGATCGTGACGAGGTCCTACTCGACATCGGTTACAAGACCGAAGGCGTGATCCCCTCCCGCGAACTGTCGATCAAGCACGATGTCGACCCGTCCGAGGTGGTCAGCGTCGGCGACGAGGTCGAGGCCCTCGTTCTCCAGAAGGAGGACAAGGAAGGCCGGCTGATCCTGTCCAAGAAACGCGCCCAGTACGAGCGCGCCTGGGGCACCATCGAGGCGCTCAAGGACAAGGACGAACCGGTCAAGGGCACGGTCATCGAGGTGGTCAAGGGTGGCCTGATCCTGGACATCGGCCTGCGTGGCTTCCTGCCGGCGTCGCTGGTGGAGATGCGCCGGGTGCGTGACCTGCAGCCCTACGTCGGCCGCGAACTCGAGGCCAAGATCATCGAGCTGGACAAGAACCGCAACAACGTGGTCCTGTCCCGCCGGGCCTGGCTGGAGCAGACGCAGTCCGAGGTGCGCAGCGAGTTCCTCAACCAGCTGCAGAAGGGCCAGGTCCGCAAGGGCGTCGTGTCCTCGATCGTCAACTTCGGCGCGTTCGTCGACCTGGGCGGCGTGGACGGCCTGGTGCACGTCTCGGAGCTGTCCTGGAAGCACATCGATCACCCGAACGAGGTGGTCGAGGTCGGCCAGGAGGTCACGGTCGAGGTCCTGGACGTCGACATGGAGCGCGAGCGGGTCTCGCTGTCGCTGAAGGCGACGCAGGAGGACCCGTGGCGTCAGTTCGCCCGCACCCACGCGATCGGCCAGATCGTGCCGGGCAAGGTCACCAAGCTGGTGCCCTTCGGCGCGTTCGTCCGGGTCGACGAGGGCATCGAGGGCCTGGTGCACATCTCCGAGCTGGCCGAGCGGCACGTGGAGATCCCCGAACAGGTCGTGCAGGTCAACGACGACGTCATGGTCAAGGTCATCGACATCGACCTGGACCGTCGGCGGATCTCGCTGTCCCTCAAGCAGGCCAACGAGGGCTTCACGCCGGACACCGAGTTCGACCCGACCCAGTACGGCATGGCCGCCGAGTACGACCCCGAGGGGAACTACATCTACCCCGAGGGCTTCGACCCGGAGACGCAGGACTGGCAGGAGGGCTACGACAAGCAGCGCGAGGAGTGGGAGCGCCAGTACGCCGAGGCGCACACCCGCTACGAGCAGCACATGAAGCAGATTGTCAAGGCAGCGGCGGCGGACGCCGAAGCTGCCAGTGGCGGCGGCGAGGCCGCTCCGGCCGGCAACTACTCGTCGGGCGACGAGGGCGCCCAGGCCGCGGCCAGCGGTGGCACGCTGGCCAGCGACGAGCAGCTCGCGGCACTGCGGGAGCGGCTGTCCGGCGGCGTGTGAGCCGTTCGGCCTGATCAGCCACAACGAGGTCCCGTGCCGGGCAACCGGCACGGGACCTCTGCCGTCCGCGGCCGGGGACCTGCTGACAGAATCCAGGCATGTTGCGTGTGGGACTCACCGGCGGCATCGGTTCCGGCAAGTCCACGGTGGCCGGCAGGCTGGCCGAGCACGGCGCCACCGTGATCGACTCGGACCGGATCGCACGCGAGGTGGTGGCCGCGGGCACCGAGGGGCTGGCCGAGATCGTCGAGCAGTTCGGCGCCGGGATGCTCACCGAGGACGGCGCACTGGACCGGGCGGCACTGGCGGGGGTGGTGTTCACCGACGACGCGGCTCGCAACCGGCTCAACGCCATCGTCCATCCCAAGATCGCCGCCCGCACCTCGCAACTGCTGCACGCGGCCGCGCCGGACGCGATCGTCGTGCACGACGTGCCGCTGCTGGTGGAGAACGGTATGGGCGCGGCATACCACCTGGTGCTCGTGGTGGACGCGCCGGTCGACCAGCGGGTGGCCCGGCTGGTGGCCGGCCGGGGGATGAGCGAGCAGGACGCGCGGGCCAGGATGGCCGCGCAGGCCACCCAGGACGCCCGCAGGGCGGCGGCGGACGTGTGGCTGGACAACTCGGGCACACCCGACCAGGTGCTCGCCGCGGTGGACCCGCTGTGGGCGGATCGTCTGGTCCCGTTCGAGGCGAACGTCCGGCTGGGCCGGATGCCCGAGCGCGGCGGACCGAAGCTGGTGCCCTATGACCCGGCCTGGCCGGCGCAGGCCCAGCGCATCCTCGCTCGGCTGCGGCTGGCGGCCGGGGAGAAGGCGTTGCGGGTCGACCACGTCGGGTCGACGTCGGTGCCCGGACTGGCCGCCAAGGACGTGATCGACGTCCAGCTCACCGTGGCCAGCATGGCGGACGCGGACGTGTTGGCCGAACCGCTGGCCAGGGCCGGTTTCCCGGCGTTGCCCGACTTCACCAGGGACAGTCCGCACCCGCCGGACCTGGACCCGGAGCACTGGCGCAAGCGGATGGCCGCGTCGGCCGACCCGGCCCGGTGGGCCAACATCCACCTGCGGGTCGCGGGTTCGCCGGGGTGGCGGGTCACGCTGCTGTTCGCGGCCTGGCTGCGCGCCGAACCGGAGTGGGCGGCCGACTACCTGCGGATGAAGGAGTCGGTCGCGGCCGACTTCGCGGCGCGCGACATCCCGTCCTACGGGGACGCCAAGGGACCTTGGTTCGACCGGGCGTTGCCCGAGATGGAGCGGTGGGCCAAGCGCACCGCCTGGCGGCCGGCCTGAACTACAGGGGTGGCCACGGCGTGCGGATGCCGTGGTAGGTCAGCCAGTGCACCACGTCGTGGTCGCAGCGGCTCAGTTCCTCCAGCGTGCGATGGATCGTGCGCAGTGCCATGTCGGCGTCGTCCGGTCGCAACACGCGTCCCGAGACGGCGGCGGCGAACTCCTCCGCGCCCACGATGCGGGCGGTGGTCTCGCCGGGCACGGACAGGCCGAGCAGCAGGTCGGTGGTCCGCCAGGACCGGGTGTCGCGCTGCACGCGGACGGCGGTGAGCACCGCGGGACCGCTGCGCGCGTGCCGGGAACGGGGCCGCCGGTGGATCAGCCGCAGACCGCGGTCCGGGATCAGCCAGGTCACCTCGCTGTCGACGAACGGGTCGTCGGGGGTGGGCGATTCCAGCCGCAGGCCCCAGGACTCCACCTGGCAGAAGGCCAGCCGGACGCAGCTACCCGACGAGTAGCTGCGCTCCGCGGTGAACGTGTCGACAATGTCCACCAACTGGGGCGTTATGGCGGTTCCCACCGGGCTGAGGGTAGCGGTGAGTGTGCGGGTCGTGACATCCGGGGGCGATTCGTTATATGACGATTCGGTCACGACTTCATATCGTCATTACATCGAGTACAACTCGACTCGGCAACTGTATACCGGGAGTGAACACGTCACTTTCGGGACCAGGTCAGCTCGATGCCGAGTTCGCCCAGCCAACGCCGCAGGTCGTAGCCGTGCGCCGCGAGGCGGTCAACCGTCCGGTGGGTGGTCTCGATCGCCTGCTGTGCCGTGCGGTTGTCGATGTAGCCGGCGGCCGCCGCGCCGAGCAGTTCGTCGGTGTCCAGCACGGTCAGGTCGCGGCCGGTGCGCAGCGTGATGTCCAGGTAGAGGTCGACCAGCTGCCAGGTGCTCTCTCCCGGCCTGACCAGGGCGATGTCGATGTAGAAGTCATGATCGGAGTCGTGGCCGGGGCGGCGGTGCCAGTCGGAGACCTGGATGCCCAGATCCGGCAGCAGCCACGACTCGCGGTAGGCGAGCGAGCGATGCCCGGGCACCGGACGGGCCATGTAGAGGCCGAACGGCTCGACCCGGTACTCGTCGACCCGACGCACGAAACCCTTCGGGTCGACGTGGTACATGCCGGGCAGATCGAAGGTCTCGATCTTGGGCGGGTGGATGTCCACCCGGTCGGCCGAGTCACCTCGGCGGGCCGCCGGGAGCAGGTGCGGGCTGACGGTCATGACGTCATCCTGCCTGCGCGCCGGCACGTCCGGCATAGCTGAATCGGGTATCACTCATAAGAGTGGTAATCGGTCGGACTCGGGTCAGGCTTGAGCCCTCAGTGAACCGACCCCGACGACCTCGAAGTTGTCGGCCGGTCGGCCTACCCTCGACGCCGTGGCTTTCGCGACCGAGCTTCCCGTCACCGCCCACTCCGAGTTCCGACCCATCGGTGAGATCCCGCGCACCGACGGGACCTTTCGCATGGTCAGCGACTACCAACCGGCCGGTGACCAGCCACAGGCCATCGCCGAGCTGACCAAGCGGATCCAGGGCGGCGAGAAGGACGTGGTGCTGCTCGGCGCCACCGGCACGGGCAAGTCGGCCACCACCGCGTGGCTGATCGAGAAGACGCAGCGGCCGACCCTGGTCATGGTGCCGAACAAGACGCTGGCCGCCCAGTTCGCCAACGAGATGCGGGAGTTCTTCCCGAACAACGCGGTCGAGTACTTCGTCAGCTACTACGACTACTACCAGCCCGAGGCGTACGTCCCGCAGACCGACACCTACATCGAGAAGGACTCGTCGATCAACGAGGACGTGGAGCGGCTGCGGCACTCGGCCACCATGAGCCTGCTGTCCCGGCGGGACGTGATCGTGGTGTCGACCGTGTCCTGCATCTACGGCCTGGGCACGCCGCAGTCGTACCTGGACCGCTCGATCTCGGTGGAGGTCGGCCAGACCATCGACCGCGACCTGCTGCTGCGCGCCCTGGTCGACGTCCAGTACACGCGCAACGACCTGGCGTTCTCCCGGGGCACGTTCCGGGTGCGCGGCGACACCGTCGAGGTCATCCCGGCGTACGAGGAGCTGGCCGTCCGGGTCGAGATGTTCGGCGACGACATCGACAAGCTCTACTACCTGCACCCGCTGACCGGCGAGATCGTGCGCGAGGTGCAGGAGCTGCGGATCTTCCCGGCCACCCACTACGTCGCGGGTCCCGGCCGGATGGAGAAGGCGATCACCGCCATCGAGTCCGAGCTGGAGGAGCGGCTGACCACGCTGGAGCGGCAGGGCAAGCTGCTGGAGGCGCAGCGGCTGCGCATGCGCACCACGTACGACGTGGAGATGATGCGCCAGGTCGGCTTCTGCTCCGGCATCGAGAACTACTCCCGGCACATCGACGGTCGCGAGGCAGGCTCCGCGCCCGCGACCCTGATCGACTACTTCCCCGAGGACTTCCTGCTGGTCATCGACGAGTCGCACAACACGGTCCCGCAGATCGGCGGCATGTACGAGGGCGACGCGTCCCGCAAGCGCACCCTGGTCGACCACGGCTTCCGGCTGCCCAGCGCGATGGACAACCGCCCGCTGACCTGGGAGGAGTTCAGCGACCGGATCGGCCAGACGATGTACCTGTCGGCCACGCCCGGCTCGTACGAGATGGGCCAGACCGGCGGCGAGTTCGTCGAGCAGGTGATCCGCCCGACCGGCCTGGTCGACCCGCAGATCGTGGTCAAGCCCACCGAGGGCCAGATCGACGACCTGGTGCACGAGATCCGGGAGCGGGCCGAGAAGGACGAGCGGGTCCTGGTCACCACGCTGACCAAGAAGATGGCCGAGGATCTCACCGACTACCTGCTGGAACTGGGCGTCCGGGTGCGGTACCTGCACTCCGAGGTCGACACGCTGCGCCGGGTCGAGCTGCTGCGCCAGTTGCGGCTGGGCGACTACGACGTGCTGGTCGGCATCAACCTGCTGCGCGAGGGCCTCGACCTGCCGGAGGTCTCCCTGGTGTCCATTTTGGACGCCGACAAGGAGGGCTTCCTGCGCAGCGGCACGTCGCTGATCCAGACGATCGGCCGCGCCGCCCGCAACGTGTCCGGCCAGGTGCACATGTACGCCGACCGCGTCACCGACTCCATGCAACGCGCCATCGACGAGACGGAACGCAGGCGCGCCAAGCAGATCGCGTACAACGAGGAACGCGGCCTGGACCCGCAGCCGCTGCGCAAGCGCATCGCCGACATCCTGGACCGCGTCTACGCCGAGGCCGAGGACTCCGACCGGGGGTCGGTGCCGATCGGCGGCTCCGGCCGCAACACCTCGCGCGGCAAGCGCGCCACCGGCGAGCCGGGCGGCAACCAGCGCAGCTCGGGCGTGCTGGAGGCCGGTCGCGACGCGAAGAGCATGCCGAGGGCAGAACTGGCCGACCTGATCAGCAGGCTGACCGAGCAGATGATGAACGCCGCCCGCGATCTCCAGTTCGAGCTGGCCGCACGGCTGCGCGACGAGATCGGCGACCTGAAGAAGGAACTGCGCGGCATGGACGCGGCGGGCCTGAAGTAACCGCCATGGACGTCGACGACGTGGTCCGGCACGGCCTGGCCAAGCCCGGTGCCGAGGAGACCTGTCCGTGGGGCGACGCCGAGCTGGTCTGCAAGGTCGGCGGCAAGGCGTTCGCGTTCATCGGCCTGTCGTCGGGCACGGTCGGCGTCAAGTGCGGCGCCACGGCCGAGGCGGCGGGTGAGTGGCGCGACCGCTACCCGGACGCCATCACGACCAGCTCGTACATCGGCCGCCATGGCTGGAACACGGTGGCCCTGGACGGCGACGTGCCCGCCGACGAGGTGCTGGAGCTGGTCGACCTGTCCTACGACACCGTGGTCGCCCGCCTGCCCAGGTCGAAGCGTCCCTAACGCAGGGCGATCAGGCCCGCGTCGGTGGGCCGGAAACCGCACGCGTCGACGTAGAACCCGGTCAGATGGTCCTCGAAGTCCACGTGCAGCCACTCGCAGCCGGCGGCGCGGGCGTGCTTGACGGCCGTGGCGACCAGCTGCCGGCCGATACCCCGGCGCCGGAACGGCGCGGCGACCAGCGTGTCCAGGACGAAGGCGTGCACGCCGCCGTCCCAGGCCACGTTGACGAAGCCGACCAGCTCGTCGCCGTCCGTGGCGCACACCCAGCCGAGGCTGTGCCCGTGCAGCGTGGCCCGCCAGTCGATGGCCAGGTACTCGTGGTCGAAGCCCTCCGCGTGCAGCGCGTTGAGCGCGGCGTCGGCGAACTCGCCCCGCCACTCGTAGCTGACCGGCATCAGCTGGTGATGTCCTTGGTGGCGAAGCGGCGGGCGGCCAGCGCCGTGAAGATCACGCCGTAGACCAGCGCGGACAGCACACCTCTGGCCATGTCACCCCAGTCGACGGTCGAGCTGAGCAGGTCGCTCCAGGCGAAGGCGTAGTGGCTGGGCAGGTACTCGCGCAGGCCGCCCAGGGCGGTGATCGAGTCCAGGATCTGCGACAGGATCGACACCAGCACCGCCCCGCCCACGGCACCCAGCGGCGCGTTCGTCGACACCGTGAGCAGCAGCGACAGCCCGGCCACCCACAGCAGGCTCAACGCCAGGTACAGCACGGCCAGCGCCAGCCGGCCGACCGACGTGCCGAACGACAGCGCCTCACCGGTCGGCCCGACCAGGTCGCTGGTGCCGTACCAGAGCACGCCCACCAGCAGCGCCACCGCGGGCAGCAGCACCAGCCCGGCCAGCGACAGCAGCGACGCCACGATCGCCTTCTGCCGCAGCATCCGCCCGCGCGGCACCGGCATCGCCAGCAGGTACTTCAACGTCGACCACGACGCCTCGCTGGCCACCGTGTCCCCGAAGAACAGCGCCACGATCACCACCAGCAGGAAGCTGGCCGACGCGAACAGCGCGAACACGGTGAAGTTGGCGCCGCTCTGGGTCGCCAGGTCGACCAGTTGGCCGGAGTTGCGGTTGGAGCTGCCGTTGCCGACCTTGAAGGCGATCAGCAGCAGGAACGGCAGGACCACCAGGAAGCCCAGCGAGATCTGGGTGCGTCGCCTGCGCAACTGTCGGACCAGTTCCACCCGGATCGGCAGCGTCCGCCCGGCCCGGTAGCCGGCGGCCGCCCCACTCGTCGCGACACTCATCGCTCACCGCCCACCAGTTGCAGGAACGCGTCCTCCAGTCGCCGCCTCGGCCCCACCTGGTCGACGGCGACACCGGCGCGGACCAGCGCGTCCACCGCCGCCGACCTGGGCAGGCCGTTGAGCCTGGCGTGCACCTCGTCGCCGGACGCGGACGGCACGTCGGCCAGGCCGGGCAGCTCGCCCAGCACGGTCATGGCCCGCGTCACGTCGTCCACCCGGAACGACGTCTCGCCGCCGCCACCGACGATCTCGGCCACCGCACCCGCCGCCACCAGCCGACCCTTGTGCATCACCACGACGTGGTCGCAGGTCTGCTCGACCTCGGTGAGCAGGTGGCTGGACACCAGCACGGTGCGCCCGCCGGCGACGTAGCCGCGCAGCACCTCGCGCATGTCGCGGATCTGCGGCGGGTCCAGGCCGTTGGTCGGTTCGTCCAGCACCAGCAGGTCGGGCAGGCCGAGCATGGCCTGCGCGATGGCCAGTCGCTGCCGCATGCCCTGGCTGTAGGTGCCGACCTTGCGGCGCACCGCCGTGCCGAGCCCGGCGATCTCCAGGGCCTCGTCGAACCGGGCGTCCGCCGCTGGCCGGCCGGTCGCTGCCCAGTACAGGTGCAGGTTCGCCATGCCGGACAGGTGCGGCAGGAAACCCGAACCCTCCACAAAGGACCCGATCCGGGACAGCACGGGCGCGCCGGGCCGGATCCGGTGGCCGAACACCCGGATCGAGCCGCCGGTCGGCCGGACCAGGCCCATCATCATCCGCAGTGCGGTGGTCTTCCCGGCACCGTTCGGGCCGAGCAGCCCGACCACCTGGCCGCGCTCCACCCGGAACGACAGGTCGTCGACGGCGACCACGCGGCCCGGATACGACTTGCCCAACCCACTGAGCACCAGCGGCACGTCGGCGGTCTCCGGGTCGACGTCGTCGCGGCGGCGTCGCCGCAGCAGGAGCACGACACCGGCGAGCAGACACAGCACCAGCACCACGGCGATCGCGACCAGTTGGCCGACCGGCAGGCCGGAGGTGCCCTCGGTACCCGGCACCACCGGCACCGCGAGCGACGCGCTGGCCAACGAGATCCGCAGCACGGCAGGGCCGGCCAGGTTCGCGTAGCTCTGGTCGGTCGTCGACACCACCAGCTGCAACCGGTGGCCTGCCTGCACGGGCTGCGCGATGCCAGGCAGCGTCACCGTCACGTCCACCGGGGAACCGTTGCCGGGCAACGGATCCACCCGAATCGGCGCGACACCGGCGCCGGGCAGGGTACGGGTGTCGTTCGGGCCGATGTCGTACAGCTTGGCGAACAGCACCGCCTGGCCGTTCGGGTCCTGGCCGGGCACGGCGGCCACCCGCAGCCGCACCGTGGCCGACCCGGCCACCAGCAGCTGACTGGACTCCGGGGCGCTGGTGAACGCGGCGAACTCGCCCGGCACGTCCGTGGTGAGCCGGCCGCTCAGTGCGCCACCCAGCCCCGGCAGGCCGCTGACCGCGGCCGGGCTGCCACCGGGCGGGTTGACCACCGGCTGCGTCGGCCCGCTCAGGGTGATCGAGCGCCGCTGGGTGGTCCCGCCGGTCAGGCCGGGGTAGGCGGGCGCGGTGACCGTACGCACGGACGGTGCCGCGGTGCGGAAGCCGCCCTGCACGTCGTACTGGAACGCGGTGCCCGCAGCGGTGCCCTGGCCACGCAGGTAGTGCTGGAACCAGTCGCCGATCTGCTGGCGCAGGTCCGGTCCGGGGGCACCGCCGTCGTGCCCGCCGTCGTACCAGATCACCTTGACCGGGCCGCCGGCCGCGGTGATCTGGCGGGCGTTCGCGTCCGCCTGGTCCAGGCCGAACAGGGTGTCCTGCTCGCCCTGCACCAGCAGGGTGGGAACTGTGATGTGGTTGGTGACGCTGACCGGCGAGTCGCGGCGCAGCAGCGCGATCGTCCGCGCGTCGGCCCGGCCGGTGGTGGCGATCTGCTGGTAGGCGGCGCAGACCTCGGGCAGGAACCGGCCGCATGCGCCGGACACACCGACGGTGGCGGCTCCGGACGGGTCGGGCTGTGCTGCCGGGGCGTCGGTCGTGGTGGTGCTGTCCGACGTCGTCGGGGCGCCCGGCGCCGGCGCGTCGGTCTGCGGGGTGACGCCGGGCCCGCCGAGTCCGGCGCCGAAGAAGATGCCGGCCCAGGTCCGCTTGAACACGCCCTTCGGCGCGAACGCACCCGCCGCGGGAGTGCCGGGCGCGGTCACGTCGGCCGCAGCCGCGTTCGGCACCAGCGCCTGGGACAGGTCGTTGTAGGTGATCACCGGGGCGATCGCGTCCACCCTGCGGTCGCTGCCGGCCAGCATCAGCGACAGCGCACCACCGTAGGAACCGCCCGTGACGCCGACCTTGGGATCGTTGGGGCCGTCCTTGGTCACCTGCGGCTGCCTGGCCAGCCAGTCGATCAACTGGCGGCCGTCGGCGATCTCGTAGTCCGGCGAGTTCAGCGCGATGAGTCCGCCGCTGGCGCCGAAACCGCGGGGCGTGTAGGCGAGCGCCACGAATCCCTGCTGGGCCAGTTCGCGGGCCTGGTCGGCCACCGAGGACTTGGTGCCGCCGAAACCGGGCGCGATCAACACCGCCGGGGCGGGCGTCCGATCCGGGTAGTAGACCGTCGCGTCCAGCCGTACGTGCTGGTCGTGGGCCGGTCCGTCGACGACGGGGATGAACAGGTTCTGGGCACGCACGACGGCCGGTTGTCGCGCCGCGTGCACTCCGATCGCGATTCCCACTACCGCGAGCACGGCGATCAGGCCCACGATGAGCCAGCGGGCCCGGACCCGGCCGACACGGAGAGATCGTGGCACGTTCGCGACACTAGTGAGCGTCCGCTGAGAAACCCTCAGCGGGCGCTCGGGAAGCTGGATATATCACCCACTGTCGACCCGGTGGCTTCCGGACCGGCTGCATGCAGCAGAATGCGGGGTGCGCGTGGAGGGGAGTACTCCCTTGCGGCGGCGCCGTCAGCACGGAACGCTCCAACGTTCCCGGTTCCGTCGGTCAGCCAGGTTGCTGGCGGAGGAGACCTCCGGACGGTGGCTCGTGCCCGGATCCGGAGGTCAAATGTGAATGTTCCCCTGTGGCTGTGGTTCGTCACCGTCGTCGGCCTGTTGGTCCTGGTGGCGATCGACCTGGTCACGGTGGACCGTCACCCGCACCGGATCTCCATGGGCGAAGCGGGCCGCTGGGTGGCCGGCTACGTCGGTGCCGCCGTCGTCTTCGGCATGCTGGTGTGGTTGATCGCCGGGGGGCGGTTCGCCGGCGAGTTCTTCTCCGGCTATCTCACCGAGTACTCGCTGTCGGTGGACAACCTGTTCGTGTTCCTGGTGATCATGACGGCGTTCAAGGTGCCGGTGATCCACCAGCACCGGGTACTCCTGGTCGGCATCCTCATCGCGCTGCTGCTGCGCGGCTCCCTGATCGTCGCGGGCGCCGCGCTGATCAGCCGGTTCGTCGCGGTGTTCTACCTGTTCGGCGCGTTCCTGATCTACACGGCCTACCGGATCGCCAGGTCGTCGGACGCCGAGGAGGACTCGGAGTACAGCGACAACGCCGTGGTCCGCCTGCTGCGCAGGGTGGTGCCGGTGACCAGGCAGTACCACGGCAGCCGCTCGGTGATCCGGGTCGACGGCAAGCGGATGATCACGCCGATGCTGGTGGTGATGATCGCGATCGGCACCACCGACCTGCTGTTCGCGCTCGACTCCATTCCCGCGGTGTTCGGCCTGACCCGGGACCCGTACCTGGTGTTCGCGGTGAACGCCTTCGCGCTGATGGGACTGCGGCAGCTCTACTTCCTGATCGGCGGCATGATCGAGCGGCTGGTCTACCTGCGCGCCGGGTTGTCGGTGTTGCTGCTGTTCATCGGCGTGAAGCTGATCCTGGAGGTCATGCACGAGGACTGGCAGCCGTTCCGGACCGGTCAGCAGGGCCTGCCGGTGCCGGTGCCCGGCCCGGGGGTGTCGCTGGCGGTCGTGGTGGGCGTGCTGGCGGTCACCGTCGTGGCCAGCGTGATCAAGGACCGGGCCGGCCGTGAGGCCAGCAGCGGTGAGGCCGAAGATAGTAGTACGCAAAGCTAAAGATATCGAGTAGCGTGTGGCTCGTGCGTCCTGAAGACATCGAGCTCACGAACCTGCTGACCAGTCCCACGTGGCACGGGGACCTGCTCGTGGTCGCCGTCGCCCACCCCGATCTGCGCCGCAACCATTCGCGCGGCGGCCTGGTGCGGATACCGCTGGACGGCGGCGAACCGGTGTACTGGACGCGCGACGCCCGTGACTCGGCGCCCGCGCTGTCCCCGGACGGCCGGTGGCTGGCGTTCCTGCGACACGTCGCGGTCGACGACGGCGAGCCGCACGCGCAGTTGCACGTGATGTCCACGTCCGGCGGTGAGCCGACGCGCCTGACGTCGCTGCCGATCGGCGTCGGCAGGCCGGTGTGGGCGCCGGACTCCAGCCGGATCGCCTTCGTGGCGCGGATTCCCGAGCCCGGCCGGTACGGGACGGTGGACGACGAGTGGGGCGACGCCGCCAGCCCGGGCGCCGAGGCACCCCGCCGGATCACCAGGATGGACTACCAGATCGACACCCTCGGCTACCTGGTCGACAAGCGGCGCAGGCTGTTCGTGCTGGACGCCGGCCCGGTGCTGGCCGGTGGCACCGAGGCGCCGGAACCCACGGAGCTCACCGACGGCGCGTGCGACGTGACCGACCCGGCGTGGACCCCGGACGGCGCCCACCTGGTCTTCGCCGCGCCCCGCGACCTGGGCGAGAAGGAAACCCTGTTCGACGACCTGTACGCGGTGCCGGCCACCGGTGGTGACGTGTTCCTGGTGGCCCTGACCACTGGCGGCGCGGAGGACCTGGTGGTCACCGACGACGGACTCGTCGTCTACGTCGGCTCGTCACCCGGCGACCACGGCTTCGTGGCCAACAACCACGGCCTGTGGGCCACGCTGTTCCGGCCCGGCGAGCCGTCCACGCCCAGCAGGCTCACCGACCTGGAGACCGTGGACTGCGACTCGTCCGGCGGACCGCCGGTGCCGGTCGGCGGTGACGTGCTGGTCTGCGTGCGCAACCGGGGCGCCGTCGAACTGCGCAGGGTGCCGGTGGACGCGGCGGGCGCGACCCTGGGGCAGCTGCCGGTCGTCGTCGGCCAGCAGGCCGCGGTGCGCGGGTTCGCCGTGCAGCACGACAGGGTCGTCGCCGTGGTGTCCACTCCGGACGATCCGGGCGAGGTGGTGCTGCGCTCCGGCGACGACACCACGACCCTCACCGACTTCGCGGCACCGCTGCGGGCCGCCGGGCTGCGACCGATGGCCGAGATCAACACCACCGCGCCGGACGGCTACCCGGTGCACGGCTGGGTCGTGCTGCCGGAGGGCCCCGGCCCGCACCCGGTGCTGCTGTTCGTGCACGGCGGGCCGTTCATGTACCACGGTTGGGGCTACCACGAGGAGACCCAGGCGTACGTCGCCGCGGGGTACGCCGTCGTGCTGCCCAACCCGCGCGGCTCGGCGGGCTACGGCCAGGCGCACGGGTCGACCGTGGTGGGCGCGCTGGGCACGCTCGACGTGGACGACGTACTCGCCACCCTGGACGCGGCGCTGGAACTGCCCGAGTGCGACGCGAGCCAGGTCGGCGTGATGGGCGGCTCGTACGGCGGGTTCATGACCAGTTGGCTGGCCGCGCACCACGGTGACCGGTTCACGGCGGCATGGTCGGAACGGGCGCTCAACGCCTGGGACTCGTTCCACGGCAGTTCGGACATCGGCTGGTTCTTCACCGAGGGCTACGTCGGTACCGACCCCGAGGTGTGGCGCGCCACCAGCCCGTTGACCTACGCCGGCCAGATCAACATCCCGTTCGCCGTGGTGCACTCCGAGCAGGACCTGCGCTGCCCGTTCGAGCAGGGCCAGCGGATGTTCGTCGCGCTGCGCCAGGCGGGCGTGGAGACCGAGCTGATCGTGTTCCCCGGCGAGAGCCACGAACTGACCAGGGGTGGCCGGCCCAGGCACCGGTTGCAGCGGTTCCGGATCGCCCTGGACTGGTGGGCCAGGTACCTCAAGCAGAGCTGAGCATGCCGAAGTGGACGGTCCGGCGGGCGACGGCCGCGGACGGCCTGGCCGTGGCCGGGATCAGGGTGCGGTCGTGGCGGCACGCCTACCGCGACATCCTGCCGGCAACCGGCCTGGCCGAGATGCGGGCCGAGCCCGCGGCGGTCCGGTGGGCCGCCTACGCCGAGGGTCCGCTGCCGGCCAGGCTGTTCGTCGCGGTCGGCGATGACGATGTGCCGGTGGCGTTCTGCCTGGTCAGTGCGGCTCGCGAGGCGGTGGACCGGCATCCCGACCTGCCCACCGGTGAGCTGTGCGCCATCTACGCCGACCCGGACGTGGTGGGCACCGGCGCCGGCAGCGCGCTGCACGCGGCGGGTGTCGAACACCTGGCGGAACAGGGTTTCGCGCACGCCGTGCTGTGGGTGTTCGAGGACAACGAGCCCGCGCAGCGGTTCTACCAGTCGCACGGCTGGGCGCCGGACGGCGGCCGGGAGGGCTTCGAGTTCGGCGGGCAGCAGGTGTTCGAGATCCGGTACGCCCGCTCGCTGCCTCAGCCCAGCAGGGTGTAGTTCAGCTCGGCGCAGATCCTGGCCAGCGGCACGTCCAGGCCGGGGTGGTCCAGCTTGACCAGTGCGTCCGGCGACTCGGGCAGCGCGCTGCCGGCCGGCGGGTCCCACAGGCAGACGGCCGGGTTGCCGGAGTCCATGGACGATCGGTACCAGAGGCCGTCCAGGTCCGGATAGGCGGTGCGGATCGCCCTGGCCCACTCCTGCGTGCGGTCCCTCGGCCCGCTGCTGATCTCCTGCGACGCGCCTGCCCGGGTCGGCCACAGCCCGGACAGATCGAGCAGTCGCATGGTTCTGGTCGGACGCACCACCACCAGGAACGGTCGCCGGGTCACTCTGTCCACAACGGACGTATCCTGGAACACCTCGGCGATGCACGTCCGTGCCGACAGTCCGAAGTAGAGCACGCCCTCACCGGGCGCGTCGGTCGAGCGACCGCGCGGGCCGGGCGGATGGGTGTCGAAGCGGGCGTGCGGCAGCGGACCGGTGCGGCGGAAGGCGTTCCACTGCTGCGGGTGCCTCCCGGCGACGGTGAACACCCTGATCAGCCGGCTGGCGCGGTGCAGGGACACGACGTCGTCGGGACGCAGCAGGCCGGCCAGGACGTCAGGTTCCGGCGGGGAGGGGAGTCGCGCCATGCGGTGGTGGTCAGGCCGGCGTACCGAGCATCGCGGCCAGCCGGGCCACCCGCCGCGGGTCGCCGCCCGCGGTGAGCCAGTCGCGCGGCGAGATCGCCCGTGCCCTGGCCAGCAGGTCCTCCTGCGGCATGGTCATGAAGGCGGCGACCACCAGCGCGGGCTGGTCGCCGGGCAGTGCGGACAGGACCTGTTCCAGGCCGGGCAGCACACCGTTCTCGGTGAACTGCCAGACGGGCAGTCGCCAGCCGCCCCGGTCCTTCCAGCCCATCAGCCGGCCGGCCAGCAGCCGGTGCCGGATGCGGCTGCTGTCCACGCCGACGGTGTGCGCCGCTTCGGTGACGGTGAGCGCCGAGTCGTGCAACACGGCCTCCTCGGCGACCGCCCTCGCCC
The DNA here is from genome assembly GCA_036491115.1 of Pseudonocardiaceae bacterium. Classification (GTDB taxonomy): domain Bacteria; phylum Actinomycetota; class Actinomycetes; order Mycobacteriales; family Pseudonocardiaceae; genus DATEPR01. The sequence goes on from DASXCQ010000029.1 coordinate 30,027, forward strand.
TGGCGTCCGGCTCGTCCTCGCGCAGCGGACTCAGATCGAGCCCGGTGTCGCGGAGTACTTCTCGCTGCTCAGCGGTGAAGTAACCGTCCGGATCGGGGTGAGCGGGACTGAACCGCCGCGCGGCGTCCTCGACCAACGAGAGAAACCGAGCCGGATCGACCCGAAGTCCCGCCTTGGCCAGCACCGCTTCCAGCGCCACGGTCATACCGCACAGGCTAGCACGTGCGTGCGCCCTTGTGCGCTAGATCGATGCCTCCCGCCCGGCCCAGAACGGTTCCCGGAGTTGGCGCTTCAGGACCTTGCCGGTCGCGTTCCTGGGCAGTTCCGCCACCACCTCGACGGACTTCGGGCACTTGAACGACGCCAGGTGCTGCCGACAGAACGCCAACAAGCCGTCACCGTCGAACTCCACACCCGGCCGAGGCACCACCATGGCCTTGCCGACCTCGCCCCACGTCTCGTCCGGTACGCCGATCACCGCGACGTCGGCCACGTCCGGGTACTCGGCCAGGACGCGTTCCACCTCGGCCGGGTACACGTTCTCCCCGCCACTGATGATCATGTCCTTGATCCGGTCGGAGATGTACAGATAGCCGTCGGCGTCCAGGTAGCCGGCGTCACCGCTGCGCAGCCAGCCGTCCTCGGTGAGCGCCGCCGCGTTCGCCTCCGGCTTGCGCCAGTAGCCCGCCATGAGCTGCCGGGTGCGCACCCACACCTCGCCGACCTCGTTCGGGCCGAGGTGCGCGCCGCTCACCGGGTCGATGACGGCGAGTTCCACGCCGGCCAGCGCCTTGCCGGCGGAGGTGAGCCGGTGCTCGTTCGCCTTGTCGCGGTGTTCCTCGGCGCCCAGCATGGTCACGCCGCCTGACGCCTCTGTCATGCCGTAGACCTGGAAGAAGTCCACCGGGAACGCGGCCATGCTGCGGCGCAGCAACGGCAGCGGCATCGGGGACGCGCCGTAGAAGAACGCGACCACATTGCTGTAGTCGCGCGAGGCCACGTCGGGCACCTGGAGCATGAACCCGAACACCGCCGGCACCAGGAAAGCGTGGGTGACCCGCTGTTCGACGATCTCGTTCACCAGCGAGACCGGCTCGATGTCCCGCACGATCACGATCCGGGCGCCGTGGAACAGGCCGACCAGTGCCCACGCCGAACCGCCGACGTGGAACAGCGGCATGGCCACCATCGACGTGTCGTCCGGGTTGATCACGGTGACGTCGGCCGATGACAGGGAGTGCGCGGACAGACTCGCGTTGGTGAGCATGGCGCCCTTGGGGAAACCCGTGGTGCCGGACGTGTAGAGCTGCAGGAAGCACGCATTCGGGTCCGGCGTGCCGGTGTCGCCGAGTGGTCCGCTGCCGGCCAGCCAGTCCTCGTACTCGTCCGACTCGCCGCCCACCACGATGACCCGGCGCACGGTGGGCAGGTCGTCGCGGATCTTGGCCAGCAGCGGCAGGAACTCGGTGCCCGCGAACACGACCGTCGCCTGCGCGTCGTTGATCACGTACCGGATCTCGTCCGGCGCCAGGCGGAAGTTGACCACCGCGTTCGCGGTGCCGATCCGCAGGCACGCCAAGGACGTCTCCATGCACGCCGGATGGTTCTTGTCCAGATAGGCCACCCGGTCGCCGGGCCGCAGACCGGCGGCGAGTTGGCCGGCCGCGTTGCGGTCGATCCGCTCGGCGAATTCGCGCCAGGTCCAGGATCGGTCGCCGTAGTGGATCGCCTCCCGGTCGGGCGCGACCCGCAGCCAGTGGTCGACGAGGTTGGCGACATCCTGTGGCAGTGCGTCCATCGGGCCCTCCCGGTTCGGCGTTCCCGTCAGGATGCTCGATTCTCCCGCCTAGCGGGAGGTCTCCGCTTGCTGGACCGCCGCCTTGACCGTTACGGACGGTGGTCGCGCCCACCGGCGGGCCAACGCCGCGCACACCATGAGTTGGATCTGGTGGAACAGCATCAGCGGCAACACGACCAGACCGGCGGTCCCCGCGAAGAACACCGCCGCCATCGGCAGTCCGGCGGACAGGCTCTTCTTGGAACCGCAGAACACGATGGTGATCCGGTCCTCCCGGCTGAAACCCATGCGAGTGGCCACCGTCCACGTGATCACCAGCGCCAGGCACAGCAGCACGGCGTCCACGCCGACCAGTTCGACCAACCGCAGCGGCGCGAGCTGGTGCCAGATCCCGGCGACCACGCCCTCGCTGAACGCGGCGTACACCACCACCAGGATCGAACCCCGGTCCACGACACCGACGATCCGCTTGTGCCCGGTCACCCAGCCGACGAGCCAGCGGCGGCACAACTGGCCGAGCGCGAACGGCACCAGCAACTGCAACACGATGTCGCCGACCGACTTCAGCGACAGCGCACCGCCGTTCGTCGACACCAGCAGCGCGATCAGCACCGGCGAGATGAACACACCGAGCAGGCTGGACATCGAGGCGGCACACACGGCCGCGGCCACGTTGCCCTTGGCGATCGACGTGAACGCGATGGACGACTGGACCGTGGACGGCAGCACGCACAGGAACAGCACACCGGTGTAGAGCGACGGCGTCAGCACGGTCGGCACCAGCACCCGCGCGGCCAGACCGAGCAACGGAAACAGCACGAAGGTGGACGCCAGCACGGTCACGTGCAACCGCCAGTGCCGCAGGCCCGCCATGGCCTCGCGGGGGGCCAGCCGCACGCCGTAGAGGAAGAACAGCAGCCCGATGGCCGCCGTCGTCGCCACACTCGCGACGCCGGCGGCCGCACCCCTGGCCGGCAGCAGCGACGCCACCGCCACCGTCGCCAGGATGGCGACGATGAACGGGTCCACGCGTAGCCGGCGCATCACGTCCAGTGTCGAACGGGTCGTGCTCAGTGTGAAGACCGATAACCAGCCTCACTGCTATCACGTATCGTGATGACATGTTCGAGCCGGCACTGCTCCGCACTTTCCTCACGGTGGCCGAGACCGGTGGTTTCAGCGCGGCCGCGCGGCGGCTGGGTGTCCGCCAGTCCACCGTCAGCCAGCACGTCCGCAAGCTGGAGGCCACGGCTGGCCGGCCGCTGTTCAACCGGGACACCCACTCCGTCGAGCTCACCGGGGACGGGCAGGCGATGCTCGGCTTCGCCCGGTCGATCCTGGCCGACCACGAGCGGGCGATGGCCTATTTCGCCGGCCCGGAACTGCGCGGCAGGCTGCGCTTCGGCGCGTCCGAGGACTTCGTGCTCAGCCACCTGCCCGACATCCTGCGGCGGTTCCGCGCCAGTCATCCGATGGTCGACCTGGAACTCACCGTCGACCTGGCGGGCGTGCTCTGGGACAAGGTGCGGGCCGGCGACCTGGATCTGGTGCTGGGCAAGCGGCATTCCGGTGAGCGGCACGGCCGGGTGATGTGGCGGGAACCGCTGGTGTGGGCCGGTTTGACCGAGACCCGGCTGCCGGCCGACGAGCCGCTGCCGCTGATCGTGTACCCGGAACCGAGCGTCACCCGGGCCCGCGCGCTGGACGTGTTGCGCCGCTCCGGTCACGCCTGGCGGGTGGTCTGCACCAGTGGCAGCCTCAACGGCATCCGGGCGGCCGCGTTGGCCGGCGTCGGCATCGCGGTGTTCGCCCAGGGTCAGGTGCCCGCGGGTCTCACCGCGTTGCCGCCGACCGCGGCCGACCGCCCGCTGCCCGACCTGGGTGACGTCGAGTTCGTGCTGACCCACCGGTCCGTCGGCCGCTCGGCGGCAGCCGACGCGCTGGCCGACGCGATCGCCACCGAAGCGGACCATCTGCGTTTGACGCTCGCTTGACACGGGCACGAGACACGGGAGTAGAACCAGAAAGCTCGCGCGTTTCGACCGAAGGGGAGCACATGCGTCATTCCTTGGTCCGTTTCCGAACCGCGATCGTCGTCGTGGCCGCGGCTGCCCTGGTGTTACCGGCGCTGCCCTCGGCCGCGGCACCAGCGCCACCCGCCAAACAGCCGGTCGCGGTCGGCACCGGCGGTGCCGTCGTGTCGGACACCATCGAGTCGACCGATGCCGGCCTCGCCGTGCTGCGGGCCGGTGGCACGGCGGCGGACGCGGCGGTGGCCGTCGCGTCGACCCTCGGCGTCACCGACCCGTTCGTCGCCGGCATCGGTGGTGGCGGCTATCTGGTGTTCTACGACGCCCACACGCACAAGGTGACCACGATCGACGGCCGCGAGACCACACCGGCCGCCGACGACCAGAACCTGTTCATCGACCCCGCGACCGGCCGGCCGCTGGCGTTCCCGACGGCCGTGACCAGCGGTATCTCCGTCGGCGTGCCCGGCACGCTGATGACGTGGCAGCAGGCGCTGCGCCACTGGGGCCGGTTCAGCCTCGCCGCCGATCTCCAGCCCGCGGAGCGGGTCGCCGACCAGGGTTTCCCCGTCACCGCCACCCTGCGCGAGCAGGACAGGGAGAACGCCTTCCGGTTCGACCAGTTCAGCTCGACGTCCGCACTGTTCCTGCCCGGCGGCCAGTTGCCGGTGGTCGGGTCCACGATGCACAACCCCGATCTCGCCGCGACCTACCGGCAGATCGGCCGCCAGGGTGTCCAGGCCCTCTACGGCGGTTCGATCGGCGGTGACCTGGTGCGGACGGTGCAGCACCTGCCGTTGGCGCCCGGCGCCACCCTGGTGCCCCGGCCCGGTCAGCTGACGCTGTCCGACCTGGCCCGCTACCAGGCCCCGTTCCAGGCGCCGACGCACGTGAACTACCGGGGTTACGACGTGTTCGGCATGGCCCCGTCCTCCAGCGGCGGCACCACCGTCGGCGAGGCGCTGAACATCCTGTCCAACTTCGACCTTTCGAAGGAGACCAGGGTCCAGGCGCTGCACCACTACCTGGAGGCCAGCAGGCTCGCGTTCGCCGACCGCAACCGCTTCATCGGCGACACCAAGTTCGTCGACGTGCCGGAGCAGCAACTGCTCTCGCCTGCGTTCGGCAAGCAGCGCGCCTGCCTGATCGACCCCAACCACGCGCTGACCAGCCCGGTCGCGCCCGGCGACCCGTTCGCCGGCAGCGGGAACTGCACGCCGACCCAGCCCACCGGTGCCCGCCAGCCGGACGAGGGCACCAACACCAACCACTTCGTCGTCACCGACAAGTGGGGCAACGTCGTCTCCTACACGAACACCATCGAGGAGCTCGGCGGCAACGGGATCGTGGTGCCACACCGCGGTTTCCTGCTCAACAACGAGCTGACCGACTTCGACTTCACCCCGCTGCAGGCCGGCGTCCCCGACCCGAACCTGCCGGCGGCCGGGAAGCGGCCGAGGTCCAGCATGTCGCCGACGATCGTGCTGCAGCACGGCAGGCCGTTCCTGGCCATCGGCTCACCGGGCGGCGCCAGCATCATCACCACGGTGTTGCAGATCCTGGTCGACAAGATCGACTTCGGCATGAGCCTGGCGGACGCGATCGCGGCACCCCGTGCGTCGCAACGCAATTCCGCGACGACCCAGGCCGAACCGGCGTTCATCGCGGCGGACACCACGCCGGGCCTGGAGGCACTCGGCCAGAAGTTCGCGATCAGCGACACCTCACCGCTCGACCCGACGATCATCATCTCGCCGGACATCGGCGTCGCCGACGGTCTGCAGTTCCTGGGTGACGGCAAGGTCATCGCCGCCGGTGAGCCGGAGCGCCGGGGTGGCAGCGCCGCGGCGGTGGTGCATCCGCGGCACTAGCCAGCCACGGCCCGCGACAGATCGCGACATCCCTCGGCGAGGCGGCCCGGCTCCTCGCTGACCGGCAGCAAGGCACGAGCCGCGCCATCATGGCTGGTCTCGTGGGCGTTGGCCGCCGAGCCGGGGGAGATGTCGATGGATACCGCGTCGCTGGTCGTGCTGGCGGTCGCCACCGTCGCGGCCGGGTTGTTCCATGCCTACGGCTGTCTGGTCTAGACGACGCAGCGCAGCGGGCCGCCGTGCAACTCGACCGCGTCGGACATGGCAGCCATCAGGTCGAACGGCGTGCTCGCCGTGTCGGCGTAGACACGGTGCAGGTTGAGCACGATGCGTTCGGCGTCCGGCCAGTCGGCGAACTCGCCGAGATCGCACTCGGCCGCGGCGACCAGCGGTGGTACGCCCGTGGCCAGGCCGCGTGCCGCGACATCGCCGACGAGCCGGTAGTACCGCTCGATCCCGGCCAGCACGTCCGGCAGGTCGGCCCCGGTGATCAGCTCGCCGTGCCCCGGTACCACGACGGACGCGTCGAAGCCGGCCAGCCAGTCCAGCGACCTCAGCGCGCCCTCCAGCCAGCCCATCATCACCAGCGGCGTGATGCGGTGGAAGATCAGGTCACCGGTGAACAGCACGCGTTCGTCGGGCAGCCACGCCACCACGTCCCCCTGGGTGTGGGCGGCATGGCCGGGGTGGCGCAGGTCGATCCTGCGCCCACCGGCGAACACGGTCAGCTCGTCGCGCAACAGGACGGACGGCAGGCGGATCTTGCTGATGCCCCAGTCCGGCGTCGGCGACCAGATCGGCGGTGTCGCGGTCAGCAGTACGTCGGAGAGCATCCCGAAGTACGTCTGCTCGTGCGCGATCACCGTGGTCTCCGCCGGCAGCACCGCGTTGCCGTAGGTGTGGTCGCCGTGCAGGTGGGTGTTCACCGCCACACGCAGCGGCGCCCCGCCCGTCGCATCGGCGACCGCGGCCAGGAACCGTTCGGTGCGCCGCCGGGTGGCGCACGTGTCGATCAACACGACACCGTCGTCGCCGTGCACCGCTCCGGCGTTGTTCACCCACCAACTGCCGTCCGGCTGGCGCCAGGCGTACACGCCTGGCGCCACCGGCACGAGCTCCGGTTCGTCGATCACCGGTTCATTGTGGCGCAATCACGGCCAGCGCGGGAGACAGCGGCCGGGTGTGCACGAAGCCCATCCGCTGGGTCGCCCTGGTGACCGAGACGTACAGCTGCGCGGTGCCACTGTCCGGAGTGGACCAGATCCGGTCCGGCTCCACCACGACGACCGAGTCGAACTCCAGGCCCCGCACCGAGTCCGGCGTCAACACGGGGACACCGAACCGGTCCACCATGTCCACCGGCACGATCACCGCGACCGTGCCGTCACCCACCAGCGCGGCCTCCCGCCCGACGATGTCCGCGACGGTCATCGGCAGTGCGTCCTCGCCCACCGGCATTGCCCACGGTGGCTCTCCGGTGCTGCGCACCGACGTCGGCTGCCGCACCGAGGGCAGCACCCGTGCCGCGACCACGGCCAACTCCGCCGGCATCCGGTAGTTGACGGTCAACGCGCGGTAGACCCACCGGCCGGGCACGTACCGGTCCAGCATGTCTCCCCAGGCCCGGGCGCCGGCCGGTGACTGTCGCTGCGACAGGTCGCCGACCACGGTGAACGAGCGGGACGGGCACCGCCTGGCCAGCACCCGCCAGTCCATTTCGGACAGTTCTTGGGCCTCGTCGACCACCACGTGCCCGTACGTCCACTCCCGGTCCGCGGCCGCGCGTTCGGCCAGCGTCCTGATGTCCCGCTCGGCATGCCGCTCGGCCAGGGTCTCCGGGTCGATCACGTCAGCGGGCCGCAGCCCGCTGTCGTCCTCGCTCTCCAGCACCTGGAGCACGCCCCGCGCGTAGGCCAGCCGCCGGGCAGCCGCCTGCCTGGCCCGCCGGTCGCGTACCGAGTCGTCCCTGCCGAGTTGTTCGGTGGCCTCGTCCAGCAGCGGCACGTCCGAGGTGGTCCAGGCGTCCGGCACGTCGCGGTGGAGCGCTGCCCGGTCCTCGGCCGGGAGGGCCGCCGCCGCCGACTCGATCCGCCTGCGCGAGCCGAACAGGTCGGCCAGCAGGTCCTCCGGGGTCAACTCCGGCCAGAGCCAGTTCAGCGCGTCCAGCAGGACGTCGTGGCCGCGCAGTTCGGCGAGCACGTTCTCGGTCAGGTCGGCGAGCAGGTCCGGCGCCTCACCGGGTCGCAGCCAACTCCTCGTCACCGCGCGCACGGCCCGGTGCGCCAGCGCGGCGAACACCGCGTCCCGGAACACCGGGCGGGCCTCGTTGTGCCGCAGCCTGGTCACCCTGGCCCGGTCCCGCGCGACCGTGACCAGGGCGGCGTCCAGCCGGACGGTCACGTCGGCCAGCTCGACGTCCACCGGCTCCGCCGGCAGCTCCTCGCGGTCGGCGATGGCCGTGGCCAGCACGTCCACCATGCCGATCCCGCCCTTCACCCGCCGGGCGGTCGGGGTGTCCACGGCGGTGACGCGGTGGCCGGGCAGCAGGTCGCCGGTGGTCGCGAACACCACGTCGGTCTCGCCGAGCGACGGCAGCACCTGGCCGACGTGCCGCAGGAACCCGGTGTTCGGACCGACGACAAGTACCCCGCGCCGGGACAGCCGTTCCCGCTGCGTGTACAGCAGGTAGGCGACCCGGTGCAGCGCGACCGCGGTCTTGCCGGTGCCCGGACCACCCTCGATCACCAGCACGCCCTGGTGCGGCAGCCGGATGACCGCGTCCTGCTCGGCCCGGATCGTGGACACGATGTCGCGCATCGTGTCGGTGCGTGGCGCGTTCAGCGCGGCCAGTAGCGCCGCGTCGTGCGTGTCGTCGGTGTCCAGCAGATCGTCGTGGAAGTCGAGGATCGTTCTGCCTTTCGTGCGGAAATGCCGGCGGGAGCGGACGCCGTCCGGATTGGCTCCGGTGGCGCAGTAGAACGGTCGGGCGGCCGGCGCCCGCCAGTCGACCAGAAGTGGTTCGTAGTCGTCGTCGAACAATCCGATCCGGCCGACATAGGTGAGTTCTCCGGTGTCGGCGGTCAGCCTGCCGAAACACAGCCCGCTGTCCGCCAGCGTGGCGCGCCGGACCCGTTCGGCCAGCGTGGTGACGGCGACTTCCCGCTGCCAGCGGTCGGTGACGCCGTCCAGGAGTGTGGTGTCGAGTTCGGCCCGCGCGGCGGCGCGTTCCGTGTCCAGTCGGGCGTAGAGAAAACAGACGTGTGCGCGTTCGTCGGCCAATTCAACGTCGTGCTTTGACAATCTCGCCTCGCCTCTGCTAGACTCAATACATCACCGGTGGAATCCGCAGTTCTGGATGACGCCGGAATTTTTGATTGTGGCATAAATCGCGATGGCCGACAATGGCGGCCGACCTCGACGTGCTCCGGCGGCTGGCGCGGCGTCGCCGGCTCCGGCCGGCCGTGCCATTCTGGCCACCATGAAGCGCACGTTGCACCTGACCGGCGATCCCGAGGCTGACCAGCTGCTCAGCACCGATCCGTTCGCGCTGATCACGGGGTTGCTGCTGGATCAGCAGTACCCGATGGAGCACGCATTCGCCGGCCCCAAGAAGATCGCCGACCGCATGGGCGGCTTCAGCATCACCACGATCGCCCAGTCCGACATCGAGGAGTTCGTCACGCTCTGCGTGCGGCCGCCGGCGATCCACCGGTACGGCGGCTCGATGGCCCGGCGGGTCCACGCGCTGGCCAACTACGTGATCGAGCACTACGACGGCAAGGCCGAGAAGATCTGGAAGTCCGGCAAGCCGGACGGCAAGGAGGTCCTGCGCCGGGTGAAGGACCTGCCCGGCTACGGCGACCAGAAGGCGCGGATCTTCGTGGCGCTGCTGGGTAAGCAGCTGGGCGTGACGCCGGAGGGCTGGCGGGAGGCCGCGGGCGACTACGGCGATGAGGGTTCGCGCCGATCCATCGCCGACGTCACCAGTACCGAGACGTTGGCCGAGGTCCGGGCGTTCAAGAAGGCGGCCAAGGCGGCCGCCAAGGCGACGTAGGACCGATGCGGCGGCCGGGCGAACCTGTGACGATCCAGGTCCTTCACCTTATTCTCAGGCGATGACCAGCACAGCCGCGGCAGCTCGGACCCGCTTGGTCACCCGGTTCCGACTCCCGGCCGGCGGTGGTACCCGACCGGCCTGGCTGCCCGTGTGGTCGAAACCGGCCGCGATGCGTGCTGTGCGCGCGACCGCCGTGGTGCCCGGCCTGTTCGCGCTGACCTACCTGGTCGTCGGCGACCTGCAGATGGCCACGTTCGCCGCGTTCGGCGGGTTCGCCACGCTGGTGCTGGCGTCGTTCGGCGGCCGGGCGCGGGACAAACTGGTTGCGCACCTCGGACTCGCCCTGGTCGGCAGTGCGTTGCTGGTCATCGGCACGGTCGTCAACTCGTCGGTGCTGATCGCCACGCTGGTCACCATCCCGGTGACGTTCGCGGTGCTGTTCGCCGGTGTCCTGGGCCCGAACGCGGCATCCGCCAGCACCGCCGCCCTGCTGCTCTACGTGTTGCCGGCCGCGTCACCCGGCACGGTCGACATGATTCCGTCCCGACTGGCCGGCTGGTGGCTGGCCGCCGTCGCCGGTACCGCCGCCGTGCTGCTGTTCTCCCCGAAACCACCGGGCGCCGTGCTGCGCGAGGCCGCCGCCGCCACCGCCCGCGCCCTGGGCGACCAGCTGGCCGCGGCACTGGCCGGCGACTCCGACCCCCGGCACCGCGAACAGTCCATGGCGGCGAAGCACCAGCTGATGACGACGTTCACCGCGACCCCGTACCGGCCGACCGGCCTGGCCACCGCCGACCAGGCGCTGGACAGCCTGGTCGGGCTGCTGGAGTGGTCGGCGTCGGTCATCTGCGACAGCCTCGGCGAGTACCAGGACCTGACCGGGGTCGACCCGGTCGAGCGGCAACTGCTGTCCGACACCAGCGCCACCCTGCGGGACATCGCGGCCGTGCTGCGCGACGAGCCCGGCCATCCGGAACTGGAATGCCTGGAACACAGCCTGGCCGCGAGCGTCGCGCACCTGCGCACGGTGCGCGAGAACTACGCCGACGCCGTCCACCTGTCCTTCCACGCCCGCACCGCGGCGGTCGCCGCGCACACCGCGCTGGCCGATGCGCTGATCGTCGCCCGTCGAGCCGACCAGGCGATCGTGGTGGGCAGGCGGCGCCGCTGGTACGGCGTCGACCTGGCGGCCGAGGACACGCTGCGGGAGCGGCGGCTCGGTGGGCTGACGTCGGCCGCGGAGGCGGTGTCCCGGCACGCCAGCCTGCGATCGGTGTGGGTGCTCAACAGCGTGCGCGGCTCGGTCGCGCTGGCCGCCGCCGTCGCCGTCGCCGACCTGACCGGTGTGCAGCACGGCTTCTGGGTGGTGCTCGGCACGCTGTCGGTATTGCGGACCAATGCGGCGTCCACCGGTGCCACGGCGTTGCGGGCGTTGCTGGGTACCGCGGCCGGGTTCGTCATCGGCGCCCTGCTGTTGATCGTCATCGGCTCCAGCGGTCCGGCGTTGTGGACGGCGCTGCCGGTCGCCGTCCTGATCGCCGCGTACGCGCCCGGCGCGCTGCCGTTCGCTGCCGGGCAGGCCGCGTTCACCGTGGTGGTGTCGGTCCTGTTCAACCTGCTCGCGCCCGCCGGGTGGCAGATCGGCGTGCTGCGGATCGAGGACGTGGCGCTCGGGTGTGCGGTCAGCCTGGTGGTGGGGGTGCTGTTCTGGCCGCGCGGCGCCGGTGCCCTGGTCGCCGACGACCTGGCCGACGCCCTGCGCAGCAGCGGCACCTACCTGACGTACGCCGCGAACTGGGCGCTCGGCCTGCGCGACGCCGTACCCAGCGCGTCGGCCGCGATCGGGGCGAGCGCCCGGCTGGACGACGCGATGCGCGGCTTCCTGGCCGAGCAGGGTGCGAAGCGGGTGCCGAAGGAGGACCTGTGGCGCCTGGAGGCCGCTGCCATGCGAGCCAGGCTCACGGCCCACTCGCTGGCCGGCCTACCCAGCCCGGACACCGAACCGGACCCGCTCCGCACCAGCATCGGCCACCAGGCCGACCAACTGGCCGCCTGGTACGACCACCTGGCGTCCCGCCTGGACCGCACCGACCACGGCGACGTCCCCCTGCTGGCCCCGCCCGAGTTCCGCGACCCGGTCACCGGCCAGGGCGTCACCGACCTGTGCACGGCCCTCTGGGTGGGCGAACACCTCCGCCACATCACCCCCCGCCTGTCCGAACTGGTCGAACCCACCAGAGTGATCGCCGCCCAACGCCACCGCCCCTGGTGGCGCTGACCGGGCCACCGCTACCGCGCTCGGTCGAGCGGTCCGCTCCGGTCCGTCACCTGCCACTCGTGGTGGAACTGATCGAGGAAATGGACCATGAAGTCGTGTCGCTGCTCGGCGATCTGCCGTGCCGACTCGGTGTGCAGGCGGTCCTTGAGCAACAGCAGTTTTTCGTGGAAGTGATTGATCGTGGTGCCGACGTTGTTCCGGTAGCTGTCCCGGGTCGCGTGCATTTCGGCTGGTATGTCCGGGTCGTGCAGGGGTCGGCGCACGAATCCGCCGTAGGCGAATGTTCTGGCTATGCCGATAGCTCCCATGGCGTCCAGCCGATCGGCGTCCTGCACGCACCTGCCCTCCACCGAGAGCTGCTCCTCCGGGACGAGCGCTCCCTTGAAGGACATGCGCTCGATGATGGTCGCGACGGATTCGACCGTGTCGAGTCCGAGCGGCAGCGCGCCCAGCCATTCCCGGGCCGCGCGCGGCCCGGTCTCGTCGGAACCGGTGAACTTCGCGTCGGCGACATCGTGCAGCAGCGCCGCGAGTTCCACGACCACCACGTCAGCGCCTTCTCGCTCCGCGATGGCCTTCGCCAATGATCGGACCCGATCGGCATGCCACCAGTCGTGTCCCGTGGGTTCCCGGCCGAGCAGACCGCGAACGTGGTCCTCGGTCCTCGCCACGACGTCGTGATCGGCCACAGCGGCACAGTAGCGATTCGGCACGTCCGGTCCGCGGACGTGGGACGGCGGGTCGGTCAGCTGTCCGGACGTTCGGACAGGGTGCGCAGTTTCCGCACGACGAGCTGGGCGAACTCGGACGGCCGGAACTGGTCCAGCGTCGCGAAGCCGATGGTCGGATTCAGCCCCGGCAGGCTGACGTCATCCATCAGATAGGGCAGGACGTAGGCCCCTCGCTGCGACTGCATCCTTGCCAACATGGCAGGCCACTCCAGGTTGCCCGTCCATGTCGATCGGAGGAAATTGCTGGACACGACGACGATCGCATACCGGCTGCGCCGCAGGAACATGTCCTGCAGATACACGGCGAGATCCTCACCCAGCATGTAGTGCTGTTGTTCCGCGTCGTAGAAGACCCGATAACCGGCCCGTTGCAACACCGTCTTGATCTCATGGGCAACGGCACGGTCGGCGCCCGCGAACGAGATCGCCACGTCGAACTCGAACGCGTCGGTCTCCAGTTCGCGACAGCGATTGCGCCACTGGTCCACGGTGATGTCGTGCCGCACCAGGTCGGCTGCCAGCAGGAACGTGCCGGCCAGCGCGAGCGCGGACGGCCAGGAGGCGCCGTTGCGGGCGCTGGCCTCGTCCGGGCCGCGCCAGGCGCGGACGTCGTGGTGGAACGTGTCCACCAACTCGTGGCCGAGCAAGGCATCCAACGGCGACATCGGTGAGGCGTGGCCGCGGACCGCCAGCCAGAACAGTGGTCGCCACAGCGTCATGTGCCAGCTCGGCTGGCTGTAGGTGAAGACCGGTAGGTTCCGCAGGAGGACACCGTGTCGCGGACTCCAGGCACGGTCCCGCAGGGAGTCGGCGGTGGTCGACAGGTCGAGGTCGGTCGTGATCAGCCCGGTGCCGACCAGGACGGAACACAGGATCGTCAACGCTCGCAGTGCCAGCAGCAGCTCTTCGACGTTCTCCGTCGACTGTCGTAGGCAGCGGACGAGATAGTCGGCAGCGGACGCCAGTGATCTGGCGACCTGGTCGCTGCGTTCCAGACCCGATCGCCACGCGTGAGCCAGCGCCAGGCTGGGATAGAAGGCGAAGGCCGGTCGAGGCGACTCGCCCGCGCGGAGCGCCCAGCCGCCGCTCTCGTCGTCCTGCAGGCGGATCAACGCCGCCACCATCTTGTGCAGGCGCGGAATGCGGACGTCCAGTCGTCGCGCCGCGACCAGCAAACCGAGTAGCACCTGGGCGATCGACCAGGACGACGTCGGCGAAACGTGGTCGCCGTTGTGGCCACTGACCGCACCGGTCAGCCGGACCAGCCCGGCCACCCTGCGGAAGAGCGGCGCCAACACCTCGTTGGAAATCCCCGGAATGCTCGCCATTCCGAGCAGCATCGCCCCTGCCGAGGCCGACGAATGCTGGTCGCGACCGAACTCGTGTGCCTCGACCCGGTTCCCGGACAGCGACGCCCGTTCGATCAGCGATGCCGCCAGTTGGTCTCCGGAGCCGATCCCGAGCAGGGCCGCCACATATCGACGTACGGTCTCACGGTTGCCGAGGGCCCCGACAAATCCGGGATGCCGCCCGGCTGGGAGAACGCTGCTCATTGCGCATCTCCTTCCGTCCCCGACGGTGGTGCGGTCAACGGTAAGCGATGCGGTGCATGCGTGTGCATCGACATTGTCCGATCGTTTGCCGTCGACTGACGTTTTTTGCGGTCGCCCAATGGCCACAAGTTGTCACTTGTGGTCAGACTTCGCCTGTTATCGTCAAACGTAGTCGGTCGTTGTCACCGATCGCGAGTCGGAGGAGTGGTGACGCAGGAGGTCCAGTCGGCCATGGAGCGGGCGCTTCGGTGGATGGCCACCAGAAAGCACGCCAGGCCGTTGGACCTGATCATCCATGCGATCGATGATCCGCAGAGCGATTCGGCCGCCCAACTCGCCCCGCTGGTCACCGCGACGGAATCGATGCCCGGCGGCACCACCCGGACCCGTGCGTTGGCCGCCTGGGGCCTGATCATTCATGGTGTCAACCGGGTCGGATCGGCGGATGACTCCCGCCAGCAGAACACATTGTTCGCCGCCTTCCGCCTACCCAGACCGCCCGAGATCACCGAGGCGTGGCGATCCACACTGGAAGGCCGATTTCGCCAACTGATGGCGTTGTCGGACGTCTTCGGCGATCCGGCGCCCAACACGACGACCCCGATGCACAAGGCGTGGAAGCGGGCGGTCGGTGAGAAGCTGGCGCCGATCCTGCAGGAGCAGGTGGCGGCACTCGGCGGCGGCGGTGAGGGTTGGGCGACGTATGTGGAGACCGCCATGGCGACGGAGCCGACGGTCCGCCACTACCAGTCGCCATCGGATGACGACACCGGCCACCGACATCCCTCGGAGGGTTCCCAACCGGTCTACCTGGACCTGTTCATCACCAACGTGATCATGAAAGGCAAGGCGGTCCACCGGCGGATCACCGAACGACTGGTCACGGCCCGTGCGGACGACGTGGACGGATATCTGGCATCGTCGATCGCCGGCTTGCGCGGCAATGCGACCGGAGTGCCCGTGACTCCCCTGTGGGGCTGCACCATCGACACGCCGAATCGGGCCCAAGATTCAGATCCGGCATTGACTAAGCTAGCGTTCCCCCGAACCTTGGTTCGGGATGAGAAGCACTACTTCGCGTCGGAGGCAGTCGACGAGGACCTGGAGCAGGAACGGTTTTGGGTAAATGTCGAGGTCGATCATCACGGCATCGCGGCAGGCCGGCTGTTGTACGGCTGCGTACCCGTCAGCGGTTTGACGATACGCGTCCGTTTCGACGGCACGAGCGTGCCGCGAGCTTGTTGGTGGTATGCCGAGCAGACCGAACGCGAACGGCGGCTCCGGCCGCCTGTGGGCGACCCTCACTTCCTGCCCATCGTCGCAGACACCGTGGAGCACACATTCACCGAAAAGTGCTATCCACGGGAAAACTACGGCATATCGCTGTGGTGGTAGATCGCCCGATCGAGGTAATTGTCAGTGATTTACTAACTCGATTGAGGATAAACTATGTCACGCAGCGAAGGGGGCAGCAGCGGCAATTAGCCGACAGCTGCACAAGTACTGGTTGACGCCGCTCCGGGTTCCCGAGGGCGGCCTCAACCGTTCACCGGCTCGGCCTGTCCAGCACCACCTCGCCGAGGCGCCCCCGCGTAGCCCATTGTGCTACGCGGGGCTACACTGGTGTTCATGCTGGTGATCACTCAGCGGGAGTTCCGCAACAACTCCGCCGCCGTCATGGATGCGGTGGAGGCGGGTGAGACGTACCACATCACGCGGAACGGCGTTGAGGTCGCGGAGTTGCGCCCTGTCGCACGCAGGCGGCGGCTGACCGCCGAGGAGTTGGTCGAGCGGCACCGAAAGCTGCCGAGGGTCGACTACGTGCGTATGCGGCAGGAGGCTGACGAGTTCTTCGGTACCGAGGACCGTTTCGGTGACGACGATGTGTGGGAGCGCCGTCGTGGCTGAGCGTCATGAGTCCGGTGTGCTGGACACGTACACCTACATCGACCTGGGCGTGCTCGATGCGGCGGCGCTGCCCGCGGTTCCGGAGATCACCGCGATCACGATGGCTGAGCTGCACCAGGGTGTCTCGATGGCCGGAGACGCCGCTACGCGAGCGGCGCGTACCGAGATGCTGGGCGCGGCCATCGTCGAGTTTGATCCGCTGCCCTTCGACGCAGAGGCCGCGACACGGTACGGCACGTTGGTCGCACTGACCCTGGAAGCGAAACGCGATCCCAAACCCCGCCGGATCGACCTGATGATCGCGGCTGTCGCGTCCGCCCGAGGTCTACCTCTGTACACGCGCAACGAAGCCGACTTCACGGGCCTGGCGGACATGGTCGAGGTTGTAGTGGTGTGACCGGACCGTAGCGTGGCTTCCTGTGCTCAGTGAGGACCGCCTGCCGTCGGCAGGCGGTCCCGTCCGGAAGACCCTCGGCTCACCAGCCTCGTGCACGCCATTCCTCGACGTGCGGGCGCTGTTCGCCGATCGTGGAGTCGTCGCCGTGGCCCGGGTAGAACCAGGTGTCGTCGGGGAGGACGTCGAAGATGCGGGTGGAGACGTCGTTGATCAGGGACTCGAAGCGGGCCTGGTCCTTCTGCGTGTTGCCCACCCCGCCGGGGAACAGGCTGTCGCCAGTGAACAGGTGCGGGTGGCCCCCCGGCTCGTGGTAGACGAGCGCGATGGAGCCCGGCGTGTGGCCGCGCAGGTGGATGACCTCCAGTTCGCAGTCGCCGACCCGGACCAGGTCACCGTGCCGCACCAACTGATCGGTCGGCACCGGCAGCGGGCCTGCGTCGTCCGGGTGCGCGACCGTGTTGGCGCCGAAGGCGCCCGCGATCGCGCCCAGCGCCTGCCAGTGGTCCTGGTGCTGGTGCGTGGTCACGATGGTGCGCAGGTTGGGGCGGTCGGCGCTGGAGCCGATCAGGTCGGACAGCCGCTCGGCGTCGTTCGCCGCGTCGATCAGCAATGCTTCGTTGCTGGACCCGCACACCAGCAGGTAGGCGTTGTTGTCCATCGGGCCGACCGAGATCTTGGTGATGGTCAGCCCGTTCAGCCTCCGGCGGGCGGGCGTGCCGCCCTGCTCGACGTGACCCGTGTATTCCTCTGCGACGTCCACGGACGCGACCCTAGCGGCCCGCGCCGGCCGATCCCAGACGAGACCGGCCGAAGGGCGGACAGATCACAGCCACGCGGGCAGAACCGGCATGACCTCCGCAACCGGATCCGACCGACCGGTCAGCCAGGCGAGCGTGGGCGCGGCGGCCGACCGCACGTCGTGCGGGTCGCCGGTGTCGCCGAGCAGCCACGTGTGCTGGTCGCCCGACGGCAGGTCGACGGCAAGCCGGACCGCCGGGACGCCGGGCCGTTCGTCGTACCGGCTGACCACGTAGTCGATCAACAACTCGGTCTGCCCACCGGCCAGCTCGACGACGTCGTCGAAGCCGTGGCCGATGTCCAGGTCGACCAGGTGCACGAGCAGTTCGGTCAGCCGCATCCACGGCACCAGCGACACCCCGATGGTCAGGCCCTGGCCGTTGAGGACGTGCGCCTCCCAGTCCGGCTCCGACATCACCTCGGTCGCCATGAAGAACCGCTCGTCGGCCGCCCGCAGATCCTCCTGCTGGACCCTGGCCAGCCGGTTCGCGCCCTCGGCGATGGCCGCCTCACGGTCGGCCGGGCTCGCGTACATCGGGCTCTCGATGCCGGTCCGTGCCCAGTGCAGCAGGTTCACCAGTCCGTCGGCGTTGCGCGCCAGGTGGCTGACCACGTGCCCTCTGCTCCAGCCCGCCAGCCCGGTGGGCAGGTAGAGGCCGGCGTCGTCCAGTTCGTCGATCGCCTCGCACAGCACGGCGGAAGCCCGTCTCACGGCGACAAGTCCCTCGGTGGCGAACCGGACTGCTTCGAACTGCTCGGCGCCGGAGAGTGGGGCGCGTAGTGCTGGCACGGCGGCTCCAGTGCTGGTGTGCGGATGCCGGGACGCAGGCAGTGGATCAAGGTGGCTCTGGGTGGATCAATGCCTGCTCGGCCCCGGTGGACGAGGCAATGAGCAGGCGGTGGTTCCAGCGTAGGCTTGTCCGGTACCAGTCGGTAGAGGCCGAACAAGCGAACCGGGGTAATCCCTGGTCCGCACGTTCAGCCTCTTCTTGTCGGTGGGGCCACTTAGCATGGTTGCGCCGTACCCTGCGCCCGTCGTCACGCGCGCAGCCGCCTGGAGTACGTGCACAGACCGTAGTGCGAAGGGACAGCCGTGGCCGACCGACTCGTCGTGCATGGTGCGCGCGAGCACAACCTCCGTGGTGTCAACATCGACCTGCCCCGGGACAGCCTGATCGTGTTCACCGGTCTGTCCGGCTCCGGCAAGTCGAGCCTGGCGTTCGACACGATCTTCGCCGAGGGCCAGCGTCGCTACGTGGAGTCACTGTCCGCGTATGCCCGGCAGTTCCTCGGCCAGATGGACAAGCCCGACGTCGACTTCATCGAGGGTCTGTCGCCCGCGGTGTCCATCGACCAGAAGTCGACCAACCGGAACCCGAGGTCGACGGTCGGCACCATCACCGAGGTCTACGACTATCTGCGGCTGCTGTACGCCCGGGCCGGCATGCCGCACTGCCCGACGTGTGGCGAGTTGATCAGCAAGCAGACCCCGCAGCAGATCGTGGACCAGTTGCTGGCCATGGCCGACGGCACCCGGTTCCAGGTGCTGGCGCCGGTGGTGCGCGGCCGCAAGGGCGAGTACGTCGACCTGTTCGAGCAGCTGCAGTCCCAGGGCTACGCACGGGCCAGGGTCGACGGCACGGTGCACCAGCTCACCGACCCGCCGAAGCTGAAGAAGCAGGAGAAGCACGACGTCGACGTCGTGATCGACCGGCTGGCGGTGAAGAAGTCCGCGAAGCAGCGGCTCACCGACTCGGTGGAGACCGCGCTGCGGCTGGCCGACGGCCTGGTCACCGTCGAGTTCGTGGACGAGCAGGAAGGCTCGGCCGAACGTGAGCGCACTTTCTCGGAGAACCTGGCCTGCCCCAACGGTCACCCGCTGACCATCACCGATCTCGAGCCGAGGTCGTTCTCGTTCAACTCGCCCTACGGCGCCTGCCCGGCGTGCACCGGCATCGGTGTGCGCAAGGAGGTCGACCCCGAGCTGATCGTGCCCGACGACGAACTGTCCCTGGCCGACGGTGCGATCGCCCCGTGGTCGGGTGGGCAGCAGACCGCGGACTACTTCCAGCGGCTGCTCGCCTCGCTCGCCGAATCGATCGGCTTCCGGATGGAGACGCCGTGGCGCAAGCTGCCGGCGAAGGTGCAGAAGGCCGTGCTGTACGGCGTGGACGACCAGGTGCACGTCCGCTACCGCAACCGCTACGGCCGGGAACGCTCCTACTACGCCTCGTTCGAGGGCGTGATCCCGTTCCTGGAGCGGCGCCAGGACCAGACCGACTCCGACTACATGCGGGAGAAGTACGAGGGCTACATGCGGGAGGTGCCCTGCCCCGCGTGTCAGGGCGCCCGGCTGAAGCCGGAGATCCTCGCGGTCACCCTGGAACACAAGACGTACGGCGAGAAGTCCATCGCGGACGTGTCCGCGATGAGCGTGCGTGAGTGCGCCGACTTCCTGAACAGTCTCAAGCTGGGCCGCCGTGAGGCGATCATCGCCGGCCGGGTGCTCAAGGAGATCCAGGCGCGCCTGGGGTTCCTGCTGGACGTCGGCCTGGAGTACCTGTCGCTGGACCGGGCCGCCGGCACGCTGTCCGGCGGCGAGGCGCAGCGCATCCGGCTGGCGACGCAGATCGGCTCCGGCCTGGTCGGCGTGCTGTACGTGCTGGACGAGCCGTCCATCGGCCTGCACCAGCGGGACAACCACCGGCTGATCGAGACCCTCACCCGGCTGCGGGACCTGGGCAACACGCTGATCGTCGTCGAGCACGACGAGGACACCATCCGCACCGCGGACTGGGTCGTGGACATCGGTCCGGGCGCCGGTGAGCACGGCGGCGAGGTGGTGCACAGCGGCACCTACCAGGAGCTGCTGGCCAACAAGCGGTCGCTGACCGGCGACTACCTGTCCCGGCGCAAGGAGATCCCGCTGCCGGCGATCCGGCGGCCGACCAGCAAGAAGCGCCTGCTCACCGTGGTGGGTGCCCGCGAGCACAACCTGCGCGACATCGAGGTGTCGTTCCCGCTGGGCTGCCTGGTCGCGGTCACCGGCGTGTCCGGCTCGGGCAAGTCGACCCTGGTCAACGACATCCTGGCCACCGTCCTGGCGAACAAGCTGAACGGCGCCCGCCAGGTCCCCGGCCGGCACACCAGGGTCCGGGGCGTCGACCAGTTGGACAAGCTCGTCCAGGTCGACCAGTCGCCGATCGGGCGCACGCCGAGGTCCAACCCGGCCACGTACACCGGTGTGTGGGACCACATGCGCAAGCTGTTCGCCGCCACCACCGAGGCCAAGGTCCGCGGCTACCAGCCCGGCCGGTTCTCGTTCAACGTCAAGGGCGGCCGCTGCGAGGCGTGCGCGGGCGACGGCACCATCAAGATCGAGATGAACTTCCTGCCCGACGTGTACGTGCCGTGCGAGGTGTGCAAGGGCGCCCGGTACAACCGGGAGACCCTGGAGGTGCACTACAAGGGCAAGACCGTGGCCGACGTGCTGGACATGCCGATCGAGGAGGCGGCCGAGTTCTTCGAGCCGATCAACGCGATCTCCCGGCACCTGCGGACCCTGGTCGACGTCGGCCTGGGCTACGTCCGGCTGGGCCAGCCCGCGCCGACGCTGTCCGGCGGTGAGGCCCAGCGCGTGAAGCTGGCCAGCGAGCTGCAGAAGCGGTCCACCGGCAAGACGGTGTACATCCTGGACGAGCCCACCACCGGCCTGCACTTCCAGGACATCGCCAAGTTGCTCGGCGTGATCAACGGCCTGGTGGACAAGGGCAACACGGTCATCGTGATCGAGCACAACCTGGATGTGATCAAGTCGGCCGACTGGGTCGTCGACATGGGCCCGGAGGGGGGTTCCGGCGGTGGCCTGGTGATCGCCGAGGGCACCCCGGAGGACATCGCCGAGATCGAGTCCAGCTACACCGGCGAGTTCCTGCGGCGGGTCGTCGCCGACAACCTGGTCCCGGCGGGCCGCTGACGCCGTGTCCGACCAGGACCGTCACGCGGGACCTGCCGGAGCGGGTGTTCGCGGCCGGTAGTCCGTGTCGGGTGATCAGGCCGTTGTAGCGGCCTGGCGTTCCGCCGCGTCGACGGTCTGTTCCAGCAGCAGCGAGATGGTCATCGGGCCGACTCCGCCGGGTACCGGCGTGATCAGGCTGGCCCGCTCGGCGGCCTCGTCGAACGCGACGTCGCCGACGTTGCCCGGGTTGTACCCGGCGTCCACCACGACCACCCCGTCCTGGAGCCACGACCCCCGGACGAACTCCGGCCTGCCGACCGCCGCCACCACGACGTCGGCGTCGCGCACCAGGTCGGGCAGGTCACGGGTGCGAGAGTGGCAGATGGTCACGGTGGCGTCGCGGCCGAGCAGCAGCATCGCCGCCGGCTTGCCCAGGATGGGGCTGCGGCCGATCACCACGGCGTGCCGGCCGGACAGTTCGACGTCGTAGTGGTCCAGCAGCCGCAGGATGCCCAGCGGGGTGCACGACGCGAAGCCGGGCTCACCGAACGACATGGCGGCGAACGAGTGCATGGTGACGCCGTCGACGTCCTTGGCCGGCGCGATCGCCTCGAACGCCGCCCGCTCGTCGATGCCGGCCGGCACCGGGTGCTGCAGCAGGATGCCGTGCACGGAGGGGTCGGCGGACAGGCTCTCGATCCGGTCCACCAGTTCGGTGGTCGTCGTTTCGGCCGGCAGGGCCACGTGCTGGGAGGTGATGCCGGCCTTGCGGCTGCGGTTCTGCTTCATCCGCACGTAGGTGGCCGATGCCGGGTCGTCACCGACCAGGACGGTGGCCAGGCAGGGCGCGGTGCCGGTGCGGCGGGTGAACTCGGCGGCGCGTTCCGCGGACCGGGCGACGATGCCCGCGGCCAGTTCGGTGCCCGACATCAGCCGGGCGGTGGGGGCCTGGGTCATGCGCGCTCCTCCAGGTCGGATGCGAGGTCGGTTCGCCCAGGCGCGCGGCAACGGGCCGGCGGACACCCGGCCGGGCCGCTCCCCAGTGGTGGCCCACTCGAACGCCAGTCACGGCCCGGCGGCCACCCTACCTGGGCTATGCGGGCACCACGAATCCGTGCACCCAGCCCTCGTCGTCGGATCGCCCGCACACCGGACACGGCTGGCTGACCATCATGCCGGGCATGATTTCCCGCATGAGCTGGCCGTCACCGACCAGGATCACCGGCCGCTGCCGGTGCGTCCCGCCGTCGCTGGTCGTCTCGTAGCTGACGGCCCGACAGCCGTGGCACACCGTGCGCGCTGGGGCGATCGCGTTGTTCACCTCGGCGACGGTACCCGTTGGACCGCCGCTAACGTCTGCCCCCATGGCGACTGTCCGACTCATTCCCGGCGGATGGGGCTCGTTCACCTTTCTGGTGGACGGCGATCACATTCTGCGATTCGCCAGGAACGCCGACGTCGCCGCCGCCCACCGCAGCGAGGCCGCACTGCTGCCCAAACTGGCCGCCGCCGTGTCGTTCCGGGTGCCCGAACCGGACTTCTTCGGCTCGTGGGGCGACGCCGGGACCTGCATGGGCTATCCGCTGATCGAGGGTCGCGCGCTGACCGCGGACGACGGCTGGCGGGCATTGGCCGGCGTGCTGCGCGAACTGCACGCGTTCCCGGTCGACGTGGCCCGCGCGACACTGGGCCAGGCCGGCACGGTCGACGAGTGGCGCGCCGGCTACGCCACGCTCTGGACCGACGTCCAGGCCACGGTCCTACCCGCACTGGAGGCCGACCTGGCCCTGGCGGTCACCGACGGGTTGGCCGCCCTGTTGGCCGGCGACTGGGACTTCCGGCCGGTACTGGTGCACCGGGACATCGCGCCGGAACACGTACTGGTGGACGACTCCGGCCGGGTCGTCGGCCTGATCGACTTCGAGGACGCGACCGTCGGTGATCCGGCGATCGACTTCGCCGGCCTGCTCCCGCTGCTGGGCGCCGACCGGGTGGACCGGCTGATCGCCGACTACGGCCGGCCGGTGGCCCGGGAGCGGCTGCGCCACTACTGGTGGCTGGCGCCGCTGCACGACGTGCGGTACGGCCTGACCACCGGCAACCGGACGATCACCGCCACGGCGACGGCCGAACTGCGCGCCCGGCTCAGCGCGGCCGGCCCGGTACGCCCGGCCGCCGCTGCCACGGACGGGGACCGCTGAGCGGCCGGTACTCCACGCCGAGGGCGTCCAGCCGCGCCAGGTGCTCGCCCCCCAGCCGCCGCCGGAAGTCGGCGAGATCACGGTGCTGGCTCCAGACCACTTCGGCGAACGCGGCGAGTCGAGGAAACGCCGCGTAGTCGACCCGCCGTGCCGAGTCCAGGTGCTCGGTCCACACCTGGGCCTGCGCGCCCAGCACGTGCGCAGCGCGGCCAGTGCCGGTGAGCGCGGCCGGCACGGGTTCATACCGGTACACGTCGTCCAACGTGTGCACCGAGCCGACCGGGATCGGTTCGTCCGGGTCGGCGGACTGCCGGTGATCGAGATAGACGTGCTGTTCCGGACACATGACGACGTCGAAACCGGCACGGGCCGCGTCGATCCCGGCCTGCTCACCGCGCCACGACGCGATCACGGTGCCCTCCGGCACGGGCCCCACACCGGCGATCTCGTCCCAGCCGACGGCTCGCCTGCCACGCGTCGCCAGGTGGTCGACGATCTGCCGGACGAACCAGCCGTGCAGTTCGGTGACGTCGCCCAGCCCGAGTTCGGCCAGCCGATGTCGGGCCGTGGCTGCCCACTGGTTGGTCGGCACCTCGTCCCCGCCGACGCCGATCACCGTGCTGGGGAACACGTCCACGACGTGGTCGAACACCTCTCGGAAGAAGTCGACAGTGGACTCATTGGTGTTCAGCACGTTCTCGTTGACGCCCCACGACGTCCACACCGGCAGCGGCAGGCCGGTGTTGCCGAGTTCCGGGTAGGCGGCGATGGCGGCCTGGGTGTGGCCGGGCACGTCGACCTCGGGCACCACGGTGATCGCCCGATCGGCGGCGTAGGCGACGATCTCGCGCAGGTCGGCGGTGGTGTAGTAGCCGCCGTGCGGGGTGCCGTCCAGCGTGCCGGCCGGTGGGCTGCCCACGGTCGACTCGGTGCGCCACGCGCCGATCTCGGTCAGCATCGGCCGGCCGGGTACCTCGATCCGCCAGCCCTGGTCGTCGGTGAGGTGCAGGTGCAGCACGTTCAACCGGTGCGCGGCGAGCAGGTCGACGAACCGCAGCACGTCGGCCTTGGGCAGGAAGTGCCGTGCCACGTCGAGCAGGCAGCCCCGCCAGCCGAACCGGGGATGGTCGGCCACCACCCCGCACGGCAGCGTCCACCCGCCCGCCGACACCGCCCGGAACGCGGCAGGTCCGCACAACTGGCGCAGCGCCTGGGCCGCGTAGTGCGCGCCACTCGGGTCCGCCGCCAGCGCCAACACCTGGTCAGGGCTGATCTCCAGCCGGTATCCCTCCGCGGGTGGCACGGCCACCGGATCCAGCCGGAACCGGACCGGCCGGTCGTCGGCCACCCGCAGGCCGAGCACACCGGCCAGCCAGGTGCCGGCTCGCGCGGTGCCGTCGTCGACTCCCACCACGTGCCCGACGGCGTGCGTGCCCTCGGCCGGACCGGCCGCGACGGGCCGGGGGACCAACAGATCGAATGCGCTCACGGCAGCACCACCGCCACGCCGTCGACCTTGAGCACGCCGACGGGTGAGGACAGCCTGCCGGTCACCGGGTCGCGGGGCAGTCGGCTCACCTCACCGGACCGTTGGTTCGCGACGTAGAGCCAGTCGCCGTCCAGCGCCGCGTGCCGGGGCCAGTCACCACCGCAGGACACCGTGTCCACCACGGTGAGTTCGGCGTCAAGCATGACAATGGTGTCGGGACCCCGGTTCGTCACGTACACGAACCGGCCGTCCGCCGGCACCACACCCTCACCGGGGTAGCCCTCGTCCGCGATCCGAACCGACCGCCCGACGGCCAACTCACCCCGGACCGCGTCCCACCGGCACCCGACGACGACCGGCGCGTTCTCGCAGACCACGAAACACCTCACCCCGTCCGGATGCCACACCACATGTCTCGGCCCCGGACCGACACCCACCCGCCCGTGCTCGATCAGCGAGCCGTCGACCAGGCGATACACCATCACCTGAGCCAACCCCAATGCCACCACCAGCACCCACGCGCCACTGGGATCGACGACCACCTGATGCGGCCGCGCGCCCGCCGGAAGATCCACCGTCGAGCCCGGCCGGCCGTCCACCGGCAGCACGGCGACGCTCGCCGAGCCGTGATTGGCCACCAACACGACGTCGCCGACGGCGGAAAGGTGTGTCGGCCCGTCCCCGAGTGTGGGCAGAACCCGTTGCACGGCAAGGTCTTCCACCACAGTCACCGAGCCTGCATCGTGTTCGTTGGTGGCGTACAGCACATCCCCGTCCGCCACCAGCCAGGACACGTCGGCCACCGGCAGCACGCCGCCGACCGTCAGTTCCGGCGTGACGACGGCCAATCCGTCGGCGCCGTAGCTACCCACGAACACCCCGGGCCGCCTTTCGGATCGAGTGGCCGGGCAGCGCGCCGGTCGGCCGCCCGTCTGCGAGCACGCGGACGCCGTTGACCAGCACGGTGTGCACGCCGGTCGCCTGCTGGCGCGGCTGCTCGAACGTGGCCGTGTCGCCGATCGTGTCCGGGTCGAACAGCACCAGATCGGCCACCGCGCCCTCGCGGAGCACGCCCCGGTCGGTCAGCCCGAGCCTGCGGGCCGGCCGGGAGGTCAGGTGGGCGACGCACTCGGCCAGGCCGAGCACGCCGAGTTCGCGCACGTAGTGGCCGAGGTAGCGGGCGAACGTGCCCCAGCCGCGCGGGTGCGGTCGGTCGCCGACCAGCAGTCCGTCGCTGCCGCCGGTGTGCGCGCTGTGCCGCATGATCGTCCGCACGTTGCCCTCGTCGCCCACGTGCATCAGGCACGACGTGCCCAGTTCGTCGGCCACCAGCGTGTCCAGGAACAGTTCGCCCGGCGCGACGCCCAACCGGGCGGCCGACGCGGCGACGCTGTGCCCGACCAGATCGGCGTGCCGCCGGTGCCGCACCCCGCTGATCTCGATCGTGTCCCAGTCGACCGGCACCCCGTGGCAGCCGTCCGACCCGGTCAGCTCGACGGCCACCAGGACGGCGCGCCGCGAATCGGGCCGCCGCAACCGGTCCAGCGTCGCCGCCGGACCGCCTGCGGCGGCCCAGCCGGGCAGCAGCGCGGCCAGATAGGTGGCACCGGCCAGATACGGGTAGGTGTCCAGGGTGATGTCACGGTCGGCGCTGTCCACAAGAGACAGAAGCTCGGCCGCGCGACCGGCGTTGACCGCGAAGTTCATCGTGGCGTGTGCCAGATGCAGCGGCGCCCCGGACCGTCGCGACACCTGGATCATCTCGGCGACATGATCCAGCGTGCCGGCACCGTAACCCCGGTGGTGCGGGCTGTAGTAGCCGCCGTACGAAGCCACCACCCGGCACAGCTCGACGAGTTCGTCCGTGTCGGCGTACATCCCCGGCGGGTACGTCAGCCCGGACGACATCCCCACCGCACCCTCGGCCATCGCGGTGGCGACGTCGGCACGCATGGCAGCCAGTTCGGCAGCGGTCGCCGGCCGGTCGGCCCAGCCGACCCGCAGCATGCGCACGGTGCCCTGGGGCACCAGGTAGGCCGCGTTCACCGCGATGCCCGCGTCCAGCCGGTCCAGGTACGAACCGACCGACCGCCAGTTCCAGTCGAACCCCGGCGGGTCGCCGTTCCAGCCGGCGAGCTGCGAGCGCAGCAAGGCGAGCACGCCGTCGTCGACCGGCGCGTAGGACAGCCCGTCCTGCCCGATCACCTCCAGCGTCACGCCCTGCGACACCTTGGCCAGATGTTCCGGCTCGGACAGCAGCACCAGGTCGGAGTGCGCGTGCATGTCGATGAACCCCGGCGCCAACACCAGCCCGGCCGCGTCCACCACCCGGCGCCCCGCCGGCCGCGAACCGATCTCGGCGACCACCCCGCCGGTCACCCCCACCGACGCCACCCGCCCGGCCCGACCGGTGCCGTCCACCACGAGGGCGTCGGCGAACACGATGTCGTGCATCAGAAGTAGGTGCGCACGAGGTCGACCACGGTCGTCCCGCTGACCACCGGGATCAGCGTCCACTTGTCGAACATCGTGCACGGGTGGGACAGGCCGAACCCGACCCAGTCGCCGACCGCCAGCGGCGCGTCCGGCTCGTCCGGCACCAGGAACGTGTGCTGGTCGGCCACCTTGTCCACCCGCCACCCGGTCAGTGGCGACACGTCCCCGGCCGGCGTCCGCACCAGCCTGGGCACCGGCAGGCCCAGGTCGAACGGCACGTCCCGCTTGCCCATCGTGGCCAGCGCCAGACCCGGTTCCGGCCGGGACATCACCTGGCCCCACGCGGTGGCGGCGGCCCGGAACGGCCGCGCGTCACCCAGCCGTACCGACTCGCCGAGCGGCGAAACCTCCTGGTAGAAGCCGGAATCGTGGGTGATGTAGGCCCCACTGCGGAGGATCGGGCGTACGGTCGGCCCGGCCGGCCACGGCCGGGTCAGCACCTCGGCCACCAGATCGAAGTACGCACTGCCACCCGCGGTCACGATGACCTCGGGCACCTCGAACGACAGCCCCTCCACCACCGACCGCACCAGCTCCAGGTAGCGGGTGATCAGTGCCAGCCCTTCGGCCGACGGCTCGGCGCCGACCAACGCACCCTCGTACCCGGCGACACCGACCAGCCGCAGCACCGGTGACGCCGCCACCGCGTCGGCCACCGTGACCGCCTCGGCCACGTCCCGCACACCGCACCGCGCGCCAACGCCACCGACCTCCACCAGCACGTCCACCGGCCGGGCCGGCCCGACCGGACGCAGCACCGAGTCCATCAGCCCGACCCCGGCCACCGAGTCGACCCAGCAGGTGAAGTCGAAGTCCGGGTCCCGCGCCAGCTCGGCGGCGACCCAGCGCAGCCCGGCCGGGTCGACCAGCTCGTTGGCCATCTGCACCCGCCGCACGCCGAAGCCCCGGTAGATCCGCACCTGGCCGACGTTGGCCGCGGTGATGCCCCACGCGCCCAACTCCAGCTGGCGGGCGAACAGCTGCGGCGCCATCGTGGTCTTCCCGTGCGGCATCAGCGACAGCCCGTGAGCGGCGCACCAGGACGCCATCGTCGCCATGTTGTGTTCCAGCGCTGCGGCGTCCAGCGTCAGCAGCGGGCCGGTGAAACCGTCCGCGAACAGGTCGAGCCGGGCGTCCGCGAGCTCGCCCACCGTCCGTCCGGTCGCGGAGTCGGGCAGGCCCTTGAACCGCCAGTCGACGATCTCTTCCCGAATACGGCCCACCGCCGCCGGATCGATCTGCACGCCCAGCACGATAGGTAGAGTGACCGCGATGGCCAAGACGGAGATCCACACCGACAACGCCCCGAACCCGGTGGCGGCGTTCGCCCAGGGCGTCCGCAAGGGCAACATCGTGCAGGTCGCCGGGCAGGTGGGGATCGACCCGGCCACCGGCCAGGTCGACGGCGCCACGGTCGGCCAGCAGGCGGCCCGCACGCTGCGCAACGTCGACGCGGTGCTGGCGGCGGCCGGCGCCAGCCTGGACGACGTGGTGATGATCCGCGTCTACCTCACCGACACGGCCCACTTCGCCGAGCTCAACGACGTGTACGGCGCCTACCTGGCCGAACACTGCCAGCAGCCGTACCCGGCGCGGACCACCGTGTACGTCGGCCTGCCCAAAGGTCTGCTGGTGGAGATCGACGCGCTGGCGGTTCTCGACTGACCACGCTGTGCACGCACGGCCGACACGGGGGATGACCGTGCTCTGCTATCCTGATAGGTGCGACCGGCCTTCGCGTGAGCGAGGGCGGCAAGAGGAGTCCCGCTCCCACCCGCGTCGTCGAACAGACGTCCGGGTCCGGTCCCGAGGTCGGCGACGAGTCGACCCACGGAGATGATCGGTTCGGCAGCGGCCCCGTGCAGCCTTCAGGCGACGGGGCTTTCAGCCGTCTGGGGGCGTGCTCGCGGTCGCGCAGACTGCAACCCGAACCGAGGAGGCCCCATCAGCCCCGAGCCGCGCATCACCGAGCCGCGCATCAACGATCGAATCCGCGTACCGGAGGTCCGCCTGGTCGGACCGGCGGGCGAACAGGTCGGGATCGTCCGTATCGAGGACGCCCTGCGCCTGGCCCAGGAATCGGATCTCGATCTCGTTGAGGTCGCTCCCCAGGCGCGTCCTCCCGTCGCCAAGCTCATGGACTACGGGAAGTTCAAGTACGAGAGTGCCCAGAAGGCACGTGAGTCGCGCCGCAACCAGCAGTTCACCGTGATCAAGGAGCAAAAGCTCAGGCCGAAGATCGACTCGCACGACTACGAGACGAAGAAGGGCCACGTGGCCCGGTTCCTCTCGCACGGGAACAAGGTCAAGGTGACCATCATGTTCCGCGGTCGTGAGCAGTCCCGGCCCGAGCTGGGCTTCCGGCTGCTGCAGCGGTTGGCCGACGACGTCGCCGAACTGGGCTTCGTCGAGGCGGCGCCGAAGCAGGACGGCCGCAACATGATCATGGTGTTGGCGCCGCACAAGAACGTCAAGCCCCAGCCGAGGCCCAAGGCGGCGGTCGCCGCCGAGCCTGCCGACCAGGGCACCCCACAGACCACCGATCAGGGCGACGTCCAGGACTGACCGACCGAGCCCCGACGGGATGCCGACCGGCCTGCTGGCCGGTCGGATCGACGCCGAGCAACATCGATGAGGACGAACATGCCCAAGAACAAGACGCACAGCGGCGCGAGCAAGCGCATCCGGGTCACCGCGACCGGCAAGCTGTTGCGAGAGAAGACCGGCAAGCGGCACCGCCTTGAGGTCAAGTCCAGCAAGGAGATGCGTAGCCTGGCCGGCCTGACCGAGGTCGCCAAGAGCGACAACAAGCGCGCCCGGCGCCTGCTCGGCCGCTGACGGCCGACCCAGCACCCCCAGCACATTCCGGGGCCACTGGCCCCACGAGACCGGACAGGATGCCACCGTGGCACGCGTGAAGCGGGCGGTAAACGCCCAGAAGAAGCGCCGCACCACCCTGGAGATGGCCAGCGGTTACCGCGGCCAGCGCTCGCGGCTGTACCGCAAGGCCAAGGAGCAGATGCTCCACTCGCTCAACTACGCGTACCGGGACCGCCGGGCACGCAAGGGCGACTTCCGCCAGCTGTGGATCACCAGGATCAACGCGGCCGCACGGCAGAACGGCCTGACCTACAACCGCTTCATCCAGGGCCTGAAGGGCGCCGGTGTCGAGGTGGACCGCAAGATCCTCGCCGAACTGGCCGTCAACGACCCCACCGCGTTCACCGCGCTGGTCGACCTGGCCCGCGAGCACGCGGACGCGCAGGGCACCCCGGCCTGAGCCAGCGGGAACCATGACCACCCGACCCGAGGCCGGTCCGTTCACCGAGCGGACTCCTCGGGTCGCCGCTGCCCGGCGCCTGACGAAGCGGTCGGCCCGGACCGACCGCTTCCTGGTCGAGGGTGCGCAGGCCGTACGCGAGGCGCTGGCCTGGGGCACGGTCCACGAGCTGTTCGCCACGGACACCGCGGCGCACCGCAACCCGGAGCTGGTCGACACCGCCCGTGCCGCGCACGTCCCTGTGTCGATGATCACCGACCGGGCCGCCGACGGCCTGTCCGAGACGGTCACCCCGCAGGGTCTGGTGGCCGTGTGTGACCTGGTGGACCGGCCCGTCGACCAGGCGCTGGCCGGCAACCCGAGACTGGTCGCCGTGCTCTACGGCGTGGCCGACCCGGGCAATGCCGGCACGGTGATCCGGGTGGCCGACGCCGCCGGTGCCGATGCCGTCGTGCTGGCCGGTGACACCGTCGATCCGCACAACGGAAAGTGCGTCCGGGCGTCCGCCGGCAGCCTGTTCCACCTGCCGATATCCCGGTCCCGCGGCCCGGCGGACGCGCTCGCCGCCTGCCAGGCCGCCGGCCTGCGGCTGGTCGCCGCCGACGGGCACGCGGACACCGATCTGGACACCGTCGCCGACGACCTCGCCATGCCGGTCGCGTGGCTGTTCGGCAGTGAGGCGCACGGCCTGCCCGCCGACGTGCTGTCCGGCGTCGACCTGTCCGTCCGGGTGCCGATCCACGGTGCCGCGGAAAGCCTCAACCTCGCCACCGCCGCGGCCGTCTGCCTGTACACAACGGCGCGCACCCAGCGATATGCCGACCGACAGGCAAGTCGAACGCGACCGGCGGGACCGGTCTCGTAGGATCTGTCTGCTTGGTGCCCGCCCGACCAGCCAGGAGTTGTTCACCGCCATGTCCGGAGCAAACGATCCGTACGACCCCAAGGAGGTCGCGGCGCTGGCGCCGGAGACTCTCCTGTCGGCAGTGAAACAGGCGGAGGCTGCGTTCGCCGAGGCCGCTGACCTGGACGTGCTGGTGGAACGCCGCCCCGCGCATCTTGGTGAGCGGTCCCCGGCGCTGCTGGCCAGACGCGAGATCGGCGCACTGCCGCCCGCCGCCCGTGCCGAGGCCGGCAAGCGGGTCAACGAGACGCAGGCCGCGATCCGCGCCGCCTACGAGACCCGGCACGCCGAGCTGGAGGCCCACCGCGACGAGCGGATGCTCCGCGAGGAGGCCGTCGACGTCACACTGCCCTGGGACCGGGTCCCGCGCGGCGCCCGCCACCCGATCAGCACGGTGGCCGAGCGCATCGCCGACGTGTTCGTCGGCATGGGCTGGGAGGTCGCCGAAGGCCCCGAGGTGGAGACCGAGTGGTTCAACTTCGACGCGCTGAACTTCCGCAAGGACCACCCGGCCCGCACCATGCAGGACACCTTCTACGTGGCGCCCGAGGACTCCGGGCTGGTGCTGCGCACCCACACCTCACCGGTGCAGATCCGCTCCATGCTCACCCGTGACCTGCCGGTCTACGTGGTGTGTCCCGGCCGGACGTTCCGCACCGACGAACTGGACGCCACCCACACCCCGGTGTTCCACCAGGTGGAGGGCCTCGCGGTGGACAAGGGCCTGACCATGGCCCACCTCAAGGGCACGCTGGACGCCTTCGCGCGGGCCATGTTCGGGCCGAACGCGAAGACCCGGCTGCGCCCCTCGTACTTCCCCTTCACCGAGCCGTCCGCCGAACCCGACGTGTGGTTCGAGGCGAAGAAGGGCGGCCCCGGCTGGGTGGAGTGGGGCGGCTGCGGCATGGTCCACCCGAACGTGCTGGCCGCGTGCGGCATCGATCCCGACGTGTACTCGGGCTTCGCGTTCGGCATGGGCATCGAGCGAACCCTGATGTTCCGCAACGGGTTGCCGGACATGCGGGACATGATCGAGGGCGACGTGCGGTTCACGACCGCCTTCGGAACGGAGGCGTAGGCCGTGCGAGTCCCCGTCACCTGGCTCGCCGAACGGCTGGAGCTGCCCGAGTACGACGACGGCGTGTCCCTGGCCGATCGGTTCGCCGAGGCGTTCGTCCGGGTCGGCCTGGAGGTCGAGGAGGTCACCGAGCTCGGCGAGGTGTCCGGCCCCATCGTGGTCGGCCGTGTCGTCGAGATCGAGGAGCTCAAGGACTTCAAGAAGCCGATCCGCTACTGCCAGGTCCAGGTCAAGGAGGACTCCACGGCGGCCGAGGCCGTCCGCGGGATCGTCTGCGGTGCCACCAACTTCGTCGAGGGAGACCTCGTCGTGGTGGCGCTGCCCGGCGCCGAGCTGCCCGGCGGCTTCCGGATCGGTGCCCGCAAGACATACGGTCACCTGTCCGACGGCATGATCTGCTCGGCCCGCGAACTGGGCCTGGGCGAGGAGCACACCGGCATCCTGGTGCTGCCCGGCGGCACCGCGATGCCCGGCACGGACGCCGTCGGCCTGCTGGAACTGGCCGACACGGTGATCGAGCTGTCCATCACCCCCGACCGCGGCTACGCGCTGTCCATCCGCGGTCTGGCCCGTGAACTGGCCTGCGCACTGGACGTGCCGTTCATCGACCCGGCATCGTTCGAGGCGCCGGCCGCCGAGGGTGATGCGTGGCCGGTGCACATCGAGGACCAGCAGGGCTGTTCCCGGTTCGTGGTCCGCAGGGTCACCGGCATCGACCCGACCGAGCCGACGCCCTGGCAGATCCGTCGCAGGCTGATGCTGGCCGGCATCCGGTCCATCTCGCTGGCCGTCGACGTCACCAACTACGTGATGCTGGAGACCGGCCAGCCGCTGCATGCCTTCGACGCGATGTCCTTGCAGGGCAACATCGTCATCCGCCGGGCCAAGCCGGGCGAGCGGCTCACCACGCTGGACGACGTCGAGCGCGACCTCGACCCGGACGACATCGTGGTCGCCGACTCCAGCGGCGCGATCAGCATGGCCGGCGTGATGGGTGGCGCGTCCACCGAGGTCCGCTCGGACAGCAACGACATCCTGCTGGAGGCGGCCACCTGGGAGCCCGTGTCGATCGCGCGGGCCGCCCGCCGGCACAAGCTGCCCAGCGAGGCGTCCCGCCGGTTCGAGCGGTACGTCGACCCGGCGGTCGCTCCCACCGCGCTGGAACTGGCCGCGCGACTGCTGTCCCGGCACGGCGACGGCATCATCCAGCCCGGCCGCACCGACGTCGGCCGGCCGACACTGCCCGGCCCGGTCGTCGTCCCGATGGCACTGCCCGACCGCACGGCCGGTGTCGACTACGGCCGGGGCGTCACCGCTCGCCGGTTGCAGCAGATCGGCTGCCTGGTCGAGGTGGACACCGCGGACGACGGCACGCCCGTCGTCATCGCCACCCCGCCGAGCTGGCGCGCCGATCTCAACCAGCCCGCCGACTTCGTCGAGGAAGTGCTGCGGCTGGAGGGCTACCACACCATCCCGTCGGTGCTGCCGCCCGCGCCGCCCGGTCGCGGTCTCACCGCGGGCCAGCGCCGGGAGCGTGCCGTGTCGCGGGCGTTGGCCGAGGCCGGCTACGTCGAGGTGCTGCCCTTCCCGTTCGTGTCGGCGCAGGTGTGGGACGACTTCGGCCTCGCCGAGGACGACCCGCGCCGCAGGACACTGACCCTGCTCAACCCGCTGGAGTCGGATGCCGACCAACTGGCCAGCACCCTGCTGCCCGGCCTGGTGGACGCCGTGCAGCGCAACATCTCCCGCGGTTTCACCGATCTCGCGCTGTACGACATCCGCCAGGTGGCGATCGTCCGTGCGCGGTCGCACGCCATGCCAGAGGTGGGCGTGTCCGGCCGGCCGTCGGACGACGAGATCGCCGCGCTCGACGCCACCCTGCCCGACCAGCCGGTGCACGTCGCCGCCGTGCTGACCGGCCAGCGGGTGCGGCACGGCTGGTGGGGCAAGGGTGAGCAGGCCGGTTGGGCGGATGCCGTGCAGGCGGCCAGGATCGTCGGCGAAGCGTCCGGTGTGGACCTGGAGATCGCCGCAAGTGCCTACGCTCCTTGGCATCCCGGTCGCTGTGCCGAGTTCTCGGTGAACGGCGTCATCGTCGGTCACGCCGGTGAGCTGCACCCGAAGGTGATCGAGCGGCTCGGCCTGCCCAAGCGCGCGTGTGCGATGGAGCTGAACCTGACCGCGGTGCCGGTGGTGGAGCGCCGCCCGGTGCCCCGCGTGTCGCCGTACCCGCCGGTGCTGCTGGACGTGGCGCTGGTGGTCGACGAGAAGGTGCCGGCCGCCGAGGTCGCCGAGGTGCTGCGTGCCGGCAGCGGCGCCCTGCTGGAGGACCTGTCGCTGTTCGACGTCTACACCGGTAAGCAGGTCGGCGACGGCAAGCGCTCGCTGGCCTACGCGCTGCGCTTCCGCGCCCCGGACCGGACGCTGACCCGTGACGAGGCCACCGCGGCCAGGGACGCCGCCGTCGCGCTGGCCACCGAACGCCTGGGCGCCGCGCTGCGCGCCTGATCCACGTCGTATCGACCGCCCGGCACCGTGTGGTGTCGGGCGGTCGTCGTTGTGCCCCGTCTCTCGTTGATTGAATTTGCACAGCCGTGCATAATCATCCATATGACAGTGCGAGTGGCCGTAGCCGGCGCCAGCGGTTACGCCGGTGGCGAACTGCTCCGGCTGCTGCTGGCCCATCCGGACGTCGAGATCGGCGCCCTCACCGCGGGCGACAGCGCCGGCACCCGGCTCTCGGTCCACCAGCCGCACCTGGTCCCGCTCGCCGACCGCGTGATCGAGGACACCACACCCGACACGCTCACCGGCCACGACGTGGTGTTCCTCGCACTGCCGCACGGCAGGTCGGCCGTGATCGCCGCCGCGCTCGGCCAGGACGTCCTCGTCGTGGACTGCGGTGCCGACCACCGGCTGGCCAGCGAGGCCGACTGGACCCGCTGGTACGGCGGCACCCACGCCGGCACCTGGCCCTACGGCCTGCCCGAACTGCCCGGCGCGCGCGAGGCACTCGCCGGCACCCGGCGGATCGCGGTGCCCGGCTGCTACCCGACCGCGGTGAGCGTTGCCCTGGCCCCCGCGCTGGCCGCCGGCCTTGTCGAACGGGACGTCAACGCGGTCGCGGTGAGCGGCGTGTCCGGTGCCGGCCGCGGCCTCAAGCCGCACCTGCTCGCCGGTGAGGTGCTCGGTTCGGCGTCCGCCTACGGCGTCGGCGGCGGCCACCGGCACACCCCGGAGATCACGCAGAACCTGAGCCGGGTGGCGGGCGCCCCGGTCACCGTGTCGTTCACCCCGGTACTGGCGCCGATGGCCAGGGGCATCCTCGCCACCTGCTCGGCACCCGCCCTGCCCGGCGTCGACACCGACACCGCGGGCAAGGCGTACCAGTCCGCCTACGCCGACGAACCGTTCGTCCACCTGCTGCCCGAGGGCACCTGGCCGACAACGGCGGCGACGCTGGGCGGCAACGCCATCCACCTCCAGCTCACCGTGGACGCCGACGCCGGCCGGCTGATCGTGGTGTCCGCGGTGGACAACCTGACCAAGGGCACGGCGGGCGCCGCGATCCAGTCCATGAACCTCGCCCTCGGCCTGCCGGAGACCACCGGCCTGTCCAGCGTGGGGATCGCGCCATGACACTCCCTGCCGGATTCCGGTTCGAGTCGAACCTGCTGGTCAACGAGGGCCCGATGGACGTGGCCGTCGGCCTGTTCACCAACTCGCACGCACCCGCGCTGTGGTCCCGCCAGGTGCTCACCGGCGGCAGGCTGCGCGCGGTCGCCGTCGTCCCACCGGTCACCGGCACCGGCCCGGAACAGTTCCAGTCCGTGCACACCACCGCGGAGCAGGTCGCCGAGCAGCTCGGCATCGGCGCCGTCGAGGTCGCGGTGTGGTGGGCGGACGATGTCGTCGACGGCCCCACGCCGGCCACCGACTGGCCGGTCACCACGCTGACCGCGGGCGATCTCGCCGTGCTGCTCACCGACGCCACCGTCGACGCGGCCACGATGACCGCCGCGCTGGCCGCCATACCCGGCGACAACCTGCTGATGCTGTCGTCCGGGGCCAGGAGGACGTCGTGACCGACATCGACATCCTGGACGATGAGCGGGCCGAAGCCGGCCGGAAGGCGTCCGTGCTGGTCGAGGCCCTGCCCTGGCTGCAGGAGTTCCACGGCGGCATCGTCGTGGTCAAGTACGGCGGCAACGCCATGACCGACGACCAGCTCAAGCAGGCGTTCGCCCAGGACATGGTGTTCCTGCGGCTGGCCGGCGTGCACCCGGTCGTCGTGCACGGCGGCGGCCCGCAGATCACCGCGATGCTCGCCCGGCTGGGCATTCCCGGCGAGTTCGCCGGCGGCCTGCGGGTGACGACACCGGAGACCATGGACGTGGTCCGGATGGTGCTGGTCGGGCAGGTCGGTCGCGAACTCGTCGGCCTGATCAACCAGCACGGCCCGTACGCGGTCGGCATCTCCGGCGAGGACGCCCACCTGCTCACCGCGCAACGCCGGCAGGCCGTGGTGGACGGTCAACCGGTGGACATCGGACTGGTCGGCGACGTCGTCGCGGTCAACCCGGACGCCGTGCTGGACATCGTGCGGGCAGGCCGGATCCCCGTGGTGTCCACCGTGGCCCCGGACGTGGACGGCGTGGTGCACAACGTGAACGCCGACACGGCGGCCGGTGCGCTGGCCATCGCGCTCGGCGCGGCCAAGCTGATCGTGCTGACCGACGTCGAGGGCCTCTACCTGGACTGGCCGGAGCGGTCCTCGCTGTGCCACGAGATCCGCGCCGGCCGGCTGGCGAGCGTGCTGCCCGGACTGGCCAGCGGGATGGTGCCGAAGATGGAGGCGTGTCTGCGGGCGGTCACCGGCGGTGTCGCGAAGGCCCACGTGATCGACGGCCGGCTCGAACACTCGGTGCTGTTGGAAGTCTTCACCTCACGAGGAGTCGGCACGATGGTGCTACCGGACGAGGAGCCGGCATGACGATCAATTCCAATGTGGACGGCCAGGCCCGCTGGCGGTCGGCGTTCATGGACAACTACGGCACGCCGGGACTCACCCTGGTGCGCGGCGACGGCGCCTGGGTGTGGGACGCCGACGGCAACCGCTACCTCGACCTCGTCGCCGGCATCGCGGTGAACGCGCTGGGCCACGCGCACCCCGCTGTGGTCACCGCCGTCACCGAGCAGATCGGCGTGCTGGGCCACACCTCCAACCTCTACGTCAACCCGGTCGCCGTCGAACTGGCCGAGGCGCTGCTGGATGTCACCGGGTTCGCCGGCAGCGGCAGGGTCCTGTTCTGCAACTCCGGCGCCGAGGCGCTGGAGGGTGCGTTCAAGATCAGCAGGCTGACCGGCCGGACCAAGGTGGTCGCCGCCGAGGGTGCCTTCCACGGCCGCACGTTCGGCGCTCTGGCGCTGACCGGCCAGCAGGCCAAGCGCACCCCGTTCGAACCGCTCACGCCCGGCGTGGCGCATGTGCCGTTCGGCGACGTGGCAGCACTGGCCACCGCCGTCGACACGGGGACGGCGGCGGTGTTCCTGGAGCCGGTGCTCGGTGAGGGCGGTGTCGTCCCGGCCCCCGACGGCTACCTGGCAGCCGCGCGGGACATCACCACGAAGGCGGGCGCGCTGCTGGTGATCGACGAGGTGCAGACCGGTCTCGGCCGGTTGGGTACCTGGTTCGCCTTCCAGCAGGCCGGCATCACCCCCGACGTCATCACCCTGGCCAAGGGCCTGGGCGGCGGCCTGCCGCTGGGCGCGGTGATCGGCATCGGCGCCGCCGGTGACCTGCTCCGGCCGGGCCAGCACGGCACCACGTTCGGCGGCAACCCGGTGTGCTGCGCCGCGGGCCTGGCCGTACTCCGCACCATCGCCGCCGACCGGCTCGCCGAGCACGCGGCCGCGATCGGCAAGGAGATCACCCACGGCATCGAGCAGCTGCACCACCCGCTGGTCAGCGAGGTCCGGGGAATGGGCCTGCTGCTCGGCATCGCACTCCACCGCCCGGTGGCCGCCGGTGTCGCCTCGGCCGCGCAGGCCGCCGGCTACCTGGTGAACCCGGTGCAGCCGGACGTGGTGCGGCTGGCGCCGCCCCTGGTCGTCGATCACCAGCAGGCCAAGGACTTCGTCGCCGCGCTGCCGGCGGTCCTCGACGCTGCGGCGGAGGACTGATCGGTGGTTCGGCACTTCCTGCGCGACGACGACCTCACCCCGGACGAGCAGGTCGAGGTCCTCGACCTGGCCGACCGGCTGAAGGCCGATCCGCTCGGTCGGCAACCGCTGGCCGGCAAGTCGATCGCCGCCATCTTCGAGAAGAACTCCACCCGCACCCGGCTGTCCTTCGACGTCGGCATCCACCAGCTCGGCGGCCATGCCGTGATCGTGGACGGCCGCACGATGCAGCTGGGCAGGGAGGAGACCATCGAGGACACCTCCCGCGTGCTGTCCCGGTACGTGCACGCGGTGGTGTGGCGGACGTTCGCGCAGGCCAGGATCGTCGCGATGGCATCGGTGTCGGCCATCCCGGTGGTCAACGCGCTGACCGACGAGTTCCACCCGTGCCAGGTGCTCGCCGACCTGCAGACCATCCGGGAACGGCTGGGCAGGCTGGCCGGCGTCACGGTCACCTACCTCGGCGACGGCGCCAACAACATGGCCCACTCCATGCTGGTCGGCGGCACCACCGCCGGCATGCACGTGCGGATCGGTGCCCCGGCGGGCTTCCAGCCACACCCCGACGTGCTGCTGGACGCCAAGCGGTGCGGCGAGCGGACCGGCGGCAGCGTGTCCGTGGTGGACAGCGCACACGCCGCGGTCGACGGCTCCGACGTGCTGATCACCGATGCGTGGACGTCGATGGGCCAGGAGACCGACGGCAAGGACCGGGTCAGCCCGTTCCGGCCGCTTCAGGTCAACGCCGAACTGCTGGCCAGGGCCGCGCCCGGCGCGATCGTGCTGCACTGCCTGCCCGCCCACCGCGGCATGGAGATCACCGACGAGGTGCTCGACGGCCCGGCCAGCGCGGTGTGGGACGAGGCGGAGAACCGGCTGCACGCCCAGAAGGCGCTGCTCGTCTGGCTCCTGGAGCGGGCATGACCACCACGTCCGCTGCCGCCACTCGGGTGGCCCGCCAGGCCAGGATCGTCGAACTCGTCTCGTCGATGGCCATCCGCAGCCAGACCGAACTGGCCAAGCTGCTGGCCGCCGAGAGCGTCGACGTCACCCAGGCCACGCTGTCCCGCGACCTGGACGAACTGGGCGCGGTGAAGCTGCGCGGCGCCGACGGTGGCGCACCCGTCTACGTCATCCCCGAGGACGGCAGCCCGGTCCGCGGGGTGCAGGGCGGCACGTCCCGGTTGGCCAGGCTGCTCGGCGAACTGCTGGTGTCCGCGGACAGCTCGGCCAACCTGATGGTGCTGCGAACACCGCCCGGTGCCGCGCAGTTCCTGGCCAGCGCGATCGACCGGGCAGCCCTGCACGAGGTCGTCGGCACCATCGCCGGCGACGACACGGTGATGGTGATCGCCCGCGAGCCGCTGACCGGCCGCGAACTCGCCACCCGGTTCACGACCATGGCCGGACGGCCCGATACACGCAGTGAGAAGCAAGGAGAACAGGAATGACCGAGCGGGTTGTGCTCGCCTACTCCGGTGGACTGGACACCTCGGTGGCCATCGGCTGGATCGCCCAGGAGACCGGCGCCGAGGTGGTCGCCGTGGCCGTCGACGTCGGCCAGGGCGGCGAGGATCTGGACACCATCCGCAAGCGGGCGCTGGCCTGCGGCGCCGTCGAGGCCGTCGTCGCCGACGCCACCGACGAGTTCGCCGAGCAGTACTGCCTGCCCGCACTGCAGGCCAACGCGCTCTACATGGAGCGCTACCCGCTGGTGTCCGCCCTGTCCCGGCCGCTGATCGTGCGGCACCTGGTGCGGGCCGCCGCCGAGCACGGCGCCACGTCGGTCGGGCACGGCTGCACCGGCAAGGGCAACGACCAGGTGCGGTTCGAGGTCGGCATCGGTGCGCTCGCGCCCGATCTCAACGTCATCGCCCCGGTCCGCGACTACGCCTGGACCAGGGAGAAGGCCATCGCATGGGCGGAGGAGCGCAGCCTGCCCATCGACGTGAACAAGCGGTCGCCGTACTCGATCGACCAGAACGTGTGGGGCCGGGCCGTGGAGACCGGCTTCCTCGAGGACATCTGGAACGCCCCCATCGAGGACGTCTACTCCTACACGTCCGATCCCGCGCAGCAGCGTGACCCGGACGAACTGGTGATCACCTTCGACCAGGGCGTGCCGGTCGCCATCGACGGCGAGACCGTGACCGTGCTGCAGGCGATCACCGAACTCAACCGCAGGGCGGGCGCGCAGGGCGTCGGCAGGCTGGACATGGTCGAGGACCGGCTGATCGGCATCAAGAGCCGGGAGATCTACGAGGCGCCCGGCGCGATCGCGCTGATCACCGCGCACCAGGAACTGGAGAACGTCACCCTGGAACGCGATCTCGCCCGGTTCAAGCGGACCGTCGAGCAGCGCTGGGGCGAACTGGTCTACGACGGCCTCTGGTACTCGCCGCTGAAGGACGCGCTGGACACGTTCGTCGCGACCAGCCAGCAGCACGTCTCCGGCGACATCCGGCTGACCCTGCACGCCGGCCGCGCCGTCGTCACCGGCAGGCGCAGCGAGCAGGCGCTGTACGACTTCAACCTGGCCACCTACGACTCGGGCGACACGTTCGACCAGTCCCTGGCCAAGGGCTTCGTGCAGCTGTGGGGCCTGCCCAGCAGGATCGCGGCCCGGCGCGACGCGCAGTGACCACCGACCGGCCGGTCGCCCTGTGGGGCGGCCGGTTCGCCGCCGGACCCGCGGACGCCATGGCGGCACTGTCGGTGTCCACCCGGTTCGACTGGCGGCTGGCCCGGTACGACATCGCCGGGTCCAAGGCCCATGCGCGGGCCCTGCACCGCGCCGGCCTGCTCACCGACACCGACCTGGACGGCATGCTGGCCGCGCTGGATGCCCTGGACGCCGACGTGGTGTCCGGGGCGTTCACGCCGTCCGCCGACGACGAGGACGTGCACACCGCACTGGAACGCGGCCTGCTGGAACGGGCAGGCGTGGAGTTGGGCGGGCGGCTGCGCGCTGGCCGGTCCCGCAACGACCAGATCGCCACCCTGTTCCGGATGTGGCTGCGCGACGCGGCCCGGCGGGTCGCCGCCGGCACGCTCGACCTCGTCGACGCTCTCGTCGGCCACGCGCACGCCCACCCGGACGCGGTCCTGCCCGGCCGTACTCACCTGCAGCACGCCCAACCGGTGCTGCTGGCCCACCACCTGCTGGCCCACGCCCAGGCCCTGGTGCGTGACGTGTCCCGGCTGGTCGACTGGGACAACCGGACCGCGCTGTCCCCG
Source organism: Pseudonocardiaceae bacterium (assembly GCA_036491115.1). Classification (GTDB taxonomy): domain Bacteria; phylum Actinomycetota; class Actinomycetes; order Mycobacteriales; family Pseudonocardiaceae; genus DATEPR01. The sequence goes on from DASXCQ010000029.1 coordinate 72,274, forward strand.
TACGGCGCGGGCGCGCTCGCCGGCTCGTCCCTGGGCCTGGACCCGGTCGCGGTGGCGCACGAGCTGGGGTTCGACGGCCCCGTGGAGAACTCGATCGACGGCACGGCGGCCCGCGACTTCGCCGCCGAGGCCGCGTTCGCGCTCGCCATGCTCGGCATCGACCTGTCCAGGATCGCCGAGGAAGTGATCATCTGGACCACCGCGGAGTTCCACTACGCCGTGCTGGACGACGCCTGGGCCACCGGCAGTTCGATCATGCCGCAGAAGAAGAACCCGGACGTCGCGGAGCTCACCAGAGGCAAGTCCGGCCGGCTGATCGGCAACCTCACCGGCCTGCTGGCCACCCTCAAGGCCCAGCCGCTGGCCTACAACCGGGACCTGCAGGAGGACAAGGAACCGCTGTTCGACTCCGTCGAGCAACTGGAGGTCCTGCTGCCCGCGTTCACCGGCATGATCGCGACCCTGACGTTCGACACCGACCGGATGGCCGCCCTCGCACCCGCCGGTTTCACCCTGGCCACCGACATCGCCGAATGGCTGGTCAAACAGGGCGTGCCGTTCCGGGTGGCGCACGAGGCGGCGGGCGAGTGCGTGCGGATCGCCGAAGCCCGCGGTGTCGGCCTGGACGACCTCACCGACGCCGAACTCGCCGGTGTGACGCCGGAACTGACACCCGAGGTGCGTACGGTGCTCACCGTGCGCGGATCGATCTCGTCCCGGGACGGCTACAACGGCACGGCGCCGCAGAGCGTCGCCGACCAGTTGTCCCGGGTCGTCGCCAGGGTCGGGCACGCCAGGGAGTGGGCCGACACCACCCCTGGCGCATGACCCGCCAACTCACCAGGGCCGAGCTCGCCGACGATCCGCTGAAGGTCGCCCGGCTGCTGCTGGGCTGCGTCCTGTCGTCCGACGTCGGCGGCGAGTCGGTCTCGGTGCGGCTGGTGGAAACCGAGGCGTACCGGGGTTTCGACGATCCCGCCGCGCACACGTACCGCGGCCGCACGGATCGCAACGCCGTGATGTTCGGTCCCGCCGGTCACCTGTATGTGTACTTCGTCTACGGCATGCACTTCTGCGCCAACGTCGTCGCCATGACCGACGGCGTGCCCGGCGCCGTCCTGCTGCGCGCCGGCGAGGTGGTCGACGGCGTCGTGGCCGCCCACGAACGCAGGCCGGCCGCCCGCAACGACGCCGAACTGGCCAGGGGACCGGCCAAGCTCACCGGCGTCCTCGGCCTGGAGCGCGGCCACAACGGCATCGACCTGACCGACCCGGAGTCACCGATCCGGCTGTACGCGGGCGAACCCGTCGCCGACGAGTCCGTCCGCACCGGACCAAGGGTCGGCGTCGCCACCGCGATGGAGGTGCCGTGGCGCTGGTGGGTCGACGGCTCGCCCGCGGTCAGCACCTACCGCCGGGGTGGCCGCCGCCGGATCGTCGTCCGGTAGCAGTCGTCCGGTGGAAAAGGCGTGGTCGGCGTCAGGGAGAATGCTTGTCGTGAGTGAGCACATCCTCGACGAACTGACCTGGCGCGGCCTGATCGCGCAGTCCACCGACCTCGACGCGCTGCGCAAGGATCTCGACGCCGGCCCACTCACCCTCTATGTCGGATTCGACCCGACCGCCCCCAGCCTGCACCTGGGCCACCTGGTGCAGATCCTCACCCTCCGCCGGTTCCAGCGGGCCGGCCACCGCCCGCTCGGCCTGGTCGGCGGCGCCACCGGCCTGATCGGCGACCCCCGCCCGACCGCCGAGCGCACCCTCAACGACCCGGAGGTCGTCGCCGGCTGGGTGGACCGGATCCGGCGGCAGATCGAACCGATGCTCGACTTCACCGGCCCACAGGCCGCGATCATGGTGAACAACCTGGACTGGACGGCCGAACTGTCCGCCATCGACTTCCTGCGTGACATCGGCAAGCACTTCCGGGTGAACCGGCTGCTGGCCAAGGAGGCGATCAGCGCCCGGCTGAACTCCGAGTCCGGCATCAGCTTCACCGAGTTCAGCTACCAGTTGCTACAGGCCAACGACTTCCTCGAACTACACCGCCGGTACGGCTGCATACTGCAGACCGGCGGCAGCGACCAGTGGGGCAACCTCACCTCCGGCGTCGACCTGATCCACCGGGTCCTCGGCAAGTCGGTGCACGCCGTGGCCACACCACTGATGACCAAGGCCGACGGCACCAAGTTCGGCAAGACCGAGGGCGGCTCCATCTGGCTGGATCCGGAGCTGACCAGCCCGTACGCGTTCTTCCAGTTCTGGCTGAACACCGACGACCGGGACGTCGTCGGCTACGTGAAGCTGCTCACCGAACTGACCCGCGACGAGGTCGACGACCTGGCCGACCGCACCGCCGACCAGCCGGCCGCCCGAGCCGCCCAACGCGCGCTGGCAGAACACGTCACCCGCCTGGTGCACGGCGACGACGAGCTCCGGCGGGTGATCGCGGCCAGCCAGGCCCTGTTCGGCAGGGGCGAACTGCGTGAGCTGAGCGCCGCCACCCTGGCCGCCGTCATGGCCGAGGCCCCGACCGGCGAGGCCCGGCTGGGCGAGGGCGCCACGATCATCGACCTGCTGGTGTCCAGCGGACTGGTGGACAGCAGGAGCGCCGGGCGCCGCACGGTGAAAGAAGGTGGCGCCTACGTGAACAACCAGAAGGTGACCGACGAGGACTGGCAGCCCACCGCCGCCGACCTGCTGGAAGGCGGTTGGCTGGTGCTGCGGCGTGGCAAGCGTCACACTGCGGGCGTCAGGCTGGTGGGATAGCTTGGGTCACAACCCCGACACGGGGTGGCTGACCTGCGGTGACGCCACGTATCGGGGTAGCTGGGGCGCGATTTGACTTCCCGTTCCCGGCCGCGTAACTTTGTCTCTGCCAGCGCGGAACGGCCTCGGAAACCGAAAGGCTCCTAAGACCACGCGCGGCACCAGGGTCACGAACCAAGCTCCTGCTTCGGTGGTAGAGTGGGTGACTCGACGAGCGAAGCCCGCCAGTGGGAAGCCCTTGAGGCTGAACGGCAGCGGCCACTGCTCATCACGCTTGAGAACGAGATAGGTAGTAACGCCCCGCGCTCATGCTGCTTGGTTGTGGTGTGTGGTGGTGTGCGTGTGTTCTTTGAGAACTCAACAGTGTGCCGATGATGCTAGTAGAGCATTTATGTCTGTAACCCTGTCATGGGGTTTCTTTGAGTGAGTGATGCCAGATTATGTCTGGTGCCTCGGTTGAACATATTCCATATTGGAGAGTTTGATCCTGGCTCAGGACGAACGCTGGCGGCGTGCTTAACACATGCAAGTCGAGCGGTA